>LS483478.1:3303295-3963954 GCA_900478215.1 Salmonella enterica subsp. houtenae serovar Houten
GTAAAGATATGACGCTGATGGTGCGCCAACTGGCGCCTGACGATCATGGTTTACCAATAGAGATCTATGCCTTTACCAATACCGTCGTGTGGCTGGAATATGAGAGCATTCAGGCCGACATTTTCGACCATATTTTTGCTGTAGTGGAAGAGTTCGGCTTGCGCATCCATCAGACGCCGACCGGCAGTGATATTCGTGCGCTGTCAGGGGCATTAACGCATTAATAGACTGCCCGATCGCATAACATGGGATCGGGCCAAAAAGTTAACGGGTCTTACGGCGCAGCACCTTAAACACGATAAACAGAAAAACAATCCATACCGGCAGTAAAATTGCCGACAATCGCATATCGTCCATGGTACACATTAACACCAGAATCAGCGCCAGAAACGCAATGCATAAATAGTTTCCGACGGGATAGAGCAGCGCCTTAAATTGCGTTTCGCGCCCTTGACGGCGCATCGCCGCGCGAAAACGTAAATGCGCGAGACAGATCATTATCCAGTTCAACAATAACGTCGCGACAACCAGCGCCATCAACAGGCTAAACGCTTTCTGCGGCAGCAGATAGTTTAGCAGTACCACCAGCGAAGTAATCGCCCCGGAAAGCATCAGCGAGTTCACCGGCACGCCGCGATGGCTGACACGGGTTAAAAATTTCGGCGCATTACCTTGTACAGACAGGCCAAACAGCATTCGGCTATTTGAATAAACGCCGCTGTTATACACCGATAGCGACGCGACCAGAATAACGAAATTCAGCGCCGACGCTACCACATTACTGTCCAGATTATGGAAGATCATTACAAAGGGGCTACTGTTGGATTTCACCTCCACCCACGGATAGAGCGCCAGCAAAACCACCAGCGAACCAATGTAGAACAGTAAAATACGGTATACCACCTGATTAACTGCTTTCGGGATAGTTTTTTGCGGATCGCGCGCTTCCGCTGCGGTAATACCGATCAGCTCCAGTCCGCCAAAAGAAAACATAATCACCGCCAGCGACAGAAGCAAACCATGCCAGCCGGTAGCGAAGAAGCCGTCATAACGCCAAAGGTTATCAATACTGGCATGTTCACCGCCGTGACCGGAAAATAGCAGCCACAGACCAAAACCTATCATGCCGATAATCGCCAGCACTTTAATCAGCGCGAACCAGAATTCCGTTTCGCCATACAAACGTACGTTCACCAGATTCACGGCATTAATGATAATAAAAAACGCCGCCGCCCATATCCACGTTGGTACGCCAGGCAGCCAGTACTGCATATAGATGCCCGCCGCGGTCAGCTCCGCCATCCCGACCAGCACAAACATGGCCCAATAGTTCCAGCCCGACAAAAAGCCCGCAAACGGCCCCCAATATTTCCAGGCGAAGTGGGCAAACGATCCGGAAACCGGCTCCTCCACGACCATTTCACCCAACTGGCGCATAATAAGAAAAGCGATAATCCCGGCAACGCCGTAGCCCAACAAAACAGCCGGCCCCGCCATCTGAATCGCCGGGCCGATGCCCAGAAACAGTCCGGTGCCAATGGCGCCGCCCAGCGCAATGAGCTGAATATGACGGTTTTGCAACCCCCGCTGAAGCGTCGGTTCATTCTTCGACGCGGCATCCGACACGCTGGCGCCGGATGCAGTTGACGCGTTTTTCACGCCCTACCCCTGTATCGTTTTTATTGAGGGGCACCTTTTAACATTTCGTTCTCTCTGCCGCAAGGCGCAATCGTTTGTCACTGCTCAATTCCGAGCGTTAATATCATCGCGCAAAAAAAGATGCCGCGGGAGTAAAAAGAAAAGAATACGCGCCGATATAGAGAGCTACGGGTGACAGACGCCGAGTATAAAATGTGTGAATAACTCTGGACGAAAAGTACGATACCCCACAGAATACATTTAGTATTTTTTCAGTATTTTCAAAAAGGTGAATCAGACCTGGTATCTGTTATCCGTTTTTGAGCCACGCCAGGCATTAACGTCATGAATAAGATCATTAAACGTTTAGAGATTATCAAAAGCGCCATCGAACTTGAGGACGAAGAGATTATCCGTCAGCAGCTCATCTACTTGAAAAATGAGCCGCAGGATGCCGTAATCAGCGCGATTGCCCAGGCGATTGAAGCTCGTCGTTTCAGTGACGCCATGCAAGAGATCTCCGCCTGGCTACAGGCCCAACGGGCGCTCTCGACGTGGCAAGATCCCTCTATCGCCGCCAGTAAACTGGAGCTGAAAGCGCTTGAGGCTCAACTTCGCGATCTGATTGACAAACGAAATGCGCGCGTACAAGTTCTCGACGATTTTAACGACCTCTATCATCTGCGTCTCGGGCCGTTGATGAGCCGTATCCTGGAGTTGCGTAAACAGCTCGCCGTAAGTATGCAGCGCAAGCACGAAGCTGAAATAAAACGCCGGGAAAAGGATTATCAATCCTGCTTGCAATTTATTTCCCAGGCTGTGGATCAACTGGCAGCGTTAAAACAGCAGTGGACAGGATTGAATGCCGCCTCGCGGGAGTCGGTGGGAATCCGCCAGCGAATCCAGCAACAGACGGAGTTAATCACCGCGTTGCTGGCGGAAATTCGTGAACTGGAGGCTGATTTTTCCCATCAGGACGATAGCGCCTCCCGCCAGGCGCAGGAAAACGCGGAACAGGACTATCACCAGTACCAGGAGCAACAGCAGGAAGCGCAATTCCGCTACGCCCGCGATCAACGTTTGTCGGCTGACGAACGCAGTGAATTAAAACGTCTGTGGCGCCAGGCCAGTCGCCTGTGCCATCCTGATGTGGTCGCTGATGAACTGAAAGAAAAAGCGCACCAGATGATGGTACAGCTCAATCAGGCGCGACAGAATGCCGATCTGGCGGCAATTCGAGCGCTATTGAATCAGTTGCAAAGCGGTCTGGAACCGATGATGGCAAGCGACAGGCTGAATAACCTGGAACATTTGCGCCATAAAATACGTCAGCTCCGCATGCAAATCGACGCGCTGTTGCAAGAGATTACGCAACTGGAAACGGAAAACGCCTGGCGGCTCGCCTCTTCCGTTACGGATAAGGAAGCTTATTTCTCCGAGCAGGAACGGGCGCTAACCGAAATTCGCAATACGCTGGAGGCGCAGGTTCAACAGGTGGAACAGGAACTTCTGACAGGGTAGTCCATCAGCCATAAACAGATTGTCGGATGGCGCTTGCGCAGCCATCCGACGAATCGCGGCATCAAGAGGGTAAGAGGGTCGCTACTGTCGTTGTAAAAGTAGCGAACGGGCGGAATCCGCCATGATCATCACTGCGCCTGCCAGCATTAACGTATCTTTTAATACCAGCCGTCCGGCGCCCGATAAATACGGGAAACCATAATGTGCATCGCCCAGCGGCATAACCCAGGCCTCCGGCGTGGTGATTAAAAACGACAGCGTGACAAATGGCGTCAGGAATGCCAGCACGCCGCCCGCCAGCCCTAACCAGCGGCTGACAGGGTTAGCCAGTACCAGCGCCGCAATAATCAATTCCACCACGCCCAGACCATCCGAAAACGCATACGTATTATTGGCCGTTTGCCAGGCGCGTTCCTCCGGTTTTAGTTCGCCCTCATGCGTCAGGTGCTGACGATATTCTTCAGGATGTTCATAGAAAAAAGACATAAACGGACTGTTCGCCACAAACGGGGTAATACTGTCTGCCTCATAAGGCACAAATTTCAGCAATCCAATCCAGATAAAAACGATGGCGATACTCAGGCGAATTAATGTTAATCCAAGCCGATCCCCCTGACTTAACAGACGAAGATATTTATCCATATCAGGCTCTCCTTATTTATATAAAATCGCAGTGGCGTAACCCGTATTATCAATACGCATTGACGTAATTTTCCATGATGATGCTTGTTTACTTTTCGCCAGTCTGGCAATAGCGTCTTCAAGCATTGACGGCGTCGCTGAAACCGCAGAAACGCTGATATATTCAACGTCAGTTAGCGGCTGTGTGGAGGCGGAAAATGCCAGCGGCGCGGCTAATAATGAGGCAATAAGCGTTGTGATTTTTAACATCGAGATTTCCATTAGTGGGTTATTACAATAGCGTTATAATACGTTACGCCTTACTAAAACCTTTTCTTTCAGACGCCAGCATAATTGTCCTGGCGTATTTTTATGGCAGCACAGAGAAAAAAAGCCCTGATTAACAGGGCTACGCTATTTATGTTTTACTTAATGAGAGAGAAGAGATCGTTTAAGGACTCGCTCATTGTAGGATGGGTAAATATCTGATCGCGTAACACCGTATAAGGTAAATCCGCATCCATAACGGTTTTAACGATATTAATCATTTCATGAGAATCGACGCATAACAATGATACGCCTAAGATACGCTGCGTATTCACGTCCACTACCGCTTTTAGTACGCCACGGGTATCGTCCATAACTCGGGCGCGAGGGATCGCCGCCACCGGTAATGTCGCCACCTGCACCGTTGCGCCGCTCGCCCGCGCCTGTTCTTCCGTCAGCCCGACACGGGAGAGCGGCGGCGTCATAAAGACGGAATACGGCACGTTCTGGCGATCGCGGGTGCTGCGTTTGCCATCTCCCAATAAGCCGTCGCGTACAATGCGGAAATCATCCAGTGAAATATAGGTAAACTGCAATCCACCAGTAACGTCGCCCATCGCCCAGATATTCTCCGCCGTAGTACGCAGATAATCATCCACGATGATCCCGCCGCGTTCGTTCACCGCCACACCGGCGTTCTGCAACTGTAAGCCAGCCGTCGCCGGTTTTCGTCCCGACGCGACCAACAGGGCATCCACAAGATGCGCGCCTTCCGACGTTTCTACTTGTACCGCGCCCTCCTGTGAGGATACGGCTTGCACGCTGGCGTTTAAAATCAGCTCGACGCCCTTTTCCTGCAATATGCGGACAATCGCCTGCGCGATATCCCTGTCTTCACGGGGCAAGAATTGCGGCGCAGCTTCAAAGATAGTGACCTTCGTACCGAAGTTGGCGAACATTGAGGCAAATTCGAGGCCAATATAACCGCCGCCTAAAATCCCCAGGCGTGCCGGGCGCTGGCTCAGACTGAGCAGTCCGGTGCTGTCAAACACGCCCGCCGCCGTCGTTAAGCCTGTAATCGCCGGGATCACCGACTCTGCGCCAGTATTAATGAAGATCTTTTCTCCCCGTAGCACCCGCTCGCCGTCCGCCTGAAATACCCGCAGGGTCTGGTTATCAATAAACTCCGCCCTTCCCACAATCACATCGACATTGTCCAGGTCGGCAAGATTATGAAAATTTTTGTCGCGTAAAAAATTCACGACCGCCGCTTTACGTTGCATAGCAACAGAAAAATCGCTCTCACGCTCCGCGTCATGCACCAGCGTTTTCGTCGGAATACAGCCAATGTTGATACAGGTTCCGCCGAACATACTGGCGGACTGTTCGATAATCGCCACGCGCCATCCCGTCTTCGCCAGGGTTGCCGCCAGCGTTTTTCCTGCCTTGCCAAAACCAATAATGAGCGCCTGATAGTGTGTCATCTTCTTTCTCCGCCAAATTACCGTCTGTTTGTCAGGCCAAGTATAGGTAATGCCAGCAAAGAAAGAGTTATCCGTAACGCGTTACTTTCTGTCTTATCGTCTAAAGTAGCGTTTAGCAAAAACAAGGCTGGAAATCATTTTAAGACCGAAATATAGTGTTAAAAGGAATAAACAGTATCACTATTTTTTGACAAAAATCTGTTCTGGAGTCTATATGGATGCGCTCAGCCGGCTATTAACGCTTAACGACCCTCAGGGCTCAATTGATAAGAATTGCCCGTTAGGCGGCGACTGGCAGTTGCCACATGCCGCAGGCGAGTTATCGGTGATTCGCTGGCATACCGTTACGCAGGGTGAAGCGCAACTGGAAATGCCTACCGGCGATACCATTACGCTTACGCCGGGAAGGGTGGTGATTCTGCCGCAAAACTCCGCCCACCGTTTGAGCCAGTCTGGTGAAGCACCAACACATATCGTGTGCGGGAGCCTACGTCTGCATACGACATCACGTTATTTTCTTACCGCATTGCCGGAAGTGCTATCTCTTGCCCCGCCGCCGCATAGTCCCGCCAGTATCTGGCTTAACGCCGCTATTTTGCTGTTACAGCAGGAGTCAGAACGCCATTTGCCCGGCGCTGACGTCTTATGCAGTCAGCAGTGCGCCACTCTGTTTACCCTCGCCATTCGCGACTGGCTGTCACAGGCTGGCACGGCGAAAAGCGTGCTCAATTTATTGCTGCATCCCCGACTGGGCCGCGTAATTCTACACATGCTGGAAACACCAGCATACCCCTGGACGGTCGAAACACTGGCGCAACGGGTACACATGTCGCGGGCGAGTTTCGCCCAATTATTTCGCGACGTGTCTGATACGACGCCCTTAACGGTGTTAACGACGCTGCGCCTGCAAATCGCCGCCCAGACCTTGTCGCGCGAGGCGCTGCCGGTGATAGTGATCGCAGAGTCGGTAGGTTATGCGAGCGAGTCCTCTTTTCATAAAGCTTTTGTCCGCGAATTCGGCTGTACGCCAGGCGAGTACCGCAAACGAGTAAACGCGCTCGGACGATAAATGTACGCCAGGCCCACCAGTGGTTTGGCGCCGCAGGCGGGCAGCGCACGCTATGCCGTAGGGCGGCGATACCTGCGCAGCCACATCAGCTTGTAGGCTGCCGGAATGATAAATCGCGACAACAGCGGCGCGGCAATATTCAGAACCCGCGCTGGTCCCCCATAAGACAGGCAGCAGACCGGCGATAATCACCGCTACCGTCATGGCTTTTGGCCGCACCCGGAGTACCGTCCCGTGGTAGAGCGCCTCATCAAGTTTTTCCGCCGAAAAGGTACTGAGATTTTCCATTACGCTTTGAAAGCCGTACCTGCTGGATTACCGGCGATCCCCCCCACTAGCGCCACGGCGACCGTAGCGCAACGGCGAATGCAACGTTTTTCTGATATGGACGACCATGAAAAAGCGATGGTCGTCCATCAATCGATGAATAATGCTCATTCTTTCGCCCACGAGATACAGGCAGAAGGAGCATAGTATACAGATTAGACGCAACCAGTTATTCGCACGTATAGCATCAGCGCATCCCCTGTTTCGGGCGGTTCGGAGTGGTTTGGAATAACGTGAAGCCTGCGCGGTTTTCTATAACACATTAACAAATCTTTCGATGCCTTTTGATTTTATTATTTATCGTTTTTTAAGTCTTTAATTGCTTTAAAAACCTTTCGATGTGTTTTTTTGTGATCTAACGTAAGGAAACGAAAGCAAATAAAAGATAATATTTCTGCAAGGTATAACCCTCTGCGAGTTGGCGGCCAGCAAACACTCATTGTCCATACCTGATGTCCGGACCACATTTTTCCGGCAGTGGAGCTACAGATGCAGGAGACCTCCCTATAAATCCTGCAATGTAGCGTATTTCTATAATTACAAGGGTTAAATGTCATTATGAAAGTGAAGTTGTTAGTTACTTCTGGAACAGCAGCCTGTCTGGGGATCATTGCTGCGCTTCTACCCGTCTGCGTTCACGCTGCGAAAGTGAATGCAACACTGAGTTGGGTGACGGGAGATTACGGTACGCCATATGATTACAGTGGTCCGCGCCTGGATATGAACCTTAATCCGGATGGTTCTAACTGGTACTATGATTTAGGTTTTCGTAAACAATTTCACGACTCCCTCCAGCGCTATCAACGTGCTGAGGCGATGGTCGGCTATCGTTTCCGTTTTGACGAAGGTTGGATCCAACCGAGCTTTCGTATTCGTGAAGATTTAACCACTTACGATAACGGCAACCGAACTACCATTAATTTTTATACAGCACATTTGACCGGACAGCGCCTGTTATCTGAACGTTTTACATTTGCGAGCAATATGATTTTGGGTATTGAACGTGAAGAGGTAAATACGGCATCGAATCAGTCTGTACGTCGTTCCGATCGCATGACCTGGGAAATTGAACCGGGCGTACGTTTTAAGTCGAGTGCCAATACCATGATGACATTGAACTATTTTAATGCCGGTAAACGCAGTGACAAAGGCGATACCTGGGGATTGACCGATAACTCAAGAAATCAGCAAATGCGTTTCTATTTTAACTGGAATACGCCAATTGGTCTGGTGCTCACCCCGTATGTTCGCTATGCCCTTAATTATGGTGAAACGTCCGGATGGTATGAAAGTGCGGCATACAGTGAAACCAAAACAAAAAGTAAAGTTAACCGTTTAGCCCTGCAGATGGCTTACCCTTTATCCGATAGCTTCCGACTTCAGGCAGAGTACTATATCGAAGATGTTAAATATAAAGAAGGCTATACCATGGGTAAGGAAAACTCTTCATCTAAATATATGAAAGTAGGCATACGAGCGACGTTCTGATTATTAATTTATGCCTGGCATAGAAGCGTAAACTCCAGCATTAAATAATTCCGGGTTTCAACACAGTATTAGATTCATTCCTGAGAAATGGAAGGTATTATTATGTCTAAAAAATTTAGGGAAAAAATCCTCGCGGTCAGTATATCCACTATTTTGCTATCAACTGCATTTAATACGGCTGCGAGTGTTTGTCCACCTTATACACCAGCGGGCAGTACTTGTGATGCAATAATTGCCTCCGATGGTAAACCTGTGACCTTAGCATCAGACTTATACGTTACCGAAGGTAATGGTCTGACTTATACTGGCACCACGCCATTTGCCGCCCAGTATATCCGAAAAAACATTACTGTTGCCGGAGAGAATGCATACGCTATCTACGCTGATGGTAATACATTTTTTAATAACAATATTAACCTTGAAAAAGGTATTAATATTATCAGTGAAAATGGCACGGCAATTAAAATTGACGGTTCTTTTAAACAACCGACCGTGCCTAATATAGGTATATCAATAAAAGATGGGTCGACGGTTAAAGGTAGAGAAAACGCTATTGACTTCTCAGAAGCAAAGACGGCGCTGAGAATAGATGTCAACGGTAACGTCCATGGGAATATTGTAGGTAATGGTCAGGAAGGAAACAAAATTAACTTTGCTTACCAGGGCGGGGCACAGCAAGGGCTGTTTGATGGTTATATTATTTCCGGAGTTGAAAAAATAGATAACTGGGGAAACCTGAGCATTATTGCTAAAGATAAGACCATTTTCTGGAGCGGTGATTTTAATAATAAAAAAAATGCGATTCTGGATTTTAAGATTGGCAACTCCACCAATTTAAATACACCTATATTGCTGATTGAAGGCAAGACCGTATTTAATACAGGTAGTAAGGCATTATTCTCTTATGTAGGGAGTAACATAAACGATATCGTCAATAAGGATATCATTCTCATTCAATCAAATGGCGGAATGAGTGGTACTGTTGAGGTCGGACAAAATGGCGGAAACGCGGTTAGCGATCTTTCGCCATTGCTAAAACAAACCGACTCCTGGGTAACCACTACCGATCCTGTTGTCAATGGCGGTCTTCAAGGCAATCAGCTAGTAGTGCGCTACGGGGTGAACTACGAAGGCGGTGATAATTTTGTCAACATCGCTAAACAAGGTGGCATAAGTGAGCAAAGGCTCCAGGCAGCAAGTTATATCGTTAACTATGCGCTGTCCGAATACAATAAAACACAGTCCGTGCAAAACGGTGAGCTCCTGGCATTGTTAACCTCAGCAGGTAACAGTAATACAGGCGCTGACGGCGTGAATTCACCTGGTGTTGACAACAGCGGCAATGGTATTGCCCGGTTAGTTGAGCAATTAACCCCGAATGCTGAAGGTAGTGAAGTCCGCGCCGCCCTGCGTGTGGTCGATAAGATGCGTGATCAGGCGAATAACCGTAGCTTCTATTTACGTCATCAGGAGGCCGCAACGCCGTGGAATCTTTGGGCGCAAACTCTGTATACACATGCACGCCAGGACAATGTTACTGATATTTTTGGGTATCAAACCAATGCTTACGGCATAAATATTGGTATGGACCGCCGCTTCAGAGATGAGGCTTTATTCGGTGTCGCTTTCGGTTATCAAAATAGCCATATAAATATAAATGGTTATGGTAATACAAAAGACGTAAATAGCTATGAAGCTATGGCCTATACTGGTTGGTTCAACGAGCGCTATTTTATTAACGGTAACGTTAATATGGGCTATAACAAAAATAGCAGCACCCGTAATATTGGTTCCCTAAATGGCTATCAGGGAAATACCAAGGCTGAAGCCGATTATAACAGTTTGCAGATGGGTTATCAGGCCAGCGCCGGTATGACATTTGATCTTGATATCGTTAAATTACAACCGCGAGTAGAATATAACTATCAGTGGCTGCGGGTAGAAGATTATGTCGAAAGCGGTTCACCAGCTAGTCTGGAAGTCGATCGCCAGTCTTATTCAGTGAAACACCTGGGGGCCGGTTTTACCGCTTTCAACACCTACGATTTGGCGTTTGGTAAATTGACTCCATCACTCTCATTAATGGGATACCGTGATTTAGATGATTCAGAAGTCATAACCGAAACTGCGGGTTTGGCGATGGATCAGGGTAAAGGCAAAGGTCGTTTCACTATCACAGGTGATAGCATCGGTAATAATATTTTTGAAGCCACGCTGAAATCATCTTTAGCACTGAATAATAATATTAACCTGGACGGCAACGTGAATTACTACAAACGTGCTGGTTATAACGAAGGATATATAGGCCTGAGCGTTTCTAAATATTTTTAATTAATAAGTTACCAGAATTTTTTTGTAGGTATAACACCTCGGGATACGACATGGCCTGTATCCCGAGGTGTATCGCCTCTCTTCATTTCTCTGTTGCATCCTTTTATTGGGTAGCGAAGATTATGTATACACTTTTCAGATTTAAATTCACAGTTCTCACCGTCGCAACCTTGCTGGGAGCAGTTGCCTGTACATCACATCCATCGGCGAATAACGCTAAAAGTACAAATAATGAAATCAATAAAAAAATGCTGATGCAGGCGACAATTATTGATTTTGACGGCAATAACATTCCTGATTTTGTCTCCGCAAGTAAAAATTCAACTCTGTCATTGAGTCCTGAGCGCTATATCATGGGTAATAAATCGCTTAAATGGGACTGGCAAGCGGGCAGTACCGTGACGATTCACCATCCCATCAAACAGGTACCCGACTCTGTTGCGTCTAAAATATGGGGTCGTAAAGCCACGCAAGTGCTCTCGTTTTGGATCTATAACGAAAACCCGGTTGACGATTACATGATTGTTGATCTTGGCCGCGGTCTGGGACCTTCTGGCTCACCTGATACCGGCATTAAAGTCAAAATGAACTTTAGCGGCTGGCGCGCAATCGGCGTTTCACTGCAAAACGATCTTGAAGGACGCGAAATTGAAGGCTTGGGCATCAGTGAAAACGAAGCCGGTGAGAGCGGCGCCCGCAATACCATTGCCAGCGGAGCAAAAAGTGATATGGATGACATTCGCTTTAAAGCGCCGCTTAAAGCGCCTTCCGGTACTTTTTATATCGACCGTATTATGTTGTCTATCGATGACGCTCGCTACCAATGGTCTGATGACCAGGTCAAAACGCGGCTCCACGTTCCAAAAATTGATTTCCGCCTACCTAAAAAATTACCGCCCCCAACGGCAGGTGAGTTAGCCGCTACTGATGGCATTCGCGATGCCCTGGTGCGCGTATTTATCCAGGTGAATACCGACGAGAATGGACTGGTCATTGTCGATAATTACGAAAAATTACGCAGTGCCTTTGCCGCATTACGTATTAAACGTAACGCAGAGGGTAAATTGTCCGGGCGGCATATCATTACAGATAAGCAGAAGGTGTTGTATCAACCTGAATTTATGAGCGCCGTCGACAAGCAGCGTTTTGACGATTATGTTTATCTCGCGGACTATGCCACGCTGATGTTTAATATCAGCCGTCTCTATCAGGTCAGTACTGTGCCTGCGCAGCGTCAGGCACTGGTCGACATGTATATACTGATGACCCAACATTTATTGGATCAGGGATTCGTTGACGGCAGCGCGCTGGTCACGACCCACCACTGGGGATACAGTTCTCGTTGGTGGTATATCTCGGCAATGATGATGAGCGATGAGCTGGAAAAACATCATTTACGTCAGCAGGTTGCTGATGCTCTGCTGTGGTATTCACGGGAGTTCAAAGCTAACTTTGACATGCGGCCGGGGTCGGAAAGTTCGGATCTGGACTATTTTAATACGCTTTCGCGTCAGCACCTGGCACTATTAATGCTTGAGCCCGATCCGGCAAAACGTATTGCATTATTAAAACGTTTTGGTGAGTACATCAACGTGGCGCTGTCGCAAATCCCTCCCGGCTCGCGAGATGGCTTGCGCCCTGACGGCACAGCATGGCGTCACGAAGGCAACTATCCGGGTTACTCATTCCCGGCCTTTAAAAATGCCAGCCAGTTGGTTTACATGCTGCAAGGCACACCGTTTGAAGTCAGAAAAGAAGGACGTGCTGCGCTGAAAAAAGCGATGGTTTCAGCATGGATTTACAGCAACCCAGCGACCTCAATGGGGCTCGCGGGTCGTCACCCATTCAATTCATCAAGCGTGAAATTATTCCAGGACTCGTTCCGGTGGCTGGCCCTGGCCGGCAATCCGCAAACTGGCGAAAAAGTGGATAAAGATCTGGCGGCCATCTATCTGCAAATTACCAAAACGCCGGAGCACGAAAGCGAAGCGCTCTTTGGTCAGACGATTAAGCCCGCTTCTTTGCCTCAGGGTAACTGGACCTTTAACGGCGGCGCGTTCGGAATTCATCGTTTTAGCGACAAAATGGTTACCCTGAAAGCCTACAACAGCAATGTTTGGTCTTCAGAGATTTACTATGCCAATAACCGTTATGGTCGCTATCAAAGTCATGGCGCTGTTCAGGTTCTGCCTTATGGTAGCCAGAAAGAGATAGGTTTTACACAAGACGGTTGGGACTGGAACCGCAATCCGGGAACCACTACGATTCATTTACCATTGGCCGAGTTGGACAGCCCTAACCCGCATACGCTGATGTTACGTGGCGATCAGCCTTTCAGTGGTCATTCATCGTTGGCGGGTAAATATGGTATGTTCGCCTTTAAGTTTGATGCGCCATCAATGCCGAAATTCGATAGCAGCTTTACCGCCCGTAAAACCGCGTTAGAGACGGAAAATCGTCTGGTCTTATTAGGCAGCAATATCAGCAATAGTACGACTAAATACCCAACAGAAACGACACTTTTCCAGCACGGCATCACGGATAAAGCGCACGCTCTATGGGTGAACGGCGAACGCATTACCGCCTTCCCGTATCAGCGAACTCTTGGTGAAGGTGATTGGTTAATCGACGGTCATGGTACCGGTTATTTATTAACGCTCGGCGCTAAAGGAGAAGTACGCCGTCAACATCAAGTCTCAGCGAATGATAAAACCCGTAAACCAACGGAAGCTGACATCAGCGTGGCGTGGCTTTCTCACGGCGAGAAACCACAAAATGCTGAATATGAGTACCTGATGGTGCTTGAGGCTACGCCCGGGAGGATGCAACAGTTGGCTAACGATTATCGCGCAGGCAAGAAACCGTATGAGGTATTGCGTAAAGACAATGTCGCACACATTGTGCGTGATAATGTGACCAAAACCATCGGTTATACCGCATTTAGTGCGGTAACACCTGCCGACGGCGTGGTGAAAAGTATTCCTCAGCCAGCGATTATTATGGCCCAATCTCGTGGAGACAAAGAGCTTATTGTTAGCGGCGTTACACCAGATCTGAACATGACACGAACCACGGCGGCAACCCCGGTGCCTATTTCAGTGACGCTTCACGGTCAGTGGCAGGCTAGCGTCCCGAACCCGCAGGTTAGCGTCAGGGCCGCGGGAGGTACCACGGAGTTGACATTCTCGAGCTATTTCGGTATTCCGCAGGAAATTATCCTGAAGTACCAGCCATAGTTAGATTAGTTATTGCGTTAATACCTATCCTCCGGCATAACCCCGCCTCTTATACACAAATCCCCCGACAATATTGTTGGGGGATTTTTTTGAATTTTTCCCCGTACCATGATTTTTCCTTTAATACTTTCCCCTCTTCTGGCGCTTACTACGGCGCTTTCCGATTATTCCCCATGGGCTGAAGATATTTTTAGCACTGTCTGGATCGGCGATTTATCATTCTGGCAACATCACTGGCCCAATATACCGGACTTTCTCTCGTGAAACCTTCTCAGTCCATTACTGAAGTTGAAGGAACCATCGTCTGATGTTAATCCTGCTTTTTCGGGCTACCTAACGCGCTCATCATCCGGGCACATCGCTGGGCGGTTTTCCGATCTATGCGGTGCTAACTCTCTGCTCACAGTCTCTCACCAACGTTGAACAGCCCCCCGGAGCTCGTGCGCAAAACCTCGGCAAAACGTATGGGGTCTTGTCGAATTTTTCTCTTACACGGCCTCAAGCCCCCGCAAAATTAACTGGAGTGAATCACCGGCAATTGATTGGGGAAGAGGCGGATTTAAAACTTAGCCTGTTATTTACACTGTTGAATAATTTTATTGGAAGGGGTTGCATTGTAACTGTTTGATTGATAACTGGCGCGCCCTGCAGGATTCGAACCTGCGACCCACGGCTTAGAAGGCCGTTGCTCTATCCAACTGAGCTAAGGGCGCCTTGTGAAGGCTTCGTGTAGACGAAACGCGAGAATTATACGGTCAGGCACTCCTGAGTCAATGGCTTTCGTTCCGGTTGCTGACTAAGTGTACGAATATCGTCTTTTCTGGCGCTACGACAGGCTCCAGGAAATCACCTGGACACAACTCAGCATGCATAAAGTGAGAATTAAGGCCACCCGTATTTAGAAAATCAATAAGTTTCTTTAATATTTCACCATGATTCACCTGCCGTTTAGGATTTTTTTATGCTGAATATCGCAATTAAAGAACAGAACAGTCACTTTGAGCATGGTTTGAAAATCATCATGACGCGTCTGGCGAATCAGTGGCAGCAGAAAATTTACTTTCTGTCGCCAGAAGAGATAGATAATGCCGATATCGCATTTCTGGCGCTGGATGATGATTGGTTCAGCGCTGGCTGTTATAAGATACCTATGCATACCCAATATCAGCTACGGGTAATTATTTGTAATGAATTCGATAAAGAAAAGCTCATGTTCAGACCATGTCTGTATATGCTGCCGCATATTTATCGGGAGGATGATATTGAAGAAATCACCCGTAAAATGATATTGATTTTGCATAGGCGAGCGCTTCGGCATAGCGTCCCTTCTGGCATTTGCCACTACTGCACGACTCGTCATTTTTCAGTAACAGAACGTCACCTGTTAAAACTCATCGCCAGCGGTTATCACTTAAGCGAAACGGCCGCTTTACTTTCACTCTCTGAAGAGCAGACCAGGTCACTCCGGCGTAGCATTATGCGAAAATTACATGTTAAAACGGAGCAGCAGTTTTTAAAATATATTAGAGTTAACCTTCATTTCTTACTCAGTAAGTAAACTCACTTAACTTTTTACAAGGCTTGCGAAATATCTCACCTGCAATTAAGTAACGATACCTACAGGCATTTTTTTAACGCTGCCACAATGATGCCCATAATATCCTGATAGATTCAGGGGTCGAAAATATATGGCTGCATCATGAATGCCTGTAGGAGTGTTTGGTGGCACAGGATACCTTATTAACGGGAAAGATAAATGCCCCTCGCTCGACATACGCGCCAGCACGTCATTTATATCACAGTAACGGATCGTTAAAATTTGAGCCTATCGTTCATCTCTCAACTGTGCAATTAATAGGCTGTCATGTCCTGACTCAATGTCCTCCAGGACATGATAGCGAAGCTTTTTTTCAGCAGTTAAGCCCGAAAGCGCTATATGATCATGTTTTCCAACAAATAGACGCGCTACGTTTCTGCCCTCAAAATATTAGGTATTTTCTGAATTTACCGGTGGAGGTATTGTTAAATGATGACGCGTTGTTCTTAAAATTACGTTCGTACTCATCAAATCTCACTATTGAACTGCAAGACCCTGACGCTTTTTACACCTTAAGTTCAGATCAGCAGTTTCGCCTCTATGAAAGAATTCAACAACTTGAAGCCAGTGGACTTCCCATTTGGCTGGATGACATCGATGAAAAAGTGTTTACTACCTTTTCTAACGAAAACTGGCGGTTAAGCGGAGGTAAATTCGATAAAAAAACATTCTGGCACCTTGTATCAGAGCCGCAAAAATTGCGCCAGGCTATTTTTATTGGACATAAGATCGCAGCCGATGTGCTGATGGAAGGCATTGAAACATCAGAGCAACGAAGCATTGCTTTTTACGCTGGAGCAACGATGGGACAAGGTTATTTATGGCCAGCAATATTACCAGATATATATTAGAGCAATGGAAAAAGCAGGATGCGCAGCGTATCACGCAGGGAAAGACACCGTCGTTTAAGAAATGCCAAAGACTGCGCCTGCCGTTATCACTCTCCAACGCCACAGATATTTGATAGTCTTGAATTACTGAACCAACAGCTCAATTATGCTTTGCCGAACGGTATCATTTCCCAGGCAATAATTACAACCGACAACTACCTGGGATATTCGCTGAGTCGCTACTTATTTTCCGGAAAGCGTACCGCAGCGTTCCGTTCACTGGACGACATCTCTTTATGGCTCGAAGAGGGGTCGCTCAGACAACTGATTGTGGATATGGAGGCGCTACCCATCCCCTGCATTGAGGCGCTTAACCAGCTACGCGCGTTTAGTCGGAAACGAAGCGATATCCAGATTTACCTGCTGGTATCAGATAAAGTCCCCGCTATAGCACAATTTATTCGTATGGCTGGTCGTTTTTTTGTTCTGTCACGACGACAAAATCTGGCCTCATTACGCAAAACCTTATTATCGGGCGCCGGACCTTTGTTATCGGAAAGCTTTAGCCGCACTGACTGGTTGATGATTGAAACTTTAGCGCAAGGCGCCTCTTTAAAAGAAATAGCGCGTCAGCAAAGCGTACCTTATCACCGGGTGGTTTATCGGCTTAATCAGCTTATCACCCTTCTTAACCTCCCCCACAGGCAAAGTTTTCTTCGGCTGCTCCAGCAGCTAAACGTTACTTTCCACGACAGTTTTTAACGAAGTAACTTTCTGGTGAATAAGATTTTTTTAAGAAATTACTTATTTTCACCTCCATTAAATGTAAATATTTCACATAAAATTAATATTTACAACTCGTCCTGGTAAGCGATAAAAATTTTTTTCTTATACCGTCTCCTGTCCTTCCTCGTTATTTGAGGCCTCCAGCGAAAACGTCTCCCTATTGTTACATAACAAAGGCTAAACAATTAGTTTTTTATATTATTTTTATGCTTAAAAACAATGATTTAAACCACCAAACATCAATTCCAAAGAAAATAACTCTACAATGAACGAATTCTCTATAACGCCACAGCACATCCTACCCGCTATCCATAATTCGCATTTCGCAAGACTTTTCCGAAAAATCAGACCAGGTATAATCCGTATAGTTTTTACTTCATCAGAAATTTCTTTTTTGTTGGTGCGAAATGGATATTCCACATATTTATTGCTCTTACGCAAAATAGCCAATCAACAGGGAGGTCTCACTTTTAATATTGTTCCACCGTATGGTGTATAGATCTGGCTATTTAACAATCTTCATGGCGTCTGACGCTTATACTAAAACGAAAGACGCATAACAGTCTGAGGCATACAACAATGAAACCTGCATCTGTTATCATTATGGACGAACACCCTATTGTAAGAATGTCGATCGAAGTTTTACTCGGAAAAAATAGCAATATTCAGGTTGTCCTGAAAACGGATGACAGCCGAACAGCGATAGAGTATCTGCGCACTTATCCTGTCGATCTTGTCATTCTGGATATTGAATTACCTGGCACCGACGGATTCACCCTGCTTAAACGAATCAAATCAATTCAGGAACATACCCGGGTACTTTTCTTATCGTCAAAATCAGAATCTTTTTACGCCGGAAGAGCGATAAGAGCGGGCGCAAATGGTTTTGTAAGTAAACGCAAGGATCTCAATGATATTTATAATGCGGTAAAAATGATTTTATCCGGCTATTCTTTTTTTCCATCTGAGACGCTTAACTTTATCAGTAGCACCCGTGCGCCTAAAGGCGAACATCATGACATGCCACTTTCTAACCGTGAAGTTACCGTGCTGCGTTATCTGGCAAATGGAATGTCTAATAAAGAGATTGCCGAGCAACTTTTATTGAGTAATAAGACTATCAGCGCACATAAGGCCAATATATTTTCTAAACTTGGCCTTCACTCTATCGTTGAACTTATCGATTACGCTAAATCACACGAATTACTGTAAGCGTACTCCCGACGAATTATCGTTCGGGAGTCACAATAGCATACGTTAATTATAATTGATCAGGAAGGTCGCATCCGAATTAGCAAGACCGGGCTGCACGTCATCCGCTAAGGCAATATAGTTCGCATAGAATTTCAGGGTAGCATTGCCGTTATTGTCAATATCAACGGCCTTGCTGGCCTGTTCAAGCGGTAATCGACGTAGATCGCTATCGCGAATTTCAATCGCCAGTTTTTGCGTCATTACCGTATCATTAAGCGCCAGTAATGCAGTGTCGGGCGCCGGCGTCCCGGAAAACGTTATAGACGCAGACCCTGGCGGACAACCTTCAAGTTTCAGGCTAAATGATACCGGTTGAGTAGCGTCACCGGCGGCGTGAAGCTGTTTTGTCGGCCAGGTACCGAGGTTAACCGACTTGTTACTGTCTCCCGCAATCACGGCGCAGGAAAAATCCACCACGTTACCGCGCAGTTCAATATTCACTTCGCCCAGAGATGAATTGGCCTGACACAGCGGACTGAACAAAACACAACCGATAGCGACGAAAATGCGCCGAAAGGTCATAACGCCTCCTTAATCATAATCTACTCGTAGATAGCCGCGCGCAGTAAATGGCCCTTCAGCCGGTTTATTCCCCGTCACGCTGATCGGCCAGGCGCGAATACCTACGCGAGCGGCGGCGTTATCATCAAGACGAAACGGAATTTTACTCGACAAATTATTGGGTGTGAGTGGCGTGCCGTTGCTATTAGCGACCACAAAGCCTAAATCCGGATTATCAGACACCAGCGCCTGCCCTGAGGCCTTTTCGGCTTCGAGCCGCATGGATAAATAGGCCTGCGCCGCGATATTGGTACATTTAATGGCAATAGTTTTCGTTTGCGGCGTGACGCCCTGCGGCCGATTACCCGCCCCCGCCTGGCTAAATAACGACGCGCCAATATCGCCGAAGTCAAACTCTACGACCTGTCCGGCATTAACTTCACAATTCTGCGGCACTTCCACTTTACCACTGTAGCTAATGGTATACACCGGCGTGCTCAACGCGTCGTCGGTAGAGGTGGTTACATAGACGGTAAACATCGTCTGGCGGGGGATCGTGACCATATTAATAAAAGGCCGTATCACTTTTAACTTAAAAACCAGCTTTGAGTCCAGCACGCCGAACGGACTTTGCTGCGACACGTTATAGTCAATACCCATACGTATATAGTTACGGGGCGGATAAAATACGCCCGCGGCACTATCAGTGATGCTCATCGCCCCCAGAAGATAGTCATTCAGCTTGAGGTATTTAAAATTCCCTTCAGTGCTTCGCACCGGCAATTCTGACACATAACTACGGTAAGTATAATTCACCGTTGTCCCTGCCGGGCATGTCGCGTTTACACCGACCCAACCTGATTTTTCCGGCAGCGTAACCACCTGTCCCGACTGATTATTGCCGCTGGTGAAAACATCTGACAGGTCGTAAAAAATATCGGTCGGCGTCCCGTTTGAATTACGGCAAACCGTTGCCTGTGCAGGGTGGGTGAAAAAGAGCGCCGTTCCCGCCAGCAATAACGCTGAGTATATTTTCATCTCTATTTTTCCTTTTATGACGACGGGCGGATACAGCGCGCGCTGGCTATCGTAATCGCCTGTTTCAGGCTATCCTCCGCCAGAGTATAAGGGGCGATGCAACGCGCATTTCTCCCCTCCCCCCACTGGATTAACAGTTCGCCTTTTAGCGGTAAGCCGCTCAGATAAATTTGTCCATCATCGCCGACCATACTGGTAACGCCGCTGGCGGTTTCTCGTACTATCGCGCCAAACGGTAGCGGGCGTCCGTCAAGCCTGGCGGTAATGATTGCCCTTACGCCTATCCGCGTATCAAAAGTAGCCCGCGCCAACGCACCCTGAGTCGGCACCACGCTACTAACGTTATTTTCGACATCGGTATGGTTATCCATCGTGTTGGTATCTAACGCGACGCGGTTATAGCGGTATACCGTGGCGTAGGGCATTACCGCATAGCCTCGCCAGTCCGTTTTCACACCGGTCTGGTTTTCGATGCGCACGCCTTTCGCTCCCGGCGCTTTAACCAAGACATTGGTATCGCCCAACGGTTGGCTAAGCGTAATGCCATCCGCATGACCGACCACGCCGCCGGAAAGTTGCCAGTTATAGTCATGCTGATCGCGATCATAGTTATACCCCACGCCCAGCGTGCCGTACGTCGCCTGCCAGTTAGCGCTGGCGCTGCCGCTGTAACCATTGGCGCTGCTACGCCCCTGCGTCACGCTGTAGCTCAGATTACGCCCTTCCAAAAGCGCGCCGCCCACGCCGGTCTGCCAGCTATTGTCGCCGTCGCGGTTGCGGTTGGCGTTAAACGTGGCATAAGTACGATCAAGAATAGTGTCGCGCGCATAGCGCCGTCCGGTCAGAACGCTAAACGGAACGGACATATTGAATGCCAGAATGCGGTCGGCGCCTGAGATCCCCACAGACTCGTTCCACGACCATGACAGCGAATAGCTCATGCCTTGCCATCCGCTGGCGTATCCCAGTTGATACCAAGTATTGGTATCCGCCGTATTCCAGTAATTTTGTTGACTGCCGGAAAGATACAGTGACCCGTAATCACCCAGGTTTTGCGAAATATTGACCTGAAAGCGGCCTTTTTTGCTGTAGCGGAGATTGTGGTAGCTCTGCGCTACCGGCACTTTATGGCGGCGTCCGTCGCTATCGTATTCGTAGTCGTACCCTTCCATACTGCGGTATGCCACATCATCCAGGGTATAAAATCCGCGCGTGGAATAGCGGTAACCCAGCAATTGAAAATTAGTCCCGTAGTTATTCAGTGATTTGGCGTACAGAAAACGCAACGATTGCCCCTGATGGGTGCTGTCATCCGCCAGTTGACTACGCGCATGTGTGACATCGACCGACACCGCGCCCCAGTCACCCAAATTTCGCCCCGCCCCGACCACCACGGCACGGTAACGATCGGCAAATTGCATACCGCCGTAAACCGTCATTCCCGCAGGCAGGCCGGCAATCACCGTCCCCTGGAAAAAGAATGGCGAAGACTGCTGACTATTGCCGCTACGAAAGTCCCCGGCCACCAGGTCATACTTCACCCGTCCCTCACGCTGCAATAGCGGAACAGTAGAGTAAGGCACCGTGTAACGTTGTTGGCTACCGTCTTTTTCATCTACCGTCACCTCAAGGTCGCCGCTGGAAGACGTGGGATTGAGATCGGTAATCGCAAACGCGCCAGGCGACACATAACTTTGGTAGATAACATACCCGTTCTGCCGTATCGTCAGCTTTGCCGCCGTCCGGGCAATCCCTCTGACCGTAGGCGCATAGCCTTGCAGACTATCGGGATACATATTATCGGAAGAATACAGACGCGCTCCACGAAAGCCGACACTGTCGAAAACATCGTTCCCGGTATTGCTGTCCCCCATGACCAGTTCGCTTTTCAGCGGAATGATGGCGCGCTGCACCCAGGTGCCAATGTTGTTCCAGCGTTGCGAATGATAGCCGTCCCCTTTCGAATAGCTCCACGCCCCATTATTACGCAGCCGCCAGGGACCATAGTTCAGACCGCTCAACAAGCTCAAAAAATAGCTATCGCTGTCTGTTCCGCGGCTACCGGTAAAACTGTAATTCATTAGCACGGCAGGTATCCCTTCATCCCACTCCTCGGGTGGAATATATCCACGCGCGCTGTTAAGTATTGAGGCCTGCGGCAGGCTAATATTTAAACGCATCGAAGCGAAATCGAACGCAACCTCCGCGCCCGGAATCTCCTCAGGAAGGTGAATACATGTGGTATCGGCGCCTTTGTCTGAGACGAGAAACGCTGCGGTATTCACGCCCAGCCGTTTAATCCACTCCGGTGTAAAACAAGGCATCAAGCCGCCGGATTTATCGCCAATGCCCACTGCGCCAGCCTCAAAACGAATATCCTGCGTCGCCACGAATTCGTCATTACGCCAGATATCCACCCGGTAAATACCGGGAGGCTGATGATTACCTTTTTCAAAGCGAGATAGATCCGCCACGAACGCAGTATCCGCCGACAAAAACGCAGGGTTGAAATAACTTTCGCCGCAGCTCGTCAGCGGATACAGCGCCGCCAGCACCGACAGCGCCACGCCGCTTAACGGTGACACATAGCCGGGAAATCGCCCTGCAAAATAGGTTGTCTTCTTCATCGTGTTCTCGTGTGGCTTCACGCGATCTGCTTAACCGAGACTGGCCGTTGTCGCCGTCGTCAATGCGCCGTAATCATTGACAGTCTGAAATGTCACGCGACCCTGCGCGTCAGCCGGTAGGGAAACTTGCACGTCGCTTTTTGGCGCGATCATCACGTTATCGATCTTTTTCGCGCCCACGCTGATATTGACCAGCGTCAGGTAATAAGCAGACGGGTTGGTTATTTTGAGATAATTGCCGACACGGGAAAATTTCAGCAATGCCGGCGCTTCTTCCGGCGTCTGCGGCAAATTCGCCGGACGCACGAACAGTTTGATGCGCGACAGGATCGCCAATTGCAGAACGTTTTTTCCTTCAATATGACTTTTATCTACCGACGGGATGGCTTTCACGTTCATCCAGAATAACGATTCCCGATCCACGGGCAATGGCTGCCCGGCGTAGATAATACGTAGCGTGTTTTCGCTTTTTGGTTCGCTGACAAATAAAGGCGGCGTAACGATAAACGTTTTTTCTTTCTGCCCG
This sequence comes from Salmonella enterica subsp. houtenae serovar Houten, assembly GCA_900478215.1. Lineage (NCBI taxonomy): Bacteria > Pseudomonadati > Pseudomonadota > Gammaproteobacteria > Enterobacterales > Enterobacteriaceae > Salmonella > Salmonella enterica. Next base: position 3,326,437 of record LS483478.1, read on the forward strand.
GCGCTATTTTCGATCCATGAGTTGACGAGGTAACGTTCTTTAGTATCGCTATTACTGATCGCCAGAGAAGTCTGTTTCGCCTCTGATGGATAAATAACACGCGTGGCGCCTAATGCAATCCCTCCCGCCGCCTGTGCGTTCAGCGATGTAAATAGTGCGAGAAGAATCAACCCTAATTTAATAATATTCAGCATGGTAAAAAATACCTTTTGCATTGAGTCACGTCGGCAAGAGAAATCATGGGTAAACCAGCGTAAACCACACCTCTGAATGAATTCGTCCCGGCGTCATATTTTCTGAAATTGCCCGATAGCGGGCGGTAAAATGCAAAGTCATTTCTTGCGTTAAAATGGGCGCGTAATGAAGCGGTAACGTGTTAGGTATGATTTGCCGCTGCTGGTCATCAAATAACGCCAGGCCGATTCCGGCATTCCCGATACCTTCGCCGCTGGCCAGAAAAACATGCGGATCTTCCGCAGGCGTAACGCCGGCAAACGCGATGCCGACATGACGCCAGACCTCTGCGCTACAGGAGATTAACCGTAACGAAAATGGAACACTGACGGGAGCGAAGCTGCCTGGACCGGCAAAAGTATTCGTACGGTAGTGCCCCATCAGTACGCGCAAATCCTGACTTTCAGTAGCAACAGCGCAGCCGCCATTGACCAACTGTCCGCGCAGGTGAATACGCCCGCTCTCCACAATTACCGGCTGCGCAATGACGGACGACATCCAAAGAAGCCCCATTAGCGCTGTGCCTTTCCTTATCATCCGCTATGTTCTCTTTCATCCCCGGTAGCCTCTTCCATGAGGCATCTTTCTTCCCTGGCGTTCCCTGACGGGATTATTCGTATTTCATGATAAAGGTCGCGTCGGCGTTAGCCTGGCCTGGCGTCGTGTCGGCGGAGGTTGCCTTGTAGCGTGCGGTAAAGCGCAGCGTATTAGTGCCTTCAACCAGCGACTGCTTCGCCGAGAAAGTAGCGCCGTCCGGCTTCAACGGCGAGGAAGTATTATCAAGAATCTCAATCCCGACGCCGGTCGCAGTGGTGCTATTGTCCGCAGAAGAGACTGCCAGCAAATTATTGTTGGTGTTATCTGCCTGACCAGAGAATGCAACAGCGGCGGTGGCCGCCACTTTCGGATCGCAATCATTCAGGATGATGGTAAAAGGCACCTGTGCGGTCGTATCGCCAACCGCCTTAAAGCTGGCGGTACGGTATTGACCCAGAGTCACAGTTTGATCGGCGGATTTCGTGCTGACGGCACAGGCCGCATTAACCAGCTTACCTTCGAAATGAATAGTGCCGCCGCTCACGCTCACCGGTGCAGGATCAGCCGCAACCGCTGCGCCGGCGACAAACATCAGACTCGCAATAGTAGAGGTCATTAATTTATGTTTCATGGATTTCCCTTGAGTTACGCACACCCGGCTCCGGCATCCTGTCGGCGCCGTTTGAATTATTATCGACATAGAAAGTCAGAAAAATTATCTCTTCATCCTGTAAAGATAGATATCGCAAAGCAATTACCTTTCTGTTTATTCCCAGAGTATCAGATGCAATAATTAACTTTTGCGAATATGACACTTCGTCACAGTAATAAATTAAACATTTCGCTAAATAAAAAATAGCCGCAAACTCTTTTAATGACCTAAGCTAATTCTTATTGGTGTATAAGAAGGGTCTAATCTTATTTTATATAAAATGTCACGTTATACCGTCTGGTACTATTAGCGACAGGGATTATGTCAACAATGACCAGGGTGATGAATTGTTTCTGGTTGGTTAATCCCGTCGCGTTTACTGATCACGCATTACCTTCGGCAACGGAGGATAGACGTAGCGATCGCATCGGAAACACAAACGTTAACTGACAGCGAGGCTCGCTTCTGACAAAATAGCGTTATCCCCTTTGACTTGAAGTAACAGATGGAATCCTCTCTCTGATGGCAGCAAAGATTATTGACGGTAAAACGATTGCGCAGCAGGTGCGATCTGAGGTTGCTCAAAAAGTTCAGGCTCGCGTCGCAGCAGGTCTTCGCGCTCCCGGGCTGGCTGTGGTGCTGGTCGGCAGCAACCCGGCTTCACAGATTTATGTGGCAAGCAAACGCAAAGCGTGCGACGAAGTGGGGTTCGTCTCCCGCTCCTATGACCTGCCGGAAACCACCAGCGAAGCCGAACTGCTGGCGCTTATCGATACTCTGAATGCAGATAACACGATCGACGGTATTCTGGTGCAGTTGCCTTTACCGGCAGGTATCGACAACGTTAAAGTGCTGGAGCGTATCGCGCCAGATAAAGACGTAGACGGTTTTCATCCTTATAATGTCGGTCGTCTGTGCCAGCGCGCACCGCGCCTGCGTCCCTGTACACCCCGTGGTATTGTGACCCTGCTTGAGCGTTACAACATTGATACCTACGGCCTGAATGCGGTGGTCATTGGCGCATCCAATATCGTTGGACGCCCGATGAGCATGGAGCTGCTACTGGCTGGCTGTACGACTACCGTTACGCACCGCTTTACCAAAGATCTACGTCATCATGTCGAACATGCTGATTTGCTCATTGTCGCCGTAGGTAAACCGGGCTTTATTCCCGGCGAATGGATTAAAGAAGGCGCGATTGTGATTGATGTCGGTATTAACCGTCTGGAAAATGGCAAGGTCGTTGGCGATGTCGTGTTTGAAGAAGCCGCGGCGCGCGCGTCATACATCACGCCCGTGCCGGGCGGCGTTGGACCGATGACGGTCGCCACGCTTATCGAAAACACGCTACAGGCGTGTATTGAATATCACGATCCACAAGGAAAATAACATGGCGACATTCTCTTTAGGCAAGCACCCGCACGTCGAACTGTGCGATCTGCTCAAGCTGGAAGGCTGGAGCGAAAGCGGCGCCCAGGCGAAAATGGCCATTGCCGACGGGTTGGTTAAGGTCGATGGCGCGGTTGAAACCCGTAAACGCTGCAAAATTGTCGCCGGGCAAACCGTCAGCTTTGAAGGCCAAAGCGTGAAAGTCGTAGCGTAATACAGAGAGCCGGATGGCGGTTTACACCTTATCCGGCCTACTATACGGTGAACGGTAGGCCGGATAAGACGCCTTGCGTCGCTATCCGGCAATTACTTACGTCGCCAGGTGGTGCCCTGTGGGCCATCTTCCAGAATAATGCCCATTTCAGTGAGACGATCGCGCGCCGCGTCCGCCGCCGCCCAGTCTTTCGCTTTACGGGCATCCAGTCGCTGTTGAATCAGGGCTTCAATTTCCGCAACTTCACCGTCATCCGCCTGCGCGCCGCTTTGCAGGAAAGCGTCCGGCTCCTGCTCCAGCAGACCCAACACGCCGGAAATCTTCCGCAGATGAGACGCCATCGCATTCGCGGCGGTCATATCTTCGCTCTTGAGGCGGTTGACTTCACGCGCCATATCAAACAGGACGGAGTAGGCTTCCGGCGTATTGAAATCGTCGTTCATCGCCTCCACGAAACGTGCTTCGAACGCCTCGCCGCCCGCCGGGGCCGCTGATTTATCCGTTCCGCGCAACGCAGTGTATAACCGCTCCAGTGAGGCGCGCGCCTGCTTAAGGTTCTCTTCGCTGTAGTTCAGTTGGCTACGGTAATGTCCGGACATCAGGAAGTAACGCACCGTTTCCGCATCGTAGTATTTCAGCACGTCGCGCACAGTAAAGAAGTTGCCCAGCGATTTGGACATCTTCTCACGATCCACCATCACCATACCGGAGTGCATCCAGTAGTTGACGTATTCGCCATCATGCGCGCAGGTAGACTGGGCAATCTCGTTTTCATGGTGCGGGAACATCAGATCGGAACCGCCGCCGTGAATATCAAAATGGTTACCCAGTTGCTTGCAGTTCATCGCCGAACATTCAATGTGCCAGCCCGGACGCCCTTCGCCCCACGGCGACGGCCAGCTCGGCTCGCCCTCTTTCGACATCTTCCACAACACGAAGTCCATCGGGTTACGCTTCACGTCAACCACGTCAACGCGCGCCCCCGCCTGAAGCTGCTCAAGATCCTGACGAGAAAGCTGCCCATAAGTCGGATCGGTCGGTACATCAAACATCACATCGCCGTTATCCGCCACATAGGCGTGCCCTTTCTCAATTAAGGTTCGGGTGATCTCGATAATTTCCTGAATATGGTGCGTCGCACGCGGTTCGCTGTCCGGACGCAGAATATTCAGCGCGTCGAAGTCCTGATGCATTTCCGCAATCATTCTGTCGACCAGGGCAACAAAACTTTCGCCATTTTCATTGGCGCGCTTAATGATTTTATCGTCAATATCGGTAATGTTACGCACATACTTCAGCTTATAACCGAGAAAACGCAAATAGCGCGCGACAACGTCAAAAGCGACAAACGTGCGCCCGTGACCAATGTGGCAGAGATCGTAAACGGTGATACCACACACGTACATGCCGACTTCCCCGGCATGAATGGGTTTGAATTCCTCTTTTTGGCGCGTCAGTGTATTAAAAATTTTTAACATCGAAGATTCCGTATAGACGTGTGTGGGTAATAATCTCCGTATGATACATATTATTCGTAATCGAAGCAGCACACTTTGCAAGGTGATCGCAGCTTACGGTTATGCTATAACAAGCCCCTATATGGGCCCTCTTGAGGGCTAAAGCACCACTCTCTTGGAACAGGATGCAAAAATGGTTACTTTCCACACTAATCACGGCGATATCGTAATCAAAACCTTTGATGATAAAGCGCCTGAAACAGTTAAAAACTTCCTGGACTACTGCCGCGAAGGTTTTTACAACAACACCATTTTCCACCGTGTGATTAACGGTTTTATGATTCAGGGCGGCGGCTTTGAGCCGGGCATGAAACAGAAAGCTACCAAAGAAGCTATCAAAAACGAAGCCAACAACGGTCTGAAAAATACCCGAGGTACGCTGGCAATGGCGCGTACTCAGGCGCCACATTCCGCCACCGCGCAGTTCTTCATCAACGTGGCAGACAACGACTTCCTGAACTTCTCCGGCGAAAGTCTGCAAGGCTGGGGCTACTGTGTCTTTGCCGAAGTCGTAGAGGGTATGGACGTCGTGGATAAAATCAAAGGCGTCGCCACTGGCCGTAGCGGTATGCACCAGGACGTACCAAAAGAAGACGTCATCATTGAAAACGTGACCGTCAGCGAGTAAGCGTGGCGACACTGTTTATTGCCGATCTGCATCTGCAAACGGAAGAACCGGCGATCGTCGCCGGTTTTCTGCGTTTTTTAGCTACAGAAGCCCGTCAGGCCGACGCGTTGTATATTCTTGGCGATCTCTTCGAGGCCTGGATTGGCGATGACGCCCCTAATCCGTTACATCGCGAGATAGCCGCCGCCATCAAAGCGGTGGTGGGTTTTGGCGTTCCCTGCTTCTTTATTCATGGTAATCGCGACTTCCTGATTGGCAAGCGATTTGCCCGCGAAAGCGGCATGACGCTACTGCCGCAGGAAAAGGTGCTCGATCTGTATGGCCGCAACGTGTTGATTATGCATGGCGATACGCTCTGTACCGATGATGCCGGTTATCAGGCGTTTCGCGCCAAAGTCCATAATCCGTGGGTTCAACGACTGTTCCTTACCCTGCCGCTGTTTATCCGCCGCCGTATCGCCGCCAGAATGCGTGCCGGCAGTAAAGCCGCCAACAGCAGCAAATCGCTGGATATTATGGACGTCAATTCGCAGGCCGTCGTCGCCGAAATGGAGAAACACCGCGTACAGTGGCTGATTCACGGTCACACTCACCGCCCGGCAGTGCATGAACTTTCCGCCAACGGCCAGCCCGCGTTTCGCGTGGTGTTAGGTGCATGGCATCATGAAGGTTCAATGGTAAAAGTCACGCCGGACAACGTTGAGTTAATCGCCTTCCCCTTGTAAATGCTCGTCGAATCGCCCGTTACGGCGCACACGCAACCGTTTTCCTTGCCTGATTATCATGCTATTCTTTGACACCTCAAAAGCAGCGTGTCCCGCACCACAGGAGTTTTAAGACGCATGTCTTCCCGCAATAATCCGGCGCGTGTCGCCATCGTGATGGGGTCCAAAAGCGACTGGACGACCATGCAATTCGCCGCCGACATTTTTGAAATTCTGGATGTCCCGCACCATGTAGAAGTGGTTTCCGCCCATCGAACCCCCGATAAACTGTTCAGCTTCGCCGAAACGGCGGAAGAGAACGGATATCAAGTGATTATTGCCGGCGCGGGCGGCGCGGCGCATCTGCCGGGAATGATTGCGGCGAAAACGCTGGTACCGGTACTCGGCGTGCCGGTACAAAGCGCTGCGCTAAGCGGCGTGGATAGCCTTTATTCCATTGTGCAGATGCCGCGTGGCATTCCGGTGGGTACGCTGGCGATCGGCAAAGCCGGGGCGGCGAACGCCGCACTGTTGGCAGCGCAAATTTTGGCTACGCATGATAGCGCGCTGCATCAGCGCCTGAGCAACTGGCGCAAAGCGCAAACCGATGAAGTTCTGGAAAATCCCGATCCGCGGGGGGGGCTATGAAGCAAGTTTGCGTTCTCGGCAACGGACAACTGGGCCGAATGCTGCGCCAGGCGGGCGAACCGCTGGGTATCGCTGTCTGGCCGGTTGGCCTGGATGCAGAGCCTACCGCCGTTCCGGTACAGCAGAGCGTCATTACCGCAGAGATCGAGCGCTGGCCGGAAACCGCGCTTACCCGCGAGCTGGCGCGCCACCCGGCATTCGTTAATCGCGATGTATTTCCGATCATCGCCGACCGTCTGACACAAAAACAGCTTTTCGATAGACTGGGACTGGCGACCGCGCCGTGGCAGCTACTGACCTGCGCCGACGAGTGGTCCGACATCTTTGACCGCCTGGGCGAACTGGCGATTATTAAGCGTCGCGTTGGCGGCTACGACGGTCGCGGGCAGTGGCGTCTACGCGCGGACGAAACCGGGCAACTGCCGGATGACTGCTATGGCGAATGTATTGTTGAGCGCGGCATCCATTTTTCCGGCGAAGTGTCGTTAGTCGGCGCGCGCGCTCATGACGGCAGTACCGTGTTTTACCCGCTGACGCACAATTTGCATCAGGACGGCATCTTGCGGACCAGCGTCGCGTTCCCACAGGCGAACGCCGAACAGCAGGAGCAGGCGGAATCGATGCTGTCAGCAATTATGCAGGCGCTGAACTACGTCGGCGTAATGGCGATGGAATGTTTTATCACGCCGAAAGGCCTGTTAATCAATGAACTGGCGCCGCGCGTGCATAACAGCGGACACTGGACGCAAAATGGCGCCAGCATCAGTCAGTTTGAATTGCATCTGCGCGCGATTACCGGTCTGCCGTTGCCCGCGCCAGTGGTTAACGCTCCGTCGGTGATGATCAATCTGATCGGCAGTGAGCTGAATTATGACTGGCTGAAGCTGCCGCTGGTACATCTGCACTGGTATGATAAAGCGGTACGTCCGGGGCGAAAAGTCGGCCATCTGAATCTGACCGACAGCGATACGTCACGTCTTAACGCCACCCTGGAAGCGATCTCTCCGCTCCTGCCGCCAGAATACGCCAGCGGCATTATCTGGGCGCAACGTAAACTTAAATAACACATAAAATGCCGGGAGAATGATCTTCCTCTTTCCCGGCGCCTCCCTCAGCGCGTAAAATCTCGTTATCGCTGTTTTGTTTTTCGAGATTACACATGAACCATGGAACGGACTATCGCGCGCTCCTCATTGCCGATACGCCTTTAATTGATGTACGCGCGCCGGTTGAGTTTCAACAGGGCGCTATGCCGGGCGCTATCAACCTGCCATTGATGATGGACGACGAGCGAGCCGCCGTCGGCACCTGTTACAAACGTCAGGGCGCGGATGCGGCGTTAGCGCTGGGACATCGGCTGGTTTGCGGCGACATTCGCCAGCAGCGGCTTGAGGCATGGAAAGCCGCGTATCAACGTTTCCCCAACGGGTATCTGTGCTGCGCGCGCGGCGGTCAGCGGTCACATATCGTACAACGTTGGCTGCAAGAAACAGGGATTGACTGCCCGCTTATTGAAGGCGGCTATAAAGCGCTGCGCCAGACAGCAATTCAGGCGACCTGGCAACTGGTGCAAAAACCGATTCTTTTAATTGGCGGCTGTACTGGCAGCGGCAAAACGCAACTGGTGCGACAACAGCCCAACGGCGTGGATCTGGAAGGCCTCGCGCGTCATCGCGGCTCCTCTTTTGGCCGCACGCTGAAACCGCAGCTCAGTCAGGCCAGCTTTGAAAACAAACTTGCCGTTGAATTGCTGAAAATTAACGCGCGTCAGACGCTAAAAAAGTGGGTACTGGAAGATGAAGGGCGAACGATCGGCGCCAACCATCTGCCCGAGTGTTTACGCGAACGAATGGCGCAGGCACCCATTGCGGTAGTGGAGGATCCGTTTGCGCTTCGTCTGGAACGACTGCGTGAAGAATATTTCATCCGTATGCATCATGATTTCACCAGCGCCTACGGCGATGAACACGGCTGGCAGGCGTATAGCGAGTATCTGCGCCACGGACTTTTCGCCATTCGCCGCCGTCTGGGGCTGCAACGCTTTGCTGAACTGACGAACACGCTGGATATTGCGCTGGCGGAACAATTATCCAGCGGTAGCACCGACGGGCATATGGCATGGCTGGTTCCGCTACTCAACGAATATTACGATCCGATGTATCGCTATCAGTTGAAGAAAAAAGACAGCAATGTCGTATTTCGCGGTACATCGGAAACGGTTAGGTGCTGGTTAATGGAACAGCAGTAACGATTAGAGAAGACCCCTTACCACTCGCCGTAGGGGTACTTTTTACCTTTGATAAAGTCCGGTGTGTCTCCATAATAAATATATCCATCAGGATGGTTGGTTATGTTCTTGCACATTTTTAAATCCTTTCCCGATATCGTTTCAATTAAAATCACTTTCTCACCGGTAAGCGGAATATTAGGTTTATTGTCATTTTCCAGCCAGACCCGCACCTTTCCTTCCGGCGCCAGTCCTATCAGCATAAAGCGGTGATAGTCATTTTCATGCGGATCACCTACCGAGGGATAAGGCGTCAGCATCATTTTCCAGACCGTACCGCTGAAGGTAATTCGGGTTTCATACACCTTTTTATCAATCACTGAATCCCAGCAGAAATGAATAAACTGTGGCGGATTTTTAGCTTTATTAAAGGAGGGAATACCACCATTAAGATTATTATTCCACTTTGCTATAGTTGTCTCACTGGATCCCGCCGCATCAAGGGCTCTATACTTGTAAAAAACACCGTCCGTATCCAGTAATTCAACATACGTTACCTGAGCAGGCAACGCCTTAGGATAGAAAAAGTTAAAATACCACTCATCATAGGGTGCAAGAAGTGACGTCAGTTCTTTCCCTTTAACATCATGACTCAATGCGGCCATCGCTAAGAAAGTTAAAGTTAGAGTCTTTATATTCATTTTAATTTTTCCCCGGACATATTATAAATAGTACGAATCCAGTTATCATCAGGGCGGTTGACAAAACTGAACGAATCAAAAATAGCCACTTCAGATATAACAGGACTTTTAATATTATAATTAACCGCATTCCAGTTCGCAGAACAATGGATATATTTACCAATGATTTTTAGTTCATCCCGATCAAATAACATATTTTCTTGATGACCCGATAAAAGTGATTTTTTAGCAAATAAAATTACGCGCTCGCTCAGCGTATTAAGTTCAGGATTAAACGCCAGCTCTTTGTTTTTACTGTCAATCTCAGCAAAAATTATCCCTGCTTCTTTTGCCACCTCATACATCACTCGTAAAGCAACCTTTGACCAGTCATTACTGACGGTGCGCCGAAAAGTAGCCGCTGCGGCAACGCGTTTTTTGCGGTTATGGTATTGGTCAGAAGGTATACACTCGTCAATATCGCTTTCAATTTTCAGTATGCCGGAAGGAAGTACAGGGGCCAGGACTGGATGGGTATGTAATCGTTCGGCCTCTCGGACGGTACGGCGATAAACGTCTGTCGATTGCACAGGAATATCTGAAGAGACCGTTTGCATTGCAGGCCGGGTCAGAAAAAGATACTCCTCCTCAAGCGGATTGTACCCGCCGCCGATATCGGCATGAGCGCCAGGCAGGCTCATTTCAGGCCACTGCTCTTTGACGCTATTAAGGCAAAAATTATATCGGCATTCATGCTTTGCCGTCAGGTGAAAAACGTGTTTCGCCACACCCGGCGGCAGAGCAAGTTTAACCTGTAGATTATTGCTGTCATGAGGATCAAAGCCATCCATTACGCCTCCCACGGCGGTCACGGTATCAAAAATGCCGAGAAAGCGAACTTCCCCCGCGGGTTTTCCGCTATAGGCACTATTAGCGAACACCTGCCTGATACCGTTCACTAAGGCAGGGTCCCGTTCAAACACCCGGTTAGTGAAATGGCGCGCTGCCGCTGCTCCCCGGCTAAACCCAAAGACATCAAACTGCAGATGTTTGAGGATGGAATTTTTAACATCAATTTCATTTATAAAATTATTTAGTAACTGGCAAATCAATGCTATCGCTTTATCGGTTTTTGCAATAACGCCAGTATCATTATTTCCTAACCCTAAACCTAACAATGAATCCGCTTTATTATTTTCCGTTCCAATACCTTCGATATAAAATTTCCTCTGCACATCGTCGTTAATCGCTTCCGGAATACGTTCCACGTGATACAAATCATACAACCAACGAATATTTGTATAATAATTCAGATAGCTTCCCACCTCGATTCCATCAAAACCTTCTTTCTTCATACAGCGCTGGCTAAATTCAGTTAGCGCTCTGGCATCAAGCCCGTAGCTCTCTGGGTTACACTTCCGCATACGTAAATTGGTATTAAGAAGGTTATTCCCTGTTCCGTCAAAGAAGACGCCAATGGTTAAGGTGATTTCACGTTTTTTGATGGGAGGAGCTGGCTTTTTAACCGCTGGAAGCGTAGCCGGAAAGAGCTGATTGTCGTTTTCGGGGGTTAATAAGGCATTATATTCAGTATTGGCTATCAGGTGCTTTGAGCAAATATAGTCATAATTGATCGTGATAAGCTCTTCTGCGACTCCGTCGAGCCGGGTTTGCATCCACCAGGCTGTAACGCTCGCTCCCCTGACCTCAATCTGGTAGTACTTCTCCCAACGCCCCCATCGGTTAATACGATAAAAGGTAAAATCCAGGGTACAACGCTCATTGTTATTTATAGCCTGAGTAAACAGCGGCGAGCTTTTATCAATCGGCTTACAAAAGCGAATCCCCTGATGGTTGACGCCGGCTACAGCACTGCTGACCAGCGCCTGCAGGCTAAAAACAAAAATCTCATCTTCATGACCCGCCTGGTAACGATTGCCAACTGATGATTCACTCCCACAACCTTCGGATATGACGCCTTGTCTCTCGCCGATTATTTTCAAATAAATAATATTGCTCATATATATTTACCATTTTTATATTTTACGCGAATCCAGTAGATAGAAATATAAATAAACCGGATGGATTTTATTTGGCAATAAAAGCGTCCTTAACAAAAAATAGTAGAATTATTCTCCGCACCTAATAATTTTCCTGAATTGATATATATTCAAAATAATTTTAATGGCAGGGCAAAGCGCAAGGCTCATGGATAAACTGCAGCACTCTCAGCCCATATGCCTACAACCTAAAGTACGGCGGGGATAAATAAGTAATATCCACCACGCTTAAAAGTAAATGTTATCTGGCCGTCGCCTGCTGTCCTGGCGACATATGCCGACTTAACCCGCGTCGTCACGGGACAATTGGCTTCTGCGGGAATCTATTGCAGATATGAAGGAAAAACGCCGGATGTCACCATCCGGCATCTCTACGCTCAGAAATCGTAACGCAGACGCACCAGGTTCATATCGCCCAGGTTGTCAGTGCTGGAGGTGAAAACATGTTCATAATCAACGCGGAAACCATAATCCAGTTGGAAGGTGATCCCCACGCCGTTATCGGTACGCAGATAGTCGCGGCCATTCACATATTCAATGCGGTCGCCCATAAAGTAAGGTTGAATCGATTTCACGGCATACTGACCAATCGGGAAAGCGTAACCAACAAAATACTCCAGCCCCCACGCATCACCGGCAAAGTAGTCATTCACAGACACTTTTTTGGTGGTCATAAAGTTCTGATACCAGCCGCCGCCTGCGGCGATAGTCCAGTTTTCCGGCGTCCAGCTTAACGCGGTACCGACAATATTTTGATCGTAAGTTTTATCACCGTTGCCGCGCATCTCCGCACGAGTATAGTTCCATGCCGTCCCCCAGGTCAGATCGTCGGTGAGATGGTAATCCGCGCCTAAAGAACCGCCGCCTTTACGTTTGTAATTCAGGCCGTTATTGGCATTATAATCGTCGCTGAACAGATAAGACGCGTAGAGATCGACATCGCCAACGGTTTTTTTATACTTCAATGACTTACGTGTTCGGTAAGAACCATCGTAGTCGCCGTTAATGCCGTTGCCCGGTGCCTGACCTATCATGTCGTAATCCCAGATATCGGTTTTTACGCCCACTACATCGTAATAAATGCTGTTCTGTTGACCGAAGGTCAGCGTTCCCCACGTCGCGCTCTTGAAGCCGGTATACAGCATACGGCGAGTGGTATCCGTCGCGCCCTTCGCATAATGATTATCCCAGTCAAATACCGCAGGGATATTGACGCCCAGCTCGTAATAGCTAATCCAACTGATATCATCAAACAGATAGTAATCCGCGGCGAAACGGAAACGCGTCCCGCCATCAAAACCATTACGTTTATAACCGTTAGCGCCGTCATTGCCGGTCATATTCTGGAACTGCGGACGAATACTCCCGCCGACGGTGAAATTGAGTCGGCTGAGTGGATTACCCGCCTGGGGATCTTGTTTTAAAACGGTGATTTCCGCCTGAGTGGCGAAAGGCATGAAAGCCACTGCCGCGCCGATCGATGCCGCCAACGCTGTTATTTTAATTGTCATTATATTTTCCTTGATAGATAGCCAATCCAAATTATTTAGCAGGCAAATAATAACTGTTATAAAACCTTACGTGTTGTGTATTTTTTAATGATTTGTGCTACTAAAAATCAAGGAGTTATCAATTTGTGCGACTAAAGAAGTACGCGCCGTTTTAAAAATCGGCGCGAAATTATTCACATTATGAATCATCGCTAAACTGGCGAAAAAGCGCTTTACCTTTCAGTAAACGAACGCCAAGCCAGCCGCCGCATACGGAAAGCAGTAGCGCGCCGCAAAACGGCAATGCGACCCATAAACGCCAGTCCGGCTCCCAGGGGAAATCAAAAACGTTGATTTGTAAGACCGCCAGCGCCGTTTCCGCGCCGATCGCGGCGACCAGCCCGGAAACCAACCCCAGCATGGCGAATTCGCACCAGAGTGTGGTACGCAGCAGTTTCTTTCCAGCCCCCAACGTGCGCCACACCACCAGCTCCTGATGGCGCTGACGCATCCCGACCTGCACCTGGGCCAGTAATAGCAATATGCCGCAGAGGGTGACTAACACGACCATCACCTCCAGCGCCCGGCTGACCTGCTCCAGCACCTGTCCCACCTGTTTCAGGATCGCCCCGATATCTAACAGGCTGACGGTAGGAAACTCGCGGTTAAGCTGCGTTAACATGCCGTTGCCATTCTCCCAGCGAAAACTGGTCAACCAGCTTTGCGGTTGCCCGTCCAGCGCCCCGGAAGGAAAAATAAAGAAAAAGTTGGGCCGCAGGCTTTCCCAGTCCACTTGACGCAGGCTGGTGACTTTGGCGCTAAACGCCTGCGTATCGCCCATAAAGGTTACGCTATCGCCGAGCCTGACGTTCAGCCGCTTCGCCAGCCCCTCCTCCATGGAGACTTCGCCCGGTTTTGGCGGCCAGTGACCGGCGACCAGCGGATTATGTTCCGGGCGCGTATCCTGCCAGGTCAAATTCAGTTCACGGTTGAGCGACTCATCCTGCTGACCTTCCGTCGGATTCCCGTTTATTCTGGTTAACCGCGCCCGCACAATCGGATAAAACGTCTGCGGGATCACCTGATGTTCCGACAAAAAGGCTTTCAGCGGCGCAACCTGCTCTGAAGCAATATTGATAAGAAAATAGTTCGGGCTTTCCGGCGGGAGCTGCTGTTGCCAGCGATCGAGGAGATCGCCGCGCAGCACCAGCAAGAGCGCCAGCAGCATAAACGAAAGCGAAAACGCCGAAAGCTGACTCAACGTTGACCACGGCTGACGCAGCAGTCGGCTGACGGCCAGACGCAGCGGTAGCGACGTCAACGTCATGCCACGCAGCACGTTAAGCAACATCCAGCCCACCAGACCGCACAGCAGCGCCAGTACCACGGCGCCCGCCAGAACCGCCCACAACAGCATACTTCCCCCCATCAATCCGGCGAGCAGCGTCACCACGACAGCGCAGGCGACAGGCAAATAAATTTTTAACGGCCAGACGCGGGCGACAACATCGCGGCGCAGCACCCGTAGCGGCTGAGTCGCCAGCAACAATCGATAGGGCCGTAAACCGACCAGCAGAGAGATGACCGTCATCGCGCCCAGCGCCCACAGCCAGGGCCACAGGCTGGCAGACGGCAAATCGGCGGGCAGCACCGGTTTTAGCAGCACCAACAACATGTTTTCAAACAGTAACCCAATCGCGCCTCCCGTGACGGCGGAAAGCCCCAACACCATCAACCACTGTCCGATGATCAGCTTACGCAACTGGGCCCGGCCCGCGCCCAACGTTTTTAAAATCGCCACCAGATCGTAGCGGCTACGGCAGTAATGGCTCATCGCCACCGCGACGGCAGCTACCGCCAGCAATAGCGTTAGTAACGCCGAAAGCAGCAAAAACTGCTGCGAACGTTCGAGCGATTTCCCCAATGCCCCGTCATCCTGCTCCAGTCCGTACCAGCGATGTTCCGGTTTAAGCTGCGGTAACAGCCAGCTTTCATAGCCAGCAAGCTGTTGCGGCGTTCCGCCGAATTTATATCGCCACATCACGCGACTCCCCGGCTGTATCGCACCGGTTTTTGCCACATCGGCCATATTCATCATCAGACGCGGCGCCATCTGAAAAGGGTTAAACCCGGAGTCCGGCTCCTGTACCACTTCACCCGCAATACGCAAGGTCACGTCGCCGACATCAATGGTATCGCCCGTTTTCAAATTAAGCAGCGCCATCAGACGCGGCGCCAGCAGTACGCTACCCGGCTGCGGTTTCACTCCGCCAGGACGGGTTTGCAATTCGCCGTACATCGGATAAACGCCATCTACCGCCTTCACGCTAGCCAGTTGCGGCGTATCGCCGGCAAACGTCATGGTCGCAAAGGTTAGCTGCTCACCCACGGTAAGGCCGCGTTTACGCGCCTCTTCCATCCAGGCTTTCGGTACCTCTCGCGAACTTTGCAGCGTCCGATCGCCTGCCATAAACTCGCGGCTTTGCTGACTTAACCCTTTTTCCATCCGGTCGCTGATACTGCCGAGCGCCAGTACGCAGGCCACCGCCAGACTCAACGCCAGCCAGACAATAATCAGCGACGGCGAGCGCCATTCGCGCCAGAACCAGCGGGCTATCATACCTCCTCCTGTAACTGACCGTTGACCAACCGCAGCCGTCGGTTGCAGCGCGCCGCCAGCGCCAGGTCGTGCGTCACCAGAATCAGCGTGGTGCCGTGCTCGCGGTTAAGCGAAAATAGCAGGTCGGCGATTTTATCTCCGGTCTGACGGTCAAGGTTGCCCGTCGGCTCATCGGCAAACAGCACATCAGGACGCCCGTTAAACGCGCGCGCCAGCGCTACGCGCTGCTGCTCGCCGCCGGAAAGCTGTGCCGGTAGGTGGTCAAGCCGTTTTCCCAGCCCCAGTTGTTCGAGCAGCGCTTTCGCCCCTGCCTTACTCTGACCGCTGTTTTCACCGCGTAGCAGGGCCGGTAGCTCAACGTTTTCCAGCGCGTTAAGCGTAGGAATAAGCATGAAAGATTGAAAAACAAAACCAACATGCTGAGCGCGAAGCTGCGCCCGCGCCTCTTCGTCCATCTGGTGAAGGGGTCTCCCCACCAGAGTGACCTCTCCGCTACTGCCGTCATCCAGTCCGGCGAGAATCGCCAGTAGCGTAGATTTTCCCGATCCTGATTCGCCAATCAGCGCAATGGTTTCGCCGCGTTTGACAACCAGTTCAACTCCGGTAAGGATGGAAAGCTTATGCTCACCCTGACCGACGGACTTCCTGAGACGATGAACTTCAACACTATTTTCCGCTGGCATTTGCCCTTCCTGTTTTTGATCCTGTTAACTTTCCGCGCTGCCGCCGCAGACACCTTATTAATTCTGGGTGATAGCCTCAGCGCCGGTTACCGTATGGCCGCCAGCGCGGCATGGCCGTCGCTCCTTAATGATAAATGGCAAAACAAAACGTCGGTCGTTAATGCCAGTATAAGCGGTGATACCTCGCAGCAGGGGCTGGCGCGTTTGTCGGCGCTGTTGCAACAGCATCAACCACGCTGGGTACTGGTGGAGCTTGGCGGCAACGATGGCCTACGCGGTTTTGCGCCTGCGCAAACCGAACAGACGCTACGTAAAATCATTCAAGCGGTGAAAGCCGCCGATGCCCAACCGTTACTGATGCAAATTCATCTGCCCGCTAACTACGGTCGCCGTTATAATGAATCCTTTAGCGCCATTTATCCTAAGCTCGCCAAAGAGTTCGATATTCCTCTGTTACCCTTTTTTATGGAAGAGGTGTATCTGAAACCGCAGTGGATGCAGGATGACGGTATTCATCCCAACCGCGACGCCCAGCCGTTTATTGCCGACTGGATGGCGAAGCAGTTGACCCCTTTTCTCTCCTGAATAATTCGAGTTGCCTGAAGGCGGCACGTAAGGGAATTTCCAGGAGCATAGACACCTATGCGACTGGGGTAAACGAACGCACAGGCAACCTGAAGTATGACGGATATAGTTAACCACGACTCTTAAATCAACGGAGATCCTGACAGGTAAAGTTATGCAAAAATCGGTCTTAATAACAGGATGTTCCAGCGGAATCGGTCTGGACAGCGCGCTTGAACTTAAACGCCAGGGCTTTCAAATCCTGGCGGGCTGCCGCAAACCTGATGATGTCGCCCGGATGAACAGTATGGGATTTACCGGCGTGTTGATCGATCTCGATTCCCCTGAAAGCGTGGATCGTGCCGCCGATGATGTGATCACCCTGACCGATAATCGTCTGTACGGGATCTTTAACAATGCCGGCTACGGCGTGTATGGCCCCCTTTCCACCATCAGCCGTGAACAGATGGAACAACAGTTTTCCAGTAATTTTTTCGGCGCGCATCAGCTTACCATGCGCTTACTCCCCGCCATGTTGCCGCATGGCGAAGGGCGCATTGTGATGACCTCATCGGTGATGGGGCTGATTTCCACCCCAGGGCGTGGCGCTTACGCCGCCAGCAAATATGCGCTCGAAGCCTGGTCTGACGCGCTACGTATGGAGCTACGGCACACGGGCATTAAAGTGAGCCTGATAGAACCGGGGCCGATTCGTACCCGTTTTACGGATAACGTTAACCAAACGCAACGTGATAAACCGGTAGAAAATCCCGGCATCGCCGCCCGTTTCACCCGCGATCCTGACGCGGTGGTAGCGAAAGTTCGTCATGCTTTTGCAAGCGATAAACCCAAGCTGCGCTACCCCGTTACGCTGGTCACCTGGGCGGTGATGGCGCTAAAACGCCTATTGCCGGGTCGAATGCTGGATAAAATTTTACAAAACTGAGTTGAAGCGCGCCCGTCAGCCCCCATGTAAACGTGACACAGACAAAAGAGAGCGACGCCATGTCCGTACAGAACATTGTCAATATTAATGAATCCAACCTGCAGCAGACCTTAGAACAGTCCATGACCACGCCGGTACTGTTCTATTTCTGGTCTGAACGCAGCCAACACTGTCTGCAATTAACGCCAGTGCTGGAAAGTCTGGCTGCCCAGTACCATGGTCAGTTTATTCTGGCAAAGCTGGACTGTGACGCCGAACAGATGATCGCCGCTCAGTTTGGTCTGCGCGCCATCCCGACAGTCTATCTGTTCCAGAATGGCCAACCGGTCGATGGTTTCCAGGGGCCGCAGCCGGAAGAGGCGATCCGCGCTCTGCTGGATAAAGTATTGCCGCGCGAAGAAGAGCTAAAAGCGCAACAAGCGGCGCAGTTAATGCAGGAGCGCAACTACGTTGACGCGCTGCCTTTGCTAAAAGACGCCTGGCAGCTCTCTTCGCAGAACAGTGAGATTGGCCTGTTACTGGCGGAGGCGCAAATTGCTCTGAACCGCTCTGAAGAGGCCGAAGCGGTATTAAAAACTATCCCGCTACAGGATCAGGATACCCGTTATCAGGGGCTGGTCGCGCAGATCGATCTGCTTAAACAGGCGGCGGATACGCCGGAAATTCAGCAACTTCAGCAGCAAGTCGCGGAGAATCCGCAGGATGCGGCTTTGGCAACGCAACTGGCGTTGCAGTTGCACCAGGTCGGACGTAATGAAGAAGCGCTGGAATTGCTGTTCAGCCATCTGAGAAAAGATCTTGCCGCCGCCGAGGGACAGACGCGCAAAACCTTCCAGGAGATCCTTGCCGCGCTCGGCACCGGCGACGCGCTGGCTTCGAAATACCGCCGCCAGTTGTACGCGCTACTGTATTAAGCATCTCTTGCCTGATAGCGCTACGCTTATCAGGCCGACCTATCGTCCTCAGGCCGGATAAGGCGCTTGCGCCGTCATCCGGCAACTATCATGACTTCTTGAGCTGCGTCGCTACTAACTGATGACGCGAATTATAGAACTTCCGGTAGGTTAAATAGCAGGCAATGATGGTAGACAGGCTGGCTGTCGACAACAGCATAAACGTTACCATCATTTGATATTTAATCGCTTTTACCGGATCGATCCCGGCAAAAATCAGCCCGGACATCATCCCCGGCAGGCTCACCAGCCCAACGGTCTTTGCCGAGTCGATCGTCGGGATAAGCGATGCGCGGATGCTGTCGCGAATAAGCCCGGCGGAGGCCATTTTCGGCGTGGCGCCCAAACTTAACTTTTCCTGGATTTGCTGCTGCTCGCTGTGAAAACGCAGCCCCAGTTGGTTGTAGCACAGCCCTACCGCCACCATCGCATTGCCGGCGACCATGCCGGCTATCGGAATCACCTGCATCGGCGCAAATTCAATCGAACCGGTAAGCACCAGTACCGTCAGCGTTAGCCCGGCGCCGACGGTGATGGCGATAAACGAGGAGAGAAATGCCTTATCGATATATTTACTGCGCTTTTGCGCGTTCCAGGCGGCGTTAAAACAGATGAACAGCACCATCAACAGCGTCAGGGCGGCATGATTAACGCCAAAGATGTATTTCAGGACATAGCCGACAATAATGAGCTGTATCACCGCCCGGCATACGCTCCACAGAATATCTTTTTCCAGCGCCAGCTTTTCCTTGTGACTAATGAGCATCGCGACCACCACCAGCAGCATCGATAACGCCAGCGACGTATTGGTAATATTATGCTCGTTCATAACGCGCCTCCTGCATCTCTCCGGCAGATGGCGTTAACGTTATCACCTTATCCGCGTGTTGAATTTCATCTTTATCATGCGTTACCCACAAGACAGCGACCTGCTTATCGCGAACATAGCGATGAATAATATCATTCACATTCCGTTTGTTATGTTCATCCAGCGCGCTGGTTATTTCGTCGAGTAACAGTATTTTCGGCAGAAACTGGAGATTACGAATTAAAGCAATACGCTGTTTTTCCCCGCCGGAAAGCGCGGCAATCGGTTTTTGCAGAATCGTCTCCGGCAGTTCAAAACACGCCAGATCGTCTGCGAAGGCTTTCGGCTGCGGGCGCTGATGACGAATTTGCCAGGGAAAAATCAGGTTATCGTAAACCGTATCACCAAATAGCGCTGGCGTCTGAGCGCAATAAGAAACCTGCTGGCGATAGGCTTCCGGGCTCAGAGTAGTAATATCCCGCTCCTCAAAAAGAATCACGCCGATATCAGGACTTATTAACGAGGCTACCATTTTCAACAGCGTACTTTTTCCGCAGCCAGAAGGACCGGTAATTAACTTAAATTCGCCGCGTTGCAGCGTAAAACTGATGTTATTCACTATTTTTGTCGTCGCAGTCTGGTAACCGACCTGCTTTAATTCAAGCAACATGCTACGTTTTGTCATTTATTGCGCATCCGTTGTTCATATTTTTATAGCGATAGTGTATCCCTGTCATTAATAAGGGGGGAACATGCTTTACTGAATCAGGTATAATTCGCTTAATTCGTCAGCAAAATCGGTTTATGGACAACGTAACAGGAGGTTTAGCTATGCTCATTCTTATCCCTATTCTCATCTTCGTCGCGCTGGTGATCGTCGGCGCGGGTGTCAAAATCGTTCCGCAGGGATACCAGTGGACGGTGGAGCGCTTTGGACGTTACACCAAAACCCTGCAGCCGGGATTAAGCCTTGTTGTACCGTTTATGGACAGAATTGGCCGCAAGATCAATATGATGGAGCAAGTGCTGGATATTCCGTCGCAGGAGGTGATCTCAAAAGATAACGCCAACGTCACTATTGATGCGGTCTGTTTTATTCAGGTTATCGATGCACCGCGCGCCGCGTATGAAGTCAGTAACCTGGAACTGGCGATCATTAACCTTACCATGACCAATATCCGTACGGTGCTCGGTTCGATGGAGCTGGATGAAATGCTTTCCCAGCGCGACAGTATCAACACGCGGCTGCTGCATATTGTCGATGAGGCCACTAATCCGTGGGGAATTAAAGTTACCCGCATCGAAATTCGCGATGTCCGCCCGCCCGCGGAATTGATCTCCTCGATGAACGCCCAGATGAAAGCGGAACGTACCAAACGCGCCTATATCCTTGAGGCCGAAGGGGTGCGTCAGGCGGAGATTCTGAAAGCCGAAGGGGAAAAACAGTCGCAGATTCTGAAAGCCGAAGGCGAACGCCAGTCCGCTTTCCTGCAGGCGGAAGCCCGCGAACGTTCCGCCGAAGCGGAAGCCCGCGCTACGCAGATGGTGTCTGAAGCCATCGCCGCCGGGGATATTCAGGCGATAAACTACTTTGTGGCGCAAAAGTACACCGAAGCGTTACAGCAAATCGGCTCGGCGAATAACAGCAAAGTGGTCATGATGCCGCTGGATGCCAGCAGTCTGATGGGCGCTATCGCCGGGATCAGCGAACTGGTTAAGGACAGCGCCAGCGAACGGAAAAAACCATGATAGCGATGATTCTGGTACATCCGCATATCTTCTGGCTTAGCCTCGGCGGCCTGTTGTTGGCCGCGGAAATGCTCGGCGGTAACGGCTATTTGCTGTGGAGCGGCGTAGCGGCAGTGATTACCGGTTTAACCGTCTGGCTCTTACCGCTCGCCTGGGAATGGCAGGGCGTGCTGTTTGCGGCCTTAACGTTACTGGCGGCCTGGCTTTGGTGGCGCTGGCTGGCGCGTCGTGTGCGGGAACAGAAGCCGAGCGACAGCCGCCTTAACCAACGCGGACAACAACTGGTAGGCCGCCGGTTTATGCTTGATGCCGCGTTAGTTAACGGACGGGGGCATATGCGTGTCGGCGACAGCTCGTGGCCAGTATGCGCTGACGAAGATCTGCGCGCAGGTACGCATGTCGAAGTGATCGCCGTGGAAGGCATCACCCTACGCATTCGTGCCGTTTAATTAACGTGACTTTTGCGCCTTGTGATGACAGCAGCCGGAAAGATTATCAATAATCGGGCAGTCGGCGCTGTCATCGCCGGGACAACTCTCCGCCAGCGCCAACAGTTGATCGCGCATTGATTGCAGCTCGCTGATATGGCGCTCGATCTCCGCGACCTTTTCCAGCGTTCGCTTTTTTACATCCGCGCTATGACGGCGCGGATCGTTAAACAGATTGACCAGTTCGCCGCACTCTTCCAGATTGAAGCCGACCTGCCTCGCCTGTCGCAGCAAGGTCAGCTCGTTTAAATGCTTCTGCGTATAAGTGCGATAACCATTTTCGCTACGTAGTGGCGGCGTCACCAGCCCTTTCTCTTCATAAAACCGAATGGCCTTGCTGGTTAAACCGGTTTTTTTCGCCACATCGCTAATATTCATATTTCCCCCTTGACCTTAACCTTGCTGGAAGGTTTAACCTTTATCACAGTGAGTCGCTACGATTACTAAGGTCAATGAATTGATGACCAATCATAAAGGAGTTTTTACTATGTCTCAAACTATCGACCTGACCCTGGACGGTTTGTCCTGCGGTCATTGCGTTAAACGCGTGAAAGAAAGTCTTGAACAACGTCCGGATGTTGAGCGGGCGGACGTCACCGTAACCGAAGCGCACGTTACCGGCACCGCCAGTGCGGACGCGTTAATTGAAACCATCAAACAAGCCGGGTATGGCGCGACGTTAAGCCACCCAAAGGCTAAACCGCTGACGGAGTCATCAATCCCGTCGGAAGCACTGGCAGCGGTTCCTCATGAGCTTCCGGTAGCGACGGCCGATGAAGAAAGCCAACAGTTGCTGTTAAGCGGCATGAGCTGCGCCAGTTGTGTCACCCGCGTACAACATGCGTTGCAAAG
This sequence comes from Salmonella enterica subsp. houtenae serovar Houten, assembly GCA_900478215.1. Classification (NCBI taxonomy): domain Bacteria; kingdom Pseudomonadati; phylum Pseudomonadota; class Gammaproteobacteria; order Enterobacterales; family Enterobacteriaceae; genus Salmonella; species Salmonella enterica. The sequence continues at coordinate 3,349,080 of LS483478.1, forward strand.
CGTACCGGGCGTCACGCAGGCACGGGTAAACCTGGCGGAACGCACTGCGCTGGTGATGGGCAGCGCGTCCGCCGCTGATTTAGTGCAGGCGGTGGAAAAAGCCGGCTACGGCGCAGAGGCGATTGAAGATGACATCAAACGCCGCGAGCGCCAGCAGGAGACCGCCATCGCCACCATGAAACGTTTTCGCTGGCAGGCCATCGTCGCTCTGGTAGTCGGTATACCGGTCATGGTCTGGGGGATGATCGGCGATAACATGATGGTGACCGGCGACAACCGCAGCCTGTGGCTGGCTATTGGCGTCATCACGCTTGCGGTGATGGTCTTTGCGGGCGGTCACTTTTACCGTAACGCGTGGAAAAGCCTGCTGAACGGCACGGCGACGATGGATACGCTGGTGGCGCTCGGCACCGGGGTCGCCTGGCTCTACTCTATGAGCGTTAACCTGTGGCCGCAGTGGTTCCCGATGGAAGCGCGGCACCTCTATTACGAAGCCAGCGCGATGATTATTGGTCTGATTAATCTCGGACATATGCTGGAAGCGCGCGCCCGTCAGCGTTCCTCAAAAGCGCTGGAAAAATTACTCGATCTCACCCCGCCAACCGCACGCGTAGTGACAGAAGACGGCGAAAAAAGCGTCCCGCTGGCGGACGTTCAGCCAGGGATGCTGCTGCGGCTAACTACCGGCGATCGCGTGCCGGTGGATGGCGAAATTACCCAGGGCGAAGCATGGCTTGATGAAGCCATGCTGACCGGCGAACCTATTCCGCAGCAAAAAGGCGAAGGCGACAGCGTTCATGCCGGCACCGTCGTACAGGACGGCAGTGTCCTGTTCCGCGCCAGCGCGGTGGGCAGTCATACTACGCTGTCACGCATTATTCGCATGGTGCGCCAGGCGCAAAGCAGTAAACCGGAAATAGGCCAACTGGCCGATAAAATCTCCGCGGTATTTGTTCCCGTGGTGGTGGCCATTGCGCTGATCAGCGCCGCTATCTGGTATTTCTTCGGTCCGGCACCGCAAATTGTGTATACGCTGGTCATCGCCACTACCGTACTGATTATCGCCTGTCCCTGCGCATTAGGCCTGGCGACGCCAATGTCGATTATTTCCGGCGTAGGCCGCGCTGCCGAATTCGGCGTGCTGGTACGCGACGCTGATGCCCTGCAACGCGCCAGTACGTTGGATACCCTCGTGTTTGATAAAACCGGGACGCTGACGGAAGGCAAGCCGCAAGTGGTGGCGGTGAAAACCTTCAATGGCGTTGATGAAGAACAGGCGTTACGTCTGGCGGCCGCGCTCGAACAAGGGTCCAGCCACCCGCTGGCCCATGCGATTCTGGAGAAAGCCGGCGACAGTAAACTGCCGCCGGTGAACGGTTTCAGAACGCTGCGCGGGTTAGGCGTCAGCGGCGAAGCAGAAGGTCATCAACTGCTTCTGGGAAACCAGGCGTTGCTGAACGAACAGCACGTCGCCACGGATGACATGGCGGCAGAAATCACCGCGCAGGCCTCACAAGGCGCTACCCCGGTCCTGCTGGCGATTGACGGTAAAGCGGCGGCCTTGCTGGCGGTACGTGATCCGTTGCGTAGCGATAGTGTTGCCGCGCTTGAACGCCTGCATAGCGCCGGATACCGCCTGGTGATGCTCACCGGGGATAACCCGACAACAGCTAACGCGATTGCCAAAGAAGCAGGCATTGATGAAGTGATTGCGGGCGTTCTGCCGGATGGCAAAGCCGATGCGATTAAACGTCTGCAAAGCCAGGGCCGTCAGGTCGCGATGGTCGGCGATGGTATCAACGATGCGCCCGCGCTGGCGCAGGCGGACGTCGGTATCGCGATGGGCGGCGGCAGTGATGTGGCGATTGAAACCGCGGCGATTACGCTGATGCGCCATAGTCTGATGGGCGTGGCGGATGCGCTGGCCATTTCGCGCGCGACGTTGCGCAATATGAAGCAGAACCTGCTTGGCGCATTTATCTACAACAGTATTGGTATTCCGGTGGCCGCCGGTATTCTGTGGCCGTTTACCGGTACCTTGTTAAACCCGGTAGTAGCGGGCGCGGCAATGGCGCTGTCTTCCATTACTGTCGTGAGCAATGCCAACCGGTTATTGCGCTTTAAACCGAAAGCGTAAATGCTTATCCGGCCTGACGAGATTTCTCCAGGCCGGATAAGACGCTTTCGCGTTGCTATCCGGCCTTTACCCTCGTCGCGAATTCATTGTATCTTCCTGGGCCACGCGCTAGCATGGTTGCCTACTCAAGGAGGTCGTATGGATCTGTTGTACCGGGTAAAAAGGCTGTGGGCCGCATTGCGCGGCAATCATTATACCTGGCCTGCCATCGATATCTTTTTGCCTGGCAACCGTCATTTTCACCTCGTCGGCAGTATCCATATGGGTACGCGCGACATGGCGCCCCTCCCCGCCAGACTGCTTAAAAAGCTTAAACGCGCCGATGCGCTGATTGTCGAAGCCGATGTCTCTGGTCATGATTCCCCATTTGCCAGTCTGCCGACGTTTGCTGCGCTGGAAGATCGCATCAGCGAAGAGCAGTTGCGCAACCTGCGAAAAGTCGTCGAAGAGTTAGACATTTCCCTGTCGCTGTTTTCCACTCAGCCGCTATGGCAAATCGCCATGATTTTACAGGCGACGCAGGCGCAACAGTTAGGCTTACGCCCCGAATACGGAATCGATTATCAACTGCTGCAGGCAGCGAAACAGATGCAAAAGCCGGTAATCGAACTGGAAGGCGCCGCCAGTCAGATTGCGCTACTGTGTCAGTTACCGGATAACGGTCTGGCGCTGCTGGAGGATACGCTGACGCACTGGCATACCAACGCCCGCCTGCTACAACAGATGATGAGTTGGTGGTTAAAAATGCCGCAGCAGAATGGCGATATTACCTTACCCAAAACGTTTAGCCAGTCACTGTATGATGTGCTGATGCATCAGCGTAATCTTGCCTGGCGGGATCGCCTGAATGCTATGCCGCCAGGACAATATGTGGTCGCCGTTGGCGCGCTCCATCTTTATGGGGAAGGAAATCTACCGGAATTGATGCGTTAAAAAAATGGCCAATATCGCTATTGGCCCGTCAAAGAGGAATTTCATCGTTATTATTATCCCGACGCTTTCGCTTCGGATCTTCAGATTGTCGCTCAAAGTTGCCGCAACTGCCAAGACCTAATGCACAAGATTATACTATTTTTTAGTCCGCTTTCGGGCGTATGCTGATGGCAAATCACGTCTGTAGTAAGAAGGAACGTTATGACACCCGCAGTTAAGTTACTCGAAAAGAACAAGATTCCGTTTAACATTCACACCTACGATCACGATCCGAATGAAACTAACTTTGGCGATGAAGTGGTGCGTAAGCTCGGGCTAAACGCCGATCAGGTGTATAAAACGCTTTTGGTTGCCGTGAATGGCGATATGAAGCAACTGGCAGTCGCCGTGACGCCTGTAGCCGGGCAACTGGATTTGAAAAAAGTCGCCAAAGCTCTGGGCGCGAAAAAGGTCGATATGGCCGACCCGATGGTGGCGCAACGTACCACAGGATATCTGGTCGGCGGGATCAGTCCGCTGGGGCAGAAGAAACGGCTGCCCACGCTGATTGACGCGCCCGCCCGCACGTTTGCCACTATTTATGTTTCCGGCGGTAAACGCGGGCTGGATATTGAACTGGCGGCTGACGATTTGGCCGCCATACTGGGCGCCAAATTCGCCGATATCGCGCGTCGGGATTAAGCCTGCGTGAAATAGCGTTGCCGGATGGCGGCGCAAACGCCTTATCCGGCCTACAGCCTACATAATCCGTAGGCCTGATAGGCCAATAATGGCTATCAGCGCTGCTACAGCCAACTCACCTCACCTTTTGGCGTAAACGCCGCCGCATCCAGCGGTGAATTCTGCTGAATAAATTCTTTCAGCACTTCCGCGTCAATAAACCCGGTATTCACGTATCCTGGTTTGTTATCAATACGCGGATAACCATCGCCGCCCGTGGCGTTGAAACTCAGCGTCGCCATACGGTAGGTTTTGGCCGGATCAACAGGCTCACCTTTGATTTTCAGGTCGGTGAGCTTACCCTCTTTGGCGACAAAGCTCACGTTGGCAAACTGTGGATAGGCGCCGGAGTCCGGTTTCATCTGCGCTACGGCAGTGAGATAATCAACCACCTCTTTGCCGCTCATATCGGCATAGACCACAATGTTGCCGAACGGCTGCACCTTGAGCACGCTTTTATAGGTAATATCTCCCGCCTCAATCGAGTCGCGAATACCGCCGCCGCTCATCACGCCAAAATCGGCGCCGGTGCGCGCGATCTGCGCGGCAAGGATCACCCGTCCCATATTGGTCTGGACAAATCTGACCTTACTGCGATCGCCTTCAAGAAGCCCATTCACGCTACCAATTTTCACCTCCAGTTGCGCCTTACCTTTATTCTGGAACGGCGTTAATAACGAAAGCATGTGCGGATTTTCTGCGATTTCCGGCGTGTAAAGTACTCGCTCGCTTTTCCCGTTATCCCAGGTCACCTTTCTCTTGAGATTTACCGGAATAAGCTGATAGTTAACCATTTTCATCTCGCCGTTATGGAATTCGAAATCCGCGCGGCCCACATATTTACCCCACTCATGCGCCTGCACGATCCAGATGCCGTTTTGCTTATCTGGCGCGCAGGGCGTTCCCGGTACGTAATTCACCTGTTTTTTATTTTCCGACGCCATGCATACCGGGTCTTGTGAGTGACCGCCCACAATCATCGCCAGCGAACCGGCAGGCAGGCTACGCGCCATCTCTACATCGCCCGGCGCATTCGAACCGTGATCGCCGTTGTCATAATGTCCCATATGCGTGGTGGCGATAATCACGTCCGGTTTTTCATTCATATTAAGTTCCTGAATCACCACCTTTGCTTCTTCAGCAGGTTTACGAAACTCAATATCGGTGAAATATTCCGGGTTGCCTATTTTCGCCGTGTCATCGGTGGTTAAGCCGATTACCGCGATTTTGATATCCTGGCGTGTAAAAATAGCCCACGGCTTAAACAGACGCTCGCCGGTACTTTTTTGATAAATATTGGCGGAGAGAAAAGGAAACGTCGCCCACTTTTCCTGCTGGCGCAAGACAGTGAGCGGATTATCAAATTCATGATTACCGACGGCCATAGCGTCGTAGCCAATAAGATTCATCCCGCGGAAATCGGGTTCCGCATCCTGGAGATCGGATTCCGGCACGCCGGTATTAATGTCGCCGCCGGATAACAACAGGACGCTTCCCCCCTCTTGCGCCACCGCTTTGCGGATACTGTCCACCAGAGTTTTTTGCGCCGCCAGACCATATTCGCCATATTCGCTGCGCCAGAAGTGACCGTGGTGATCGTTGGTATGCAGGATAGTAATTTTATAGGTTTTATCTTTTTCGTAAGCCTGTGCAGGCTGACTCGCCAGCGCAAACGCCGCCAGTAACGCCAGCGCCACACCCCGTTTCAAAAATTTCATCTTTCTCTCCCTGACTCAATATCAACCGCAGAAATTACCTTTCCTTGCAATAATAGACAAATATGTTTTCAGAATTGAGACTTCCTTCAAACACATTTCACAGGTATGTTAGGCGAGTAATAATTACACATCCGACTATCTCCAACATCGCATAAAATTTAAGTGACTTTCTATGGCCATGAGTGAACCATCCCAGCCGTTAGCCGGCGCGCCCGCAGCGGCCGCTAAAGCACGTACTTCGTTTGGCATTTTGGGCGCGATCAGTCTTTCTCATCTGCTAAACGATATGATCCAGTCGCTAATCTTAGCCATTTATCCCCTATTGCAGGCGGAGTTCTCGCTGACCTTCGTCCAGATAGGTTTGATCACCCTGACGTTCCAGCTCGCCTCATCGCTGCTGCAACCGGTCGTCGGCTACTGGACGGATAAGTATCCCATGCCGTGGTCGCTGCCTGTCGGCATGTGTTTTACCCTGAGCGGGCTGGTGCTACTGGCGATGGCGGGAAGTTTTGGCGGCGTATTGCTCGCTGCAGCGCTGGTGGGCACCGGCTCGTCCGTTTTTCACCCGGAATCGTCCCGCGTGGCGCGTATGGCCTCCGGCGGACGTCATGGTCTGGCGCAGTCTATCTTCCAGGTCGGCGGTAACTTCGGCAGTTCGTTGGGACCGCTGCTGGCCGCCGTGATTATCGCGCCCTATGGCAAAGGGAATGTCGCCTGGTTTGTGCTGGCCGCGCTGCTGGCGATCGTGGTGCTGGCGCAGATCAGCCGCTGGTACGCAGCTCAGCACCGGATAGCGAAAGGAAAGCCAAAAGCGATAATAGCTAACCCGCTGCCGCGCAATAAAGTCGTGCTGGCCGTAAGCGTGTTATTGCTGCTCATTTTCTCGAAATATTTTTATATGGCGAGCATCAGTAGCTACTACACCTTTTATCTGATGCAAAAATTCGGATTATCAATACAAAACGCGCAGCTCCATCTGTTTGCTTTCCTGTTTGCGGTGGCTGCCGGAACGGTAATCGGCGGGCCGGTGGGCGATAAAATCGGCAGAAAATATGTGATTTGGGGCTCTATTCTCGGCGTCGCGCCATTTACCCTTGTTTTACCCTACGCCACGCTGTACTGGACGGGGATTTTAACGGTTATTATCGGCTTTATTCTCGCTTCGGCGTTTTCCGCCATTCTGGTGTATGCCCAGGAGCTGCTGCCAGGACGCATCGGTATGGTTTCCGGCCTGTTTTTCGGGTTTGCCTTCGGGATGGGGGGCTTGGGCGCAGCGGTACTGGGGTTAATTGCTGACCATACCAGTATCTATTTAGTTTATAAAATCTGTGCTTTCCTGCCACTTCTGGGGATACTGACCATATTCTTACCTGATAATCGACATAAAGCCTGATTTCATGGCGGTTAAAGGTGCGCTTTGACCGCCCGCTCATCCCTATGCCATCACGCTTTGTCTATCCCATACTTATCACTTTTCCGTTCCGTGCTCTTTTTACCATCAGATTCTATCTTTTTCTAAAACTCAACCATTATTTATAAACATCCTGATTGAAATTGTCATAAACTATTACCCGGAGTTTTGGAGTCCAACAACCAAAGGAGACGGAATGCATCACGCCACCCCGCTTATCACCACCATTGTCGGCGGCCTTGTGCTCGCTTTTATTCTCGGCATGATTGCCAACAAATTGCGTATTTCTCCACTGGTGGGATATCTGTTAGCGGGCGTTCTGGCTGGGCCATTTACACCGGGATTTGTTGCGGATACCAAACTGGCGCCGGAGCTGGCGGAGCTCGGCGTTATTCTATTGATGTTCGGCGTCGGGCTACATTTTTCACTGAAGGATTTGATGGCGGTAAAGTCTATCGCCATTCCCGGTGCCGTCGCTCAGATAGCAGTAGCGACGCTGCTGGGTATGGCGCTTTCCGCCGTGCTGGGATGGTCATTAATGACCGGCATCGTCTTTGGGCTCTGTCTGTCTACCGCCAGTACCGTCGTCCTGCTGCGCGCGCTTGAGGAGCGACAACTCCTTGATAGCCAGCGCGGACAAATCGCCATCGGCTGGCTGATTGTCGAAGATCTGGTGATGGTGCTGACGCTGGTCTTGCTGCCCGCCGTCGCCGGCATGGTGGAAAAAGGCGATGTCGGCATAGCCTCGCTGACGGTCGATATGGGGATAACCATTGGTAAAGTGGTGGCGTTTATCGCCATCATGATGCTGGTCGGACGCCGCCTGGTGCCGTGGATTATGGCCCGCAGCGCCGCCACCGGCTCGCGCGAATTATTTACCCTTTCCGTACTGGCGCTGGCGTTAGGCATTGCGTTTGGCGCGGTAGAACTGTTTGACGTCTCTTTTGCGCTGGGCGCGTTCTTCGCTGGAATGGTGCTTAATGAGTCAGAGCTTAGTCACCGGGCAGCGCACGATACGTTGCCGCTGCGCGACGCATTTGCCGTCCTGTTTTTTGTTTCCGTCGGCATGTTGTTCGATCCGTTAATCTTGATCCAACAGCCACTGGCGGTGCTGGCGACGCTTGCCATTATCGTCTTTGGTAAATCGATCGCCGCGTTTTTCCTGGTACGTTTGTTCGGCCACTCGCCGCGAACCGCGCTGACCATTGCCGCCAGCCTGGCGCAAATCGGCGAGTTTGCCTTTATTCTCGCCGGACTCGGCATGGCGCTCAACCTGCTGCCGCAAGCGGGACAGAACCTGGTGCTGGCAGGCGCTATTTTGTCGATTATGCTTAATCCTGTACTGTTTACCCTGCTGGAGAAGTATCTGGCGAAAACCGAAACGCTGGAAGAGCAGACGCTGGAAGAGGCTATCGAAGAAGAGAAGCAAATTCCGGTGGATATCTGTAATCATGCCCTGCTGGTGGGTTTTGGTCGCGTCGGTAGTCTGCTGGGGGAAAAATTACTGGCGGCGGGTATTCCGCTGGTGGTTATCGAAACGTCCCGTACCCGGGTGGATGAACTGCGCGAACGCGGGATTCGCGCCGTGCTGGGCAACGCTGCTAATGAAGAAATCATGAATCTGGCGCATCTGGACTGCGCCCGCTGGCTGTTGTTGACTATCCCCAACGGTTACGAAGCCGGTGAGATTGTCATCTCAGCGCGGAAAAAAAGCCCTGATATCGAGATAATCGCCCGCGCGCACTATGATGATGAAGTGGAATATATTACCGAGCGGGGAGCTAATCAGGTGGTGATGGGCGAGCGAGAAATTGCCCGGGCGATGCTGGAACTCCTTGAAACGCCGCCCGCGGGTGAAATCGTCGCCAGTTAAGGGTTTGCCGGATGACAGCAAGCGCCTTATCCGGCATGGAACGTCCCGCTTTACGTAGACCGCGCGGCCAGGCAATCAACGCCGGACGGCCCGATGCGCGCTGCGCCATCGGGCAAGACAGATTAGCGATCCCAGTACGACTCTTCCAGGCTGTCCTCACGCTCCGGTAACCCACGCGTCAGACGCGGAGAGTGTTGGTTCAGTACCTGATAACTGACACGGTTAGCATATTTACACACCTGCGCCAGCGACGAATAGGTCAGCCAGGTGAATTTGTGCTTACTGGAGTTCGGTACGTTGCTACGATGGTAACTGTTCGCCGTAATATCGTGCAGCAGCGCCGCCAGCGCGCCATCGCCCGCACCGTTGGTGTTCATGATTTTTTCCGGCCCGCCCATATACGGCGCAATATGCGAATAAACGCGCAGCGGATTAATACAATCTTTATGGCGCATTGCCCGGCTAAATTCATACTGGTTAAATTCAGCTATAGCCCCCGGCAGCAGCGGATGCTGGGTTTTACGTTTTGCTTCCTCTTCGGTGAAGCCTGCCATATATAACCCTATCGGCCCGGCGGTGCATAACACCAGGTCGACCCAGTCCAGCGCCTTATCCGCCGCCAGCAGCGGATCGTTTTCGCCGGTCAGCGCTTCCGCTTCTTCTTCATTCATTGCCAGAATCGAGACATTCTCTTTAAGAAACGCCTGCCACCACTGCGGATTATCGGCGATCACAAATTTGGTGCCCAGCGTCATGACAACCGGCACGTTATGCTTTTTCGCGTATTCGATCGCTTTCATCGTCGCGTCAGGCATTGGTTCGCCAGGCTTACAGCGCACCAGATATGAGGTCAACACCAGCGCGGAGGCCCCCGCGATCACCGCTTCCGGAATACTTTCCGCCCGTAGCTGATTCATATGGCCGGGGCTGATAGCGAAGGTACGCTCGCCGGATTCGCCAATCAGCGTGAAACAGCGGCCAATCGGGCCATCTACAGCTTGTAGATAATTCAGGTCAGTACGGCTGGAAGTATTACACAGGTAACGATAAGCGTAGCTGCCAATCTCAATGTTGCTGCACATCACGCCCAGTAACACCGAACGGTCATCCGCCAGTACCGAGTAGTTATGCATCGTATTGCCTATGGTGCCGCCAGCAAACTGATGGGTGATCAGATTTTCCCGCGTCAGTTCCTGATACAGCTTCTCCGCCACCTCGTCTTCTATCACCAGCGAATGCCCGGCGCTTAATCCATAGCGTGTAATAAAATCGTCATCCACTTTCGCCTCAATATCCACCAACGTCTGGTCGATACCAACGACCCAGGAGGCGTTGGTTTCCTGTTCTGGCTGAATTTGTTGCAACAACGGGTCACGCGCATTGACGGGAAAATAGTGTTTGGATTTACGTTTACCGGGAAATTTCATGATTGTGCTTACGGATGAATAACGGAGCGCTGCATGGTAGCACATTCCCCCTGATGCGCGCGACGGGCGACGGCGTTTCAATATCAGACGACGAGATCGCAGTTTCTCCAGCCGCGTTTTTTACAATGGTTCACTTTTACAAGGAGCGTTTTATGAAGCCGGAAAATAAAATTCCCGTACTCACCCGACTTTCAGACGAAATGAAAGCCGTCGTGAACTTCCAGCAACCAGGCCTTCCCCCCTGGCCTGCCGATGGCGATATTGAGACCCAGCGTCAGTATTATCTTCTTGAGCGCCGTTTCTGGAACGCCGACGCGCCGCCCATGGCCACCCGCACCTGCGCCGTCCCTACGCCTTATGGCGATGTAACAACCCGGCTCTACTCGCCGCAGCCGACCAGTCAGGCCACCTTATACTATCTGCACGGCGGCGGATTTATCCTCGGTAACCTGGATACGCATGACCGGATAATGCGTCTGCTGGCGCGTTATACCGGCTGCACCGTGATCGGTATTGATTATTCTCTGTCGCCGCACGCGCGTTATCCGCAGGCCATTGAAGAAACCGTCGCGGTATGCCGCTACTTTTCTCAACATGCCGATGAATACTCGCTCAACGTGGAGAAGATCGGTTTCGCCGGAGATTCCGCAGGCGCCATGCTGGCGTTTGCCAGCGCGCTCTGGTTACGTGATAAGCAAATTCGCTGCGGTAACGTTATCGCGATTCTGTTGTGGTATGGGCTGTATGGGTTGCAGGATTCGGTAAGCCGCCGTCTGTTCGGCGGCGCGTGGGACGGCCTGACGCGTGAGGATCTGGACATGTACGAAAAGGCCTATCTGCGTAACGAAGAAGATCGGGAATCGCCCTGGTATTGCCTGTTTAATAACGATCTGACGCGTAACGTGCCGCCCTGCTTTATTGCCAGCGCGGAGTTTGATCCGCTCATTGATGACAGCCGCTTGCTGCACCAGACATTACAGGCGCACCGACAGCCCTGCGACTACAAAATGTATCCCGGCACGCTACACGCCTTTCTGCACTATTCGCGCATGATGACAAGCGCCGACGATGCCTTGCAGGACGGCGCGCGCTTCTTTATGGCGAGGATTAAGACGCCGCGTTAACGGTACGGCGCCGTGAGTTTCAGCATCATATCAATATGTTCCGGCGTCGCGTTCAGCGCCGGAATATACGCATATTTTTTACCGCCCGCTTCAAGGAAAATCTCGCGGTTCTGTTCCGCTATCTCTTCCAGCGTCTCCAGACAATCCGCGGCAAATCCCGGACACATGACCTGAATATGGCCCGTCCCCTTTTCACCCAACATTTTTAACGTTTCATCGGTGTACGGCGTCAGCCACGGCTCACGGCCAAAGCGCGACTGGAATGTCATCATTACCTTTTCCGGCGGCAGCTCCAATGCGGAAACCAGTTCGCGCGTGGTATCGCGACAGCGCTGCGGGTAGTCATCGCCTTCATCCGCATAACGTTGTGGAATGCCGTGATAGGAGAGCAGAAGTAAATCCGGCTCGCCGTGTCTGGCGAACGACTCACGCGCGCTTTTCGCCAGCGCATCGATATAAGCGCCGTCATCCGCGTAATCGCGAATAAATGAGATACCGGGAATACGACGTTTACGCGCCAGTATCCGCCCCAGTTCGTCCCAGACTGCGCCCACCGTTGAGCAAGAGTATTGCGGGTACAACGGTAGCACGACGATATGATCGACATCGCTTGCTAACAGTTCATCGACAGCGCTTTCCAGCGAGGGCGAGCCGTAGCTCATCCCCAGCGCGACGGGCGTGTCTGGCAGCCGCGCGGCCAGCGCCTGTTGCTGTTCGCGGCTATATACCATGAGCGGCGAACCGCCATCCATCCAGATAGATTGATAGAGTTTCGCGACGCGCGGCGAACGCAGCGGTAAAATAACGCCGCGCAGTAGCGGCCACCATAGCAAACGAGGAGTATCCACCACACGTCTGTCGCTTAAAAATTGTTTGAGGTAGCGTTTTACCGCTTCGGGAGTAGGAGCATCTGGCGTGCCAAGGTTAGCCAGCAGGATACCGGTTTTCGTCTGACGCATTGCCGCCTCTTATCTATTCAAATTGTTGATAATTGTAGCGGAAAAGCGAAGAAGAAAAACTAATTGCTGTGAAAGGCGCAAAGAGACATTGCCTGATGGCGTGCAGCGTTAAGGCCTGCGGTCTTATAAGCCCGATAAGCATAACGCCATCGGGCAATTTACGGATTAACCGAGGATTTTTTCCAGGTCGGCACGCACGTCGCCTACCGCCTGCGTCCCATCGATTTTAGCGTATTTGGTGTTGCCCGCTTCCGCTTCTTTCTGGTAGTAGCCAATCAGTGGCGCGGTCATCTGATGATACTCCACCAGACGTTTGCGAACGGTCTCTTCCTGATCGTCTTTACGGGTCGTCAGATCTTCGCCGGTGACGTCATCTTTGCCTTCCACTTTCGGCGGATTAAACTTCACGTGGTAAACGCGGCCAGAGGCGGCATGTACGCGACGACCAACAATACGGTCAACGATCAGTTCATCCGGTACGTCGAATTCCAGCACGTAATCCACCGCAATACCCGCCTCTTTCATCGCGTCAGCCTGCGGGATCGTACGCGGGAAACCGTCCAGCAGAAAACCGTTACGGCAATCTTCCTGGGCGATACGCTCTTTAACCAGCGCGATCACCAGTTCATCGGTCACCAGTTTACCGGCGTCCATGATATCTTTCGCCTGTTTACCCAGCTCGGAGCCTGATTTCACTGCGGCGCGCAGCATATCGCCGGTGGAGATTTGCGGAATACCATATTTCTCCATGATGAACTGAGCCTGAGTTCCTTTACCCGCGCCCGGAGCGCCAAGCAGAATAATACGCATTACGAAAATCCCCTCAAAGGTTGTCGATATTTTTAAAAAAGCGCTAAACGATACCACCATCACGCATTTCGCTCAAGGAAGCAGCCCCGGGCTGAAACGGTTAACGGCGGGAAAATTGAAAATAAGGCGGGAAAATGCCGGATAGCGGTGTAGACACCTTATCCGGCCTGAGATCGACGAGATGTTATAGGCCGGATAAGACGCTTTCGCGTCGCCATCCGGCATCATATAACCGCTATCAGGATACCAGCAGTTGGTTCATACGGCGGATAAACTGGTTCGGATCTTCCAGCGTGCCGCGTTCGGCAAACAGCGCCTGATCCAGCAGCAGCTCGACCCACTCTTTAAACTGCGCTTCATCCTCGGTATCGGCAGTGCGTTTGACCAGCACATGATCCGGGTTGAGCTCAAAGATATATTTCACTTCCGGCACGGACTGACCGGCCGCGGCGAACAGTTTCGCCATCTGGGTGCTCATTTCATCCGCATCGGTGGTGACAATCGCCGGCGTGTCGGTTAAACGGTGCGTCAGACGCACTTCTTTCACGCGATCGCCCAGCAGGGTTTTGACTCGCGCCACGAACGGCTCAAGCGCCTTTTCCGCTTCTTTCGCGCTTTCGTCTACTTCATCCGCCAGTTTTTCAATGGACTCATCGGCTTTGGCGACCGACTGGAACGCTTTACCGTCAAACTCGGTCAGGTAGTTCATCATCCACTCGTCGATGCGATCGGAGAGCAGCAGCACTTCGATGCCTTTCTTACGCAGCAGTTCCAGATGCGGGCTGTTTTTCGCCGCCGCATAGCTGTCTGCGGTGATGTAGTAGATTTTTTCCTGCCCTTCTTTCATCCGGGAGACGTAATCTTCCAGCGACACGGTCTGTGCGGAAGAGTCGGTATGGGTGGAGGCAAAGCGCAACAGTTTGGCAATCGCCTCCTGGTTGGCGTGATCTTCCGCCGGGCCTTCTTTCAGCACCAGACCGAACTGTTTCCAGAAGGTTTGGTATTTTTCCACGTCGTCTTTCGCCAGTTTTTCCAGCATTTGCAGAACGCGTTTGGTCAGAGCGCTGCGCAGATTACGCGTCACCGTGCTGTCCTGCAGGATTTCACGGGAGACGTTCAACGGCAGGTCATTAGAATCAATCAGGCCGCGCACGAAACGCAGATAGTTCGGCATGAACTGCTCGGCGTCGTCCATGATGAACACACGCTGGACGTACAGCTTCAGGCCATGTTTGTGATCGCGGTTCCACAGATCCCACGGTGCCTGCGACGGGATATACAGCAGGCTGGTGTACTCCTGCTTACCTTCCACGCGGTTGTGGCTCCAGGTCAGCGGATCGGTGAAATCATGCGCGATGTGCTTGTAAAACTCGTTGTACTCGTCGTCTTTAATTTCCGACTTGTTACGGGTCCACAGCGCCTGGGCCTTGTTGATTTTCTCCCAGGAAATCACGGTTTCGCCGTCTTTTTCTTCCCGTTTTTCAATCTCTACCGGCAATGCGATGTGATCGGAATATTTGCTGATAATCGAGCGTACGCGCCAGTCATCGAGGAATTCATCTTCGCCTTCACGCAGGTGTAAGGTGATTTCCGTACCGCGGTCATCTTTGGTGATATCAGCAACGGTGTATTCGCCTTCGCCTGCTGATTCCCAGAACACGCCATTTTCCGGCTTGTCGCCTGCCGCACGGGTACGTACGGTCACTTTATCGGCAACAATAAACGCGGAGTAAAAGCCTACGCCAAACTGACCGATGAGCTGGCTATCTTTAGCCTGATCGGACCCCATTGATTCGAGGAACGATTTGGTGCCGGACTTGGCAATGGTGCCTAAGTGGTCAATCACCTCATCGCGGTTCATCCCCACGCCATTATCGGCAATGGTCAACGTACGCTTATCTTTATCGAAAGAGACGCGAACACGCAGCTCGCCATCGCCTTCATACAGATCCGGGTTTGACAGAGCGCGGAAACGCAGCTTGTCCGCCGCATCTGAGGCGTTAGAGATGAGTTCACGCAGGAAGATTTCTTTATTGGAATAAAGAGAATGGATCATCAGATGCAGAAGCTGTTTAACTTCTGACTGAAAACCACGCGTTTCTTGTCCTTTCATGTGGATAGACCTCAACAATGCCATTTTTAATGGTAAAAATACGTTGAGGGTGAGATGGGGACAAGTGGGTGTGATTTCAAGCGGAGGCCGCGAATGCCGCCTCCGTTTGTTCAGAAAATAATCTTATGGCGTCCCGCCAGTGAGTGGGACAGCGTCGTACCGTCGACCATCTCCAGTTCGCCACCAACCGGCACGCCGTGGGCGATACGGCTAGCTTCGACGCCATACTCCACGCACAGCTCGGCAATATAGTTCGCGGTAGCCTCCCCTTCAACCGTCGGGTTGGTCGCGAGAATCAGCTCGCTGATTTTTTCTGACGCCAGTCGCTGTTCCAGACGATCGAGACCGATATCATCCGGCCCGATGCCGTCCAGCGGCGACAGGTGGCCCATCAGCACGAAATACCGCCCGGAAAATTGCCCGGTCTGCTCAATGGCGTAGATATCCGCAGGACTCTCCACCACGCAAATCTGGCCGTTTTCCTGACGCCGCGGGTTCGAACAGATATTACAGATATCCTGCTCGGTAAAGGTGCGGCAATCGGCGCAGTGGCCGATTTCCGACATCGCCCGGGTCAGCGCCTGCGCCAGGCGCATTCCGCCGCTGCGATCGCGCTGCAACAGGGTAAACGCCATCCGCTGCGCCGACTTAGGGCCGACGCCCGGCAGGCAGCGCAACGCTTCCATAAGCTGAGTTAACAGCGGACTGGTTTGCATCAGAATGGCATCTTAAAGCCTGGCGGCAGTTGCATACCGGAAGAGACGGAGGCCATCTTCTCTTTCTGCGTCTCTTCAATGCGGCGCGCCGCATCGTTGAAGGCCGCAGCGACCAGATCTTCCAGCATCTCTTTGTCATCTTCCAGCAGGCTTGGGTCAATTTCCACGCGGCGGCAGTTATGCGCGCCGTTGATGGTCACTTTCACCAGACCCGCGCCGGATTCGCCGGTCACTTCCAGTTGCGCAATCTCTTCCTGCATTTTCTGCATTTTTTCCTGCATCTGCTGGGCCTGTTTCATCAGATTGCCCAGACCGCCTTTTCCAAACATAAATTCTCTCTCTTGATGGTTCACAATCGCAAGCCGGGCTTACGATCAAATGGGGCGGATACTCTCATCATCCAGCTCTGCGTCGAAGAATCGGCACAGCGTCTGAATGTTATTATCCGCAATAATTGACTCACGCGCCTGCGCGAGTTTCTCTTCATAAATGGCCTGACGCCATTCCAGCGGCGTACGCACCGCGGGATTATCATCTTCAACGATGGTCAGTTCAACCGTCGTTCCCGTCAGATCGCTTAGCGCTTGCGCCAGCATTTGCTGCGCGCTGCTGGAATTGAGATGCCGCTGCGTCGAGCGCAGATGCAGACAAACCTCGTTGCCGTTCTGCTCCTTCCAGGCATTGAGCGCCACCTGCTCCACCAGCTTAGGCAGAGAAAGCAGGCTTACCTGCGCCGCCCACGGATCGCGCTCAATAGCCTCCGCCGCCAGTTTAGCCGCCAACTCCGGCGTTTTTTCATGCTCCAGAGCTTTCTTCAGCGCTTTTGGCGTAGCCACCACTTCTTTAGTTTGCACTACCGGCGTGGTGGCCTTCCAGCGATAAGCCTCTTTCTTTACTGGCGCCGTTTCCAGCGCAGACGGCGCCGGGCGCGCCTGTACGCGCTCCGAAACCGAGGCCAGCCGCTCCAGCGCAGAGTTATTCACCGGCCGCGCGCGGGATGCGGCTGCCGGTTCACTCTTTTTTGTTTTGGTTGCTCCCTGCGCGCGCTGTAGCTGATTACGCGCTGCCAGTACCTGACTGGTGGAGGCTGGCAGCGGCGCTGGCGATGTCTGCGACGCGGGCGCCGACTGCTGCGGCACCTGCGTCGGCGTCATTACCGCCGTTGGGGCGACGGGCGCAAAAGACTGCCGCGGCGTTTCAGGCTCTGGCAAGGGCATACGCGGGTGAAACGCCAGCGCACGCAGTAACGTCATTTCAACCCCCATCCGCCGGTCCGGCGCCCAGGGCAATTCTTTGCGGCCAATTAACAATGTCTGATAATAGAGCTGAAGATCGCCGGGAGGCACCGTCCGGGCAAGTTCGCGCATCCGTTGCTCAATAGCCGCCATATCGCTGCCTAACGCGGCAGGCGAAAGTTGCACCATCGCAATACGGTGCAGCAGGCTAAGCATTTCGACCAGCAGCGCTTCCCATTCAATACCGCGCGCCGCCGCTTCGTTGATAAGCGACATGACGCGTTCGCCGTTAGCGTCAACCACCGCCTCGACTAATGACAAAGCCTGGTCGTCGTCCAGCGTACCGAGCATGGCGCTTACCGCCTGCGTCGAGACCTGCCCGTCGCCGCTGGCGATCGCCTGGTCAGTCAGACTTAATGCATCGCGCAGGCTGCCGTCAGCCGCGCGTGATAACAACTGCAACGCGCGTGGTTCGTGAGCGATATGTTCCTCATTGAGAATATGCTCAAGCTGATGGCGAATCTGTTCAACATCCAGCGCTTTGAGATGAAACTGCAGGCAGCGCGACAAAATGGTCACCGGCAGCTTCTGCGGATCGGTGGTCGCCAGTAAAAATTTCACATGCGCTGGCGGCTCTTCAAGCGTTTTCAGTAGCGCATTAAAGCTGTGGCGCGACAGCATGTGAACTTCGTCTATCAGATAGACCTTAAAGCGACCGCGCGCAGGCGCGTACTGGACGTTATCCAGCAGGTCGCGGGTGTCTTCGACTTTGGTACGCGATGCGGCGTCAATCTCAATGAGATCGACAAAACGCCCCTGCTCAATTTCCCGGCAGTTATCGCAAACGCCGCACGGCGTCGCGGTGATGCCGGTTTCGCAGTTCAGCCCCTTCGCCAGCAGCCGGGCGATAGAGGTTTTACCGACGCCGCGCGTGCCGGAAAAAAGATATGCGTGATGAATGCGCCCTAACGACAAGCCGTTCGCCAGTGCGGTCAGCACATGTTCCTGGCCGACGACGTCAGCAAAGGTTTGTGGGCGCCATTTTCGGGCTAAGACCTGATAACTCATTGGCAGGCTCTGAAACGCTGGAAGGTGGATTCATAGGAGGGTAATGCTAACACAACCTCGCCGATACAGCGAGGTTGTCTCTCTGGCTAAAATAGCAGTGCGGATAGCCTGAATCAATGCCCTGGAAACGGCACCAGGCTATAACAGGTAATCCCCTGCTTTTCCAGACGCTGCTCGCCGCCCAGATCGAACAAATTGATGATGAACGCCGCATCGGTGACTTTCCCGCCCAGACGACGGATCAGCTTCACGGTCGCCTCAATGGTGCCGCCAGTCGCCAGCAGATCGTCCACGACCAGCACATTGTCGCCAGGTTTAATCGCGTCGACATGGATTTCCACCTGATCGGTGCCGTACTCTAGTTCATAGGTCTCGGCAATGGTTTCACGCGGTAATTTGCGCGGTTTACGTACCGGAACAAAACCAACGCCCAGCCCAAGTGCAACCGGCGCGCCAAACAGGAAGCCACGCGCTTCGGTGCCAACCACTTTGGTGATACCCGCATTTTTATAACGCGAAACCAACAGTTCAATACTGAGCGCGTAGGCTTTCGGGTCTTCCAGTAAGCTGGTGACATCACGGAAAAGAATGCCCGGTTTCGGGTAGTCCTGAATGCTTTTGATGCTGTTTTTGAGAAACTCAAGCTGCTGTGCAGTCGCGGTCATGGATATATGCCTGCTAAGTACGGTGTTACTCACGGCGCAATACTTTTCGGTCAGGGATAACTCCCGGTTACTCTTTGACCGCCTGCGCCTGTGCTCGAAAACGGTCGAATTTACTGGCTGAGAACGACAATTGCAACAGCGATTCGTGTGGTTCAGCGCTTTTGTTGCTTTTCATCAAACACCGGTATCCGCCACATAAAAATCAGCAGGCAGGCCAGAATAACTAACAACAGCGCCCGCACCCACATCATATTCGCCAGCCACAACGAAATACCGAAGGTCAACAATATCAGCACAATCGCTCGCGGTTTCGCTCCCGGCGGCATGGCCCGATAGCGCTGCCAGTGGCGCAGATAACCGCCAAACCATGAGCGGTATAACAGCCAGTCGTGGAAACGCGGCGACGAGCGGGCGAAGCACCAGGCCGCCAGTAAAATGAACGGCGTAGTCGGCAACAGGGGCAAAACCACGCCCAATGTTCCTAATACTACCGCCAGCCAGCCAATGATGATTAAAATAGTACGTTGCATAATGCGAATCGTTATCAAACAGAAGGCTACTGTAGCACAGCCTGACTTATTTTCATCGGGGTGTTGAATTGAAAACCGCTATGCTGTTACAGACGCTGGAAGAGAGGCTGGCGACGCTACGCCAACGCTGCGCGCCGCTGGCGCAACATGCGACGCTAAGCGCGCGCTTTGACCGACATCTTTTCCGTACCCGCAGCACTCTGCTGCAGGGATATCTGGAAGAGGCAGACGCCAATCTCGCCGCGCTGCGTCAGGCGGTAAAACATGAGCAACTGCCGCAAGTCGCCTGGCTGGCGGAACATCTGGCTTCGCAACTAGAGGCGATATCGCGTGAAACCGCCGCCTGGTCGCTGCGCCAGTGGGATGCCGCCGCGCCAGGGCTTGGCCGTTGGCAGCGCAGACGAATACAGCATCAGGAGTTTGAACGTCGACTACTGGCGATGACACAGGAGCGCAAAATTCGTCTGTCGCAGGCGACCCGCCTTGTCGAACAACAAACGCTGCAAAAGGAAGTCGAGATCTATGAAGAACGACTGGCGCGCTGTCGACATGCGCTGGAAAAAATAGAAAACGTACTGGCGCGTTTAACCCGTTAACCCAGGAGAAAGTATGTCGCTTGAAAATGCCTCTGATGAAGTCAAACTGGCCGTGGATTTAATTGTTCTGCTTGAAGAGCATCGCTTACCGGCACGAACGGTGCTACGCGCGCTGGAAATTGTTATGCGTGATTATGAAAATAAGCTAAAAAGTACGGAAGACGACTCGCAAACAGAGTAATTACCCCCGGGTTTGTCCTCGTTGTCGCTGACAAGGTGGTCGCCACAGTCAGACAATAAGGGACGAGTCATGGAACGTCTACCCACCACGCCGCACGCTGCGGTATTTCGACAGATGCTGATGCAAAAAGAGGTCGCCCGCGACTTTCTGGCTATCCACTTGCCAGAAACCTTTCTTGATATCTGCGATCTGGATTCACTGAAGCTGGAGTCAGGGAGTTTTGTTGAAGATAATTTACGCCGCCGCTATTCAGATATTCTCTATTCTCTGCATACCCAACACGGCCCCGGGTATGTTTACGCGCTCATTGAACATCAGAGCAAATCAGACCGGCTGATGGCTTTTCGCCTGATGCGTTACGCTATTGCCGCAATGCAGCGTCATCTGGATGCCGGTCATGATACCTTGCCGCTGGTGGTGCCAATCCTCTTTTATCACGGTCCGGAAAACCCGTGGCCCTATAGCCTTAACGGGCATAATATGTTTGCGAAGCCGGATATGGCGAAGACCTTATACAACCATGAATTTGCGCTGGTCGACCTGACGATAATGCCGGATAATCAGCTTTTGCAGCATCGGCGGATAGCGATGTTAGAGCTCCTGCAAAAACATATTCCCCGGGGCGCTGATTCGTCAACTGGCGCAGGGCGCGCCGCAGTATAAGGAGCAACTGATGACAATAGCGGAATGGCTGGAAGAAAAAGGCCGGACGGAAGGGTTGCAAAAAGGGCTTGAGCAAGGGTTAGCCAAGGCCCTGAGGCCGAAGCGCGCGCTATTGCCCGCAAAATGCTTGCCAACGGGCTGGAACCCGGGCTCATCGCCAGCGTCACCGGCATTACGCCGGAAGAGCTTTCTACGCTTTCGCATTAGCGGCGCTGCGCGCAATAATAAAGCACGCGGCCCACCGCCTTTTAGCTTGCCGCCGGCGCCAGATCGCCGCCGTTGAGAACGCGCTTCACTTCAGTGACTTCGTCGCCCTTCGCGTTGTGCAGATGTACCTCAAGCTGGTTAAAGGCGATATTGATATCATTTTCGCGGCACAGTCGATCGATCGCGCGGTTAAGTTCATCCACCGTATGGCTACGATCGCGTAACTCACGCACATACAGACGCAGCTCATGATCCAGCGTGCTGGCGCCAAAGGTGGTGAAGAATACGGCTGGTTCCGGATCGTGCATCACCTTCGGATGCTCCATCGCCGCCTGCAGCAGGACTTTTTTCACGTTCTCCAGATCCGAACCATAGGCCACGCCAAGGCGGATCACCAGACGGGTCGTAGTATCAGACAGGGACCAGTTAATCAGCCGCTCCGTCACGAACGCTTTGTTCGGAATGATCACTTCTTTACGATCAAAATCGGTAATAGTGGTAGCGCGAATACGAATCTTACTGACCGTGCCGGAGTAGGTGCCGATCGTTACCGTATCGCCAATACGTACCGGACGTTCGAAGAGGATGATTAAACCCGAGACAAAATTACCGAAGATCTCCTGTAGCCCAAAGCCGAGACCCACTGACAACGCCGCCGCCAGCCACTGGAGTTTATCCCACGAGACGCCGAGCGATCCGAATACCGTCATCGCGCCAACAGCGATAATGATGTAGTTAAGGATCGTGGTGATCGCATACGAAGCGCCCTGGCGCATATTCAGGCGTGAAAGCACCAGCACTTCCAGCAGGCCGGGTAAGTTGCGGATAAGCGCCCAGGCCACCATAGCGGCAATAATGGCGAATAACAAGCTGCCCATCGTCACGCTTTTCACCACCGCAGCGCCAGCTTCGGAGCCGTTGTAGTGCCACAGCGTGATGCTATCAAGATAGCTGAATACGGTGATCAAATCTGACCAAATCGCCCAGAACATAACGCCGAACAGGGCAATCATCAGCAGCATCGTGATACGTAACGTTTGCTGGTTAATCTGCTCCAGCGCGATGGTGGGTTCGTCCTGTGGCTCCGCGCCTTCCGCTCCCTCTTTTACTAGGTTCTGACGACGAGCCAGCGCGCGTCGCCAGGCAATCCGGCGCGCCGCTACGCTTAACCCGCGTAGCACCGTTTGATAAAGCAGGTTCCAGATAATGACCAGATAGACGGTTTCAATCCAGCGCCCCGCCAGGCGCAGCGTGGTATAGAAATAACCTGTCGCCGTTAATACCATTAACGCTACCGGAATGATGGAAAGAATCGTCACGGTCACCAGTCGAATGCCGTGGGATTCTTTATCGCGCCAGCTTTCCCGGCACAGTGGCCACACCAGCAACGTTATTACTAGCAGATTGAGGAAAATAACCGCCTGCCCCAGCACGTCATCCATCAGATTCAACGGCGACAACTCCGCCACCACAGACCAAAAGTGCAGCGGCAACAATGCGAGGCTAATGCGTACAATCTGGCGACGCCAGTGGCTGGTCAACTGCGCCGGCATACCAAAATGGCGTATCGCCACGCCCTCTTTTTCCAGCACCTTCCAGCACAGCCCAAAGACCAGCCAGAACAGCGCGAGCTTTTTGCTAAAGGCCCAGAGCAGATCGCTGATATTTAGCTGCATGGTCAGCAGGATCAATCCAAGCGCAAGGATAATCAGGCACACCGGCAGCGCGCGGATCAGATCGATCAGAATAGCTTTTGGCGTATTGAGCTGACTATCGTTACGCAGCGATCCCACGGCGGCGGCCAGCTTCTGTTGATACGCTTTTAACCATTTCAGACGCCAGCGGATTAAACCGGCGATGAGCAAGAGCGGCAATCCAGCCAAAAAAGCAATAAATACCGCGGGCCAGGCTTTTTGCCAGTTCACCGTAATTTTCATGGCGCTGAATTGCTCTTTTAACGTTTGGGGGAACGCTTTAAGCCAGTCCCAGTCCATAGGGCGGTTACTGTTCACCCAAAAAATCTGCTGCGTCAGAATGGCTTTCAGATTTTTCGAGACGCTCATCAACTGCTGCTGGTTAATTTGCAGGTTAATCGCCATCATCAGCTGGTTACCCAACTGTTTATTTAGCTGATCCAATAGCTCACGGCGCATCTCCACCACCTGAAGCAACGCATCATGAACGTCATCATTCACCTCGCGGGTATGCCCCTCCTCCAGCTTGTCGACAAAGGCATCGCTTTGGAATAAGGCATCACGCTGCTGGTTGACTTCAAATTGCTCCAGACGCAAATCCGCAATGCGGTTGGTCATATCTTCGAGTTCGTCGGCGGAAGGCAGGGTTTGCTGCTGTTGATAAAGAATACGCGACAGCAACAGGCTGCCTTTCAGGACGGCAATCTGTTCTTTGATATTTCTTTCCGACTGCAGCGCGCGATCGAGCCAGTTTTTCACTTTAATGTTTTGCTGCATCAACATATTGCCGTTTTCAGTGGCGACAATCAGGCGCTGGCTCAGTTGATGATTAATATCCAGTTCCTGCTTTACCAGCGGGTTTGCCTGGATACGCGCCGTTTCGTCCGGCGAAATGGCCTCCTGGGCCGTTTTTTCCGTTAGCGTAAGTCGTTTACTGTTGACCGCCTCCTGTAAAAGTTGAAGCTGATGTTCAAGGCGATTAGTGTTGGCCGTCACGTAATCCCGCTGTTTTTGCAGGGTATCCTGCAAAACGGTATTTCCTTCAAGACTCTTACGTTGCTGGTCGATCTGCGCATTAAGCAGCGCCTGCTGTGCCTGTAATAATACCTGTTGGCTAGGGCGAAGCGCGGCTTCGCCGACGTTATTGCCGTCCAGACGGTTACGGATTTGCTGTATTTGCTGTGAGGCGGTATACATCGCGTTTTGCACGCGCTCCGGCTGGGTCTGTAGCGAAACAAGCTGGCTGTTATAAGCGGCAAGATCGTTTTGCGAATTTTGCAAATCATCCAGTACCTGCGCCACGCGCAGCTCAAGCTGACGTAGCGAAAGCGTACTCAGCGTTTTTCGCATTTCATCATCATTATCGACGTCGCTCAGCGCATTCAACGCATCCGTCGCCTGACGCATTTTTTCAGGTGCCTGCGCCACCTTCTGCCGTAACTGTACGGTCTCCTCTTTTACCCGCTCGATTTTTTCCAGCGTAGCTAACGTATCAATAAGGTCTTGCTGGACGAGCTTATCCTGGGCGGAGAGATCTTTTTGCTTATTCAGCGTATCCAGCTGGTTTTGCACATCCGCTTTTGACGGTAGGTCGCCATTCGTTTGCCCCCGGGCAAGCGCCAGAGACTGACAGGACAGCAGGATAATAAGGAAGCTAATTGTAATAAAAACAAAATGCTGTGAACGTTTATAAAGCTGCAACATAGTCATGAGAATGAAGTGTCTGAACCGGCAAGCAGACCGGAAATAATTGAGTCGCAAGAATATCACGCCTGTAACAAACAGAATAGCGACACAGAAAATGTCCAGGAGTTTTCCTGGAATATTATCAGGGGGAGCCGTTGACCGTCGACGCGCGCAGTGTCGGACACCATTGATACATCTCCAGCAGGATAGTGACGTAGGCGCGAGCTTCTTTTTTTAAATCAAATGATTGCGGAGCAAATAACCAGTTCTCCATGAGCCCTGAAATAAAGCTGCGCATCAGTATCGCCGCACGACGGGTCAGCAGATTTTCAGGCAGCATTTTAGCATTAATACAATGTGTTAACGTTTGTTCAATCCGATCGTAACTTTCCAGACAAAGGCTACGTTGCGCCTGTTGAACCACAACCATTTCTCCGACAAACTCACATTTATGGAATATAATCTCCATCAATAAGCGACGTCGTTCTTCTGTTACAGTAGCTTCAAGAACATGAACTAAAATTTCTCTTAATACAGATAGTGGATCGTCGGGGAATTTTGCCTGATACTCAATCTCAAGCTCACCAATATTGGATTCTGATAGCTCCCAGATCTCACTGAATAAATCCGACTTATTTTTGAAATGCCAATAGATTGCGCCGCGCGTCACGCCAGCAGCGTTCGCAATCTCCGCCAGCGAGGTTGCCGATACGCCTTGCTGCGAGAACAAACGCAGGGCCACATCCAGGATGTGTTGTCGTGTCTCCAGCGCTTGTTGTTTGGTTTTTCGTGCCATATGTCGGTGAATTTACAGGCGTTAGATTTACATACATTTATGGATGTATGTACCATAGCACGACGATAATATAAACGCAGCAATGGGTTTAAGGACCTTTGACCATTGACCAATTTGAAATCGGACACTCGAGGTTTACATATGAACAAAAACAGAGGGTTAACGCCTCTGGCGGTCGTTCTGATGCTCTCAGGCAGCTTAGCGCTAACAGGATGTGACGACAAACAGGACCAGCAAGGCGGCCAGCAGATGCCGGAAGTTGGGGTTGTCACGCTAAAAACGGAACCACTGCAGATCACAACTGAACTTCCGGGTCGTACCGTTGCTTACCGTATCGCCGAAGTTCGCCCGCAGGTTAGCGGCATTATCCTGAAGCGTAATTTCGTTGAAGGAAGTGATATCGAAGCGGGAGTCTCTCTCTATCAGATTGATCCTGCGACCTACCAGGCGACTTACGACAGCGCCAAGGGCGATTTGGCAAAAGCGCAGGCCGCCGCGAATATCGCTGAACTGACGGTGAAACGTTATCAAAAGCTGCTGGGTACGCAATACATCAGTAAGCAGGAATACGATCAGGCGCTGGCTGACGCGCAACAAGCGACTGCCGCCGTTGTCGCAGCAAAAGCCGCCGTTGAAACCGCTCGTATCAACCTGGCGTATACCAAAGTCACCTCACCGATTAGCGGTCGTATTGGTAAGTCGTCCGTAACGGAAGGCGCGCTGGTACAGAACGGTCAGGCGTCGGCGCTAGCGACAGTGCAGCAGTTGGACCCTATTTATGTGGATGTGACCCAGTCCAGCAATGACTTCCTGCGCCTGAAGCAGGAGCTGGCAAATGGTTCGCTGAAACAGGAAAACGGCAAAGCGAAGGTCGACCTGGTGACCAGCGACGGTATCAAATTCCCGCAGTCCGGTACGCTTGAATTCTCCGACGTTACCGTTGACCAAACCACCGGATCTATTACTTTGCGCGCCATCTTCCCTAACCCGGATCACACCTTATTACCAGGAATGTTCGTTCGCGCACGTCTGCAGGAAGGGACAAAACCGACGGCATTACTGGTTCCACAACAGGGCGTTACCCGTACTCCACGCGGCGATGCCACGGTGCTGGTGGTTGGCGCTGATAACAAAGTGGAAACCCGCCAAATCGTCGCAAGCCAGGCGATCGGCGATAAGTGGCTGGTGACTGACGGGTTGAAAGCGGGCGACCGCGTAGTCGTCAGCGGGCTGCAAAAAGTACGTCCTGGCGCACAGGTTAAAGTGCAGGAAATTACCGCGGATAACAAACAGCAAGCCGCAAGCGGTGATCAACCTGCTCAGCCCAGGTCTTAACTTAAACAGGAGCCGTTAAGACATGCCTAATTTCTTTATCGATCGCCCTATATTTGCGTGGGTGATCGCCATCATCATCATGTTGGCAGGGGGGCTCGCGATCCTCAAATTGCCGGTAGCGCAATATCCGACGATTGCGCCGCCAGCAGTGACGATCTCCGCGACCTACCCTGGCGCTGATGCGAAAACGGTACAGGATACTGTCACGCAGGTTATCGAACAGAATATGAACGGTATCGATAACCTGATGTATATGTCCTCCAACAGTGACTCCACGGGGACCGTGCAGATCACGCTGACTTTTGAATCCGGCACCGATGCGGACATCGCGCAGGTTCAGGTTCAGAACAAATTGCAACTGGCAATGCCGTTACTTCCGCAGGAAGTACAGCAACAGGGCGTGAGCGTTGAGAAATCCTCAAGTAGCTTCCTGATGGTTGTGGGCGTCATTAACACCGACGGCACCATGACCCAGGAGGATATTTCGGATTACGTTGCCGCCAATATGAAAGATCCGATCAGCCGTACCTCTGGGGTGGGCGACGTTCAGCTGTTTGGTTCGCAGTATGCGATGCGTATCTGGATGAATCCGACAGAGCTGACCAAATACCAACTGACACCGGTCGACGTGATTAACGCTATTAAAGCGCAGAACGCCCAGGTCGCGGCAGGTCAGCTCGGCGGTACGCCGCCGGTAAAAGGCCAGCAGCTTAACGCATCGATTATTGCCCAAACGCGTCTGACCTCAACGGATGAGTTTGGCAAAATCCTGCTGAAGGTGAATCAGGATGGCTCCCAGGTTCGTCTGCGGGATGTAGCGAAAATTGAGCTTGGCGGCGAAAACTACGACGTCATCGCGAAATTTAACGGTCAGCCGGCTTCAGGGCTTGGCATCAAACTGGCTACCGGCGCCAACGCGCTGGATACCGCTACCGCTATTCGCGCCGAACTGAAAAAAATGGAACCGTTCTTCCCGTCAGGGATGAAAATCGTCTACCCGTATGACACCACGCCGTTCGTGAAGATCTCTATTCATGAGGTGGTAAAAACGCTGGTCGAAGCGATTATCCTCGTGTTCCTGGTGATGTACCTGTTCCTGCAGAACTTCCGCGCAACGTTGATTCCGACGATAGCGGTTCCGGTGGTATTGTTGGGAACCTTTGCCGTACTTGCGGCATTCGGTTTCTCGATAAACACGCTGACGATGTTCGGGATGGTGCTCGCCATCGGCTTGCTGGTGGATGACGCCATCGTGGTGGTCGAGAACGTCGAACGTGTTATGACGGAAGAAGGCCTTCCGCCGAAGGAAGCGACGCGCAAATCCATGGGCCAGATTCAGGGCGCATTGGTGGGTATCGCGATGGTACTGTCGGCGGTATTTATTCCGATGGCCTTCTTTGGCGGCTCAACCGGGGCAATTTATCGTCAGTTCTCTATCACCATCGTATCAGCGATGGCGCTGTCAGTGCTGGTTGCGCTGATCCTGACGCCCGCGCTGTGCGCGACGATGCTCAAACCCGTCGCCAAAGGCGATCACGGCGAAGAGAAAAAAGGCTTTTTCGGCTGGTTTAACCGCCTGTTCGATAAGAGTACGCATCACTACACCGATAGCGTAGGCAATATTCTGCGCAGTACCGGGCGTTATCTGCTGCTCTATCTCATTATCGTCGTCGGTATGGCTTATCTGTTCGTTCGTCTGCCAAGTTCTTTCTTGCCGGATGAAGACCAGGGCGTATTCCTGACAATGGTGCAGCTCCCTGCCGGCGCGACGCAAGAGCGCACGCAAAAAGTGCTGGATGAGGTCACGGATTACTATCTGAACAAAGAGAAAGCCAACGTTCAATCGGTATTCGCCGTCAACGGCTTCGGTTTTGCAGGCCGCGGTCAGAATACCGGTATTGCATTCGTGTCGTTGAAAGACTGGGCCGATCGCCCAGGTGATGAAAACAAGGTTGAAGCGATTACCCAACGGGCAACCGCAGCGTTTTCACAAATTAAAGATGCGATGGTCTTCGCCTTTAACCTGCCGGCGATTGTTGAGCTGGGCACCGCAACCGGGTTTGACTTTGAGTTGATTGACCAGGCGGGACTTGGTCATGAAAAACTCACCCAGGCGCGTAATCAGTTGTTCGGCGAAGTCGCGAAATATCCTGATCTGCTGGTAGGCGTTCGCCCTAACGGCCTGGAAGATACGCCGCAGTTCAAAATCGATATCGACCAGGAAAAAGCTCAGGCGCTGGGCGTGTCTATTAGCGATATTAATACCACGCTGGGCGCAGCATGGGGCGGCAGCTATGTAAACGACTTTATCGATCGCGGTCGTGTGAAGAAAGTTTACGTGATGTCCGAAGCGAAATACCGCATGTTGCCGGATGATATTAACGACTGGTACGTTCGCGGTAGCGGTGGTCAAATGGTGCCGTTCTCTGCATTCTCCTCTTCCCGCTGGGAATATGGTTCACCGCGTCTGGAACGCTATAACGGTCTGCCTTCGATGGAAATTCTGGGTCAGGCGGCGCCAGGTAAGAGTACTGGTGAAGCGATGGCGATGATGGAAGAACTGGCCAGTAAGCTGCCGTCCGGCATTGGATATGACTGGACCGGGATGTCCTACCAGGAACGGTTATCCGGCAACCAGGCCCCTGCCCTGTATGCTATCTCGCTGATCGTCGTCTTCCTGTGTCTGGCGGCATTGTATGAGAGCTGGTCTATACCATTCTCCGTAATGCTGGTCGTTCCGCTTGGGGTTATCGGCGCGCTACTGGCCGCCACCTTCCGCGGGCTGACTAACGACGTTTACTTCCAGGTGGGCCTGCTCACAACCATTGGGTTGTCGGCGAAGAACGCGATACTTATCGTCGAATTCGCCAAAGACTTAATGGATAAAGAAGGCAAAGGTCTGGTAGAAGCGACGCTGGAGGCCGTACGTATGCGTCTGCGCCCGATTCTGATGACTTCGTTAGCGTTCATGCTGGGGGTTATGCCGCTGGTTATCAGTTCCGGCGCGGGTTCCGGCGCTCAGAATGCGGTAGGTACTGGCGTACTGGGCGGAATGGTAACGGCTACCGTACTGGCTATTTTCTTCGTACCGGTCTTCTTTGTGGTGGTACGCCGCCGCTTTAGCCGTAAAAGCGAAGATATTGAGCATAGTCATTCGACAGAACATCGCTGATTTGCTCACTGTTGATAAGGCCGCGCAAGCGGCCTTTTTTCAGGCAAAAATCATAAAATACACTTATTGTTAGATTGATTATTTTTTGCCATATTAATAAAAAGTATAACCCTTACCGCGTTAAAGGCTTTTCTTAGGAAAGTTGGTCATTTCTTAATTCAGCCATTAATTAAGAAATATTAAGAATATTCCTGGCTATTTTTTCCTGCCAGCGCCTATTGTTTTAGCCTGAAAAGCTAAAAAGCGTTAACCCAATGATTACACAAACAATAAAACTGGTTCCTTTTTAGGCGACTGACGCTCACTGTTAAAATTCGAAAAAGTATGGCGACACGCGGCTTTCACGCAATTGTAATTTTTCGTAATATGACGATGAAAAGTTTTTTAGAGTAGATTATAGTTAAATCATAAGGTGACGTGGGGAAGTACCAGGTTAGTTAGTTGTATCCATCCCGAAGGTGTTCGGTTAGTTTAAGCCACTAAAAAGGGGATGCATTATGGACGAATACTCACCCAAAAGACATGATATAGCACAGCTTAAATTTCTTTGCGAAACCCTGTATCATGACTGTCTTGCAAACCTTGAAGAAAGCAACCATGGCTGGGTTAATGACCCAACCTCAGCAGTCAACCTGCAGCTCAATGAACTGATAGAGCATATTGCAACTTTCGCGCTTAATTATAAGATTAAGTACAACGAAGACAATAAATTGATTGCGCAGATAGATGAATATCTGGACGACACCTTTATGTTGTTCAGCAGCTATGGTATTAATACGCAGGATTTGCAAAAATGGCGTAAATCGGGCAATCGCCTGTTTCGCTGTTTCGTCAACGCCACCAGGGCTAATCCTGTTAGTTTGTCTTGTTAAAAATTATTACAATCATAGGTAGGATTTATGTCTGATAAACCATTAACTAAAACTGATTATTTGATGCGTTTACGGCGCTGTCAGACAATTGACACTCTGGAGCGCGTCATTGAGAAAAATAAATATGAACTGTCCGATAATGAACTGGCTGTATTTTACTCAGCAGCGGATCACCGTCTTGCAGAATTGACGATGAACAAGCTTTACGACAAGATCCCCTCTTCAGTATGGAAATTCATTCGTTAATCACTCTACATAGTTTTTTCAGATAATACACAGGTGTTGTCTGCCCCTTCGTTTTGGCTAACAACACAATGGGCTATTATAGAACAGTGACATAGATCACATTCAAAATACAGGGAACGTTCCCTAAAATAATATATCATCGCTTATACTGCGGTAATATCCATCAAGGGGAGCGCGCGATGAGTGATGAAAAACAAAAAATGATCGCTGGGGCGTTGTATTGTCCGACCGATGAAACGTTATTCCAGGATCGTCTGCGGGCGCGACGACTCATCCATCAGTACAATCATACTACGCCTGATGAAATAAATAAGCGTCAGGCGATTTTACGCGACCTGTTGGGCTGAAGCGAAAACGCTTATATTGAACCCTCCTTTCGGTGCGACTATGGCTATAATATTTTTCTTGGTCGCTCCTTTTACGCTAACTTTGACTGCGTCATGCTTGATGTTTGCCCAATTCATATCGGCGACAATTGTATGCTTGCGCCAGGGGTACATATCTATACCGCCACGCATCCGCTGGACGCCATCGAACGCAACAGCGGCAAAGAATTAGGCAAACCTGTCACTATCGGAAATAACGTCTGGATAGGCGGACGAGCCGTCATTAATCCGGGTGTAACCATCGGCGATAACGCCGTCGTCGCCTCAGGCGCTGTGGTGATAAAAAATGTACCGTCTGATGTCGTGGTAGGCGGAAATCCGGCGAGAATCATTAAAAATTTGTAGCCAAAATGATAACTGTTATGCTAATTCGTGGTTAATCTGTTACTTTTTTCACACTACGCCTGCATTTAGAATGGGCTGTTAGTACCCGTATGTCGCAGAAACCATGAAGGCAAAAGATGACAGAGATACAGCGCCTGCTTAGCGAAACTATTGATGACTTAAACGTCCGTGAAAAACGCGATAACAGGCCGCGTTTTAGTATCAGTTTTATCCGCAAGCATCCCGGGTTATTTATCGCGATGTATGCCGCCTGGTTTGCGACGCTGGCGGTCATGCTGCAATCAGAAACGCTGGTGGGATCAGTGTGGCTGTTAGTGGTGTTATTTATCGTATTTAATGGCTTCTTCTTTTTCGACATCGCCCCGCGTTATCACTATGACGACATCGACGTGCTGGATCTCCGGGTCTGTTACAACGGCGAATGGTACAACACCCGCTTTGTTCCCCCCACGCTCATTGAGACGATTCTTCAGTCTCCACAGGTGGATAATGAGCATAAAGTCCAGCTGCAAAAAATGGTTGCCCGTAAAGGCGAACTTTCCTTCTACGATATTTTTACGCTGGCCCGCACAGAAGCCAGCCGGTAATAAAAAAATGCGCACCCTCCATGGTACGCACTGCTTTCCCTGAACGGTTAGCTTTTAACGTCTTTTTTTACGTCCCTGAACCGCCTTAAACCGTGGATTTGTTTTACAAATCACGTATAAACGTCCTTTTCGTTTCACTATCTGGCAATCCGGATGCCGCTGTTTTGCATTGCGAAGTGAGTTTAGCACCTGCATTTCATTTACCCCCGTTTAGCGCCGATAAAACGACCAAAACGTTTCTGGAAACGCGCGGCGCTACCTTCGTTATCAAACGTTTTTTGTTTACCGGTATAAAAAGGATGCGATTTTGATGACACATCAATGGTGACATATGGATACGTTACACCGTCCAGTTCGATTTCACGTTCGGTTTTGATAGTTGACCCCACTTTCACATATTCATTTGCGCTGGTGTCGTGAAATACGACGGTGCGGTACACAGGATGGATATCAGGTTTCATTGCGCCCTCACAATTACGTTATAACATAACAATAAAATACGCTATTAACGATTCTTTTTCAACCGGCAAACATTCACGCTCTCTTCCTGGCGGCAAAAGCAACGTGGCGTAACGCATTAGTCTGGCTCCTGTATCTGTAAAATCGATAAAATAGCTTTATCATTCGAGGACGCGATTTGCGATCGGATATACTCTCTTTACGCTGTGTTTATAAGGACATCACTGTGACAACACGACATCTGGTCAGCCTGGTAACGGGAGTGCTTATCCTGTCTGTCCTTTTCCCGATAGGATTGAGTCTGTGGCTGGCGCACCGTCAAGTTGAAAAAAGGTTTAATGAAGAGCTGGATATCTTCTCGTCCCGGGTGGCGCTACGTACAGAAAGGGTCAGTGACCAGGCAAAAGCCGCGTTAACGCATATCGCCTCCTTTAAAGGCGAGCCCTGCAGCAGCGCTCATTTACTCGCCATGCGTCGCGTGTCTTATAGCTTTCGGTATGTTCAGGAAGTTCTGTACCTTAAAAATACGATTCCCGTTTGCTCCTCACTTGAAAAAGAGAGCCATATTCCCGCTTTCCCTCCGCCCATGAAAATCACCCAGGACGGTTATCGCGCCTGGTTTACGGCGCAAAACGATCTGGGTATAAAACGCTATATGGCGGCACTCGGGAGCGATAACTATATCGTGATGATCGACCCCGCGTCTTTTATCGATGTGATTCCGTTTGGAGCATGGCCAATTGACGTCGCTATTATTGGCCGGGAACGCAATACTGTGGTTGCCAGCAGCGGTAAGCTTGACCCCGCGATTCTTCCGCTAATTCAACATGAGACGCCCCTGCGGCTGGAAAATCGAGGCATTCAGTATGCTATCCACCCCTTTCCGGAAATGGGCATTACTATCGTAAGCTGGGCACCGACCGCTCCGCTGGAAAGGAGCTGGTATCGACAGGCGTTTATCTGGCTACCGGCGGGCATCGTAACGGGTCTGCTGGCCGCGGCGTTTATTCTGCGTATTTTGCGTCGGCTACAGTCGCCCCGCCACCGTCTCCAGGATGCGATAGACAATCGCGAAATTAACGTACACTATCAGCCTATTGTCTCCCTGAGCAGCGGAAAAATTGTCGGCGCCGAAGCCTTAGCTCGCTGGCAACAGGCGGACGGTACCTTCCTTTCGCCGGAAATTTTTATCGCGCTGGCTGAACAAACCGGGCTTACGGAGCCGCTAACCCGGCTAATCATCGAAACCGTTTTTGAAGACATGGGGAGTTGGTTAACGTCCCATCCCGAACAGCATATTTCAATCAATATTGAGGCATCCGACCTGGCGTCGGAAACGCTCCCGGCGCTGTTAAGCACGCTACTGAACCGTAGCCAAATTTCCCCGTCGCAAATCGCGCTTGAGTTAACGGAACGCGAGTTCGCCGATCCGAAAACCAGTGCGCCAATTGTCGCCAGATACCGTAACGCAGGACATTCAATTTATATTGATGACTTTGGCACCGGCTATTCCAGCCTCAGCTACTTACAAAATCTGGATGTGGATGTCCTTAAAATTGATAAATCTTTTGTCGATGCGCTGGAATATAAAAACGTCACGCCGCATATTATTGAAATGGCGAAAACGCTCAAACTTAAAATGGTCGCAGAAGGTATCGAAACGACCAGGCAAGAACAGTGGCTACGCCAGCATGGCGTACATTATGGTCAGGGCTGGTTATACAGTAAACCGCTACCCGGCGCGGCATTTATTCTTTGGGCGGAACAGCGGCTATAACGTCGCACAGCAGAAAAGAACAGTGTGGAGAGACAGAATTGGGTGGGGGCCCTGCCAGCTACATCCCGGCACACGCGTCATCTGCCTTGGCTGCTTCCTTCCGGACCTGACCTGGTAAACAGAGTAGCGTTGCGGGAGAACCAACAGAGCCCCCATTGAGAGCGTTGTGAACCAACGCGCAGGCGCATTATCACTGCTATATCGTGCAATTGCAACCCATCAGGCGTCGGATGCTGGTTTCTTGCACACCCGGGCTTTCCTCCCCTCTTATTCCAGATTATCCTGAAGCATTAACGCAGGATTTTATTATGGATATTCAGGACACATTTCCTCAGCGCGTCTGGCAAATCATCGCCTCGATCCCGGAAGGTTTTGTCACGACCTACGGCGATGTCGCCCGGCTTGCCGGTTCGCCTCGGGCGGCGCGCCAGGTCGGCGGAGTTTTAAAACGTCTGCCGGAAGGCAGCACTTTGCCATGGCATCGGGTGGTGAACCGCCACGGCGCGATATCACTTACCGGGCCGGATCTACAACGGCAACGCCAGGCATTACTGGCGGAAGGCGTGGTGGTGTCGGGAAGCGGGCAAATCGATTTACAACGCTATCGCTGGGTGTATTAACCCTCTCCATAACAGAGAGGGTTGGCGCAGGATTAATACTGGGTAGGCGCAGGAACGGCAGAGGACGGATTGACTTGGGTCGGCGAAGTCGATGGAACCGTCGTCGTCGCACCACCGCTGGCCTGAACAGGCACCGCCGTTTGCTGTACCGGTACCAGCGTCAGATCCGCTTTGGTGCCGCCATTATTAATCACCGGTTTCACGCTATCGGTAATAAACACCAGCTTGTTGTCAACGGTGATGGCCGCGCTCAGGAGAATACGCGCGTTAGGTTGAATATCTGATGGGTTAAACGGCAACACAAAACTGAAAGGCGCCTGTTTACCTTCGGTCCGTACCGCTTTTTGCGACAGCACCTTAGACGGCGTATCAGCCAGAGAAGCATCTGAAAGCGTCACGGTCAGCACCGCATCTGGCGGCAGAGCGACCTTCTGGCGGATCCAGACGGTGCCGGAAACATTGGGTTGCTGAATAGTAGACTGGTTAGCTGTAATCGACATGTTAGGGTTTGGCGCAGGCGTCTGGATATCAGCGCTTTTATCAGCGCAGGCCGCCAGAGATATCGCAACCGCTAAACCACTTACGATGTGCACGAGTTTCATTCAATTCTCCTTATCATCAATGCACCAGCAGGCCTTTCCCCCCGCCGGAAGAGTGGTTAACAGAAACATAACGTGATTAAGTGTGGCACATGTCACTCATTTTTGCCTGGAATTGCTCTGTTATTCAGACTTTTGTACCCATCGGACCACTTGCAAAATTGCGTTATACTCTGGCCTACCTCGCTTCGGCATCGTTGTCACCTGGAGAGTATGTATGAGTCAGACACTAAATAATTTGCTGACATTGTTGAATCTGGAAAAAATCGAAGAAGGACTCTTTCGGGGCCAAAGTGAAGACTTAGGGCTGCGTCAGGTATTTGGCGGTCAGGTGGTGGGCCAGGCGTTATATGCCGCCAAAGAGACGGTGCCGGAAGAGCGACTGGCGCATTCATTCCACAGTTATTTTCTGCGGCCGGGCGATAGCCAAAAGCCCATTATCTATGACGTAGAAGTGCTGCGCGATGGGAATAGCTTCAGCGCCCGTCGCGTTGCCGCCATTCAGAACGGGAAACCCATTTTTTACATGACCGCCTCATTCCAGGCGCCGGAACCGGGTTTTGAACATCAAAAAACCATGCCGACGACAGCCGGGCCGGAAGGACTGCCGTCAGAAACGGAAATCGCGCAGTCGCTGGCGCATTTACTGCCGCCGGTTCTGAAAGAAAAGTTTCTCTGCGATCGCCCCCTGGAAATTCGTCCTGTCGAATTTCACAATCCACTAAAAGGTCACGTCGCCGCGCCTACGCGTCAGGTATGGATTCGCGCCAACGGCACCGTTCCGGATGACATTCGCGTCCATCAATATTTACTGGGATATGCCTCTGACCTGAATTTCCTTCCCGTCGCGCTTCAGCCTCACGGCATCGGTTTTCTGGAAAAGGGCATTCAGATCGCCACTATCGATCACTCTATGTGGTTCCATCGTCCGTTCAATCTTAATGAATGGCTACTTTATAGCGTGGAGAGTACTTCCGCCTCCAGCGCCCGAGGCTTTGTTCGCGGCGAGTTTTATACTCAGGATGGCGCGCTGGTCGCTTCAACCGTGCAGGAAGGGGTAATGCGTAATCACAATTAAAAAACATGCCGCTATACGGCGTTAATGGCTTGATGGCGCTGCGCTTATCCGGCCTACCGTAGGCTGGATAAGATGTTTTCGCGTCGCCATCAGGCATGTTGCGCAATCACGCGTTATACGCATTCTCGCCGTGACTGTTCACATCCAGCCCCTCGCGCTCCTGCTCTTCCGGTACACGCAGTCCAACAAGGATATCCGCCAGTTTGTAACCAACGAACGCGACAACGCCGGACCAGACGGCCGTAATAGCAATACTTTCCAGTTGTACCATAACCTGATGTCCCATCGTAACGCCGTCGACAAAACCAACGCCACCCAGCGAACTGGCGGCAAAAACGCCGGTCAGGATACAGCCGACTATCCCGCAAACGCCGTGAACGCCAAATACGTCGCACGGATCATCTACCCGCAACAGACGTTTAAGCATGGTGACTCCCCACAATCCCGCCAGACCCGCAATAACGCCGATAACCAGCGCGCCGCCAACACCAACATAGCCACAGGCTGGCGTCACGCCAACCAGACCGGCAATCGCGCCGGAACAGGCTCCCAGCAGAGAAGGCTTACCGCGTAGCGTCCACTCGCCGATAATCCACCCCAGAATCGCGGCGGCGGTCGCCACCACGGTGTTCACAAAGGCCAACGCTGCTATCTCGTTTGCGCTACCAGCAGAACCCGCGTTAAATCCAAACCAGCCGATATACAGAATCGCTGTACCGGTAAAGACCATCGGCAGGTTATGGGGTTTAAATGCTTCTTTCCCAAAGCCGACGCGTTTGCCAATTAAATAAGCCCCCACCAACCCGGCGATAGCGGCGTTAATATGCACCACCGTACCACCAGCAAAATCCAGCGCGCCATGAGCAGCCAGCAGACCGCCGCCCCACACCATGTGCGCAATTGGAATATAAGAGAGTGTGAACCACACCATGACAAAAATCAGTACCGCCGAAAAACGAATACGCTCCGCCAGCGCGCCGACAATCAACCCGACGGTAATACAGGCGAAAGATCCCTGAAACGCGACATGGATAGCCTGGTAAATCGTGCCTGTTACCGCCGTCAGCGCGATGTTCTTCAACATCGCCCCATCGACATTACCGAAGAAATGATTTCCTTCGCCAAAAGCCAGCGAATAGCCATATACCACCCATAAAATACAGACCAGCGCAAAGGTGACGGTCACTTGCGTTAACATTGACAGCACGTTTTTAGCGCGAATTAATCCGCCGTAAAACAGCGCGATACCCGGTATCGTCATAAACAATACCAGTGCGGTGCAAATCATCATAAAAGCATTATCCGCTTTATCGGCAACCGTCGGCGCGGCCATCGTTAGCCCAGGCAGCAGCGCCAGTGAAGCCAGGGTGGTTTTTATCATCGCTATCTTCATTTTTTCATTTCCTGTTGCTGTGTGGCGGGTCTTACAGCGCCGCTTCGTCAGCTTCGCCGGTACGAATCCGAATAACGCGCGTGAGCTCTGCAACGAAAATTTTGCCGTCGCCAATCTTTCCGGTGTAGGCCGCTTTACTGACGATATCGATCACCTCTTCCAGTTGGTCGTCGGCGATAGCCACATCAATTTTGACTTTCGGCAGAAAATTCACGCTGTACTCCGCGCCGCGATACAGCTCGGCGTGCCCTTTCTGACGGCCAAACCCTTTCACTTCGGTGACAGTCAGCCCCTGAATGCCAATAGAAGAAAGCGCTTCCCGCACGTCCTCCAGCTTGAACGGTTTGATAACCACGGTAACCAGCTTCATAGACCCCCTCCCGTCAGAATGAATTAAGACAATAGCCGCATACAGACTATTCAGAATGAGCATTGCAAAGGGTGTGCCAGGAACGAACCAGCGGTGAAAAAGGGGTTAGCGGCGCGTCTTTATATTGACGCGCCCCAAAATCGAAGCAGGGAAAGAAAGACGCACCACGACGGTGCATGATGGGCGAGGTTTTGCCCCGCGGCGCAAAACCTTACACCGCAGGGCCGGACTCCTCGTGTACGCTGGCGGCTAACTCCTCACCAGCTAATTGTAATTGATACATTTGCCAGTAGCGTCCTTGCGCCGCCAGCAATTGTTGATGCGTCCCGCGCTCTATCGCCTGACCACGGTGGAGAACCAGAATGGTGTCAGCCTCCACGATAGTCGATAGCCGGTGGGCGATAACCACCAGCGTGGTGCGTTCACGAATCGCCGCCAGCGCCTGCTGTATCGCCTGCTCGGTGCCGGAATCGATGCTGGCCGTCGCTTCATCCAGAATTAATATTTGCGGAGCGTCAACCAGCACGCGCGCCAGCGCCAACAACTGTTTTTGCCCGACGGACAACGTATTACCCTGCTCACCGAGACGCGTATGCAGCCCGTCGCTCAAACCACGCGCCAGGTCTGCCAACTGTACCGTTTCCAGCGCCTGCCAAACCTGCGCCTCGGAGACATCGCGCCCCAGCGTCACATTAGCCAGAAAGGTATCCGCCATCACTACCGGGTCTTGTTGCACCATCGCCACGCCCTGGCGTAAAACGCGATGATTAAGAGAGGAGATTTCTCGCCCATCCAGCCGAATTTCGCCTTGTGTCAGGGGGTAGTACCCCATTAATAAGCTGGCGAGCGTGCTCTTCCCGCTGCCGGTGTGCCCCACCAGCGCCACAAAGCTACGGGACGGTACTGATAGCGTAATGTCCTGTAAAACAAGATTATCGTCGCGGTAAGCAAACGACAGATGATCAATATCAATCGCGCCGCTTTGCAACGGCCTGTCGTCGCTGCCATAGCGCTGGCGCGGGCGATCCATCAGTTCAAAAACACGCTCTCCCGCCACAACCGCCTGCTGTAGCATCGATTGCTGGGTGGTCAGTTCAATGAGCGGCTCGTTCAGACGTGACAAATAGCTAATGAACGCATACAGCACCCCGACCTCAATCGTGCCGGCAGACGTAAAACTGAAGAGCATCAACAGACCGCACAAAATGAGCGCGGAAAAGAGGCTAAGTAGCGGACGCAATAAAAAACCATCTAAGCGCAGCGTCTGCATCCGCGCCATGTAGTGCGAGCGGCTGGCCTCGCCCATTCGTGCGCCGAAGCGCGCCTGCTGGCGAAACTGCTGGATAACGCTCATCCCATTGATGATTTCGTTAAAGCCGTCGTTAATATCCGCCAGGTATGCCCGCACGCGGCGTACAATCGGCGTGCTGTAGCGCTGATAAATGATCATCACGGTCAATACCGCCGGAAAAATCAAAATCGCCACCAGCGCCATCCGCCAGTCAAGGCTGAACATGGCGACCAGCATGGCGCCGATCAACGCCGCGCTACGTAATACCGTCGCGACGACCGTGACGTACAGATCGCGGATGACCTCCGTGTCGTTGGTCACGCGTGAAATTAATTGTCCGACAGGCTGCGTGTCGAAGGCGCTTAGCGGCTGACGCAAGGCGGCATCCATTACGTCCGTGCGCAAGGTCTGAACCACGCCAACGGCCGCCCGGTTAAATAATAAAGACTGGGCGTAATGCAGACCCGCCGCCAGAAACTGTAACCCCACATAGGCGGCCGCCAGCCCCGCGACTTTACCCAGCGGTAAATGGTGGCGGGCCACCATGTTATCAATGAAATAGCTGATCAGCAGCGGACCGCTAACCTCCGCCGCCGCCGCAATCCATAGCATAATCACCGCGACAGAGAGCGGTTTTCGCCAGGGCGAACCATACGCCAGCAACCGTTTCAGCGTCGGCCATAGCTGTCCAAAACTACGCATTCGCCGCCTCCTCGCCGCGTTCCGGCGCGTCATCCAGCGCGGCCTCCAGTTGCTGATAGCGATACATATCGCGATACCATCCAGGCTGCTGCGCCAATTGCTCGTGCTCGCCGCGCTGAACAACATGACCCTGTTGCATAACGATAATTTCATTGGCGTCGGTCAGCGCGGATAAACGATGCGCGCTGATGATGACCGTACGCCCTTCGCCCCACTGGCGCAAATTATGCAAAATCTGATGCTCCGTGCGACCATCTACTGCGGAGAGCGCATCATCGAGAAGCAGAATTTCCGCATTCAACAGTAGCGCTCTGGCAATCGAGATACGCTGTTTTTGCCCTCCCGATAACATTACGCCACGTTCGCCTACCTGCGTGTCGTAGCCCTGAGACAAACGGAGAATATCCTCATGTACGCTGGCTAAACGCGCCACCTGTTCAATCTCTTCTTGGGTCGCCTCCGGGCGTCCGAGCGCAATATTATTGGCAATAGAGTCCGAGAACAAAAACGGCGTCTGGCTGACTACCGCCAGTCGACTACGCCAGCTATCAAGTTGCAGATGCGTCAACGGCATGTCATGGAAACGGATTTCTCCCTGCGTCACATCAAAATGGCGCTGGATAAGCGACAATATTGTGCTTTTCCCCGCGCCGGTCGGACCGCATATCCCCAGCATCTGGCCCGGTTTAAGACGAAAGTTCACATTCTCCAGCGCCGGATGCGTCGTTTGCGGATAGCGAAACTCACGAATGGCCGCCGTCAATTCGCCGCGCCCCGCCGGGAGCGGCTCTTCGCCATCCTTAACCACCGGCGCTTCCGCCAGCATGGCGCGGATGCGGCTGTAAGCGGCACTCCCCCGCTCCACGATATTAAACATCCAGGCCAGCGCCAGCATGGGCCAAATCATCAACCCCAGATACATCATAAAGCTGGTAAGTTCGCCCAGCGTCAGGCTACCGTTAACCACCATCCAGCTTCCGCCGCTAATCGCGAGCAGGTTCGCCATGCCAATGGCGATGTAAATGGTTGGATCAAAACGCGCATCAATACGCGCCACACGCATATTTTTCTTGCCGGTATCTTCGGCATCCGCCGCAAACAGCGTGGACTGACGGTCCTCCAGACCAAACGCTTTGATCATGCGGATGCTGGTCAGACTCTCCTGCGTGCGGTCATTCAGGCTGGAGAAGGCGGCCTGCGCCAGTTTGAAGTAGTCATGCAGTCGATCGCCGTAACGTTTGATCATCAGCGCCATAATCGGCATCGGCAACAGCGCTAATAGCGTTAGCTGCCAGCTAATTTGCGTCGACATGACAATCAGTACCGCGCAGCCCATTACCAGCGAGTCAACCAGCGTCAGAACGCCCTCGCCCGCCGCAAATACTACGCGATCCACATCATTCGTCGCACGCGCGATAAGATCGCCCGTCCGATGGCGCTGATAAAATTCAGGATGCTGCCGACTCAACTGGCGATAATAATCTTCACGCAGTTCAACGGCCAATTGATAAGAGGCGCCAAATAGCAGCACGCGCCAGACATAGCGCAACAAATAGACCACCACGGCGATCAGGGCAATGGTGCCAATCCACATCGCTATTCGGCCTGGAGTAAAATGCTGTGCGGTTACGCCATCCACGACGATCCCCACCACTTTGGGCGGGATCAACTGAAGAATCGCAATAAGCATAAGCAGGGCCACCGCGCCAAGATAGCGACGCCATTCCCGGCGAAAGTACCAGCTTAATTGAGCAAATAATCGCACGCGTTATTTCCTGATATGATTTCCGGCAATACCGGGAGAATTATTCAATGGGCAGAGAAGTGGTGTACTTAATCTGTTCCATCGCAAAACTGGAGGTGACGTCTGACAGTCCTGGGACGCTATTGACCAGACGTTTATAGAAGTCGTCATACCGCTTCATGTCGGCTACCTGAACTCGCATCAGATAGTCGTATTCCCCCGCCATCCGCCAGAAGCCAAGCACTTCCGGCATCTCAGTGACGACAGTCACGAACCGACAATACCATTCACTGCTGTGGTGCTGCGTTTTTATCAACACAAAAGCGGTTAATCCCAGACCCAGTTTTTCCGGATCCAGCAGCGCGACCCGGCCAAGAAGAATACCGTCGTCTTCCAGGCGTTTAAGCCGCTTCCAGCAAGGCGTTGTCGTCAGATTAACGGCATCCGCCAGCGCCTGCAAAGAGAGGGTACAGTCCTGCTGTAATAGGGAAAGTAGCTTACGGTCAATTTTATCTAACATACCCACCCCATAGAGAATATTTTTCTCCTTACATTGTAATTTAAAGGTCAAATAGCAACAATTTTTTCCGTGCTTTTCGCTAATCTGGGCACAAAATGATAAATGGATATTAATGATGAGTAGCAATTGGGTTAAAAATGCCATTAATGAAATTAACGCTGACCACCAGCGCTCGGCGGATACGCATCTTATTCGTTTGCCCCTGTCGGCATTTCCAGGTATCCAGCTTTACCTGAAAGATGAAAGCACGCATCCCACCGGTAGCCTCAAGCATCGTCTGGCGCGCTCGCTGTTCCTTTATGGGCTGTGCAATGGTTGGATTAAAGAAGGCACTCCGATTATTGAAGCGTCATCAGGCTCAACGGCGATTTC
Organism: Salmonella enterica subsp. houtenae serovar Houten; assembly: GCA_900478215.1. Classification (NCBI taxonomy): domain Bacteria; kingdom Pseudomonadati; phylum Pseudomonadota; class Gammaproteobacteria; order Enterobacterales; family Enterobacteriaceae; genus Salmonella; species Salmonella enterica. The sequence goes on from LS483478.1 coordinate 3,392,210, forward strand.
CGAAGCCTGGTTCGCGCGTTTACTGGGGCTGCCATTCATCGCCGTCATGCCCGCCTGTACCGCAAAACGTAAAATTGAACAGATTCAATTTTACGGCGGACAATGCCATTTTGTGGAGAGCGCCTGCGAAATTTATGCTGCATCCGAGCAGTTGGCGCATGAACTGAACGGTCACTATATGGACCAGTTTACCTACGCAGAACGTGCTACCGATTGGCGGGGCAACAATAATATTGCCGACAGTATTTTTCGCCAGATGCGGAACGAACCGCATCCAGTGCCTCGATTTATCGTCATGAGCGCCGGAACAGGCGGAACCTCTGCGACGATCGGACGCTATATTCGCTGCCAGGGCTACGATACTCAGCTCATGGTGGTGGATCCGGAAAATTCCGTCTTTTTACCTTACTGGCAGGATCGCGACGCTTCATTACGCAGTCCGGTGGGCAGTAAAATTGAGGGAATTGGTCGCCCGCGCGTAGAGCCCTCTTTTATCCCGGATGTCGTGGATGAGATGCTGCGCGTGCCGGATGCCGCCAGCATTGCCGCCGCACACTGGCTGGAAACGCAGCTAGGCCGCAAAGTCGGCGCCTCTACCGGCACGAATATGTGGGGAGCGCTGCAGCTTGCGGCCCGGATGCGCGAGGCTGGAGAAACCGGCGCTATCGTGACGTTATTGTGCGATAGCGGCGATCGCTATCTGGATACCTATTACCATCCGGCGTGGGTTAGCGACCATATCGGCGATGTGACGCCGTGGTCAGCGGCCATCGCAAAATTACTTACCGGCGACTAAAAACCAAATAAATATCCTCCGGCATAGCCGGAGGTTTTTCAGATGCGCCTGTAAGGCTCTCTTACCAGCCGCGCCCTAACAGGCGCACACGATCTGACATTTGCATCAAACTTCGTTACTTACGGCCCGTAAACGGGCTACCCGGATAAGGGATCGATAACTGCTCTCCCATTTTATCCTCTTCAAGCTGGTGCTTTATGTATTCCTGTATCTTCGCTGTGTTCTTACCCACCGTATCAACGTAGTATCCGCGGCACCAGAACTCCCTGTTCCTGTATTTGAATTTCAAATCCCCAAACTGCTCATAAAGCATCAGGCTACTTTTACCCTTCAGATATCCCATGAAGCTCGACACACTCATCTTCGGCGGGATCTCCAGAAGCATGTGGATATGATCTGTACAGCATTCTGCTTCCAGAATTCGTACATTTTTCCACTCACACAATTTTCTTAATATGCTGCCTACTGCTCTACGCTTCTCTCCGTAGAACGTCTGCCTTCGGTACTTCGGGGCAAAAACTATATGATATTTACAGTTCCATCGGGTATGCGCTAAGCTCTTTTCGTCCCCCATCGGGACCCCCTTTTGATTTCTTGTTGAACTTTTGCAGTTGCCAGACCGCAAGGTGTTTTAACAAATCAAAAGGGGTTTTGATAACCGACTCAAAGCTGAAAGCTTTACGGAACCCCCAGCCTAGCTGGGGGTTTTCCATAGACAAAAAAAAGCCAGACTGAACGTCTGGCTTGCTGGAAGAGATCTCTCATTCGGGGGAATAAGGTAGATGCGGATTGTCCAGCCAATGCGTCAAAAAGTGTGATACCGCTTGATTACCACAGTGTCCGATAACCGAAAGGTGCGGCAGCGCGGCGATAAGTTGTGGCATGGCGTTACCCATAATGAGCCCCTGCCCGACGCAGCCCAGCATTTCCCGATCGTTCATCGCATCGCCAAACGCCATGCAATCTGCCAGTGAAAGCCCCAAATGGTTGCTCAATACCGCCAGCGCCGATCCTTTATTGCACCCCAGCGGTAGCACTTCCAGGCAGTCGACGGCAGAGAAACAGAGGTGCGCTCGTTCTTTCAGCGCCTCATTGAGCTGAATGCGCAAGCGGATCAGATCATCATGATCGCCGCAAAAACAGATCTTCGTCACCTGATGGGCCGGAATGCTTTTTACATCGATAACCTGATAACGAAAGCCGCTGTAGACATGCGCCTGGAGTAGCGCGGGGATCGCCTGGCCTGTAAACCAGCCGTTGTCATTAAATACATGCATACTGGCTCGGGTATCCCAGGCATGGTGCATCACCGTATCGGCAACCTGAGGATCGAGATCCTGACGATGCAGCACGTCGCCTTCCAGCGAGTGAATTCGCGTCCCGTTACCGGTAATAAGATAAGCATCCAGTGAAAGCGTCCCCAAAATATGCCGCATTTCCAGAACATGACGACCCGTGGCGAATGTCAGAGTGATGTCGCGTTCGCGCAGACGCGACAGCGTGGCGATCGTTTCTCTACCCAAATGGTGATCGGGCATTAATAACGTGCCATCCATATCAAATGCTGCCAGACGGGCCATCTCTTTCTCCACACTGTGACGCGGTTAACTTGTTGTTCAGTATTACCTGAGATATACGGAAGTAATAGTGAACAGATAAAAGGAAGTGTTCCGGGTTTCTATGAGGCTACTGAATCGGCTTAATCAATATCAACGCCTCTGGCAGCCTTCCGCCGGGGAAACGCAACATGTCACCGTTAGCGAACTGGCCGAACGCTGTTTTTGTAGCGAGCGCCATCTGCGAACACTGCTGCGTCAGGCCCAGCAGGCGGGTTGGCTAAGATGGGAGGCGCAGTCCGGGCGCGGGAAACGTGGACGGCTACAGTTCCTGGTCACGCCGGAATCGCTCCGCACCGCCATGATGGAACAGGCGCTGGAAAAAGGGCAGCAGCTCAACGTACTGGAACTGGCGCAGCTGGCGCCTGGCGAATTACGGGCGATGCTCCAGCCTTTTATGGGCGGCCAATGGCAAAACGATACGCCGACATTGCGTATTCCCTACTATCGTCCGCTTGACCCGCTGCAGCCGGGTTTCCTGCCAGGACGCGCGGAACAGCATCTCGCGGGACAAGTTTTTTCCGGGTTAACGCGCTTCGACCGCGACAGTCAGTATCCTTGCGGGGATTTGGCGCATCACTGGGAGGTTTCCGCCGACGGTTTACGCTGGGATTTTTATATTCGCTCCACGCTGCACTGGCATAATGGCGATACGGTGGGCACCGCGCAGCTACACGAACGCCTGGAAAGGCTGCTTACCCTACCCGCGCTAAGCAAATTGTTTATTAGCGTCGCACGTATCGAAATAACGCATCCTCAGTGCCTGACCTTCCTCCTTCACCGACCTGATTACTGGCTGGCGCATCGTCTGGCGAGCTATTGTAGCGGTCTGGCGCATCCTGACCTGCCGCTTATCGGCACCGGCCCTTTTCGCCTGGCGTTGTTCACGCCGGAACTGGTGCGTCTGGAAAGCCACGACCATTATCACCTCAGCCATCCGCTGCTGAAAGCGATTGAATTCTGGATCACTCCGCAACTGTTTGCCCGCGATTTGGGTACCAGTTGCCGCCATCCGGTGCAGATCGCCATCGGCAAACCAGAAGAACTGGCGACGCTGAGCCAGGTAAGTAGTGGTATCAGTCTGGGCTTTTGCTATTTAACGATTAAAAAGGGCTCGCAGCTTAACGTACAGCAGGCGCGGCGTCTGGTACATATTATCCATCATACATCTCTACTGAAAACATTGCCGGTAGATGAGAATTTGATTACGCCAAGTCAGGGGCTACTTCCTGGCTGGACAATCCCGCAATGGCAGGATGTTGATGAGACCCCGTTGCCTAAAAAACTCACACTGGCGTACCATCTTCCCGTTGAGCTTCATACGATGGCGGAACAGCTTCGACACTATCTTGTAACGCTCGGCTGTGAGTTAACGTTGATTTTTCATAATGCCAAAAACTGGGATAACTGCCCTGCCCTGACGCAAGCGGATCTGATGATGGGCGACAGGCTGATCGGCGAAGCGCCGGAATATACGCTGGAACAGTGGCTGCGCTGCGATCAGATCTGGCCGCATGTCCTGGACGCGCCTGCGTTTTCACATCTGCAGGCGACGCTTGACGCCCTGCAAATTCAGCCCAATGAAAAAGATCGCCGCGCCGCGCTACAGCAGGTTTTTGCCAGCCTGATGAATGACGCCACGCTAACGCCGCTGTTTAATTATCACTATCGCATCAGCGCCCCGCCGGGTGTTAACGGCGTTAGACTCACCCCTCGCGGCTGGTTTGAGTTTAGCGAGGCATGGCTTCCGCCGCCTTCGCCGTGAAGAAGCTGGTCGGTATTATCCGTACGCGTTACCATATTGGTTTTCGTCATTGATCAGGATAATTATGAAACGCGCCGTTGTTGTATTTAGTGGAGGTCAGGACTCCACCACTTGTCTGGCGCAAGCGCGGCATCAGTATGATGAAGTGCATTGTGTCACATTTGATTATGGTCAGCGCCACCGCGCAGAGATTGATGTCGCGCGCGATCTGGCGTTAAAACTTGGCGCACGCGCGCATAAAGTGCTGGATGTCACTTTGCTGAACGAACTGGCGGTCAGCAGCCTGACGCGGGATAGTATTCCGGTGCCGGACTATGAACCGAACGCTGACGGCATCCCCAATACTTTCGTACCGGGACGTAATATTCTCTTTCTGACGCTGGCGGCTATTTACGCTTATCAGGTCAAAGCCGAAGCGGTAATCACCGGCGTTTGCGAGACCGATTTTTCCGGCTACCCGGACTGTCGCGATGAGTTCGTCAACGCGCTCAATCACGCCGTGAATCTGGGCATGGCGAAAGATATCCGTTTCGAAACGCCCTTAATGTGGCTTGATAAAGCTGAAACCTGGGCGCTGGCTGATTATTGGGGCAAACTGGATTTGATTCGCGAAGAGACGCTGACCTGCTATAACGGTATTAAAGGCGATGGCTGTGGTCATTGTGCAGCCTGTAATCTGCGCGCTAACGGCCTGAATCATTACCTGTCGAATAAAGCGGCGGTGATGGCGGCAATGAAGCAGAAAACGGGGTTAAGATGATTGTTTTGCCGGATGGCAGTGCACACACCTTATCCGGCCTGGCGATATTCACCATAGTCAATATCGCCCATAGGCCTGATAAATTCAGCGCCATTAGACAGCGAGGCGTTATTGCACCATCTGTTCCAGCTTTTCACGCAATTCGCCTTCCAGCGGCTGCGCTTTTTGCGTTTTTAAATCAATACAAACAAACGTGATGAGCGCATCCGCCACCACCTGCCCTTCTGGCTCCAGCGTAATCGTCTGGCTTAATACGCCGCTTTTACCGTTAAGCTGTTGTACCTGGCTGGTGACGGTCAATAGATCGCTCAATACCGCCGGGCGACGGTAGTTTATATTGATGTTTACCACCACAAAGGCAATATTGCGGGCCGTCATCCACTGAAAGCTATCGCTGTTTTCCAGCCCATCCCAGCGGGCCTCTTCCAGAAACTCAAGATAGCGGGCATTGTTGACATGCTGATAGACATCAAGATGATAACCACGGACTTTGATTTGTGTTTGCATAGCGCAGGGCCTTACGTTGTTTTTATAGGAACAGACTTTAGGGTAAAGAGGTCATAACTGGTATGACCTCTACAGTCTGGCAAACTTTCAGCGCTGTGCAAGTTATTAAAGTGTTAAAACTGCCAGATTACGCTCAACTAGCGAACTACCCATGCCCGGCACCTGTTTTAAATCGTCCACCGTTTTAAAAGGACCATACTCCTCCCGATAGCTCACAATGGCCTGCGCTTTTTTTAGCCCAACGCCGTTCATCACCCGCGCCAGATCCTCCGCTGACGCGCTATTAATGCTCACCCTGGTACCTTCATCATCGCTGGCTTTAGCAGGTAATGCCGCTTTGGCGGAGGATGAAGAAGGCGTATCCGCTTTTGTTTCCACCGCGGCGTTTTTTGCGACAGGCGTCGCTGCCAGCGCGCTATGGGCCATGCCCGCGCAGGTTAAAGAAAGCGTAATAAGCAGTGCTTTAATTCCGTGTTTCATACTGTTTTCTCCTTGTTTGTTAACAGTGCAGCCACGATAGCGGGACGGAGAAAAACGAACAAACGGCAATTCTCAGAAATGGAAAAGGCCGCGAAAGCGGCCTTGATGGGATACAACGTCTTGCAATTTTTTGCGAAGCGTCTCGACGATTACTGCTGTTCCAGAGCGTCGCCGATTTTAATTTTGGCGGCTTTACGCAGATTACTCATCAGCGCCTCAAAGACAATTTGCGCATTGTTCTGCGTGATGCCCTGCACCATCGCTTTTTTCTGCGCGTCTGGCATTGAGCCCGCTTTCACCTCGTCAAGCGCCAGCAGAACGACGTTACCCTGCATATCGTTCGCTACGCCATAGACTGGCTTATCTTTCGTCGGAAGGCTTAACGCAAAGGCCGCCTGACTCACCGGATCCTGACTGGTACGACTTAACGTTTTAGGCTCGCCAAAGCGCAAACCCGCCGCTTTCATCGCCTCCGCGCCTTTGCCCGCTTTCAGCTCGAGCAGCAGTTTCTCTGCATCCAGCTTCGCCTGTTGTTCAGCTTTATTATGCTTCACCAGGGCGGTGACCTGTTCTTTCACCTCTGCTAATGGCTTCACGGCTTCAGGTTTATGCTCGCTCACACGCACGACAAAAGCCCGATCGCCATCCACGGTGATGATGTCTGAATTCGGCCCGGGCGTACCATTTTCGCCCACCAGACCGCCATTAAAGATAGCATCGGCTACCGGTTTGAAGTTGAGCTCTTCCGGCAAGTTATCACGGCTAAACCAGCCGGTTTCAACCGCTTTTACGCCAGCGACCTGTTCAGCGCCTGCTAACGATTCATTGTCGTTGCTTGCCGCATCGCTCACCTTCTGCTGCAACGCATAGTAAGCATCCAGCGCTTTTTCTTGTTTCACTTTCGCGGCAATGTCGTCGCGAACCTCGCTTAATGGTTTCACTTTGGCAGGCTGAATATCATCCAGACGCGCCACCAGATAACCGACAGAAGACTTAATCACGCCAGATAGCTGGCCTTTCTCTTTCAAACCGGCGTTTTTCAATTCCGGCACCGTGGCAGACTCTTCCAGCCAACCCATATCGCCGCCATTACGCGCAGAGATGATGTCGATAGATTTCTCTTTCGCCAGCGTGGCGAAATCTTCGCCCTTATTCAGCGCATCCAGAACTGCTTTCGCATCATTTTCCGTTTTGGTTTGAATAATGCTGTAACGATTACGCTCCGGCTGGGTAAACTGATCCAAATGCTGGTCATAATAGGCCTGAATATCCGCATCGCTGACCGGCGCTTGCATCGTCGCCGCATCCAGCTTGATATAGCTTACGCGGAACTGTTCCGGCGTCATAAAACGGGTTTTATTCTGATCGTAGTAGCTGGATACTTCCTGATCGGTCACCTGCTGCTTCGCCGCCAGCGCGTTGACATCAATAGTGGCTTCACGCACTACGCGCTGTTGAGAGACTAATGCCGCCAGCTCGTCGGTTTCCCCTTTCAGCATAAAATCAGTACCGGCCACGCCATTGATCAGTTGCTGAGTGGTTAACTGGTTACGCAGTGCCTGAGCATACTGATCGGCCGTCATTCCCATCTGATTCACAATCGCGTTATAACGGTTGTTGTCAAAACGACCATCTACCTGAAAAGCGGGAGTGGCGAAAATCGCCTGCTTTACCTGCTCGTCGCTGATGCCCAGTTTCAGTTCTCGGGAATATTGATCCAACAGAGCTTCGTCTATCAGACGATTCAGCACCTGCTGACGCAGGCCCTTCATATAACCTTCATTGGCCGCCAGTTCAGAATACCTGTCGCCCAGTTGCTGCTGCATACGGTTACGTTCGTTGTTAAACGCATTCTCAAACTGCGCCCGGCTGATTTCCTGGCCATTCACTTTTGCGGCGTAGTTATTGCTTCCGCCAATCAGGTAACCACTAACGCCGGTCAAAATGAACGACACGATAATGATAACGAAAATAATCTTGAGCACGAGACTGTTTGCAGCCGTGCGTAAGCTGTCCATCATGGTGTAACCACACTCCGCTGTAGGTGACTTTACACTTTAACCTTCAGGCGGCTTCTCTGCTGGCAACCAAGTGATTCGCTCGGTTGCCGCATCGACGCGACTTGAATGATTTGCGTATATATACTTCACGTGCATCGCATTTGCTGAATGCGGCGCGCGAAAGCCTATTGTGACAAGAAATGAGGGCAATTGTCAGCCCGCAACGCACAGAAAGTCCCGAATCGCCAATAAAAAAGGCACATCAGTTGATGCGCCCTTGTGCTTTGTCACTTCCCCCGAGGGGATCACGTTTAGTTTACCGCGTCTTTCAGCGCTTTACCTGCGCGGAAACTCGGCACTTTGGCAGCGGCGATGGTGATCTCTTTTCCTGTTTGCGGGTTGCGGCCAGTACGGGCAGCACGCTCTTTAACAGCAAAAGTACCAAAACCTACCAGCGCTACGTCATCACCTTCTTTCAGAGATTCAGTAACAGAAGCAATAATTGCATCTAACGCACGTCCAGCCGCAGCTTTAGAGATATCAGCCCCTGCAGCAATTTTGTCGATCAGTTGAGATTTATTCACTCTTCTCTTCCTCTTTATAATTTATATCGCACCTGAATCCTTCAAAGTGCGACCGCGCAGCAGTTATATCAGGCCTGCCATGCCCTTACAACACCCGTTAATGAGGGCAAGCCCAATCCGTCATCTAAATTAGCTATACAAAAAAAGGCTGGCAAGTCCGAAATGGCCTGCCAGCCCTGTTTTTATTAGTGCTCTTTGCGCGAGGTCACTATTTTGCGGTGACAACCTGCATTCCAGACGGTTCATTTTGCAGAGCAAGCGTAAGAACTTCCTCAATACGCTTAACCGGATGAATATCCAGATCGGCAATCACATTGTCCGGAATCTCTTCCAGATCGCGTTTATTTTCGAATGGAATTAAGACCGTTTTAATCCCGCCGCGATGCGCCGCCAACAGTTTTTCTTTCAGACCGCCGATCGGCAACACCTGACCACGCAGCGTGATCTCACCGGTCATCGCCACGTCGGCGCGCACCGGGTTACCGGTCAGGCAGGAAACCAGCGCGGTACACATGGCGATACCGGCGCTTGGACCGTCTTTCGGCGTTGCGCCTTCCGGCACGTGAACGTGAATGTCGCGCTTTTCGTAAAAGTCCGGATTAATACCCAGTTTTTCCGCGCGTGCGCGCACCACGGTTAGCGCCGCCTGAATGGATTCCTGCATGACTTCACCGAGCGAGCCTGTATAGGTCAGCTTGCCTTTGCCCGGTACGCAGGCGGTTTCAATGGTCAGCAGATCGCCGCCCACTTCTGTCCACGCCAGCCCCGTCACCTGACCTACGCGGTTTTCGCTATCCGCACGGCCATAATCAAAACGCTGTACGCCGAGATAATCGTGCAGGTTATCGCCATTGATTACAATGTTTTTCAATGACTTATCCAACAGCAGTTGCTTAACGGCCTTGCGGCACAGCTTGGAGATTTCACGCTCCAGACTACGTACGCCCGCTTCTCGCGTGTAATAGCGGATAATACCGATAATCGCGCTATCGTCGACCGTCAGTTCGCCTTTCTTCAGCGCGTTACGCTCGATTTGCTTCGGCAGCAGGTGGCGTTTAGCAATATTCAGCTTCTCGTCTTCGGTATAACCGGACAGACGGATCACTTCCATACGATCCAGCAGCGGCGCCGGAATGTTCATGGAGTTGGAGGTGGCGACAAACATCACATCGCTGAGATCGTAATCCACTTCCAGGTAATGATCGCTGAAAGCCACGTTCTGCTCCGGGTCCAGCACTTCAAGCAGCGCTGACGCTGGATCGCCACGCATGTCCGAGGACATTTTGTCGATCTCATCGAGCAGGAACAGCGGGTTTTTAACCCCCACTTTGGCCATTTTTTGGATCAGTTTACCCGGCATAGAGCCAATGTAAGTCCGGCGATGACCGCGGATTTCCGCTTCATCACGCACGCCGCCCAGCGCCATACGGATGTATTTACGCCCTGTTGCTTTAGCGATGGACTGACCCAACGAGGTTTTACCTACCCCCGGCGGTCCCACCAGACAGAGGATCGGCCCCTTGATTTTATTTACACGGCTTTGTACCGCGAGATACTCAAGGATGCGGTCTTTAACGCGCTCCAGACCGTAATGGTCGGTATCAAGGATTTCCTGCGCCTGACGCAGGTCTTTTTTGACCTTGCTACGCGCATTCCACGGTACCTGCACCATCCAGTCGATGTAGCCGCGCACCACGGTCGCTTCCGCCGACATCGGAGACATCATTTTCAGCTTCTGCAGTTCTGCTTCCGCTTTCTCTTTCGCCTCTTTCGGCATTTTCGCCGCGTCGATCTTACGCTTCAGCGCTTCGTTTTCGTCCGGCGCATCGTCCATCTCGCCGAGTTCTTTCTGAATCGCTTTCATTTGCTCGTTCAGATAGTACTCGCGCTGGGATTTCTCCATCTGCTTTTTCACGCGGTTGCGAATGCGTTTCTCAACCTGCAGCAGATCGATTTCAGATTCCATCATCGCCATCAGATATTCCAGACGTTCGTTAACGTCGGACATCTCCAGTACGGACTGTTTATCCGCCAGCTTCAGCGGCATATGCGCGGCGATGGTGTCAGCCAGACGTGCAGGGTCATCAATGCTATTGAGCGACGTCAGCACTTCCGGCGGAATTTTTTTGTTCAGCTTGATGTAGCCTTCGAACTGGCTGATAGCGGTACGCACCAGCACTTCTTGTTCACGCTCATCAATGGCTGGCGAATCAAGGTACTCCGCCTTCGCGGAGAAATGCTCGCCGTTATCAGACAGCGCAGAAATACGCGCGCGCTGTAACCCCTCGACCAGCACTTTTACGGTGCCATCAGGCAGTTTCAGCATCTGCAAAATAGAGGCCACGGTCCCGACGGTGAAAAGATCGTTTACACCCGGCTCATCCGTTGACGCTTCTTTCTGTGCGACCAGCATGATTTTTTTATCATGGTCCATAGCCGCTTCCAGACAACGGATAGATTTTTCCCGCCCTACAAATAAGGGTATGACCATGTGCGGATAAACCACCACATCGCGCAATGGCAATACGGGGATTTCAATGCGTTCAGAACGCTCAGGATTCATAGAGCTCTCTCTTAGTTTAGTGTCCGCCAGGTAATCAGATAGTATAGCTGTGCTCTATACCACCTTTAACATGTACGTCAGTATATGGGGATGTTTCCCACACATTCAACGGCGTGTTTACAGGAAAAACGAAAGGGGAGATAAAATCCCCCCTTTTTTGGCTAACTGATTGTATGAATGTTTATTTATTCGCCAGAAGCCTGCGCTTCCGGTTTGCCATAAATCAGCAATGGCTTACTCTGACCGTCAATAACGGACTCGTCGATAACCACTTTTTCGACATCTTCCATGGATGGCAGATCGTACATGGTATCCAGCAGCGCCGCTTCAACGATAGAACGCAGACCACGGGCGCCGGTTTTACGCGCCATCGCTTTCCTGGCGATAGCATCCAGCGCTTCGTCACGGAATTCCAGATCGACGCCTTCCAGGTTAAACAGCGCCTGATACTGCTTGGTCAGGGCGTTTTTCGGCTCTTTGAGGATCTGGATCAGCGCTTCTTCGCTCAGTTCGCTCAGCGTCGCCACCACTGGCAGACGGCCGATGAACTCAGGAATCAGGCCAAATTTGATCAAATCTTCCGGTTCAACCTGCGACAATAACTCGCCTTCGCTGGCTTTGTCGGACTTCGCTTTCACCGTCGCGCCGAAACCAATACCGGAGCCGGTTTCAACACGGTTAGCGATCACTTTATCCAGACCGGCAAACGCGCCGCCGCAGATAAACAGAATCTTAGAGGTATCTACCTGTAAGAACTCCTGCTGCGGATGTTTGCGACCGCCCTGCGGCGGAACCGCGGCGACAGTGCCTTCAATCAGTTTCAGCAACGCCTGCTGTACGCCTTCGCCGGAAACATCACGGGTAATGGACGGATTGTCTGATTTACGTGAAATCTTGTCGATTTCATCAATGTAGACAATCCCGCGCTGCGCTTTTTGCACGTCGTAGTCGCATTTCTGCAACAGTTTCTGAATGATATTCTCGACGTCTTCACCCACGTAACCCGCTTCGGTCAGCGTGGTAGCATCCGCCATAGTGAACGGCACATCCAGCAAGCGCGCCAGCGTTTCCGCCAGCAACGTTTTACCAGAACCGGTCGGTCCAATCAGCAGAATGTTGCTTTTGCCTAACTCGACGCCATTGCTGGTATCGCCGTTACGCAGACGCTTGTAGTGGTTATAGACCGCCACCGCCAGCACTTTTTTCGCCTGTTCCTGACCGATAACATAATCGTCCAGGTGGATACGAATTTCATGCGGCGTCGGCAGCGCACTACGTTCACGGTGCGGAGCAACTTCTTTAATTTCTTCGCGAATAATGTCGTTACATAAATCGACGCATTCGTCGCAGATATACACGGATGGACCGGCAATCAGCTTGCGCACTTCATGCTGGCTTTTGCCGCAAAAAGAGCAGTACAACAATTTGCCCGAGCCATCTTTGCGTTTATCTGTCATGAGTCAAAACCTCTTCTTAGTTCTTTGTGCCGCACACGACGACGCAAATGCCATTCTCAGGCGCAAGCCGCTAGTCAGCGTTGTGCCGCCTCTACCTATTATAGCGGCACACTTGCGTCCAGGGCATCAATTACGATGGGTCAAAATTGAGTCAACCAAACCGTACTCTACCGCTTCAGGCGCGGAGAGGAAGCGATCGCGCTCAGTATCACGCTCAATCTGCTCAAGAGATTGAGCCGTATGGTGCGCCATAAGTTCATTCATGCGCCCTTTTACTTTCAGAATTTCACGGGCGTGAATTTCAATATCCGTCGCCTGGCCCTGGTAACCTCCCAGCGGCTGGTGGATCATGACGCGAGAGTTCGGCAAACAGAAACGTTTGCCTTTCGCCCCGGCAGTCAGCAAAAACGCCCCCATGGAGGCTGCCTGTCCCATACAAATGGTGCTGACGTCTGGCTTAATAAACTGCATGGTGTCATAGATGGACATCCCCGCAGTAATTACGCCGCCAGGAGAATTAATGTACAGATAGATATCTTTTTCCGGGTTTTCCGCTTCCAGGAACAGCATCTGCGCCACGATCAGGTTAGCCATATGGTCTTCGACCTGGCCGGTCAGAAAGATGACGCGTTCCTTTAGTAGACGAGAATAGATATCAAAAGAGCGCTCACCGCGTGAGGTCTGTTCAATGACCATCGGCACCAGCGCCATATGAGGGGCAAAATTATCTCGTTCTCCGCTGTATGACATTTCCGTCTCCTGGATAAAAATTGAAAAAACCTGCTGTACTGATTGTAACCTGATGGACGGATTATCAGCCAGTCCCTCTGTAATGGGTACGGCATCGCCATAATTCAAGCATAACAATCTTTTGCTCTAACGCTAACACTGAAACGCGGTTTTCGCACCCTTACCATGCAAAATGCGTGACAAAAAAAAACCGTCACCTTTCAGCGACGGTTTTTTGTGCGAATTTCGTGCTTTTAACGCGACGAATTACGCCTGCTGGTTCATCAGCTCATTGAAGGAAGTGGCTTTTTCAGTCACTTTCGCTTTCGCCAGAACCGCTTCAACGGCCTGTTCTTCCAGCGCGACGTTACGCATGTTGTCCATCAGCTCTTTATTTTTGCTGTAGAACTCGATCACTTCTTTCGGATCTTCGTAAGCAGAAGCCATCTCTTCAATCAGGCCTTTTACGCGATCTTCGTCAGCTTTCAGCTCGTTGGTACGAATGACTTCGCCCAGCAGCAGACCAACAACAACGCGACGCTTAGCCTGCTCTTCGAACAGTTCACGCGGCAGTTCCAGAGCCTGTTTCTCGTTACCGCCGAAACGCTGAGCAGCCTGACGGCGCAGAACGTCGATTTCGCTGTCGATCAGCGCAGCCGGAACGTCGATGTCATTCGCTTTTACCAGACCGTCAATCGCTTGAGACTTAACGCGGTTACGCACGGCGCCTTTCAGCTCGCGCTCCATGTTTTTACGCACTTCAGCGCGCAGACCCGCTACGGAACCATCTTCTACGCCGAAACGTTTGATGAATTCTTCGGTCAGTTCCGGCAGTTCGCGTTCTTCAACTTTCTTCAGGTTGATAACGAACTTAGCCGCTTTACCTTTCAGGTTTTCAGCGTGGTATTCTTCCGGGAAGGTCACGTCGATAGTGAACTCTTCGCCTGCTTTGTGACCTTTAACGCCGTCTTCAAAGCCCGGAATCATACGGCCCTGCCCCATCGCCAGAACGAAATCGGTCGCTTTGCCGCCTTCGAACTCTTCGCCGTCTACAGAGCCGGTGAAGTCGATGGTCACGCGGTCTTCCGCATCAGCGGCGCCGTCTTTGTCTTTCCAGGTCGCCTGCTGCTTACGCAGGGTGTCCAGCATCACATCAACGTCAGCGTCGGTGACTTCAACTACCGGTTTTTCAACTTCGATGGATTCCAGGCCGGTCAGCTCAACTTCCGGATAGACTTCAAACTCGACGGAGTAAGTGAAGTCTTCGCCCACTTTGTATTCGCCCGGAACATAGTTCGGCGCGCCTGCCGGGTTAATTTTTTCTTTGATGATCGCGTCAACAAAGTTGCGGCTCATCAGATCGCCCAGCACATCCTGGCGAACAGAAGCGCCATAACGCTGAGCGACAATATTCATCGGTACTTTGCCTTTACGGAAGCCGTCAATACGTACTTTTTTCGCTACGTTGACCAGCTCGCTTTTTACAGCGGTCTCGATGCTGTCAGCAGCGATTGTAATCGTTACACGGCGGCCAAGGCCCTGAGTGGTTTCAACTGAAACTTGCATCTTGTTACCTCAAAAAATCACAGTGCTCGGTCAACTCTACTCCGCAAGCACGTGTTATTTGCTTCGCGGAACCGGGATGTTCTCATAATCAATCACATTCCCTGTCGTCAGAATCATCCCGAAGACGTTCATATATAAGACGGCGCATTATAGCGGCATCACTTTTGTGAGTCGAGAACGGTGATTGCGCGTTACTGCGGCGCTTTTCACAATTCCCGGCTAATTTTTGTCTGAATACTGTACAACGCACTCAACATTCAGACAAAACAAAACGGCCCGCAGGCCGTTTTCACATAATTCTGTAGCAACATACTGGAAAAGCGGAGGTAGTTGCAAATCCGTTTTGCTACGCGATGCTTCCTGCGCCGCGACAAGGGGGCGACGCAAAGATAGTATCCTGCAACCCTTCCCACTCTTTGAGGGTATAAGTATGCAGTGCCAGCGCATGTACGGTTGTGGAGAGTTCCGCCGTTAACGTACCGTAAATCATCCGATGACGATTAAGAAAACGTTCGCCTGTAAAGCGATCGCTCACCAGCACAACCTTAAAATGGCTTTCCGAGCCTGCAGGAACATTGTGACGATAGCTTTCATCCACAACTTCGAGAAACACGGGGTCGAACGCTGTCCTTAATTTTTCTTCTATTTGCTCACGTATCATCATGAAAATCTCCTCCGACAACGCTGTGATGTCACCCATCCCTTTAAATACTAGCCGCTTTTACCGTTTCCATTACAGCATGACAACAAAAATTTAGCTTTCGTCTGATTATTTCAACCAAACGGATGAAGTTTAATGACTTAATCATTCGTTTAGCGATCAAAATCCCCCCTCACACCGTGATCAATAACAAATCGGACATTGCGACGAATTTACCTGTGTTGACCACTTCCCCTCGCCGTTAGCGGTGTTATGATGGCGGGAATTTTTACCCATCACGTTTTAAGCGTCATTGAGAGCCTGAATATGTTAAAAAAACTTCTCTTTCCGTTAGTCGCTCTGTTTATGCTGGCAGGATGCGCCACGCCGCCGACGACCATCGACGTCGCACCGAAGATCACCTTGCCACAGCAGGACCCGAGCCTGATGGGCGTTACCGTTAGCATTAACGGCGCGGACCAACGTCAGGATCAGGCGCTAGCCAAAGTCACGCGTAATAACCAGTTGGTGACGTTAACCGCCTCCCGTGATTTACGCTTCCTGTTACAAGAAGTACTGGAAAAACAGATGACGGCGCGGGGCTATATGATCGGGCCTAACGGCGCGGTTAATCTACAGATTATTGTTAACCAGCTCTATGCTGATGTTTCCCAGGGTAGCGTGCGTTACAACATCGCCACCAAAGCGGATATCGCGATTATTGCGACCGCGGCAAATGGCAACAAGATGACCAAAAACTATCGCGCCAGCTACTCTATTGAAGGGGCGTTCCAGGCCTCTAACCAGAATATTGCCGACGCGGTGAACAGCGTTCTGACCGATACCATCGCTGATATGTCTCAGGACACCAGCATTCACGATTTTATCAAGCAAAACGCCCGCTAATAGCAACGGTAAAGCCCGGCGAAAGCCGGGCCTGTAGATGCCTATGTCAAATCATTATTTACGCATATTCCAGCAACCGCGCTCAGCTATTCTGCTCATATTAGGCTTTGCCTCCGGTCTCCCGCTGGCGCTCACCTCCGGTACGCTACAGGCGTGGATGACCGTCGAGAATATCGATCTTAAAACGATTGGCTTCTTCTCGCTGGTTGGTCAGGCCTATGTGTTTAAGTTTCTCTGGTCCCCGCTGATGGACCGCTACACGCCGCCTTTTTTAGGCCGTCGTCGCGGTTGGCTACTCGCCACGCAACTGTTATTACTGGCGGCGATTGCGGCGATGGGCTTTCTTGAACCCGGCACGCAGCTACGCTGGATGGCGGCGCTGGCGGTAGTGATTGCTTTTTGTTCCGCCTCGCAGGATATCGTGTTCGACGCCTGGAAAACCGATATTTTACCCGCAGAAGAACGCGGCGCCGGCGCGGCAATCAGCGTACTTGGCTACCGGTTGGGGATGCTGGTTTCCGGCGGACTGGCGCTATGGCTGGCCGATCGCTGGCTCGGCTGGCAGGGCATGTACTGGCTGATGGCGGCATTGCTGCTCCCCTGCATTATCGCCACCTTACTGGCGCCGGAACCGACCGATACCATCCCGGCCCCGAAATCGCTGGAACAGGCGGTCGTCGCGCCGCTACGCGATTTCTTTGGCCGTAATAACGCCTGGCTGATTTTACTGCTCATTGTGCTTTATAAATTGGGTGACGCCTTCGCCATGAGTCTGACCACCACCTTTTTGATTCGCGGCGTCGGCTTTGACGCCGGCGAAGTCGGCGTGGTCAATAAAACGCTGGGCCTGCTGGCGACGATCGTCGGCGCGTTATACGGCGGCATGTTAATGCAGCGTCTTTCGCTGTTTCGCGCGTTGCTGATTTTCGGTATTTTGCAAGGCGCGTCAAACGCCGGTTACTGGTTGCTCTCAATTACCGATAAAAACATGTTCAGCATGGGCGCTGCGGTCTTTTTCGAAAATCTGTGCGGCGGGATGGGTACTGCCGCCTTTGTCGCCTTATTAATGACGCTATGCAATAAGTCGTTTTCCGCAACGCAGTTTGCCCTACTATCAGCCCTCTCCGCGGTAGGCCGCGTTTACGTTGGTCCTGTGGCGGGCTGGTTCGTTGAAGCGCACGGTTGGCCGACATTCTACCTCTTCTCGGTTGTCGCCGCCGTTCCCGGACTCTTACTGTTGCTGGTCTGTCGGCAAACGCTGGAATATAGCTGGCAGAGCGAGCGTTTCATTCCCCGTACGGAATACCGTAGCGCCTACAACCTCGCGCTTTCAATCCTGCTCGCAGGCGTCGCTTTACTGGCGGTCTGGATACTCCTGCTGACCATGAATGCGGTGGATTACACTAACTTCTCATTCCTGCCCGGATTGCTTGAGACTGCGGTAGCGGTTGCCGTGTGCGGCATTGTCTTTGGCGGGGTGCTGGACTACCTGGCGCTACGAAAAACACGCCTGATCTAAAACATTATTAGCCGTTGTAATAACGACCCGGAATTATAACGGCTAAATAAACATCAATTGATAAAAATATATTTGTCTTTTTGTGCGCAACAGAATTTTGGAAATTAGTGGTAATTTCTATGCTACCTATTTTCTTTACACGATTCAGCCCACTGAATTTAAATTTCCACCGTTGGTTGTCTTTTTATTGATAATAAATTGTTAAGTAATTGTTTTATTTTTACATTGGTTATACCAATTACCCCTCAGCATCCCACTTATAGACCTCATCCGTTATAACGCAAAGTTTCAACAGTGTCTTAAAGTTATTTCGACACACTTGGCAACATATGTGACACGCGCGGCATAACTTGGTAACACAGAACCAATCATGTTTACAGTAATGTAACCTTACCGTAAAATGCCCCTACACTTTAAACGCCACCAGGTCCCGTGGAATTGAGGTCGTTAAATGAGACTCAGGAAATACAATAAAAGTTTGGGATGGTTGTCATTAATTGCAGGCACTGCATTACTCAGTGGCTGTAATTCTGCGCTGCTGGATCCCAAAGGACAGATTGGACTGGAGCAACGTTCGCTGATACTGACGGCATTTGGCCTGATGTTGATCGTCGTTATTCCCGCCATCTTGATGGCTGTTGGTTTCGCCTGGAAGTATCGTGCGAGTAATAAGGATGCGAAGTATAGCCCGAACTGGTCACACTCCAATAAAGTGGAAGCGGTGGTCTGGACGGTGCCTATCTTAATCATCATTTTCCTTGCCGTACTGACCTGGAAAACCACGCACGCGCTTGAACCAAGCAAGCCGCTGGTGCATGACGAAAAACCGATCACCATCGAAGTGGTTTCCATGGACTGGAAATGGTTCTTCATCTATCCGGAGCAGGGTATCGCCACCGTCAACGAGATCGCCTTCCCGGCGAACACGCCGGTTTATTTCAAAGTGACCTCCAACTCCGTGATGAACTCCTTCTTTATCCCGCGTCTGGGTAGCCAGATTTATGCCATGGCCGGTATGCAAACGCGTTTGCATCTGATCGCCAACGAACCCGGAACCTACGATGGCATCTCCGCCAGCTATAGCGGCCCGGGCTTCTCTGGTATGAAGTTTAAAGCTATCGCCACCAGAGACCGCGCAGAGTTCGACCAATGGGTCGCAAAAGCGAAGCAGTCTCCGAACACCATGAATGATATGGCGGCGTTCGAGAAAGTGGCTATGCCAAGCGAGTACAACAAGGTGGAATACTTCTCCAGCGTGAAACCAGATTTGTTCAAGGATGTTATTAACAAATTCATGGACCATGGTAAGAGCATGGACATGACCCAACCTGAAGGTGAGCACAGCTCGCATGAAGGAATGGAAGGCATGAACATGAGCCACGCGGAATCCGCCAACTCCAAGGGTTGAGGAAGATAAGATGTTCGGAAAATTATCACTGGATGCAGTACCGTTCCATGAACCCATCGTCATGGTAACGATCGCTGCAATCATCGTCGGGGGACTGGCGATACTGGCAGCGATTACTTACTTCGGTAAGTGGACCTACCTATGGAAAGAGTGGTTAACGTCGGTTGACCATAAACGCCTCGGCATCATGTATATCATCGTCGCGATTGTGATGCTGTTACGTGGTTTCGCCGATGCTATCATGATGCGTAGCCAGCAGGCGCTTGCCTCCGCAGGCGAAGCGGGTTTTCTACCGCCGCACCACTATGATCAGATCTTTACCGCTCACGGCGTGATCATGATCTTCTTCGTGGCGATGCCCTTCGTTATCGGTCTGATGAACCTGGTGGTTCCGCTGCAGATCGGCGCGCGCGACGTTGCTTTCCCTTTCCTGAACAACCTGAGCTTCTGGTTCACCGTTGTCGGCGTTATCCTGGTTAACCTCTCGCTGGGCGTGGGTGAATTCGCGCAGACGGGGTGGCTGGCTTATCCGCCGCTATCGGGAATAGAGTACAGTCCCAGCGTCGGGGTCGATTACTGGATATGGGCGTTGCAACTCTCAGGTATTGGTACGACGTTAACCGGTATCAACTTCTTCGTGACGATCCTGAAGATGCGCGCGCCGGGTATGACGATGTTCAAGATGCCGGTCTTTACCTGGGCCTCTTTATGCGCCAACGTATTGATCATCGCCTCTTTCCCGATTCTGACGGTTACCGTCGCGTTGCTAACCCTGGATCGCTATCTGGGCACCCATTTCTTTACCAACGATATGGGCGGCAACATGATGATGTACATCAACCTGATTTGGGCCTGGGGCCATCCGGAGGTGTACATTCTGATTCTGCCGGTCTTCGGGGTATTCTCCGAAATCGCAGCGACCTTCTCGCGTAAACGTCTGTTCGGCTATACCTCGCTGGTCTGGGCCACCGTCTGTATTACCGTATTGTCGTTTATCGTTTGGCTGCACCACTTCTTCACGATGGGCGCAGGCGCGAACGTTAACGCCTTCTTCGGTATCACGACCATGATTATCGCCATCCCGACCGGGGTGAAGATCTTCAACTGGTTGTTCACCATGTATCAGGGCCGTATCGTCTTCCATTCCGCAATGCTGTGGACCATCGGCTTTATCGTGACCTTCTCGGTCGGCGGTATGACCGGCGTTCTGCTGGCGGTGCCGGGCGCGGACTTCGTCCTGCACAACAGTCTGTTCCTGATTGCGCACTTCCATAACGTGATCATCGGCGGCGTGGTGTTTGGCTGCTTCGCGGGTATGACGTACTGGTGGCCGAAGGCGTTTGGCTTCAAGCTGAACGAAACCTGGGGCAAGCGCGCCTTCTGGTTCTGGATTATCGGCTTCTTTGTGGCCTTTATGCCGCTGTACGTACTGGGCTTCATGGGCATGACCCGTCGCCTCAGCCAACAAATTGATCCGCAGTTCCATACGATGCTGATGGTTGCCGCCGCCGGCGCCGCGCTGATTGCGCTGGGTATCCTGTGCCAACTGATTCAGATCTTCGTTTCTATTCGCGACCGCGATCAGAACCGCGATCTGACCGGCGACCCATGGGGTGGTCGTACGCTGGAGTGGTCAACCTCTTCTCCGCCGCCGTTCTATAACTTTGCCGTTGTGCCGCACGTTCACGAACGTGACGCCTTCTGGGAAATGAAAGAAAAAGGCGAAGCGTACCAACAGCCAGGACAGTATGAAGAGATTCATATGCCGAAAAATAGCGGTGCCGGGATTATTATCGCCGCCTTCGCGACGGTATTTGGCTTCGCCATGATCTGGCATATCTGGTGGCTGGCGATAGTCGGTTTCGCAGGCATGATCATCAGCTGGATTGTGAAAAGCTTTGATGAAGATGTGGATTACTACGTGCCGGTTCGCGACGTCGAAAAACTGGAAAACCAGCATTTCGATGAGATTACTAAGGCAGGGCTGAAAAATGGCAACTGATACTTTAACGCACGCGACTGCCCACGCGCACGAACACGGGCACCATGACGCAGGTCAGAACAAAATCTTCGGATTTTGGGTCTACCTGATGAGCGACTGCATTCTGTTCTCTATCCTGTTTGCTACCTATGCCGTTCTGGTGAACGGCACCGCTGGCGGCCCAACAGGTAAGGACATTTTCGAACTGCCGTTCGTTCTGGTTGAAACCTTCCTGCTGCTATTTAGCTCCATCACCTACGGCATGGCGGCGATCGCCATGCACAAGAACAACAAGAGCCAGGTTATCTCCTGGCTGGCGTTGACCTTCTTGTTCGGTGCCGGGTTTATCGGGATGGAAATCTATGAATTCCATCACCTGATTGTTAACGGTATGGGCCCGGATCGCAGCGGCTTCCTGTCTGCGTTCTTCGCGCTGGTCGGCACGCACGGTCTGCACGTCACTTCCGGTCTTATCTGGATGGCGGTGCTGATGGTGCAAGTCGCCCGTCGCGGTCTGACCAGCACTAACCGTACCCGCATCATGTGCCTGAGCCTGTTCTGGCACTTCCTGGATGTGATTTGGATTTGCGTGTTCACTGTTGTTTATCTGATGGGGGCGATGTAATGAGTCATTCTACTGAGAGCGGCGGCGCATCCCACGGCAGCGTAAAAACGTACATGACCGGCTTTATCCTGTCGGTCATCCTGACGGTTATTCCATTCTGGATGGTGATGACCGGCGCTGCCTCTCCGGCCGTTATTCTGGGATCTATCCTGGCAATGGCAGTGGTACAGATTTTGGTGCATCTGGTGTGTTTCCTGCACATGAACACCAAATCTGATGAAGGCTGGAACATGACGGCCTTTATCTTTACCGTGCTGATCATCGCCATCCTGGTTGTGGGCTCCATCTGGATTATGTGGAACCTCAACTACAACATGATGATGCACTAAGAGCGGCGAGTATGATGTTTAAGCAATACCTGCAAGTAACGAAACCAGGCATCATCTTTGGCAACCTGATCTCGGTGATCGGGGGATTCTTGCTGGCCTCAAAGGGCAGCATCGACTATCCCCTGTTCATCTATACGCTGGTCGGGGTGTCACTGGTTGTGGCGTCGGGTTGTGTATTTAACAACTACATCGACAGGGATATCGACAGGAAGATGGAAAGGACCAAGAATCGGGTGCTGGTCAAAGGCCTGATTTCTCCTGGCGTCTCGCTGGTATACGCCACCCTGCTGGGTATTGCTGGCTTTATGCTGCTGTGGTTTGGCGCCAATCCTCTGGCCTGCTGGCTGGGGGTGATGGGCTTCGTGGTCTACGTTGGCGTGTACAGCTTGTACATGAAGCGTCACTCTGTCTACGGAACGCTGATTGGCTCTCTCTCCGGCGCAGCGCCGCCGGTGATTGGTTACTGCGCCGTAACGGGCGACTTTGACAGCGGCGCGGCGATCCTGTTGGCGATTTTCAGCCTCTGGCAGATGCCGCACTCTTACGCCATCGCCATTTTCCGCTTTAAGGACTATCAGGCGGCCAATATCCCGGTTTTGCCGGTGGTAAAAGGAATCTCAGTCGCGAAAAACCACATTACGCTGTACATCATTGCGTTCGCAGTTGCAACGCTAATGCTAACATTGGGCGGTTATGCCGGTTACAAATACCTGGTGGTCGCCGCGGCGGTCAGCGTCTGGTGGCTCGGCATGGCGCTGCGCGGTTACAAAGTGGAAGATGATAAAGTCTGGGCGCGCAAGCTGTTCGGCTTCTCTATCATTGCGATTACCGCGCTGAGTATCATGATGTCCGTTGATTTTATGGTGCCGAACTCACAGAGTCTGCTGACTTACGTCTGGTAAGACTCTGCCACTCCAGGTTCATTAAGCCCCGCGTGATATAAAAATAACAGGATCATCGAGAGATGAATCCTGTTATTTTACTGACTCAATAGCAACCTCCTAAAATTCAGGCCTTCACTGTTACTATCTGCCAACATCATTTGCTAAGTTCAGTACCAGAACGCGAGAAAACCCATCACTCTATCTTACTGATTTTAAATAACAAAAACCATTTATCGCCATTTTTAATATAAAAGCAATATTTATAATGATAAATAAAAAACAATCACACTATTTTTTAGATTAAATGATTGCTGTTAATCAAACATCCATGAGTATAGTTATGACACGGCATGAGAATAATAGCCTGCCGACACATGCAATTATTTATATTTAATATCAAACAACAGGATTTTATTATGAACGAACAAGATGTTTATCTGATCAGCAATGAATATGGTGAAGATAAGTGTCCGGAAGGCAAGCTGGCGCTATATACTAATGTGCAGTTCAACATTGGTGAAGTGGGAAACATTCTGATTATTTCACCTAATATTCAGCTTAATGAAGAACAATTAGCAAGTTATGGTTTTATTATTGGTGAGAATAGCAATATTTCCTCTATCGTTAATAATATGGACCAGGATGCCACGCTTATCTCTGGTTTATATGTAGATGGGCAAACATTAACGGTTAAACCAGGAACCACCATTCCTACTCTTTATGACTATCCTTTAGGCAGTGAAAACTGGAATGACGCAGTTAACTCAGTTATTTCAGCCGGTATTGAAACCGTTGATTTAACCATGAGTATTGAGAGTGACATTGTTCTGGAGGAAGAGGAAGAATATTCAGCGTTACTGCAAATTCACAACAATAATAGTGAGTCCGTAGACAACGTAACGATTACTGCCAGCTCCGGTAATTCAGCCGTTTTTTCTGTCGAAACGGCTACCCAGACCACCAGTATCGCCGGAAATGAAACAGCTAACGTGCGTATTCCTTTGCTGGGCACAGGCCAGGGCTCAGCGACCTTAACCTGTCAGCTTACAATGCCATTCGGCATCGTGAATAATGGGAATAATATGACGCAAACTGTCGTAACCGTAAACGAAGCTAGTCCGTTGCATGTGACACAAAGTTTTGCCGGTGACTGGCAAGATACATGGCCCAGCACAAAATATATTTATAGCTATAAATTGATTCTCAGCTCTGCTGAAACTGAAGTTGATAAGTGGGAATTATCATTTGTACTTCCTGATGGTGCAGAGGTTTATCTTAAGTGGCTGGAAAGCGAAAGTAGCTGGGTTGAACTTAACACAGAGAAATCGGTTAATGGTAACGTGTATCTGGATAGCGAACCGGGCCATGTTATCTCACCAGAAAAGAATATCGAACTGGATATTGAAATCCTGTACCCTAACCAATCAACTGATTACCAGACGCTAAAAAATCTACGCCTCATGCAACTGGCATAATAGCTGTACCCTATTGGTATCATAAATAGCCACCTTCGCCCCGACTGGGTGAAGGTGTCCTCAATATTGCTATAATCACTTATCTATTTACATTCCTACTGCAGAATATAATTTAGAGCCAACTCACCATTACTGACGCCTGTCCCCCATCACCTGCGCCAGGTAACAGTACCTGAGTAGCATTTCTCCCTGCCAGGGTTCGCCGACAATGCGTAATCAACTTATGTCTCTTTACCATGCAAATGAGTCAATAATGTAATATTTGTTAATTAACCCTCTATTTACCCTGTCCGCTCTCCGCACTACACTACTCCCGGCTTATATATTGAGGTGGCAATGAACGATTACAAAATGACGCCGGGCGAGCTACGCGCCACCTGGGGTTTAGGGACGGTATTTTCGCTGCGTATGCTGGGTATGTTTATGGTTCTACCAGTACTGACCACATACGGTATGGCGCTACAGGGTGCCAGCGAAGCATTAATCGGCATTGCGATCGGCATTTACGGGCTGGCGCAGGCTATCTTTCAAATTCCCTTTGGGCTGCTTTCTGACCGCATTGGTCGTAAGCCGCTGATTGTCGGCGGACTGGCGGTATTTGTCGCGGGCAGCGTCATTGCCGCTCTCTCCCACTCAATCTGGGGCATTATATTAGGGCGAGCGCTACAGGGGTCCGGCGCTATTGCCGCCGCGGTTATGGCGCTACTGTCTGACCTCACCCGCGAGCAAAACCGCACCAAAGCGATGGCGTTTATCGGCGTCAGCTTTGGTATCACCTTCGCGATTGCGATGGTATTAGGACCGATCGTTACCCATAGTCTGGGATTGAACGCGTTGTTCTGGATGATCGCCGCCCTCGCCACCCTGGGCATTATTCTGACGATCTGGGTGGTTCCCAACAGTACCAACCATGTACTGAATCGCGAATCCGGGATGGTCAAAGGCAGCTTCAGTAAAGTGCTGGCGGAGCCGAGGCTGCTCAAACTCAATCTCGGCATCATGTGTCTGCATATTTTATTAATGTCCACCTTTGTCGCCCTGCCCGGCCAGCTTGCCGATGCCGGTTTCCCTGCCGCCGAACACTGGAAGGTCTATCTGGCAACCATGGTGATCGCCTTTGCCGCCGTCGTGCCTTTTATCATCTATGCTGAAGTCAAACGGCGGATGAAGCAAGTATTCCTGTTCTGCGTGGGGCTCATTATCGTCGCAGAAATCGTGTTGTGGGGAGCGGGCCAGCATTTCTGGGAGCTGGTGATTGGCGTACAACTCTTTTTCCTCGCCTTTAATTTAATGGAGGCGTTGCTGCCTTCTCTTATTAGCAAAGAGTCGCCCGCGGGGTATAAAGGAACGGCGATGGGCGTCTATTCTACCAGTCAGTTTCTTGGCGTGGCGCTTGGCGGCTCGCTGGGCGGCTGGATAGACGGCGCATTTGATGGGCAAACCGTTTTCCTTGCCGGGGCCGTACTGGCGATGGCATGGCTGGCGGTGGCAAGTACCATGAAAGAGCCGCCCTATGTCAGCAGCCTGCGCGTGGAAATTCCAGCGGATATCGTTGCTGATGACAGGCTAAAACAGCGGCTATTGGCAATGAAAGGCGTAAGCGAAGCGCTGATCGTGGCGGAAGAGCATTCTGCTTACGTCAAAATTGACAGCAAAGTGACCAATCGCGTTGAAGTTGAACAGCTTATCAGCAAAGGATGAATGCAGCATTGCCGGATGGCGATGAGGCCTTATCCGGCATAGCCACTTAATCGCGGAAGTTTTTGAACTGGAACGGCTGGCCCAAATCGCCGCCGCGTACCAGCGCCATTACCGATTGCAGATCGTCACGTGATTTGCCCGTCACGCGAATCTCTTCCCCCTGAATTTGCGCCTGTACCTTCAGTTTGCTGTCTTTAATCAGCTTGACGATTTTCTTCTGCACGGCGCTTTCAATGCCCTGCTTTAGCTTCGCTTCCACATACCAGGTTTTACCGCTATGCACGAACTCGTCCGGTACATCCAGCGAAGCGCCTTCAATGCCGCGTTTAAGCAGCTTGGCGCGCAGAATGTCGAGCAACTGATTGACCTGGAAATCGGACTCGCTCAGCACCTTGATGGTTTTATTGGCATCGTTCAGTTCAATAGTCGCCTCCACGCCACGAAAGTCAAAACGAGATTCAACCTCGCGGACCGCGTTATCCACGCCGTTACGCGCTTCCTGCAGATCAACCTCAGAAACAATATCGAAAGATGGCATCTTTTCTTCTCCCTTCATTTTCGTTGCGTTGCATAATACCTGCAACGAGGCTTAACGAGAAGCTTAGCTGATGACGCTATAATTAGCGCCATAACACCTGGCGCTGTTGCAGGTGAGGAGGAACAATGAAAATTACTGTACTGGGATGCGGAGCCTTAGGACAACTTTGGCTTTCGGCTCTGTGCAAACACGGACATGACGTACAGGGCTGGCTACGGGTGCCACAACCTTATTGCAGCGTAAATCTGATCGACACCGATGGTTCCTTTTTCAACGAATCACTGACGGCAAACGATCCGGATTTTTTGGCAAAGAGCGAACTGTTGTTAGTCACACTGAAAGCGTGGCAGGTTTCCGACGCAGTACGAACCCTGGCGTCAACCCTACCGGTGACGTCGCCTATCCTGCTCATTCATAATGGAATGGGAACCATAGAAGAATTGCAAAATATCCAGCAGCCGATGTTGATGGGGACTATCACTCATGCTGCGCGCCGCGACGGTAATATTATTATTCATGTCGCCCACGGTACTACGCATATTGGCCCGGCGCGCGAGCAAGACGGCGATTACAGTTACCTCGCCGATATCCTGCAGGGGGTACTGCCCGATGTCGCCTGGCATAACAATATCCGCGCAGAGATGTGGCGCAAACTGGCAGTCAACTGTGTTATCAACCCGCTCACCGCGCTTTGGAACTGCCCGAACGGCGAGCTGCGCCATCATCCTGATGAAATCAACGCGATTTGCGAAGAGGTTGCCGCCGTGATTGAACGTGAAGGCTACCACACATCGGCAGACGATTTACGCTATTATGTTGAGCAAGTGATTGACAGTACGGCAGAAAACATCTCATCCATGTTGCAGGACGTGCGCGCCATGCGCCATACCGAAATTGACTACATCACCGGTTATTTACTCAAGCGCGCCCGCGTGCACGGTCTCGCCGTTCCGGAAAATAGCCGCCTGTTTGAAATGGTAAAGCGAAAGGAGAGTGAGTATGAGCGCTCAGGCACTGGTATGCCTCGCCCCTGGTAGTGAAGAGACCGAAGCGGTCACCACTATCGATCTGCTGGTTCGCGGCGGAATCCACGTCACCACCGCCAGCGTCGCCAGCGATAGCAGCCTGACTATTGTCTGCTCGCGCGGCGTGAAGTTGCTGGCGGATGCGCCGTTAGTTGAGGTTGCCGACGGCGATTATGACATCATCGTGTTGCCCGGCGGAATTAAAGGCGCCGAGTGCTTTCGCGACAGCCCGCTGCTGGTCGAAACCGTAAAACAGTTTCACCGCTCCGGGCGCATTGTCGCAGCCATTTGCGCCGCAGCCGCGACGGTGCTCGTGCCGCACGATATCTTCCCTATCGGCAATATGACCGGTTTTCCGGCGCTAAAAGATAAGATTCCCGCCGAACAGTGGCAGGATAAGCGTGTGGTATGGGATGCGCGGGTAAAATTATTAACCAGCCAGGGACCGGGTACCGCTATCGATTTTGGCTTGAAAATCATCGATCTGTTGGTTGGTCGTGAAAAAGCGCATGAAGTGGCTTCGCAACTGGTGATGGCGGCGGGGATTTATAATTATTACGAATAAATGAATTGCCGGATGGCGCTGCGCCTATCCGGCAAAAGAGTTATGGACGATAGACCTTCACATTGGCAAACCCCTGCTCGCGCAGATAGAGCGCTTGCAGGCGACTCATTACGCCGCGTTCGCACCACAGCAGCCAGGTTTTGTTCTGATCGAGGTCGCCAAATTTAGTGCTCAGCTTGTAGAACGGCAGAGAAACGACGTCTACTCCTTCCACTTTCAGCGGCTTGTCATCCTGCTCATCGATAGAACGGATATCCAGAATCACATCGTTAGCGCCAAAACCGCTAACGGTTTCTACCTCTACGACCTCCTGCTGAGTCTGCTGGGCGATTTCACGAATATCGACGTTGTTCGCTTCTTCTACCACCTTATCGAGAATACTGAAGTCGAAATTTTCTTCTTCGGCTTCAATTTTCGCTTTAATGGCTTTCACCGTCGGACTTTTTGAAATCACGCCACAGTATTCCGGCATCGTACGGGCAAAATCCTCCGTACCAATCTGACGCGCCAGGTTGATAATGTGCTCTTTATCGTAAGCGATCAGCGGGCGCAGGATCAGCGTGTCAGACACGTTATCGATCAAGCGCAAGTTGGTTAGCGTCTGGCTGGACACCTGGCCCAACGCTTCGCCGGTCACCAGCGCCTGTACGCCGTAACGTTCCGCCACTTTCGACGCCGCGCGTACCATCATGCGTTTGAGAACCACGCCCATCTGGCCGTCGTCAACTTTCTCCAGAATCTCGCCGACCACCGGTTCGAAATTAATCGCCACAAAACGCACACGATGGGAGCTGCCAAAGCGGTTCCACAGGTAATGCGCCACCTGACGAACACCGATTTCATGCGCCGCGCCGCCAAGGTTAAAGAAGCAGTAGTGTACGCGGCAGCCGCGACGCATCAGCATATAGCTGGAGACGCCGGAGTCAAAACCGCCGGAGATCAGCGACAGCACATCTTCCTGGGTGCCAATCGGGAAACCGCCAATACCTTCATAACGCCCTTTGATCAGCAGCAGGCGATCATCTTCCACTTCCAGATGCACCGTCACATCCGGGTTAGTGAGCTTCACGCGCGCCGATTCAATATGCTGATTTAATCCGCCGCCAACATAGCGCTCCACCTCAATGGAGCTAAACTCATGCTTACCGCGACGTTTTACGCGCACGCAGAAGGTTTTGCCTTCAAGCTGCTCGCGGTACTGCGCCAACGCTTTCTCGAATATGTCGTGCATATCGGTGAATGGCGCATCGTCGACTTCAAGAATATGGTGAATCCCCGGAATGCGGGTCAGCGCGTCGCGAATCGCCAGACGCTGGTTTTCATCTTTGGCGCGAACTTCAATGTTATCCCAGTGACGGACAACCGCGAGGGTCTCATCGTAGTGCTTTAAAACGTTACGGATGTTCCCGGTTAACATTTTTATAAAGCGCAAACGCACAGATTGGCTTTTGATAGTGATTTCCGGGAACAATTTAATGATAAACTTCATGGCGGCAATGGTTCTTTAGCAAGCTATCTAAGGCTTGTCGTGGAGAAATAGTACAGCAGCCCATACCTACGGCTGCATCCAGGCGCGGAAGTATATCACTATCACGGACATCTTGCGCATTTCCCCTTACCATTGCGCGTTATTTGCTTATCAGTGTGAGTCCGTTACCATAGACTTGTGCTGCCATTACAGAGAGTCAAACAGTCATCATGCCGAAGAAAAATGAGGCGCCCGCCAGCTTTGAAACTGCGCTGAGCGAGCTGGAACATATTGTTACCCGCCTGGAAAGCGGCGATTTGCCACTGGAAGACGCGCTGAATGAATTTGAGCGCGGCGTACAACTGGCGCGTCAGGGGCAGGCAAAACTGCAGCAGGCGGAACAGCGCGTGCAAATTTTGCTGTCTGATAATGAAGAGGCTTCACCTGAGCCTTTTATCGCGGATAATGAGTAAATGGACTTTACGCAGCAGCTACAGGCTTGCGTAGCGCAAGCGAATCAGGCGCTGAGCCGTTTTATCGCGCCACTGCCCTTTCAGAACACTCCCGTGGTCGAAGCCATGCAGTATGGCGCATTATTAGGCGGTAAACGCCTGCGGCCGTTTCTGGTTTACGCCACCGGTCAGATGTTTGGCGTCAGTGCGGCAACGCTGGATGCGCCAGCTGCGGCGGTCGAATGCATTCATGCCTATTCGCTGATCCATGACGACCTGCCGGCGATGGACGATGACGACTTGCGTCGCGGCCTGCCGACTTGTCATATTAAATTTGGCGAAGCCAATGCGATCCTGGCGGGAGACGCGCTGCAAACGCTGGCGTTTGCCATTATCAGCGACGCGCCGATGCCGGAAGTCGCCGATCGCGATCGTATCGCGATGATCGCCGAACTGGCGAACGCCAGCGGTATCGCCGGAATGTGCGGCGGTCAGGCATTGGATCTGGCGGCTGAAGGCCAGCGGATAACTCTGGACGCGCTGGAACGTATTCATCGCCATAAGACTGGCGCGCTCATTCGCGCCGCTGTTCGACTTGGCGCGTTGAGCGCGGGCGATAAAGGACGGAATACTCTGCCGATACTTGACCGCTATGCAGAGAGTATCGGCCTTGCCTTCCAGGTTCAGGATGACATTCTGGATGTGGTGGGCGATACTGCAACGTTAGGTAAACGTCAGGGCGCAGACCAGCAGCTTGGCAAAAGTACCTATCCTGCACTTCTGGGTCTTGAGCAAGCCCGGAATAAAGCCCGGGATCTGATAGAGGACGCCCGTCAGTCGTTACATCAGCTGGCCGCGCAATCACTGGACACCTCGGCACTGGAAGCGCTAGCGAACTACATAATCCAGCGTGATAAATAAACCCCATATCCAATGAGCTTGCGATGAGTTTTGATATAGCCAAATACCCTACCCTGGCATTGGTCGACTCCACCCAGGAGTTACGACTGTTACCGAAAGAGAGTCTGCCGAAACTCTGCGACGAGCTACGCCGCTACTTACTCGACAGCGTAAGCCGCTCCAGCGGGCACTTCGCTTCCGGACTGGGCACGGTGGAACTTACCGTGGCGCTGCATTATGTCTACAACACCCCGTTTGACCAGCTAATCTGGGATGTCGGTCACCAGGCTTATCCGCATAAAATCCTTACTGGCCGTCGCGACAAAATCGGCACTATTCGCCAGAAAGGCGGCCTGCACCCGTTCCCGTGGCGCGGCGAAAGCGAATACGACGTGCTGAGCGTCGGGCATTCCTCCACCTCCATCAGCGCCGGGATCGGCATTGCCGTGGCGGCGGAGAAAGAGGGCAAAGATCGCCGCACCGTCTGTGTGATTGGCGACGGCGCAATCACCGCCGGTATGGCGTTTGAAGCGATGAATCATGCAGGCGATATCCGGCCCGACATGCTGGTCATTCTGAACGACAATGAAATGTCGATTTCGGAAAACGTCGGCGCGCTCAACAACCATCTGGCGCAGCTACTTTCCGGTAAGCTTTACTCTTCTCTGCGCGAAGGCGGAAAAAAGGTCTTCTCCGGCGTACCGCCAATTAAAGAACTGCTCAAGCGTACCGAAGAACATATTAAAGGCATGGTTGTGCCAGGAACATTGTTCGAAGAGCTGGGCTTTAACTACATCGGGCCGGTCGATGGTCACGATGTGATGGGGCTTATCAGCACATTGAAGAACATGCGCGACCTGAAAGGCCCGCAGTTCCTGCATATCATGACCAAAAAAGGCCGCGGCTATGAACCCGCGGAAAAAGATCCGATCACTTTTCATGCGGTGCCTAAATTTGATCCTTCCAGCGGATGTTTGCCGAAAAGCAGCGGCGGTCTGCCAGGTTATTCAAAAATCTTCGGTGACTGGCTGTGTGAAACTGCCGCCAAAGACAGCAAGCTGATGGCGATCACTCCGGCAATGCGCGAAGGTTCCGGCATGGTGGAATTTTCACGTAAATTCCCGGATCGCTATTTTGACGTCGCCATCGCCGAGCAGCATGCCGTCACCTTCGCCGCAGGTCTGGCGATTGGCGGCTATAAGCCCGTCGTGGCGATCTACTCTACTTTCCTGCAACGCGCCTACGACCAGGTCATTCATGATGTCGCTATTCAGAAACTGCCGGTCATGTTCGCCATCGATCGCGCCGGTATCGTTGGCGCGGATGGTCAAACGCACCAGGGCGCGTTCGATCTCTCCTATCTGCGCTGCATCCCGGATATGGTGATCATGACGCCAAGCGACGAGAACGAATGTCGCCAGATGTTATTTACCGGGTATCACTATAACGACGGCCCGACGGCAGTACGTTATCCACGCGGTAATGCGCAGGGCGTGGCGCTAACCCCGCAGGAAAAACTGCCTATTGGTAAAGGCCTTGTGAAGCGTCATGGCGAAAAACTGGCGATACTGAACTTTGGCACGTTAATGCCTGAGGCGGCGAAAGTCGCCGAAGCGCTGAACGCCACGCTGGTCGACATGCGCTTTGTAAAACCGCTGGACGAAACGTTAATTGTAGAGATGGCCGCGCAGCATGAAGCTCTGGTAACCCTGGAAGAAAACGCCATTATAGGCGGCGCTGGCAGCGGCGTAAACGAAGTGCTAATGGCCCATCGTAAACCTGTACCTGTGCTGAATATCGGTCTTCCGGATTTCTTTATCCCGCAAGGAACGCAGGAAGAAGCTCGCGCGGAACTGGGGCTCGACGCCGCAGGCATTGAAGCCAAAATCAAGGCCTGGCTGGCATAATCCCCTCTTTGCTCCTGCTATGCTTGAAGAGTGACAGATATAACAGGAGCGGAGTCATGCAATACAACACGTTAGGAAATACAGATCTTCAGGTTTCCCGCCTTTGTCTGGGCTGTATGACCTTCGGCGAGCCGGGTCGCGGCGATCACGCCTGGACGCTTCCCGAAGAGAGCAGCCGTCCCATCATCAAGCGCGCCCTTGAGGGCGGTATTAACTTTTTTGATACCGCCAACAGCTACTCCGACGGCAGCAGCGAAGAGATTGTAGGGCGTGCGTTACGTGATTTTGCTCGTCGCGACGAGGTGGTGGTGGCGACGAAAGTCTTCCATCGCGTCGGCGATCTGCCGGAAGAATTGTCCCGCGCGCAAATCCTGCGCTCTATTGATGATAGCCTCGCCCGTCTGGGAATGGAATATGTCGATATCCTGCAAATCCACCGCTGGGATTACAACACGCCGATAGAAGAAACTCTGGAAGCGCTAAACGACGTGGTGAAGGCAGGTAAAGCCCGCTATATCGGCGCTTCCTCAATGCACGCCTCACAATTTGCTCAAGCGCTGGCGCTACAAAAACAACACGGCTGGGCGCCGTTTGTCACCATGCAGGATCACTATAACCTGATATACCGCGAGGAAGAGCGTGAGATGCTGCCGCTGTGCTGGCAGGAAGGCGTCGCCGTGATTCCGTGGAGTCCGCTGGCACGCGGGCGCTTAACTCGCCCCTGGGGAGAAACCACGGCCCGGCTGGTCTCGGATGACGTGGGCAAAAATTTATACGATGAACGCGATAAAAATGATGCGCAAATAGCGGAACGGCTGGCTGGCGTCAGCGAGGCGCTTGGCGCAACGCGAGCGCAGGTCGCACTGGCCTGGCTGCTCAGCAAACGAGGCGTCGCCGCGCCGATTATCGGCGCTTCGCGTGAAGAACAGTTAGATGAATTGCTGAATGCCGTTGATTTAACGCTCAAACCGGAGCAGATTGCCGAACTCGAAACGCCGTATAAACAGCATCCGGTGGCCGGATTTAAATAAAGGGGGTATCCGATGGCGCTACGCTCTGTACACGCACATCGGCAGGCCGGATAAAGCATGACGCCACCATCCGGCAGATCGCGTTAAATGCCCCCGATCGGCCAGTGATGACCGATAAAATACAGTATTCCGGCGGAGATCACGCCGGCGACGATGTCATCGATCATAATCCCCATGCCGCCGTGCACGTTGCGATCAAACCAACGGATCGGCCAGGGTTTCCACATATCCAAAATGCGAAAGATAACGAACCCGGCAGCCACCCACTGCCAGTCAGTCGTCGGCAACGCCATCAGCGTTATCCACATACCGATAAATTCATCCCAGACTATACTGCCGTGGTCGTGTACGCCCATATCTTTCGCCGTCTGATGGCAAAGATAAACGCCGATGCAGATCCCAAACATCACGACCAGCGAATAAAGCTGCCACGGCAGAAACGTCATCAGATACCAAAAGGGGATCGCCGCCAGCGAGCCCATCGTGCCCGGTACCACGGGGCTCAGCCCGCTGCCAAAGCCAGTAGCGAGCAGATGCCACGGATTGCGCAAATTCAGGCGGCTTTTCGCAACATCTTTATGGCGCGGCAAAATGGTCATATCCTTTCCAGTCGAAGGTGACAGGCATTCCGTCACGTACAAAATTCAGCCCTTCAACATCCGCGCTCATTTGGCCAACGCAGGTAAAGGGAACGCCCAGTTGACCGATGGCGACATCCAGCGCACCGCGATTCAGCTCCGGCACCGTAAAGCACAGCTCGTAGTCCTCGCCGCCGGAAAGCGCCCAGCGCTGCGCCTGCCCGGCATCAACATGACGCATCATCGCGTCGGATTTGGGCAGCGCATCAACATCCACCCTTGCCCCACAGCCGCTGGCCTTGACGATATGCCCCAGATCGGAAATCAGACCGTCAGAAAGATCGATCGCCGCGCTGGCGATATCACGCAGCGCCTGGCCGTGTAAAATACGCGGCGTCGGGCGTAAATGCCGTTTAATAAAATAGCGAGCGTCTGTCTCCTCCGCGACGAGGAGTCGGTTTTGCAAAACCGCCAGCCCGGCAGCGCTGTCGCCCGGCGTACCAGTGATATAAATCCAGTCGCCTGGCTTCGCGCCAGATCGCTTGAGCGCGCGCCCTGCCGGGATATAACCGTGGATACCCAGCGTCATCGACAGCGGTCCACGCGTGGTGTCGCCGCCGATGAGTTGCATATCATAGTAATTCAATAACTCAAACAGACTGTCGCTAAAGGCTTCCAGCCACGGTTCATCCACTTCCGGCAACGTTAACGCCAGCGTTAACCACGCCGGGTCGGCCCCCATCGCGGCCAGATCGCTTAAATTCACCGCCAACGCTTTATAAGCCAGATCGGCAGGATCGATATCAGGGAGGAAGTGGTTACCCGCCACCAGCGTATCGGTACTGATCGCCAGCGTCTGCTTTTCAGGAATATTCAGGAGCGCGCAATCGTCACCAATACCGGTTTCAACATCAAGACGAGAGCTTCTTACACGGTCAAAATAACGGGCAATCAGGGAAAACTCGCCACATGCCATACGTTATGCCTCAGCAGAAAAAAAGAAAAGGCCGGAGACGGCGGGTATCGATTGCCCGCGATCTTTCCGGCCTGTGAATCACTTTTTGTTGGGACGAATCACAGGAGCTGCTTTATCCAGTACGCCATTGACGAATTTGTGGCTGTCTTCAGCGCCAAAGGTTTTCGCCAGTTCAATCGCTTCGTTGATGGCCACTTTATAAGGCACATCGCTGCGTTTTGACAGCTCAAACAACGCAATACGCAACACGGCTTTTTCAACCTGTCCCAGCTCTTCAAGCAGGCGGGACAGATACGGTTTCATTAAACCATCCAGGTACGCGCTGTTAGTCGCCACCCCGGACAGCAGTTCACGGAAATAGAGAACGTCGACGTCTTTTACGTCCTGTTCCGCCAGGAACTGGTATTCAACATCAGCGATGTCGTTCTGGGACAACTGCCAGGAGTAAAGCGCCTGGACGGCACACTCACGGGCGCGGCGACGAGCAGCAGGTTTCACGGAATTCCCCTTACAAAAATCAGGCCTTAATGGCTTTCAATACATTAATCATTTCAAGCGCGGTCAGCGCAGCTTCTGCGCCTTTATTACCGGCTTTTGTACCAGCACGTTCGATGGCTTGTTCAATACTCTCGGTGGTCAGAACACCAAAGGCTACCGGCACGCCGCTGTCCTGGGCAACGCTTGCCAGGCCATTGCTGGCGCCGCCTGCCACATATTCAAAGTGCGCCGTCCCTCCGCGAATCACGGTTCCCAGCGCAATCACGGCGTCATAGTTACCGCTTTTCGCCAGCGCATCGGCCGCCAGCGGCAGTTCATAAGCGCCTGGCACCCACACTACGGTAATATTATCATCTTTTACCTGGCCAATACGCGTCAGGGCATCAACAGCGCCATCCAGCAGGCTGTCGTTGATAAACTGATTGAAACGCGCAATAGTGATGACGACGCGAGCGTCAGGAGCGGCAACGTTAGCTTTAATAATGTTCATATTCTCTCTTCCAGGGTTCATTTGGCCCCGCAGGGGGGCGGATTTTATCATAATAATTTGAGCGCTGCTCCCCTTTCGACGGGAGAACTCATGCGCTCACCATATGCAGGCAAACATCCGGGCCGACATGACGTATTTCGCTGAAGGTAAATTGCGGCGCGTCGGCGAGCTTCTCAAGCCCCGGCAATTCGCATAATCCCCGCGCCTGAGTTCCCAACAATTTAGGCGCAACATAGACAATCAGTTCATCCACCAGCCCGGCTTGCAGCAACGCGCCCGCCAGTCCCGGTCCGGCTTCAACCCAGATACTATTAATCTGCTGCCTGCCTAATTGCATCATCAGCACAACCAGATCCAAATGTCCGTTGTGCGCCGGCACGCTGATAGTACGAACTGAATCGGGCCACGCGCGGCTATCTTCCTGGGTACGCGCAATCCACGTTTCGCCCGGCTGCTGCACAATACGATGCGCAGGCGTTACCCGATTTTGGCTGTCGATAACAATTCGCACCGGCTGGCGCAGATTTTCCTGCGGGTAAAAAGCCTGCGTAGACGCATCTAATTCCGCCCAACGCACTGTCAAGGCCGGATCGTCAGCCAGTACCGTCGCGCTACTGGTTAAAATAGCGTGACTTTGCGCACGCAAGCGCTGAACGTCGCGCCGGGCCTGCGGCGAGGTGATCCACTGGCTTTCGCCGCTGGCCATCGCCGTCCGTCCGTCCACGGAGGCGCCCAGTTTAAGCTGAAGATAAGGGAACCCGGTACGCATCCGCTTGAGGAAGCCTTTATTGAGCGCCTCCGCTTCACTCATCATTAACCCGTGGCTTACCGCAATACCCGCCTGCTGCAAACGATACAGCCCGCGTCCGGCGACCTGTGGATTCGGGTCCTGCATCGCGGCGACAACGCGCGCGACGCCGGCCGCAATCAGCGCATCACAGCATGGCGGCGTTCGCCCGTGATGGCTACAGGGTTCAAGCGTGACATAGGCGGTTGCGCCTTTGGCTTTTGCGCCCGCCATCCGCAACGCATGTACCTCGGCGTGCGGCTCTCCGGCGCGCTGGTGATAACCTTCGCCGACGATGTCGCCATTGTTAACAATGACGCAGCCGACATTCGGGTTCGGGTGAGTGGTGAAACGTCCACGCTGCGCCAGTTTTAGCGCTCGCGCCATGTAAAACTCATCCTGCATGGCTTAGTCCTGTAGGCGAGCAATCTCTTCGCCAAAGTCTTTGATATCTTCGAAACTGCGATAGACGGAGGCAAAACGAATATACGCGACTTTATCGAGTTTTTTCAGTTGCTCCATGACCAGATTGCCAATCATCTTACTGGGAATTTCACGCTCCCCGGTGGCGCGTAATTGTGACTTAATATGGTTCAACGCCATTTCAACATCATCCGCGCTGACGGGCCTTTTTTCCAGTGCTCTCAACATACCGCTGCGCAGCTTATCCTCATTAAAGGGTTCGCGCACATCGTTGCTTTTTATCACGCGCGGCATGACCAGTTCAGCCACTTCAAATGTTGTAAAGCGTTCATTACAAACCAGGCACTGCCGACGGCGGCGTACGGATGAGCCCTCGCCTACAAGACGAGAATCAATGACTTTGGTATCTACGGCGAAACAAAATGGGCAATGCATACGGCGTCCTGACCAGGTAGTTTAGAAAAGGTTATTTTACCCTGAACTGGCGCGACAACAAAGGCAGAGCGCTTTTGAGACAAAGGATCGGTGCCTTTGTTCATAGAGCAAACTACCATTACGCTATCGGACCATGAAGGAAATGATCGACATGACAAGACGTTACCTAAGAATTCTCCTGGTGGGAAGTCTCTTGAGCTTGACCGCCTGCGCGCCGCAGAGCGACGTTCGCCAGATGCATCAAAATATTAGTACTTTGAATAAAGAGATGAACCAACTGAATCAGGAAACG
This sequence comes from Salmonella enterica subsp. houtenae serovar Houten, assembly GCA_900478215.1. Taxonomy (NCBI): domain Bacteria; kingdom Pseudomonadati; phylum Pseudomonadota; class Gammaproteobacteria; order Enterobacterales; family Enterobacteriaceae; genus Salmonella; species Salmonella enterica. The sequence continues at coordinate 3,430,866 of LS483478.1, forward strand.
GTAAAGATTACCCAACAAAATAAGCTGAATGCGGATTCAACTCGCGGCGTCTATCTGTTGCCTGGCGCAAATACGCCTGCCCGTCTGGAGAGTCAGATCGGTACGCTACGTATGATGTTACTGAGTATTACGCCTGTCGCTGACGGCACCCACGCCACGTTACAAATTCAGGGCGAGTCCCGCGATCCGCTGCCAGCATTCAGCGCTACCGTAGAGTATGGGCAAATTCAGGGCACGACAGAGAACTATCAGGAGGTGAATGCGCAGAGCCTTCTGGTCAATGCGTCGGCCAGTTTGCTGGCGCCCAGTGATGTCAACATTCCGTTACAGTTGAAGGGCATTACGCCGGAGCGGTTAGGTTTTATTCGCATCCACGACATCCAGCCTGTTAATCAATAAACGTTCTGGCGGCGCGTTTTGTGTGCTCCGCAACATCCCCTGCGCGACGTTTGTTGTCCTCCTGACATTTTCGTCATTTATAGCACGGATTGGCAATATTCATGAAAGACTGTATAATCGCCGCGCCTAAAATGCACAAACGTGAACGCAATCGATTACGTAAATGATAGATATGTGAAACAAGACATATTTTTGTGAACAATGATTTTTATAATAGGCTCCGCAGAAACAAGAAATATTTAGAAACGCAAATTGCGTTTTTTTCACTCCCGCAAGGGATTTCAAACAGTGGCATACATATGAAAAAAACTTTACTCGCCGTCAGCGCAGCGCTGGCGCTCACCTCATCTTTTACTGTTAACGCAGCAGAAAACGATCAGCCGCAGTATCTTTCCGACTGGTGGCATCAAAGCGTAAACGTAGTAGGCAGCTACCATACCCGCTTCTCGCCGAAACTGAACAACGATGTCTATCTGGAATATGAAGCTTTTGCCAAAAAAGACTGGTTTGATTTCTATGGCTACATCGATATTCCTAAAACCTTCGACTGGGGTAACGGCAACGATAAAGGCGTCTGGTCTGACGGTTCTCCAATGTTTATGGAAATCGAACCGCGTTTCTCGATTGATAAACTGACCGGCGTCAACCTGGGCTTCGGCCCGTTTAAAGAGTGGTATTTCGCCAACAACTACATCTACGATATGGGCGATAACAAAGCCAGCCGCCAGAGCACGTGGTATATGGGTCTGGGGACCGATATCGACACCGGTCTGCCGATGGGCCTGTCGCTGAACGTGTATGCGAAATATCAGTGGCAAAACTACGGCGCTTCCAATGAAAACGAATGGGACGGCTACCGTTTCAAAGTGAAATACTTCGTCCCCATCACCGATCTGTGGGGCGGTAAACTGAGCTATATCGGCTTTACCAACTTTGACTGGGGATCTGATTTAGGCGACGATCCGAACCGTACCAGCAACTCGATCGCATCCAGCCATATCCTGGCGCTGAACTACGATCACTGGCACTACTCGGTCGTTGCGCGTTACTTCCATAACGGCGGACAGTGGCAGAATGGCGCAAATCTGAACTGGGGCGACGGCGATTTCAGTGCGAAATCTACCGGCTGGGGCGGCTACCTGGTCGTGGGTTACAACTTCTGATTCGCGTAATACGCCGGGAATCTCCGGCGTATTAACCATAACATGCCGGGCAGACCGCGCTCCGGCACCTTTGTTCTCACTTCTTCTTATTCATCATCGCTTTCAGATCGGCAAACGGGTTATAGGTCGCCTCGCCGACATCTTTTTGCGCGTCCTCCCCGGCAATGACCGTCGAACCGTACTGATCGGCTTCGGTATATTTGGAATGTTCATGATCGTGGCAATAGAGGCACAGCAGCTCCCAGTTGCTGCCGTCTTCCGGATTATTGGTATGGTCGTGATCGATATGATGCACCGTTAATTCACGCAGATTTGAATATACAAACTCACGGGAACAACGTCCGCATACCCACGGAAACAATTTCAGCGCCTTTTCGCGATAGCCGCTTTCCAGGCGGGTATAGTTTTTCGGGATGATAGCCATGATAGCTCCTCATGCAATCAAGTTTATTCTGGATAATAAAAAGCCGCAGCACCCTGCGATGTTGCGGCTTTTTTCAGTCATGTTAACGCCAGCTTATGGCAGAATAGACGGCTGATCCGCCCCTTCTTTCTCGACTTTCTGCTGCAACATATGCTCGCGCTTCATACCGAGTTTCAGCGCCAGCGCCGATGCGACATAGATAGATGATGCCGTACCGATAGAAACACCGATCAGCATCGTCAGTGAGAAGCCTTCCAGTACCGGACCGCCGAAGAGGTACAGCATCAGAATCACCACTAACGTCGTACCGGAGGTAATCAACGTACGGTGTAGCGTCTGGGTCAGCGACACGTTAAAGATTTCATAAGGCGTCCCGCGACGAATTTTACGGAAGTTCTCACGAATACGGTCAGAGACCACGATACTGTCGTTTAGCGAGTAACCGATCACTGACATCAGAGATGCCACAATGGTCAAGTCAATCTCAATATGGAAAAGCGACAGTATCCCCAGCGTAATGATTACATCGTGCGCCAGCGCGATGACCACCCCTGCCGCCAGTCGCCACTCAAAGCGGAAACCGACGTAAACAAGGATAGAGATCAACGCTACCAGCAGCGCCATAGCGCCAGTTTGCGCCAGATCGGCGCCCACGCTTGGTCCCACGAATTCAATACGCTTCACGGCCGCATTCTGGTTAGTGGCTTCATTAATGATAGTCACCACTTTACTGCCCAGTACCTGACCGCCGGTTTCACCTTCGGTTGGCGGCATACGCACCATAATGTCGTGGCTGCTGCCAAAGTTCTGCAACTGCGGCTCTTCAAAGCCCGCTTTTTGCAGCGCTTCGCGCATCACGTCCATTTCAGCCGGTTTTTCCAGCGTGATTTCAATCACCGTACCACCGGTGAAATCCAGCCCCCAGTTAAACCCGCGCACGCCCATAATGACAATGGCCGCGATCAGCAACAGTCCGGAGATACCGAATGCCCAGTAGTCCCAGCGCATAAAGTCATAGACTTTACGGCCATGGTTTAGTTGTTCAACAGTGTATTCCTGTGCCACATCGCACTCCTCAGATTGACAGCTTAGTGACGCGCTTGCCGCCATATAGCAGGTTTACGATAGCACGCGTACCAATAATCGCGGTGAACATCGATGTCGCCACACCGATACCGGTCGTAATCGCAAACCCTTTTATCGCCCCGGTACCGACAGCATACAGGATGATGACTTTAATCAACGTCGTGATGTTCGCATCGAAGATGGAACTAAACGCGCCGGCATAGCCTTCGTTGATCGCCTGCTGTACCGTGCGTCCATTGCTCAACTCTTCTTTGATACGTTCGTTAATCAGAACGTTGGCGTCGACCGCGACCGCAAGGGTTAACACGATACCTGCAATCCCCGGCATACTGAGCGTTGCCCCCGGCAACAGCGACATGATACCGACAATCAACACCAGGTTAGCCACTAACGCGCTGGTCGCAATCAGACCAAACTTCTTATAGAAGAAGATCATGAACAGGATGGAAACCACCAGACCGGCCAGACACGCTTCCAGGCCCTGCTTAATGTTCTGCATACCCAGGGTCGGGCCAATGGTGCGCTCTTCAACGATCTGAATCGGGGCAATCAGGGCGCCCGCGCGCAGCAACAACGAGAGCTGGCGCGCTTCGTTCGGGTTGCTGATACCGGTAATACGGAAGCTGTTACCCAGCCGAGACTGGATGTTGGCAATGTTAATCACCTCTTCCTGTTTCACCAGTACGGCGCGACCGTTAGCGTCTTTCTTACCGCTGTCTTTATACTCCACAAACAGGGTCGCCATCGGTTTGCCGATATTGTCCTTAGTGAAGTTAGACATGATATTGCCGCCTGCGCTATCCAGCGAGATGTTAACCTGCGGCTGGTTATACTCATCCTGGCTGGACGTAGAGTCGGTGATATGGTCGCCGGTGAGGATCACGCGTTTATACAATACAACCGGCTGACCTTCGCGGGTCTGTTTCACTTCGGAATCACCCGGTACGCGCCCGGCGGCGGCGGCGGCCTGGTCAACGTTGGTATTCACCAGACGGAATTCCAGCGTTGCGGTCGCGCCCAGAATTTCTTTCGCGCGAGCGGTATCCTGGATACCCGGCAGCTCAACCACAATACGGTCTGCGCCCTGACGTTGTACGACAGGCTCCGCGACACCCAGTTGGTTAACACGGTTACGCAGAATATTAATGTTCTGCTGAACGGCGTATTCGCGGGCTTCGCTCAGACGCGCATCGGTCATTACCGCGCGAAGCTGATTGCCGCTCTGGCTGGAAATCACCAGGTCACGATGACGCGGCGTCAGATAGGCGATCGCCTCATCACGCGCTTTGCTGTCACGGAACGTGATGCTCAACCCATAATTATCTTCTTTACGAACAGTGGTATAAGGAATGCCTTTTTCACGCAGATCGCTGCGCAGGCTATCAATATTTTGTTCCTGGAGTTTACCCAACGCGGTATCCATATCCACTTCCATCAGGAAGTGAACGCCGCCGCGCAGGTCAAGACCGAGCTTCATCGGATCGGCGTGAATAGCCGCCAACCAGCGCGGCGTAGCCGGCGCAAGGTTAAGCGCCACGACATATTTATCCCCCAGCACGCTCATCAGCGCTTCACGGGCGCGTAGCTGGGTATCGGTGGTGTCGAAGCGCGCAAGAATAGCGCCCTCTTCCAGTGCCACAGACTTAGCGGGAATTTTTTCTTCTTGTAACGTTTTCTGGACCTGGATCAGCGTTTGCTCACTGGCGGCGACGCCGCGCACGCCAGTGATTTGAACAGCCGGATCCTCACCATACAGGTTGGGAAGTGCGTAAAGCAGGCCGACGACAATCACGACGACCAGCATGATGTACTTCCACAAAGGATAACGGTTTAACACGGCAGTTCCCTTTGGGAAAACGAAATATTACAGCGCCTTCATGGTGCCTTTCGGCAGAACGGCAGCTACGAAGTCACGTTTGATAACCACTTCCGTGGTGTCATTCAGCGCGATGGCAATGTAGCCGGCTTCCGCTACTTTGGTCACTCGACCGACCAGACCGCCATTCGTCAGAACTTCATCACCTTTCGCAATGGAGTCCATCAGCTTTTTGTGCTCTTTGGTGCGCTTCTGCTGCGGGCGCAGGATCATGAAATAGAAAATCAGACCAAACACCACCAGCATTAAAATCAGAGACATCGGGCTGCCCTGCGCCGGAGCACCTGTTGCCGCTACCGCATCAGAAATAAAAAAGCTCATTCAAATTCCCTCATTATTAAAATTAATCAACGTTCAAAGGTGGAACGGGTCGCCCCTGACGTTGGTAAAACTCGGTTACGAAGCTCTCTAATTTACCCTCTTCAATAGCCTTGCGTAAACCCGCCATCAAACGCTGGTAGTAACGCAAGTTATGAATGGTATTGAGACGCGCGCCTAATATTTCGTTGCAACGGTCAAGATGATGCAAGTAAGCGCGTGAATAATTGCGACAGGTGTAGCAATCGCACTCGGCGTCAAGCGGGCTGGTGTCGCTTTTATGCTTTGCATTACGAATCTTCACCACGCCGTCGGTCACAAACAGATGACCATTACGGGCATTTCGCGTTGGCATGACACAGTCAAACATATCAATACCGCGACGCACCCCTTCCACCAGATCTTCCGGTTTACCCACGCCCATCAGGTAACGCGGTTTGTCAGCCGGGATCTGCGGGCAGACGTGCTCCAGAATACGGTGCATATCTTCTTTCGGCTCACCGACAGCCAAACCGCCGACAGCGTAGCCATCAAAGCCAATCTCTACCAGACCTTTCACCGAGATATCGCGTAAATCTTCGTAAACACTGCCCTGAATGATGCCAAAAAGCGCATTCTTATTGCCAAGGCTATCAAAACGGTCGCGGCTACGCTTCGCCCAACGCAGCGACATCTCCATCGAGCGTTTAGCATAGTCCCAGTCTGCCGGGTACGGCGTACATTCATCAAAGATCATCACGATATCGGAACCGAGATCGTACTGGATCTCCATCGATTTTTCCGGATCGAGGAAAATCGGATCGCCGTTGATCGGGTTACGGAAGTGCACGCCCTGCTCGGCAATCTTACGAATATCGCCGAGGCTGAAGACCTGGAAGCCGCCGGAATCGGTGAGGATCGGCCCTTTCCACTGCATAAAATCGTGCAGATCGCCATGCAGCTTCATGATCTCCTGACCTGGACGCAGCCACAGGTGGAAAGTATTACCGAGAATGATTTGCGCGCCGGTCGCTTCCACTTCTTCCGGCGTCATGCCTTTTACCGTACCGTAAGTACCAACGGGCATAAAAGCAGGCGTTTCCACTACGCCACGATCAAACACCAGACGACCGCGACGCGCGCGACCATCGGTGGTATCTAACTCAAATTTCATTTTTTCTCCTGCATCAGAGAAACAGTCTGATGATTAAACACTCACCATGGAATCACTCCATAGCTTAAAAAAACAGTAACTCACGTACAATGGCGTTATCGGCGCAGCCAGTTTGTCGTCGGCCAGCGCACAGCCACCGGAGCGTACACGCAGTACGTGAGGATGACGAGCACTGCCCGGCTGCAAAATGGCAAGTGAGATAGCCTTATTACGGTAGCTCAGAAATAGCCTGCGGATTGTACGTGATAAACATCGCGTCCCCGTAGCTAAAAAAGCGATATTTTTGTTCTACCGCAGCCTTATAGGCATTCATGGTGTGTTGATAACCGGCAAATGCGGAAACCAGCATAATCAACGTCGATTCCGGCAGGTGGAAGTTAGTGACCAGCGCATCAATCACTTTGTATTGATAACCTGGATAAATAAAGATTTGCGTATCGCCGAAGAACGGCTCGATCAAATCGCTTTTTGCCGCCTGCGCCGCGCTCTCCAGTGAGCGTACCGAGGTCGTGCCGACGGCGATAACCCGGTTGCCACGCGCTTTTGCCGTCAGCACCGCGTCGACCACCTCCTGCGGCACCTCAGCATATTCGGAGTGCATGATATGATCTTCGATAGTGTCGACACGCACCGGCTGGAAAGTGCCCGCGCCTACGTGTAGCGTAACAAACGCCATCTCGATACCTTTCTCACGAAGCGCCGCCAGCAGCGGCTCATCAAAGTGCAGCCCGGCCGTCGGCGCGGCGACGGCGCCCGGTTTCTCACTGTAGACCGTCTGGTATAGCTCACGGTCAGCGTCTTCGTCCGGGCGATCAATGTACGGCGGCAACGGCATATGGCCGATAGCGTTGAGAATATCCAGCACCGGACGCTGGTCATTAAACTCAACTTCAAACAGCGCGCCGTGACGCGCGGTCATAGTCGCGTGAATACTTTCGTCATCGCCCAGTAGCAGTTCCGTACCCGGTTTTGGCGCTTTAGAGGCGCGAATATGCGCCAGGATGCGTTTATCATCGAGCATACGTTCGACCAGCACCTCAATCTTGCCGCCGCTGGCTTTACGGCCAAAGAGCCGCGCCGGGATCACGCGGGTATTATTAAAGACCAGCAGATCGCCAGGGTTGAGCTTGTCGAGTAAATCGGTGAAAGTACCGTGCGTCAGCGCGCCCGTCGGCCCGTCCAGCGACAGCAAGCGGCAGCTACTGCGCTCGGCTTGTGGATAGTGGGCAATCAGGGATTCAGGTAGTTCAAAGGAAAAATCGGTAACGCGCATGACTCTGACTCAGACTAAAATAAGAGGCGGGTAGTCTAGTGCCGGGGCGTCCCCGCTGCAACCGTTACCCGCTTTTTGGACAGAGAATCAATAATGAATTTTCTTGCTCACCTGCATCTGGCGCACCTTGCCGACAGCTCGCTTTCCGGTAATCTTCTGGCCGATTTTGTCCGGGGAAACCCGGCAACGCATTATCCTCCTGACGTCGTAGAGGGTATTTATATGCATCGGCGTATTGACGTCATGACCGACAACCTGCCGGAAGTTCGTGAGGCGCGAGAATGGTTCCGCCATGAAACGCGGCGCGTGGCTCCCATTACGCTGGACGTCATGTGGGATCATTTTTTATCGCGCCACTGGACGCAAATCTCTCCCGATTTTCCACTTCAGGCGTTTGTCGGCTATGCTCATGCGCAGGTCGCGACGATTTTGCCCGCCTCCCCGCCGCGCTTTGTCAACCTGAATGATTATCTTTGGTCAGAAAAATGGTTAGAGCGGTATCGTGATATGGATTTCATTCAAAATGTGCTGAATGGCATGGCGAATCGCCGTCCCCGGCTGGATGCCTTGCGTGATTCCTGGTACGATCTGGACGCGCACTACGACGCGTTAGAAGAACGCTTCTGGCACTTTTATCCTCGTATGATGGCACAGGCCGCCCGCAAAGCGCTTTGACTGCCTGATAGCGAGGGCGCGCGTCAGATGCGCCGTTGGCAGAAAGATCGCCCGCTGTCATAAAAGGGTCATCATTACAATTTATAATGATCCGATCGATAGGCAAAAGCTGTCTCATTGATTGTCAAGACCGCATTGTTTTGTCGCTTCGCCCTCCCTATACTGCCCGCGTTGCGTTCTAAAACCCTTAATATTGCAGGAGAATTATTATGGTACTGGTTACTCGTCAGGCCCCGGATTTCACCGCAGCAGCGGTACTGGGTAGCGGTGAGATTGTTGATAAATTCAACTTCAAACAGCACACCAATGGTAAAACGACCGTTCTGTTCTTCTGGCCGATGGACTTCACTTTTGTTTGCCCGTCTGAGCTGATCGCCTTTGATAAACGTTATGAAGAATTCCAGAAGCGCGGCGTTGAAGTGGTCGGCGTTTCTTTCGACTCTGAATTCGTCCACAACGCATGGCGTAACACCCCTGTCGATAAAGGCGGTATTGGCCCGGTGAAATACGCGATGGTCGCTGACGTGAAGCGTGAAATTCAGAAAGCTTACGGTATTGAACATCCGGATGAAGGCGTCGCGCTGCGCGGCTCTTTCCTGATTGATGCTAACGGTATTGTTCGCCACCAGGTCGTAAACGATCTGCCGCTGGGCCGTAATATCGACGAAATGCTGCGTATGGTTGACGCGCTGCAATTCCACGAAGAGCACGGCGACGTCTGCCCGGCGCAGTGGGAAAAAGGAAAAGAAGGCATGAACGCCTCTCCGGACGGCGTGGCTAAATATCTGGCTGAGAACATTTCCAGCCTGTAAGTCAGTGCATTGAAAAAAGGCTCGCTATCGCGAGCCTTTTTTATGCGTGAAGCTTTATGAACCACTTCGCCTCAACGATTCATCCATACCGTCGCGGAAATCGCGGGTAAAGTAAGCCTCCCCTCGCGGATGTCACCGCTTCCCGTTTTACATTGCCATCCGGCCACGTTCAGCAACGGCAACGCTTCCAGCGCCACTTCACAGGCCTCGCCCCGGTTAATCGCCACCAGCACCCGCTGCTGCTGATAGACTCGCACGAATACCACGACGTCACCTTCGGCATACAGCGCCTGGCATCCGCCACGACGCAGCGCCAGGGTGCGCTGGCGCAGTTTCGCCATACGCTGGTACAGCGCCAGCAAGTTGCCGTCCTGCTTGCGTTCATCCCACGGGAACGGTTTGCGGCACATTGGATCATTCGCGCCGTCCACGCCGACTTCATCGCCGTAATAGATACATGGCACGCCGGGCCAGGTAAACAGCCAAACCACTGCCAGCGGCAGGCGCGCCGCGTCTTTACCCAGCAGGGTTTTAAAGCGCGCAGTATCATGGCTGTCGAGTTGATTAAACATGCGCAGTTGTTGCTGGTGCGATAATCCGGCGCGGTAGTTATCCATCCACGCGATACAGGTCCGGGCGTCAATATGCTGCGGCTCATAAGCGATATCAGTATTGGCGAGAAATCCCCACAGAGGGAAGGTAAAGCCGCGATAATTCATGGCGGCATCTTCCGCATCGGCCTGTAACCACTGCCGCGCATCGCCGAAATGTTCCCCCACCATATAGGCTTCGGGCTGCGCCTCTTTTGCCGCCCGGGTAATGCCGGCGACGTGCTGCAGATTGTGGCGCGCCCCGCCCGCCTCGCCCAGCATATGTACAACATCCAGCCGCCAGCCGTCCATATTCCACGGTGCCTTTAGCCAGTGACGAACAATACTGTCCTCACCGCGATAGATCTCATCCACCAGCGTTTCTGATTGATAATCGAGTTTCGGCAGGCTCGGATAACCCAGCCAGTCCAGCGCCACGCCTTGTGGTGAAAAGGAGTACCAGTCGCGCCACAGCGAATCCGGGTGATGGCACGCGCCGCCAGTGCTGCGGTTATGCCTGTCAAACCATGCATGCGAGTCGCCGCTATGGTTAAACACACCATCCAGCACCAGCCTCATACCTTGCGCTTGTGTTTCACGCCGCAGGCGTAGCAGCGCCCGATCGCCGCCAAATTGCGGATCGACATGGCGATAATCTTCCGTGTCATACTTATGGACGCTCGGCGCGGTAAATACCGGATTCAGATATAGCGCTGTGACGCCCAGTTTTTTCAGATACGGCAGCTTCTCACAAATGCCATTCAGACAGCCGCCGTAAAAGGTGGAACCGCCCGCCTGGGGGGTTAAGGGATCGTCCCAGTCGCGCAGCACAATCTCCTGACCCGCGGCATGATGGTAATACACTCTGTCCTGATCGACGTCACGCGTCTCGCTGCGAGCAAAACGATCCGGGAAAATCTGATAAAAAATTTGATCGGCGACCCACTGTGGGCCGCTATCCGGCGCATCAACCGCAAATTGTTCCAGACGCGCAGGCGGAAAACGGCTAACTCCCTGTGGCGTAAACCATTGCTGGCGGTCATGCCAAAGCAATTTAAAGCTGTAGCGACGGCGGGGCTGCCCTAACGCGATATCGAGCGTCACTCGCCACGCCGTCACGCCTGGCTGCGGCTGGCGGCGCTGTTTGCGCATCGCCAGTGAGATCTCTTCATTATCGAATTCAGCGCGCAACGTCACGCGAGACGGCGGATTTTCTCCGCTCAGCCACAACGTAATGGTTAATTTATCGTTATGTTGCTTCACAAATGGGGCAACCGGTAGGTGCCAGGCCTTCAACATCGCGTATCCCCTCTACTGAAAATGGGGCCACCTTGCCACAGGGATTTAAAGGATAACTCATCATCCGACGGTTTATTAGGGGAGGAGAAGCGAGGAGGAGAAGCTGCTACGCTTATCCGGCCTACGATTGTTTACAGGCCGGATAAGGCAGAGAAAAACGACTACACCTGCGCCAACTGACGGTCGCGACGGCGTTTAAACATCCAGCCAATCAACAGCAGAACTATCCATGCGAAGCCCACATAGAGTGAGATGCGGGTATCCGGATGGTAGCCGATAAGCGCAATAATGAAGACCAGGAAAATCAGACCCGCTATCGTCGTTACGACACCGCCCGGCACCTTAAACTTCAGCGCTTTTACCTCTTCCGGCGGTAAGCGGCGACGGAAGGCGATTTGCGACAGCAGGATCATAATCCACACCCATACTGTCGCAAACGTTGCCAGCGAGGCAATCACCAGGAAAACGTTTTCCGGCATGATGTAGTTCAGATAAACCGCAAACAGCAGCGCAATGGTCATCACCAGCACAGTGACCCACGGAATACCGCGGCGTGACGTTTTGGCAAAGACTTTCGGCGCGCTCCCCTGCTCCGCCATACCATGCAGCATACGGCCTACGCCAAACACATCGGAGTTGATAGCGGAAAGCGAGGCGGTCAATACCACAAAGTTCAGAATGCTGGCGGCAAAGGTAATCCCCATATGCTGGAACGTTAGCACAAATGGGCTGCCGTCCGTGCCGACCTGATTCCACGGATAGATAGACATAATGACGAACAGCGTGCCGACATAAAATACCAGGATACGCATCGGTACCGAGTTAATGGCGCGCGGAATAGATTTCTCCGGGTCTTTCGCTTCCCCGGCGGTGATACCGATAATCTCTATCCCGCCGTAAGCGAACATCACCATTTGCAGCGACATGATCATTCCCAGCCAGCCATTGCTGAAGAACCCGCCGTTGCTCCACAGGTTATGAATGCCGGTGGGCTGCCCACCGTTGCCAATTCCCCATACAATGATGCCGATACCCGCGACAATCATGATAATAATGGTGGCGACTTTGAAAAAGGAGAACCAAAACTCCAGCTCGCCGAACACCTTGACGCTCATCAGGTTGATGGCGCAAATGATTAGCACCACGCTAAGAACCCAAATCCAGTGCGGCACGGCAGGGAACCAGACGCCCATGTAAATGCCGAACGCGGTTACGTCGGCAATGGCGACGATGAGGATCTCAAAACAGTAGGTCCAGCCGGTAATATAACCCGCAAGCGGGCCGAGGTTTTCCTGCGCATAGCGCGAAAATGAGCTGGCGGCTGGGTTGTGAACGGACATTTCCCCCAATGCGCGCATAATGATATATGCCGCGACCCCGCCAATAATATAGGCCAACAGCACGCTCGGCCCCGCCATTTTGATGGCGTCCGCCGAGCCGTAAAACAGGCCGGTGCCGATTGCCGAACCTAATGCCATAAAGCGAATGTGCCGGGTGCTCAGCCCACGCTTTAGCTTATTATTGCTTTCCATCAATTTCTGACCTATCAACACAATAAAAAACCACGGGGCGTTAAGCCCCGTGGTGTACACATATGTCAGCGATTTTAGTGAGCGCGGGAGGCCACCTGTCGACCCGCCGCGCGATCCCAGATAATCGCCAGGATCACCATCACCACCGTTGGCATCAACCACGCCAGTCCCTGTTCCGCCAGCGGCAAACGCTGGCTCCAGGCTGGCAACATATCGCCAAAGGCAGATGCTTTGATGCCATCAAGGATACCAAAAAGCAGACTGATAAACATTGCCGGTGCGATGATGCGGGTGGAATTATGCCACCATGAGCGGGTAAAACTTAATACAACCAGTGCGATACACGGCGGATAGATAGCCGTCAGCACCGGAATGGAGATTTGAATCAGATGGCTCAATCCGAGGTTTGACACCACCATAGAGAAGCCGCCGAGAATAAAGACCAGCGTCCGGTAAGACAGCGGAATATACTGCGCGAAAAACTCAGCGCAGGCGCAGGTCAGCCCTACCGCTGTCACCAGACAAGCGATAAAGATCAGCGCCGCCAGCAGGAAGCTTCCCGCGCCGCCAAAGGTATGCTGAACGTAGGCATGAAGAATCGCCGCGCCGTTCGCTGACTGATCGACCAGCGTCGCGCTGTCAGAACCTAAGCGAAACAAGGCAAGGTAAAGCAGCGTCAGCCCCACGCCCGCCATCAGGCCGGCCCAGACCGTGTAACGCGTCAACAGGCGCGCTTCGGTAACGCCGCGAGAACGCGCCGCGTTCACAATAACGATACCAAACACCATCGCGCCCAGCGTATCCATTGTCAGATAGCCGTTCACAAATCCGTTAGAAAAGGCCGCATTCTGATAAGCGTCCAGGGCATTGCTGATTGGACCGACAGGCCAAACAATCGCCGCGACGGAAAGGATGACCAGCGCAATAATTTTCAACGGCGCCAGGAAATTCCCTACCGTATCCAGCAGCTTACCCGGATAGAGGGAAACCAGAATAACGATAGCGAAATAGACCAGGCTGTAAATCAGCAACGGCATTGCAGAATCGCCAGTCAACGGAGCGATACCGACCTCAAACGACACCGTCGCGGTACGCGGCGTCGCAAATAACGGCCCGACGGCCAGATAGCAAACGGTCGCCAGTAGGAGGCCCGCCACTTTACCAATCGGCGTACTGAGGCTGTCTACGCCGCCGCCGACTTTCGCCAGCGCCACAACGGTAAGAACCGGTAGCCCCACGGCGGTAATCAGAAAGCCAATAGCGGCTGTCCAGACGTGTTCACCCGCCTGCAAACCGACCATAGGAGGAAAGATAATATTGCCTGCGCCAACGAACAGCGCAAATGTCATAAAGCCCAGGGCGATGATATCGCGCGATTTTAACTGATGGGTCATAAAGTCTTACTGCCTGTGGATGGTGATGTTGTAAACATTAAAATTTTTGCCTTTCCCGAAGGATTATAAAGCGGCGTTTTTTATCAATTTCAGCGGGAAAAACTCCCGGACCGATGCGGCGAAGAATTGTTTTTCGATTTACCGCGCAAATGCAGTCGTAATGACAGCACCTGAAGCGCAATTTAAACGCTTATAACGTTTTAAAGCAAGGTGGGATCTAAAAACCAGATGAATATAGCGATATGAAATTTACAACCAGAATAAAACACCATTCTCATGAAAAAGTTATGGCTAATCATGCGAACAAAAAATCACCAAACGTTGAATATTTCAGCGAGCCCGTATTAACTGCAAAGAAAATAAGCCAGCATCCGCTGGCTTATGGAAAGTTATACTTACGAAAGGCAATTAAGCACTATTTTTGGCAATTAAACGTTCCGGCAGCACAAAGCTAAATCGCGTTCCTTTGCCAGGCGAACTGTCGACTTCAAGGCGGCTTTCATGGTGATTCAACGCATGTTTCACAATTGCCAATCCCAGGCCGCTGCCGCCCGTTTGCCGCGAACGCGCTTTATCGACACGGTAGAAACGTTCGGTCAGACGAGGAAGATGCTCAGCGGCAATCCCCGGTCCGTTATCCTGAACGCAAAATTCGGCGCCATGCGCGACATGTCGCCAGCTTACCGTAATATGTGTTCCCGCCGGGGTATGGTTTACCGCGTTATACACCAGGTTTGAGATCGCGCTGCGCAACTGCTCTTCATTGCCCAGAACGCTAAGACTATCGTCAACCTCAAACGTAAGGGTATGTTTCTGCTGGCTGAGCGTCTGCGCTTCACGCTCCACAACTCGCAGCATCATCGGTACATCCACTTTTTCATTTAATAGCAGCGCCGGAGCCGCTTCAATCTTAGATAACGTAAGTAATTGTTTTACAAGCCCTTCCATACGATACGTTTGCTCTCGCATCGTATGTAGCGCTTTCTCTCGCGTCGCCCCCTCCAGCGCCTGTTCCTGCATCATTTCCAGATAGCCTTGCAATACCGTCAATGGCGTACGCAACTCATGGCTAACGTTGGCGAAAAAGTTACGCCTGGCACCTTCAAGCTGATGCATTTGCGTCACATCGCGCGCCACCATCAGGAGTTGTTTATCGGTGTAAGGCATGACGCGGATCTCCAGGTGCCGCCCGGTATTCAGCACCAGATGAAGCGGACGGGTGAAATCACGCGATTTTAAATAGTGAGTAAACTCCGGGTAGCGAAGCAGGTTGAGAATATTCTGCCCGTTGTCATCCGGCCAGCGTAGCCCCAATATCTGTTGTGCCAAACCGTTACACCAAAAAATGCCGCCCTCTTCTGTGGTCAGTACCACGGCATCAGGCAGCGACTCCGCGCCGCTGCGAAAACGTTTAATCAGGTTCCCCAACTCGCGGCGACGCTTCTTATTTCGCAACTGCATCTGGTGTAAACCGTATAACAGCGGCTCCCAGCTTCCCCGCCCCGGCGGCGGCGTCATACTTCTGTCAACCCAAAGCCACCAGGAGAGGCGTAATAAATTCCAGAAATGCCAGACAAGCAGTCCCGTCACCGCCGCCAGTAAAAACCACGGCAGATAACCAAAAAAAGCGCTAAGGATAAGCGCGGGGATGCAACAGAGCACCAGCTCCAGCACCAGCCTTTTCCATGACAGCCGTTCCAGCACGCGTCATACTCCCTCAAGAATGGAAAGCCTTCTCCGCCAGAAGCCTGTGATCTACTGGCGGAAAAGGCATTAAAAGCGGGTCGAAAAACGATACCCTGTCCCGCGTACCGTTTGCACCATCCGGTCGTGGCCGCTGTGCTCCAGCGCCTTACGCAAACGGCGAATATGCACGTCGACCGTCCGGTCTTCAACGTACACATTGGTGCCCCAGACATGATTGAGTAGCTGCTCGCGACTGTAAACCCGTTCCGGGTGCGTCATAAAGAAATGGAGTAATTTAAATTCGGTCGGCCCCATATCCAGCGGGCTGTCGCCGGTCATCACGCGATGAGAGCCAGGATCAAGGCTCAGTCCCTGCATCTCGATCACCTCTTCGACCGCCATCGGCGAGATGCGCCGCATAACGGCCTTAATGCGCGCCACCAACTCCTTGGGGGAAAACGGCTTGGTAATGTAATCGTCAGCGCCGGTTTCCAGCCCGCGCACGCGATCTTCTTCCTCACCTCTCGCCGTCAGCATAACCACAGGAATATCCCGGGTCATGGCTTCACGTTTGAGATGTTTAATAAACTGTAATCCTGACCCGCCGGGCAACATCCAGTCAAGAAGGATGAGATCCGGCCAGGGTTCATTAAGTTTATTCACCGCACTGTCATAATCTTCGGCTTCTACGGGCTGAAAGCCATTTTGTTCGAGCACGAAGCACACCATTTCACGGATCGGCGCCTCATCTTCTACGACCAGAATACGTCTCGCCATAATTTGCCCTGTTAGTCGTTAGTTATCAATGCCGCGCCATTATGCGTCAGATTTATGACAGATTTATGAAAAATAGGGGAGACATTGACAGCATGTTGATGATTCATGACACCGTTGAAACAGTGCATTACCCTGTACCAGCGGTAA
Source organism: Salmonella enterica subsp. houtenae serovar Houten (assembly GCA_900478215.1). Lineage (NCBI taxonomy): Bacteria > Pseudomonadati > Pseudomonadota > Gammaproteobacteria > Enterobacterales > Enterobacteriaceae > Salmonella > Salmonella enterica. The sequence continues at coordinate 3,447,470 of LS483478.1, forward strand.
ATTGCGCCAAAAATGAAGGGGATGACGTGTATAATCCCGTTCACGCTTTTTTGGCATGGGACTATTATGCGTATCCTCCACACCTCTGACTGGCATCTGGGACAAAATTTCTACAGCAAAAGCCGCGCCGCGGAGCATCAGGCTTTTTTGGACTGGCTGCTGGAGACCGCGCAGTCCCATCAGGTGGATGCCATTATTGTCGCCGGCGATATTTTTGATACCGGTTCGCCGCCAAGCTATGCCCGAGAACTTTATAACCGTTTCGTCGTTAATTTACAGCAAACAGGCTGTCATCTGGTGGTGCTGGCGGGTAATCATGATTCCGTCGCCACGCTAAACGAGTCGCGCGAAATTCTGGCGTTTCTCAATACAACCGTGATCGCCAGCGCGGGCTATGCGCCGCAACTACTTCATCGTCGCGATGGTTCTCCCGGCGCCGTACTGTGCCCCATTCCCTTTTTGCGCCCGCGCGACATTATGACCAGTCAGGCGGGGTTGTCCGGTAGCGAGAAACAGCAGCAACTTCTTCATGCGATTGCCGATTATTATCAACAGCAGTATCAGGAAGCGTGCTTGCTACGCGGCGAACGGAAGCTGCCGGTTATCGCAACGGGGCATTTAACCACCGTCGGTGCCAGCAAAAGCGATGCGGTTCGCGACATTTATATCGGTACGCTGGATGCCTTTCCGGCGCAGCATTTCCCACCAGCGGATTACATCGCATTGGGACACATTCACCGCGCGCAATGTGTCGGCGGCACAGAGCATATCCGCTATTGCGGCTCCCCCATCGCGCTCAGCTTTGATGAGTGCGGCAAAAGCAAATGCGTGCATCTGGTGACATTCGACCAGGGGAAATGGCAAAGTACCGAAAGTCTCTCTATCCCCGTTAGCCAACCGTTGGCGGTTTTAAAAGGCGACCTGGCGTCGATTACCGAACAGCTTGAGCAGTGGCGCGGCGTTGAGCAATCTCCCCCCGTCTGGTTGGATATTGAAATCACCACCGATGATTATCTGCATGATATCCAACGCAGAATACAGTCATTAGCGGAGTCGCTACCGGTAGAAGTATTACTGGTGCGTCGTAGCTGCGAACAGCGTGAGCGCTCGCTGGCGAACGAACGGCGGGAAACATTAAGCGAGCTTAGCGTGGAGGAGGTTTTTGCGCGGCGTCTGGCGCTGGAAGCGTTAGATACTCCGCAGCGCGAGCGCCTGAATCAGCTCTTTTCCAGCGCGCTCTACGCATTGAATGAGGAGCATGAGGCATGAAAATTCTCAGTCTGCGTCTAAAAAACCTGAACTCGCTGAAAGGAGAATGGAAGGTCGACTTTACCGCCGAACCGTTTGCCAGTAACGGCTTATTCGCCATTACCGGCCCGACTGGCGCGGGAAAAACCACCTTGCTTGACGCCATCTGTCTGGCGCTGTACCACGAAACGCCGCGCCTGAATACGGTATCGCAGTCGCAAAACGATTTAATGACGCGCGATACGGCGGAATGTCTGGCCGAAGTGGAGTTTGAGGTAAAAGGCGAAGCCTGGCGCGCGTTCTGGAGCCAGAACCGAGCCCGAAATCAGCCTGACGGCAATCTCCAGGCCCCACGCGTGGAGCTGGCGCGGTGTTCAGACGGAAAAATCTTTGCCGATAAGGTAAAAGATAAACTGGAGATGATCGCCACCTTGACCGGGCTGGACTACGGGCGCTTCACCCGTTCGATGTTGTTATCACAGGGGCAGTTCGCCGCCTTTCTTAACGCCAAAGCGAAAGAGCGAGCTGAGCTTCTGGAGGAGCTCACCGGCACTGAGATTTACGGGCAGATCTCCGCACAGGTATTTGAAAAACATAAAACTGCCCGTCTCGAACTGGAAAAATTACAAGCGCAGGCAACCGGCGTCGCACTATTGGCGGACGAACAGTTACAGCAACTGGAAGCCAGTTTGCAGGCGCTTACTGACGAAGAGAGACATCTGTTGACCGGCCAGCAGGTACAGCAGCAGCATCTTCACTGGCTGACCCGAAAAAACGAGCTCCACGCTGAGTTACACGCCCGGCAGCAGTCGCTATACGCGGCGCAAGAGGCGCGAGAAAAAGCGCAGCCACAGCTCGCGGCGCTGACTCTGGCGCAACCTGCTCGCCAGTTGCGCCCGCATTGGGAGCGCATTCAGGGACAAACCCGCGCCGTTGAGCGGGTTCGACAGCACATTGATGAAGTGAATGCTCGCTTACAAAGCGCGTATCGCCTGCGTCAGCGTATCCGCGCCTGCGCGCATCGACAATCCACACAACTGAACGCCACAGGGCAGCGATTGAAGACATGGCTGGCGGAACACGACGGTATCCGCGTCTGGCACAGCGAACTGGCGGGGTGGCGAGCATTATTAACACAACAATCTCACGATCGGGCGCAACTGAGCCAATGGCAACAACAGTTGATGAGCGATACGCGTCAGCGTGATGCGCTACCGCCACTCACGCTCGACCTCACGCCACAGGCGCTGGCAGAAGCCAGGGCATTACATACCCGGCAGCGTCCGCTACGCCAGCGTCTCGCCGCGCTTCAGGGGCAAATTACCCCGAAACAAAAGCGTCAGGCGCAGCTACAGGCGGCTATCGCGCGTCACCATCAGGAACAGACGCAATACACCCAATATCTGGTGGATAAGCGCCTGAGTTATAAAGTTAAAGCGCAGGAGCTTGCAGACGTTCGCACTATTTGCGAGCAGGAAGCGCGCATCAAAGATCTGGAAAGCCAGCGGGCGCGCTTACAGCCCGGCCAGCCGTGTCCGCTTTGCGGCTCGACGACACACCCCGCCATCGCCGCCTATCAGGCGCTGGAACTGAGCGCGAATCAAACCCGCCGCGACGCGCTGGAAAAAGAGGTCAAAACGCTGGCGGAAGAAGGCGCGGCGCTGCGAGGACAGTTAGATGCCTTAACGCAACAATTACAGCGGGATGAAAGCGAGGCGCAGTCGCTGTTGCAGGAGGAGCAAGCGCTTACTGAGGAATGGCAAACGCTATGTGCTACGCTGGGCGTTCAGCTTCAGCCGCAAGAAGACCTCTCTGGCTGGCTGACCGCCGCGGAAGAGCATGAGCAACAGTTGGATCAGCTAAGCCAGCGTCATGCTCTACAAACGCAAATCGCTGCGCATACTGAACAGGTAGCGCGCTTTGCCGCGCAGATTGCGCAGCGTCAGGCGTCGCTGACGGCTGATTTGGCGCAGTATAAGCTTTCCCTTCCTGCGCCAGCAGACGAGGCTTCATGGCTGAATGACCGCGCCGACGAAGCGAAAATGTGGCAACAGCGTCAGACAGAGTTCGCGGATTTACAAACGCAGATCGACCGGCTTGCCCCGTTGCTGGAGACGCTACCGCAAACGGATACCGTGGATTCCGGCGACGACGTGCCACTGGATAACTGGCGACAGGCGCATGATGAGTGCGTGTCGTTACAAAGCCAATTGCAAACCTTGCAACAGCAGGCGACACAGGAGCAGCAGCGTGCCGCCGAGGCGATAGCGCATTTTGACGCGGCGTTAAAAAATAGCCCGTTTGACAGCCAGACAACGTTCCTGGCGGCATTGCTGGATGAAGAGACCGTGACCCGTCTGGAAAAACAACAACAGACGCTGGAAAGTCAGCTACAGCAAGCGAAAGCGTTAAGCGCGCAGTCCGCGCAGGCTCTGGCAGATCATCAGCAACAGTCGCCCGCCGGTCTGGAGTCAACGTGTACGGCGGAGCAGCTCTCGCAGCAGCTGACGCAGTTGGCGCAACAACTGCGCGAAAACACGACACGCCAGGGGGAAATTCGCCAGCAAATTAAACAGGATGCAGATAATCGACAGCATCGACAGGCGCTGATGGCGGAAATCGCAAAAGCCTCTCAGCAGGTTGATGACTGGGGCTATCTCAATGCGCTGATCGGCTCTAAAGAGGGCGATAAGTTCCGCAAATTCGCCCAGGGACTGACGCTGGATAATCTGGTCTGGTTGGCGAATCATCAGCTCACCCGCCTGCATGGTCGTTATTTATTGCAACGCAAAGCCAGCGACGCGCTGGAACTGGAGGTTGTCGATACCTGGCAGGCCGACGCTGTGCGCGATACGCGAACTTTATCAGGCGGCGAAAGTTTCCTGGTCAGCCTGGCGCTGGCGCTGGCGTTATCAGATTTGGTCAGCCATAAAACGCGCATTGATTCTTTGTTCCTCGACGAAGGCTTCGGCACACTTGATAGCGAAACGCTGGACGCCGCGCTGGATGCGCTCGACGCGCTGAATGCCAGCGGTAAGACCATCGGCGTTATTAGCCACGTGGAAGCCATGAAAGAGCGTATCCCCGTGCAGATAAAAGTGAAGAAAATCAACGGACTTGGTTATAGCAAACTGGACAAAATGTTTGCCGTGGAGTAACGCGGACGTCATCCTGCGCGCAGCCTAATGTCATGACGTAGCATAATAATGAATACACAAAGACGGATAAGGAATGGTATTGCCTCGCGCTTATCCGCAAGCTATACGTTGCCTGGCTGCGACAGTTCACAGCCACGGCGCGCAACATGCGCCTTCATTTTCGGCAGGTGGTATGAAAAAAGTTATTTTTTCTTTGGCGCTGGGTACATTCGGACTGGGGATGGCCGAGTTTGGCATTATGGGTGTGCTGACGGAGCTGGCGCGCGATGTCGGAATAACGATTCCCGCAGCCGGGCATATGATCTCGTTTTACGCCTTCGGCGTCGTGCTGGGCGCTCCCATTATGGCGCTTTTTTCCAGCCGCTTTTCGCTTAAACCTATACTGCTGTTTCTGGTCATGTTGTGCGTGATGGGCAATGCCATGTTTACCTTTTCATCGTCATATCTAATGCTCGCCGTCGGCAGACTGGTTTCCGGCTTTCCGCACGGCGCCTTTTTTGGCGTCGGCGCCATTGTCTTGTCAAAGATTATCCGCCCCGGGAAAGTCACCGCCGCCGTCGCGGGTATGGTTTCAGGGATGACGGTGGCGAATCTTGTGGGCATTCCGTTCGGCACTTACCTGAGCCAGGAATTTAGCTGGCGCTACACCTTTTTATTGATCGCGGTTTTCAACATCGCCGTGCTCACCGCGATTTTCTTCTGGGTGCCGGATATTCGCGACAAAGCCCAAAGCAGCCTGCGCGAGCAGTTCCACTTCTTGCGTAGCCCTGCGCCGTGGTTCATCTTCGCCGCCACGATGTTCGGCAATGCGGGCGTTTTTGCCTGGTTCAGCTATATCAAGCCATTTATGATGTACATCTCCGGTTTTTCGGAGACGAGCATGACGTTTATTATGATGCTGGTCGGGCTGGGGATGGTATTAGGCAATCTGTTAAGCGGCAAACTCTCCGGCAGATATACTCCGCTACGCATCGCGGCAGTGACTGACCTCGTTATCGTGCTCTCTCTCACGGCGCTCTTTTTTTTCGGCGGAAGCAAAACGGCATCGCTGACTTTCGCGTTTATCTGCTGCGCTGGTCTGTTTGCGCTCTCTGCGCCGCTGCAAATCTTACTGCTACAAAACGCCAAAGGCGGCGAACTATTGGGCGCGGCGGGGGGGCAAATCGCGTTTAATCTTGGTAGCGCAATTGGCGCCTGGTGCGGCGGGCTGATGCTGACGCTAGGTTTTGCATACCACTACGTGACGCTTCCCGCCGCCCTGCTATCGTTTTCCGCCATGTCATCGTTGCTGGTATACGGCCGCCTTAAACACAAGCAGCAATCAGTCACGTCTGTTGCCGGATGACGCCATCCGGCCAAAAACGTTACGCCAGCGGCCACAGCCAGGCCGCGCCGCGCACGCCGCTCGAATCGCCATGCTGCGCCTTACGTACCGGCGTCTCGCACTCGCCGCCAAAAACAAACGATTTCATCAGCGACGGAACCGTCTTATACAATCGCTCAACATTGCTCATGCCGCCGCCCAGCACAATGACATCCGGATCAAGAATATTTACGACGTGAGATAACGCTTTCGCCAGCCGCAGCTCATAACGGCTTAACGCCAGTTCCGCCACGGCGTCCTGCGCGTCGACCAGACAAATAATCTCATCGCCTTTTAGCGCTTTACCGCTCAAACGCTGGTAATCCGTGGCAAACCCCGTACCGGAAATAAAGGTTTCGATACAGCCTTGTTTACCGCAATAACACGGAATTTCTTCGTGGTAACGCAGTTCATCGTCATCCATCCACGGCAACGGATTGTGGCCCCATTCGCCTGCCGTACCGTTGCCGCCGATGTGCGCCCGGCCATTTAGCGCTACGCCCGCGCCGCACCCGGTACCGATAATCACCGCAAATACCGTTTGCGCCCCCGCCGCCGCGCCATCTACCGCCTCTGATACCGCCAGGCAATTGGCATCGTTGGCTAACCGCACTTCACGCTTCAGACGACGGCTCACATCGTTATCGAACGGCTGGCCGTTAAGCCACGTAGAGTTAGCGTTTTTCACGACGCCAGTGTAAGGCGAGAGAGAACCGGGAATGCCAATGCCGACGCTACCGATCTGGCCGGTCGCCTGTTCCGCCATGTCGACCAGCGCAGCGATAGTTTCTATCGTTTGCCGATAATCCTCCCGCGGCGTAGGCAGACGATGGCGAAACCGCTGTTCTCCTGCATCATCAAGCGCAATGACCTCCGTTTTTGTGCCGCCTACATCGATACCAATACGCACATACCGCTCCTCATTTTTTGGGAATATCAACAGGGTAGAACCCACTGTTCTGATTGGCAATGCAAGCCTGCCGACAATTCGTTACTATACCGCCTGGATTTAACGACAAGGCCGTGGAAATTATCATGCTGTGGTTCAAAAATTTAATGGTTTACCGTCTTAGCCGCGATATCGCATTACGCGCCGAAGAGATGGAGAAACAGCTCGCCTCAATGACGTTTACCCCATGCGGTAGCCAGGATATGGCCAAAATGGGCTGGGTTCCGCCGATGGGCTCTCACAGCGATGCGTTAACGCACACTGCCAATGGCCAGATTATTATTTGCGCGCGCAAAGAAGAAAAAATCCTGCCATCGCCAGTGATCAAACAGGCATTGGAAGCGAAAATCCAGAAACTGGAAGCCGATCAGGGTCGCAAGCTGAAGAAGACGGAAAAAGATTCCCTGAAGGATGAAGTGTTGCATTCGTTGCTGCCGCGCGCGTTTAGCCGCTTCAGTCAGACAATGATGTGGATTGATACCGTTAACGGCCTGATTATGGTTGACTGCGCCAGCGCGAAAAAAGCGGAAGATACGCTGGCGCTACTGCGTAAAAGTCTCGGCTCATTGCCGGTGGTTCCGCTGGCGCTGGAAAATCCGATTGAACTGACGCTCACAGAGTGGGTGCGCTCCGGTACGGTCGCTCAGGGCTTCCAGCTACTGGACGAAGCCGAATTGAAAGCGATGCTGGAAGATGGCGGTGTGATCCGCGCGAAGAAACAGGATCTGGTGAGCGACGAAATCGCCGTTCATATTGAAGCGGGTAAAGTGGTAACGAAGCTGGCGCTCGACTGGCAGCAGCGCATTCAGTTCGTGATGTGCGACGACGGCTCCATTAAACGTCTGAAATTCTGCGATGAGCTGCGCGATCAGAATGAAGATATTGACCGGGAAGATTTTGCCCAACGTTTTGACGCGGACTTTATCCTGATGACCGGGGAGCTTGCGGCGCTGATTCAAAGCCTGGTGGAAGGATTAGGCGGCGAAGCGCAGCGTTAACCAGAGGACCCCTCTCCGCCGGAGAGGGGACTCACCGTTACAAATAGCGGCACAGATACGAGGTGGGCTCAGCAACCTGCAGATGAAACTCGCTGTGGCCGGGTACGTTAAACACCTCACCTGCCGTATACACTTTCCATTCGACAGTTTCCGGCAACAGTACCTTCAACGCGCCGCTCACAATCGTCATCTCTTCGGGTTCGGCGGTGGCAAAGGTATACTCCCCTTCCGCCATCACACCCACGCTGGCCCGCCCGGTGCTACTGCTGGTAAATCCAATAGACTTCACTTTCCCAGAAAAGTATTCATTGCTTTGTAGCATAATCAGGCCCCGTCTCGTTATTAAATTAACACCCAATATAGAGTCCTGACGTTCGGCCTGTCACGTAAAATTAGACAAGCAGTTCTGAAGCTAACCGCGCAATCAAAACATTAGAGAGTAAAACCGGCACATCCAGCGCCTGCTGTAAAATATCCCGATGACGCTGATGAAAACCCAGACAATCAAGCATAATGACGTCCGCGCCTTGATCCAGTAGCGCCTGCCCGGCATCAATTAACTGTTGCTCAGAACCGTGAACCGGATTCGCCAGCGAATAAACCGGCGGCATTTGCAATACCTGCCATTTTTTCTCCTGGGCCGCCAGCAGTTCTGCAACAGGCACAATAACGCCAACCTGATGCCCATCCACAATAGAGGCGACAAGCGGTGGAATAATGCGCAGTGGTTCAAGCAAAATAGAATTGCGGGCAGCCATACTTTTAATCGCGGCGGTGCTCATCAGTATAATGACATCATAACCCTGGTTATCCAGCACCTCGACAACGCTCTGTAAATCTCGCTCCACTTTCTGGCGGGAAACATGGGCTATCTGGTTATCATTCAGCAACGTCAAAAGCGGATCGTCGCCAGGTTCTACGGCGTAATCCGCCATAACGTCTTCCCGGCTCATTTTTCCCAGCAGGCTGTGATGGGTGATGTGTTGTTCGTCGATGTATTCCGTCAGAAGCGGTAACACTTCGCTCATTGGCACAACGCCGATTGTGAGGATTGCCAACGACGCACTCATTTTTATTCCACCTTATTACTTCGTCGTAATTCCCGGGCAAATATTCACACGACCACCGCGCTACCTGCCCTACAAATCTCAGAAAGCGTAGCAGCAGATGAGCGACGTATTGTGTAAAGATTCCAAATAATTCCAGTATTGTATTGTTATCGCTTAATTTACGGTTTTAGTGGCCAGTATAAATGTTTCAAAAATGTGATAGAGATACAATTTAGGGGGACTCAGAATCCCTTCCGAGTGGTTCATGCGGCTACGATTTATCCGGATCTTCATAACGTTTTTTCGCATCCATCGCTTCTTCTGCGCTCGGATGCTCGCTGATGAGCGAATCAGGTTTCGGATGGTCAGCCCGTAGCTGATACCACGTCACCGTCTGGCCCGGCGCGCCTTTTTCAATGGTGACGATATAAGCTTCCCGCGGATAAGGTGGTCTGGTTGGCATAGTGTTTCCTTTATTCTGGGTGAGCGTTAAGTATAGACATCTCCCTGTAACCGTTGCGTCGACGGCGGCAGCGCCGCAATAATTTCAGAAACGACCTGGGCCGGCGCTTTCGTCGCGTCAATAATGTAATGCGCCGTTTCGCGATACAGCGCGTCACGCTGCTCAAGCACTTCCCGAACCTCTTCGCTCAACGGCTTCCCGGTGAGGGTCGGGCGCAGATCCGCTTCAGGTTCAGCCTCAAGCCGGTTGACCAGCGTGGATACCGGCGCACACAGATAAATCACTACGCCAACACGGTGCATATAACGTCGATTATATTCCGTGAGAATAATACCGCCTCCCGTCGCCACGACTGTCGAGGGCGCGCTTACCGCTTCCAGGGCCGCGGTTTCCCGGACGCGGAACCCTCCCCAGCCTTCTTTTTCGACGATATCAGCGACGCTCATCTGCACATGCGATTGCAACCAGCGGTCAGTATCAGCAAACCGGAAACCGGTTGCCTGCGCCAGCGCCATACCGATGGTGGTTTTCCCACAGCCCCGCGGCCCAACAAGATAAAGAGGTTGCATCATAGCAGGCGTTTCCCCAGGAACTGCGCATACGCAGGATTTGATATCAGCAATGTTATAATCATACCATCAAACTAGTACAACGCATAAAATGCAAAGAATTATTTACATAAAAGTACTAAGCTCACAATATTAGTACTATAGCAAGAATTAGAAATGAATAAACTGTAAAATTTTCATTACACGCTTTATTTTTTACGCTGACTTTCCAGCCACCACTTATCCAGCTCGGCGGCAAAATGCTGACGATCGCGCGGCGAGAGACTGTTTGGTCCCCCCGTTTGTACGCCGCTGGCGCGTAGCGTGTCCATAAAGTCACGCATCGTCAGACGTTCGCGAATCGTGGCTTCGCTATAGCGTTCTCCCCGAGGATTAAGAGCCGCAGCGCCTTTTTCCAGCACTTCAGCCGCCAGCGGAATATCCGCGGTAATCACCAGATCGCCCGCTTCGCATTGACGCACGATTTCATTATCCGCCACGTCAAACCCGGCGGCCACGCGGAGCGTGCGGATAAAACGCGAAGGCGGCACGCGCAAGGCCTGATTGGCAACCAGAATAAGCGGCAACTGCATTCGCCCGGCGGCGCGATACAAAATTTCTTTAATGACATTCGGACACGCATCCGCATCCACCCAGATGGTCATAATGTCTCCCGTACGGTATACAATCTTTTATTGTCTCGCGCTTTTGTCTTTCGTCAAAGTGCTGTTTCTCCTTCTGCCCGTTTTCAATCCGCGTTAAGCTACCCATTCCCCATAACACACAAACATAGGGAGTGACGAGATGGAGAAGAAAATCGGTTTTATTGGCTGCGGTAATATGGGCAAGGCTATTCTTGGCGGACTCATTGCCAGCGGTCAGGTGCTTCCCGGTCAGATCTGGGTCTACACCCCCTCCCCCGATAAAGTTGCCGCCCTGCATGACCAGTACGGCATTAATGCGGCGCAAAGCGCGCAGGAGGTCGCTCAGGTCGCGGATATCGTTTTCGGCGCGGTAAAACCGGGCATTATGGTGAAAGTGCTGAGTGAAATCTCCTCCAGCCTGAACAAAGACTCTCTGGTGGTCTCTATTGCTGCAGGGGTAACGCTTGATCAGCTTGCGCGCGCGCTGGGACACGACCGTAAAATCATTCGCGCTATGCCGAATACGCCGTCGCTGGTCAACGCCGGGATGACCTCCGTCACGCCCAACGCGCTGGTAACGCCGGAAGATACGGCTGATGTACTGAATATTTTCCGCTGCTTTGGCGAGGCGGAAGTGATTGCTGAGCCTATGATCCATCCGGTGGTTGGCGTGAGCGGATCTTCGCCGGCCTATGTCTTTATATTTATCGAGGCGATGGCAGACGCTGCCGTTCTGGGCGGTATGCCTCGCGCTCAGGCTTATAAATTCGCCGCGCAGGCCGTCATGGGATCGGCGAAAATGGTTCTCGAAACCGGACAGCATCCCGGAGAACTGAAAGATATGGTGTGCTCGCCTGGCGGAACGACGATTGAAGCCGTACGCGTTCTGGAAGAACGTGGCTTCCGCGCTGCGGTCATAGAAGCGATGACGACGTGTATGGAAAAATCAGAGGCGCTGAGTAAATCCTGAGGCCCGGCTGGACGTCATGCCGCCACTTCGGTGCGGTTACGTCCGGCATTCTTTGCTTTATAAAGCGCCATATCCGCAGACTTTAGCCATTCCCGATAATGACCGATTTGTGGCGTTAACGGCGCCACGCCCACGCTAATACGTAACATGACCTGTGGCGCGCCCGGCAAGCGTAATGTATTTAGCCGTTCATGCACTCGCGACATGGCGGTAATCGCGCTGTCTGCCGGCGTTCCGCACATAATCACCGCAAATTCGTCGCCGCCAAAGCGCCCGATAATATCACTCCCGCGTAGCGTTATCTGTAATTGACGCGTCAGGGCGATAATAGCCTCATCCCCAACATCATGTCCCCAGGTATCGTTAATACACTTAAAATGATCGATGTCGATGATCAACAATGTCGCCTCCCGATGGTGGCGTCGGCTGTGATCGAATTCATTACGTAATAAAATTTCCCAGTGACGTCGGTTATAGACGCCGGTCATGCCATCCCGCGAACTCATAGCCTGCAAGCGTCGCTTATGTTCCGCTAATTTAATGGCCGTTTGGTAGCTGACCCAGGCGAACAGAAGCGGATAAAGTACAATAACGGGCAAAGAGAGCGTAATTTCCAGCGACGAGCTTCGCATAGCGACGGGTAGCCCGGTAAGCTGTAACGTCACCAGACATGACGCCAGCAAAAGCCCCATTCCGGGAATGAATAATCGCAGCCCGCCAGCCCCCATTAGATTCATGCACATCATCATAAACAACGCAGCGGCAGGCATCATATTGACACCTGTCAGCGCGATCCACATGCCGGAGAGGATCGCATCCGCTTTCAGGTTGTAAATTTCCTGACGTAAAGGATCAAGCGATTTTGTCGCCCACTGCCACGCCAGATGCGGCCAGACAAAAGACCAGCCGACCAGCAACAGCCACCAACCTCCCGAGACGGGTTGCGACACTAACACGGCGGCCACGGGTAAAAACATCCCCCCTAACCCCACCGCGCGCGGCAGCCTGATGCGCCGGGCAAAGCGTAATCCGGAACGCTGATGATCATCAGGAGGGTCAGGCGGCGCTACCGTCTGTTCAACCGCTTTTCGGTAAAAATTTTCATCATTCATTATTTTTGGGAACATTTAGAAACAATTTTCCCAAATTATAGAAACAGAGCGCATGAAGGGAGTATGAAATTTCGGGTGAGTGTTTTTCAGGGCTCACCCGATAGCACTACGCCGCTTTTTTCAGGCAGGCACTCATAAACTTGCTACGGTCATCGCCTTTCAAGGATTGTTCCGTCGCCTGGGCATTGCATTCACGCATTTTCTGCTGTTGCGGCGTCAGGCTTTTCTCGCCAGGGGCTGACTGACTGTTTTTCAGACAATCGCTAAGATAAGTTTTACGCGCATCGCCTTTCAACGCCTGCGCTGTCGCCTGCTGATTACAGGTAGCCATGCGCTGCTGTTGCGGCGTTAATGGTTTCTCGGCAGCGCCGACAGTCGTTAAAAATACCAGGCCAAAAAGTAAAGCCACCAGTAATGTTATTTTCATAGCACCATCCTTTTGTCAGTGTACATACCTATACTTTGCCCCTTTGAGAAATATCCCAGGGACTTTATATAAGCCTGGCTGCTACTGAAAAAAATACCACCCGGTAGGAAAAGTATTACTTACCTTTCCCGATGTATGTTTTATTGATTGACAAACCGTAGACTAATGTGCAATTCGATTATTCACACCGGCACCCGCATGATGGAAAAGAGCAACGCATAGCGTTTTGTTATTACCATAGCCGCTTCGTTTTTATTTTCTTCGGTTTAATAAAAACGAAGCGGCTATGGTTATTTCATAAGAGTTACGTTATAACAATTGTGTTATTTTAAATTCGATTAGTGCCGTGGGTGTCTCAGCAACTTTTTTACATACTGGCGCAGCAATTCCGTATCGTAATCAGGAACGCTGGCATCCGGCTTTACGCCTTCAAGCGCTCCCTCCACTTGACGTATCAAGATCTGTTGCTCACTTTGCGCCATGTTACGTAACATTGCTGTGACGATAATCTCTAACGCTTCTACCTGAGCAACCAGTTCTTTCGACTCTTCTTCTTTTTGGGCTAGCTTAAGCAACAACTCTGCTATGAGATTTTTCATGACCATATTTCCTTATTAGTTCCAGGGTGACGTTATCACTATGAAGAACCACTGCCTAGAGGCTGAAAGTACTATTTTTATGATACAGGAAGAACTTTACAAAAATAATTATCACCATTGTCGTAGCGAAACGTTTCTCAAACCGTAAACGAGACGATAATAAACCATCAAAAAACAATAATCACGCTATATCATAATTTAAAGTTATACCATCTATAGAAAAAATTCACTGATGAAGAATATATCTTTTAATTTAAACCCTATCGTAACGGCTGGAGTACCGTTACGACACATCACTATTGAGCTTTCGCTTTTTGCGCGTTACGCCGACGATGTAATGCCAGGGTCAGTTGCCCAATGTTGATCAATACTATCGCCGCCGTGGCGATAAAAACCCAGCGGAAACCGACCATCGCCGATACCGTCGCGCCCATCAACGGTCCTACCACGTTGCCCAGGTACATAAATGACTGGTTATAGCCAAAAATACGTCCGGTAATTTGGTTGCTGGAATATTTCACCAATAACGTTTGTACGGCGGGTAACATCGCGCCATCGGCAAAGCCCAACAAGAAACGCAACAGCCCCAACTGGAACGGCGTGGTCACCCAGGACATCGCGAAGAAAAGCAGCACCGCGCAGATAAGCGTGGCCATCAGAATTCTTTCCGTACCGATTCTGTCGCCAAGTTTTCCCAGGCGAGGCGCGGAGATAAGCGCGGAGATTCCGGGCACCGAGGCAATTAAGCCGCTAAGAAAGGCGATGTTATTACTGTCCGGCATCATTGATTTGATAAACAGCGCCAGGATTGGGCTGATAGAGCCATTACAGAGTTGAATGACCATCGTGGTAAAAACAAACTGATTACCAGCGCAGGATAAGGTAACGACGCAAAAACGGCTTTGCCGCTCAGACGTTCGCTTTTCTTGATGACCGGACGCACGCCTTCTTTAATTAAAAATAGCGTGACCAGAAAACTCACCACCAACAGCATGGCGGTAATCAGAAAGACCGCCCGCAGTCCGATATGATCCGCGACAAAACCACCCATTAACGGCCCGCCGATAACACCGCTGATCTGCGCGGTAGACAGCGTACTGAGCGCCCAGCCGCTACGTTCGCGCGGTACCTGAGAGGCTACCAGCGCCATAGCATTAGGAATATAGCCTGACGTTAAGCCCATGATTCCGCGCAGCAGAAAAAGCTGCCAGACATGGGTTGCGAATGCCTGCAGTAAAATAGCAACCGCCATCCCAAGCGATGCGCGCAGCAGCATCAATTTACGCCCTTTACGGTCGGCCAGACTACCCCATATCGGCGATACAATGGCGGAAATTAGAAACGTAATGCTAAACGTTAACCCGGACCACATTGATAACGCTTCATGGGAAGAGACGCCAAGCTGGGAAATATAAAGGGGTAAAAATGGCAGGATTTGACTGATTGCCAGCCCGGTAAAAAAACAGCCAAACCAGACGGAAATTAGATTAACTTTCCAGGATTCCATAAGACTCGTAACGGTAAGTAGCTAAAAATACGCGCTAGCTTAACAACCTATGTTTTTTCAGGTGGTTCCAGAGGTGCGGTAGGTCACACTTCGCTATTTTGTCTCTCCGTTCATCATTTTTGTGAAATATATCACATTATATAGCCGCACAGCGCAGACATTTATGCTTTAACGACACACGCCGTAGCCACGCATTCCAAGATGAAAATGGTTAGCATGGGCGGCGTTATAGTCAGGCCCGAGTCCATTGCCATAATAATGGCAACTGGCGTTTAGCATAGCGCGTAGCCAGGGCCCCGTCTCCTCGCGCTTCCAACCTCGCAGGATGGTGATTTTCCGACCATCCGATAGCTGAAAGCCGCTGACATCCAGCGCTTCTGCGCTGGCATGTTCACTGCGACGCGCATCCGGGCGGTGATAAATATTGCGGCAGGCATAGCTGCCCAGATGTTCGATGCGGGTCAGGCGGCGCTTCATCCACGTTTCTGTTAAAGGTTTTGCCTGCTGTTCGACAAACAGCGCGGAGCTCAGCGCCAACGGGCAGGAGGCTAAAAAACTGCTGCTCAGTTTTACCTGGCCAAAATCTCTGACGCGTACCACATGGGACAAGGGACATTCACCAGCGCTATCCGCAACAGGTTGTGATGAAATTAATCCCTGTTGATTGGCCGCCGTCAAAAGCTCCCGGCACTGTAGCGGCGTAAGGCGCTGTAGTTTGAATGTAGTGATCCAACCTGGCGGATCGGCAAGTTGCAGCGGGGCAAAAGGATTATAGTAAGAGGGAAGATAACGATATCCCAGCCCGCCAATGCCGCCCAGCAGCGCAATAATCAGCAAACCCTTACCTCTCACGCAGCCTCCGTTCTCTCATCCCATAAACATTATGGCAGAAGCCCGCGAAACCCGCGTTTTGTCGTGGTAATGTATACGCTTTGCATTCGATGGAATGGGTTTTTAAGATGGCGAAATTGCGGGTAGGAATAGTATTTGGCGGCAAGTCAGCAGAACATGAAGTGTCTTTACAATCAGCAAAAAATATTGTTGATGCGATCGATAAAACCCGCTTCGATGTGGTGCTGTTAGGGATAGATAAGACGGGGCAATGGCATGTTAACGATGCGGAAAATTATTTGCAGAATGCAGACGATCCGGCACATATCGCGCTACGTCCTTCGGCAATCAGTCTGGCTCAGGTGCCTGGCAAATACGAACACCAATTGATTAACGCCCAGAACGGACAACCACTGCCGACAGTAGATGTGATTTTTCCTATCGTCCACGGTACGTTGGGTGAAGACGGTTCATTGCAGGGGATGCTGCGCGTCGCAAACTTACCATTTGTCGGTTCAGACGTTCTGAGCTCCGCGGCCTGCATGGATAAAGACGTCGCCAAACGGCTACTGCGCGATGCAGGACTGAATATCGCCCCGTTTATTACTCTCACCCGAGCGAACCGCCACGCGTTTAGCTTTACCGAGATTGAATCCCGTCTGGGTCTGCCGCTGTTCGTTAAGCCCGCTAACCAGGGCTCTTCAGTCGGCGTAAGTAAAGTCGCCAACGAAGCGCAATATCAGCAGGCGGTCGCGCTAGCCTTCGAATTCGATCATAAAGTGGTGGTAGAGCAAGGGATCAAAGGGCGCGAGATCGAGTGCGCCGTATTAGGTAACGATAGCCCGCAGGCCAGTACCTGCGGCGAAATCGTACTGAATAGCGAATTTTACGCCTACGATACCAAGTATATTGATGATAATGGCGCGCAAGTTGTCGTGCCTGCGCAGCTCCCTTCCGAGGTGAATGACAAGATCCGCGCGATCGCGATCCAGGCTTATCAGACGCTTGGCTGCGCAGGTATGGCCCGTGTCGATGTCTTTTTAACGGCAGACAATGAGGTGGTGATTAATGAGATTAATACGCTGCCAGGTTTTACCAATATCAGTATGTATCCAAAACTCTGGCAGGCGAGCGGCCTGGGCTATACCGATTTAATCAGCCGCCTGATTGAACTGGCGCTGGAACGCCATACGGCGAATAACGCCTTAAAAACCACGATGTAAATAACGCACGCCCGATAGCGCAACGTTTATCGGGCGTCTTTTACCTCATCTTCGCGCCGACGAATGATGAACCCCGCCAGCCAGAAGCTAATAATCCATGTTACCAGCCCAACGCCATAGGTTTGCCATCCTTTCGCCTCAAAACCCAGCAATCCTACGACGCCATTCAAAATAAAGATAAGGCCAATAGAGAAGGCATAGTAGTGCCAGTCACGACGAATTTTTACAGGCAAACGCATAACGACCCCGACGTATTAACAGCAACAAAAACGTATTTTTGCATACTTCTTGCGGGCGAGTCTGTGGGGGATACGGAATTTCTTAAATGTTAATTGATTTTGATAAAAGTGATCGTTTTGTGACAACTAACAAAAATTTACACGATGGATACATTCCTGATGTGAAATTACCAGGATTCTGATATTGACAAATACAATGACCTGTCAGACTTCACTGTAAGCCGATGGCATAACGCCAGATCGTAGCCGATCATCCTGGAGGTCTTTATGGCTGATTTCACTCTCTCAAAATCGCTGTTTAGCGGGAAGCATCGAGAAACCTCCTCTACGCCCGGAAATATTGCTTACGCCATATTTGTACTGTTTTGCTTCTGGGCCGGAGCGCAACTCTTAAACCTGCTGGTTCATGCGCCGGGCATCTATGAGCATCTGATGCAGGTACAGGATACAGGCCGACCACGGGTAGAGATTGGGCTGGGCGTCGGGACGATTTTTGGCCTGGTGCCCTTCCTCACGGGCTGCCTCATTTTTACCGTTATCGCCGCGTTTTTACGCTGGCGTCACCGTCACCAATAAACCTTAGCGCGCTGGCGAAAATATCCCAGCGCGAAATTTATCGCCCCATACACCGCGCCCACCGCTCATCAACTCGCTTAGCAAACCAGGCGGTCGTCAGCTTGCGCGTGATCTTCGGGCTTTCCAGTTGAATACCGGGCAACATTTCTCGCGCAAGCGTCCTGCCCGTTTTAGCCTCGGCCAGCTTATAGACTTTCTTGTAGAGCGCCGTTTTTTCAAACGCCAGGCTATCGCCTTTCTCCAGTTGACTGCGAATTTCACGCTCACTCATGCCCAACTGTTCTGCCAGTTTGCACGCCGCTAACTCTGTTTTGCCCGGTTCCTTGCTGTTATAACGAATCAGATCGCCATCCAGCGCCAGTTTTACACCGCTGGCTTTACTGACGGCATTCTGGAACGCGGCGTTACGGCTGGCATACCATCCGGCGTTGAAATCGGCGAAGCGGAAAACAGGCGCGCTGTAGTTCGCCGGGTAATTCAGCAAATGGTAGGTTCCAAACCACAATCCGCCACGGCGCGTAAAGACCTCCTGACGTACCGTACCCGCCATCTTCCACGGATAACCTTTAGCATGCTGTTCGGCAAAGGCGATGCTGACCTGCATCGGGCCCCCCGTATGCACCGGGTTATATGATCCAAATAGCGTCTGCCCCATAGGAACCATATTGATAAAATCGTCAAAAATAGCGCTAAGCTGTTTTTCGGTTCTTACCGTGTCCAGGCGTTCGCTATAGCTCTTACCGTTGGGGGAGTTAATTTTCAGCGCGGTGTGCACCAGAAACAGCGGAATGTGCAGTCGTTCAGCACGACGATCAATCTCCTGCCAGGCTATTTTACTTAGCCCCGGCACGACAGGATCCGCCTGATAACCAGACTCCTGTTGAGCGACAGCCAGCACCGAACAGATATTTTCTACCGTCGGCGCCAGCCCCTGACTCTTAAACGTTGTCGCGATATCTTTCGACCAGGCCTCTCTGTCTTTGACACTGGCTGGCATTTTCTGGCGTACTACGCTTGCAACGTCGACAGGCTTCTCGCCCTTGTTCACAGGCTGCCCGGATTGGCTACTACAGCCAGCCAATATTGCGACCGCCAGAAAAGGCAGAGGATAAAGACGGGACGCCGCCGACATAACGTTTCCTTCTGTTAGCTAAAAGAGTGGGTCACTTCCTGAACTGGCTGACCATCCAACTGGCGTTCAAAACTACGCAAACGTTTATAAATAGACATCAGTTCCACCAGCGTCGTCCAGGAGTTAATCAAATACTGGAACGAACCGCGCACCTGGCCAAACACGTTGGTGATTTGCGTCATCAGACCCAGCGTAATCGTACCGGCAACAATGGAAGGAAACAGCAGGAACAAACCGAAAACGTTATCAACCTGCAAATAGAGAATGCGCGCGATGTTGAAATACATATAGTGAAAGTAGAGACGGAAGTAGTTATGGCGCACCGCGCTAAACAGTTCACGGACGGTTGGCGGCGTGGCGCGACTGGAGTCATCTTCACCGTAGACCAGTTCCTTACGATAAGCGGCTTCCACTCGCTGATTTTTAAATTCCAGCCCCGGCAATTTGATCCCGACGACCGCCAACAGGCCCGTACCCATTAATGACCAGACGATGGCGGCAATGACCAGGCCGTAAGGGATATGTCCTACGACGGGTAAATCCGGCACATGCGCTGACAGGGTGACTAACACCGGCAGAAAGGCGATGAGCGTCATGATGGCATTGATAAAACTCACGCCCATATTCTCCAGTGTAGAGGCAAAACGCATGGTGTCTTCCTGCACACGCTGGGCGGCCCCTTCGATATGGCGCAGGTACTGCCAGTGCGCCATATAGTGCTCATTCATTGCGGTACGCCAGCGAAATACATAGTGGCTGACAAAGAAGTTGTTCAGCACGCCGATCACCACGGCGATAAGCGCAATACCGAGAAACACCCCCACTTCATAATAGAATTGACCAAGAGTTACCTTGTGCGGCGAGCTGAGCGCCGTTTGAATCAAATCATAGAACGGCGCGTACCAGGCGTTAACCGCGACGCCAACCTCCACCAAAAACCAGGTGACAAAAATAATGAGCGAGGTGCCAAGTATCGACCAGTACTGCCAACGGTGCGGGCTATAGATGAACCAGAACGTTGCAAATAAACCAACGCAAATCAGGTAATAAGCATAAAAAATCAGATAGTCCAGCGACCAGAATCGCGCTGCGCTGATAGGCACTTTATCGGATGCCCCCACAAGTCGCGCCACCCAATCTCCCCCTCCCGCCTGCCAGAAAATGACGGCGATCAGCGCCCAAACAAACGCCGACATGAAAAACGGCCCTGGCTTTGGGAAAAAAGATTTAAACATCATGCTCTCCTGCTAACTTCTTATCTTTATTACGGCTGCTGTGACAACGGCAATATCAAGCCATGCCCACGCAAATGAAAGGGCTAAACCAGGCATTGTGACCTACGTTGTGACGCTTAGTTCGCACTTCTGCTCAACAGAATTGTTTCGACGAGTTTCATACTAAGCAGGCAGGCTGGCGCTATCAGGTTATCACAAGCGCTCTATCACCAAAGTAAACATTCTCCATCACGCCCCCTCTGTTTTACCTGCCGTTACGTTTTCTCATCCACTTTTTTCTCTTTAACGCTTTGCAATGTACCGCCAGGTAGTATAAATACGCATAACCTCCGTTATTTCACTTATGGACATCACCGTTGAAACGTAGTCTGCTTTTTACTGCCACGCTGTTTGCGGCATCACTTACTTCTGTCCAGGCGGCTCAGCCGATTGCCGATCCGGTTTTTGCCTCTGATATCGTTGATCGTTATGCCGAGCATATCTTTTATGGTAGCGGCGCCACGGGCATGGCGCTGGTGGTGATCGACGGCAACCAACGCGTGTTTCGTAGTTTCGGTGAAACCAGACCGGGCAATAATGTTCGTCCACAGCTTGATTCGGTCATTCGTATTGCTTCTCTCACCAAGCTAATGACCAGTGAAGTGTTGGTAAAATTGCTTGATCAGGGAACGGTAAAATTAAACGATCCTCTCAGCAAATATGCCCCTCCCGATGCGCATGTCCCGACGTATCAAGGCACGCCGATTACTCTGGTCAACTTAGCGACCCATACCAGCGCGCTTCCGCGAGAACAGCCCGGCGGCGCGGCGCATCGTCCGGTATTTGTCTGGCCAACCCGCGAACAACGCTGGAACTGGATCTCCACAGCAACTTTAAAAGTAGCGCCTGGCTCGCAAGCGGCCTATTCCAATCTGGCGTTCGACCTGTTAGCCGACGCGCTGGCGACCGCCTCCGGCAAACCTTATACGCAACTGTTCGAAGAAAAGATTACCCGCCCGCTGGGAATGAAAGACACCACGTTTACCCCTTCTCCCGATCAGTGTAAGCGTCTGATGGTGGCAGAGAAAGGCGCAAGTCCCTGTAATAATACACTGGCAGCCATTGGCAGCGGCGGAGTCTATTCTACGCCAGGAGATATGATGCGCTGGATGCAACAGTATCTGTCGTCAGATTTCTATCACCGTAGCCACCAGGCCGATCGTATGCAAACGTTGATTTATCAACGCACACAGCTAAAGAAAATAATTGGGATGGACGTACCGGGTAAAGCCGACGCGCTCGGTCTGGGCTGGGTCTATATGGCGCCAAAAGACGGACGTCCTGGCATTATCCAGAAAACGGGAGGCGGCGGCGGTTTTATTACCTATATGGCGATGATCCCACAATATAATATTGGCGCTTTTGTGGTCGTAACCCGTTCTCCTCTCACTCGTTTTACCAATATGAGCGACGGGATTAACGATTTGGTTATTGAGTTAAGCGGCAATAAACCGATTGCTATTCCTGCATCCTGAGTCGTCGCGCCTCGCTATATAGCAGACGAGGCGCGACATTTTTATTAATATTCGGAGGGCAAACGGTTAATACTGATCAGTTTGCCTTTGTTCATTTCAATATAATTACCCTTACGCAGGGCCGCGAGTACTTCCGCCACCACCGATCGCGATACGCGCGTTCGTTGATGAATATAATTCATAACACCAATACGTGAGCGAAGTTCTTCATCCCACTCAATCATTGTTATTAACGTCGCCCGAATCTGGTCGTAAGAATTAGTGCCAATGAGCTGCTTGTCACGAAGTTCCAGTACCTGACTTTTCCATGCTAACCAGCAAAAGGCTTCACGCCATAGTTGATTCTGTTCAATGATGGCGAGAGTTTGTGATGATGAGAGGCGATAACCGATGCAGCCGCTTTCCGCAATTAATTTATATTGTGCCTCTTTTTTCGCCACACCGTCGGCTAAGCCGAAAATAAAGGGAGCCTGCACAATACCAATAAGAACTTTATCACCCCGGATCAACGAAACAACACCCTTTAAAATAACAAAGGTATGGGTATTACTTTCATCAGGTGAACAGATAATTTCTTTATCATTTACGAACTCGAAACGCGTACCATGCCTGGAAAGGCAGTTATCGAGTTTGCTGAATTCCTGTAGTGGTTTGCTTAAAGATAGCATAATGCATTCCTTGCAATAATGCCCGTCAGGTCCTTGACGGGCATTTTCAGTTTAAATTACCTTTATTTCTCCTGAGAGAAAATGATTACCAGGTATATTTAACACCAACGTTTGCAGACCAGTCTTGATCAACATCACCGCCACCGAGGTAGTTAGCATCGGTGTAGGCGCTGAAGTTCTTCGTAAAGCTGAACTGAGTACCCAGACCAACACGTACCGCGGAACCCTCTACGCCGTTGTCGATAGAATCGCCGTTTACGTCAGCATCGTTGTTGGAGTCGTCGTAAACGTAAGCCAGTTTAAAGTACGGCGTCAGCGCCTGATCGTCACTGTAAGTGAAGGTATAACCTGCATCTACACCGAGTTCATAACGCATGCTGTCGTAAGACTGACCGTCAACTTTCATGTCGTTGCTAAGCTGGTAGTCGTCGCCAGACTGGAACAGACCAGATACGCTGCCGTACGGAGTCAGGTAACCTGCATCACCCAGTTTCCAGTCATAGCCCAGTTTCAGACCGAATCCCCAGGCGTCAGAAGAGGTGTTGCCGTCAACGTAAGTACCGTCGCTCATATTAGCAGACAAATCGTTGTTGAAGTGAGAGTAGCTCAAGTTACCGTCAACAAAGATGTTATTTGCGAAGTGAGCAGAAGAGTAGATATAGGCAGACTGGCTGTCCTGATCCACCTGACCGGTACGATCGCTCAGATCCCCCTTCGCGAAGCCTGCCGCCGCACCAACGATCCACTTAGCGTTGTTACCATCAACTTTGGTATCAACACCAACCATGATGCCGTTAACATCCTGATCGTAGTTAATGGTGCCGTTATCGCCGTTGAAGTTACCGCCAAAGTAGCTTACCCATGCGCCGCCGTTATCCGCCAGACCATGACGAGCGTTGGTCAGACGAGTGCCAACGGTGTCTTGTTCCAGGTTCCAGATATTGGTGTTCGCAGAAGGAATGCTCAACGCCATGTTAGCGTAGTCGGTCAGTTCCATCTGTTCCAGCACGACAGTGTTACCTTCCTGCTTAGCCTGATAGGTGTAAGCACCCAGGTCAGCTTTGTTGGCAGCGGAGAAGGTCGCATTGGTATTTGCATCGTTGACATAAATCAGCTCGTTGCCTTTATAATCTGCAACAGAACCCGCGCCAGTAGCGTTGTCGATACGTACTTTATAGTTACCGGTAG
This sequence comes from Salmonella enterica subsp. houtenae serovar Houten, assembly GCA_900478215.1. Taxonomy (NCBI): domain Bacteria; kingdom Pseudomonadati; phylum Pseudomonadota; class Gammaproteobacteria; order Enterobacterales; family Enterobacteriaceae; genus Salmonella; species Salmonella enterica. Next base: position 3,471,111 of record LS483478.1, read on the forward strand.
CCGCTACAACATTGTCAACAGAGCTGTTATCCAGTTCGTCACCGTTATTGATATCGCCATTACCATTGATGGTCAGGTGACCGTCAGAGTTCATCGCGATAGTACCGTAACCATAGTTAGCCTGAGTAGTATCCCAGGTACGGTCGTTCACCAGGTCAGCGTTCAGAACATAATCGCTGCTATGAATATTGAACACGCCAGAAACAACGTTACCGTTGTTATCAGCAACATTGCCGCTGGTCAACTCCAGTGTATCGGTGTTGAATGCTTCAGTATCAAACTGGCCAACATTCACATCCAACATACCACCGTTGGTTACAGTGATAGTGTTAGCATACAGGTTTGAGTATGTGCTCCAGCCAGTAGACGCGTCCAGGTTAACAGTGCTGTAGCTATTAATTGTCAGATGATCGGTATCAACGTAACCATCTTCACCAATGTTCAGTGAAGAACCATTGGTTAAATCAATGGTATCTGATGTTAAATCAGAGTCAGAAATATTAACCTGAGAACCATTGTTTACAGCCAACGTATCAACAGTCGAGTCCCCAACGGTGTCCCATTCAGAACCGTTGTTCAACGCCACGTTAAACACACCGCTCTGGAAAACTTTATTGTCAACGATACGATTCCAGGCATTATCTTCTACTGTTGCGCCCGGAGTAAGGCTGTTCGTTTCAACATCGTACATCTGTGACGTTGAATCAACGGTATAAGTCGCCTGACCAACCCACTTACTACCATTATCAAGCGTCAGATTCAATTCATCGACGTTGAGGCTATCATCAGCCCAACCACGGTTGGTATCAGGAACACCATCACCGTTAGCGTCATCACCAGCAGCATCGAAATTGGCGTTCCAGGTACTGGTAAATGCGACATCACCCATCAGCGTAGAATTGCTGAAGTACACATTATTCTTCATTGCATAGTCTGAAGCACCATTATCATCAGTGAAAGACAATGCAACGTCTCCAGGACCAGTATAATCGCTCGGCTCATCAGAATGGCCAAAGTGACCAGAGTCAAAAGTACCTGTGTCTGTAGAGTAGGCACTATCCAGAATATAATTTGAACCGGAGGTTACCGTAGAATCATAGACATTAATATTATTATCCCAGTTATGGGATTCCGTTGTGTAAGTATCGTTGTAAGTATTCCCCTGAGACAGAGCAATACCGGCGACATGGGAATTGTTGGAAATATTGATGTTACTTTCTACATCAAGATTCACCGCGACGCCGTCACTGACATCAAGCGTTTCATTCGTGTATTTAGTTACATCGCCATCTTTATAGGAATCAGTGAAGTAAAACGCTTCATAATCATCATCAATAGTGGAATTAGCAATGTTCAGCGTGAACACATCGCCGTCATACCAATTTCCGTCAACAGCAGTACCGTTGTTGAACTGATAATATTCCCCATCGTGATCCTGCGTATCAAAACGATCGTAATAACCAATCGGCAGCATAGAAGTAATCGAACCATGAATAACTGAATTACTAATATTCAGCTCATTACTGGTAGCGTCATTATAATCATGATTCAGGTAATAGGTAGAAATTGTACCGTTAACAGTATCACCGTTAAATGACTGATCAAAGTCACCATTGGCGTTATTATAGTAAACAAAACCGCTATAATTTACATAGTTGCCATCAACGGTGCCTGCGGCATCCATATGATCCCAATCAAGCGCGGTGGTAGGATTGTCGTAATAAGTCCAGGTATCGTAAGTGGTAGCATTCGCCTGAGAAGTGATTGCCAGAGTGCAAGCCAATGCTAATTGTGAGACTACAAGTTTCTTTTTCCAGGAGTGCATTTGTCATCCCTCCTCAGGGACGTAATATAGTTGATCCATCAATTATCAATGCATAAAAACATATTAATGTTTAGCAAGGACGATTATGCGGCGTCATCACTAAAAGGTTCAATTATTCTTTACCCTCAGTCCGGATCCGGACGTGAATTAAAGCATTTTCCAAAAGCGAAAAAGATAGCTTAAAATTGTTTTTATTTCAGTAATTTAGAAGCAAGTTAAACATGGAATTCATATAAGAAAAATATACCAGGTAGAAATACAACATAAATATGAATAACAACCAGCGCGTCTCTGACTTAAAAAGAAATGAAATAAAACTAAATATGCTGCAAAATCAATTCCTCCTGAAAATACATTACACCTTAAAATATTAATTCCCAGTATATAAAACAGCGCTATTTTCTCCCGGTATCGGCGTTGCGCCGGCTGCGTTAAGGACCGTTTTCGTAAAACATCTGCCTGCAGATTCAGGTATACTAGGCCTTCGATTCCACAAACATCAGGCAGACCATGACAGACCTTATCCATCGCCCTCGCCGCCTGCGCAAATCCGCTGCGTTGCGCGCCATGTTTGAAGAGACAACACTCAGCCTGAACGACCTGGTGTTGCCGATCTTTGTTGAAGAAGAACTCGACGATTACAAAGCTATTGACGCCATGCCCGGCGTGATGCGCATCCCGGAAAAGCAGTTAGCGCGAGAGATTGAGCGTATCGCTAATGCTGGTATTCGTTCCGTTATGACCTTCGGTATTTCCCACCATACTGATGACACCGGCAGCGATGCCTGGCAAGAAGACGGTCTGGTGGCAAGGATGTCCCGCATCTGTAAGCAAACCGTGCCGGAGATGATCGTTATGTCCGACACCTGCTTCTGCGAATACACCTCGCACGGCCACTGCGGCGTGTTGTGCGAACACGGTGTAGATAACGATGCGACGCTGGCCAACCTCGGCAAGCAGGCCGTTGTCGCGGCGGCGGCTGGGGCCGATTTTATTGCGCCCTCCGCGGCAATGGATGGACAAGTCCAGGCTATCCGCCAGGCGCTGGACGCCGCCGGTTTTACCGACACGGCAATAATGTCCTACTCCACCAAGTTCGCCTCTTCTTTCTACGGCCCCTTCCGTGAAGCAGCGGGTACCGCGTTAAAAGGCGATCGCAAGACGTATCAAATGAACCCGATGAACCGCCGTGAAGCGATTCGCGAATCACTGCTCGACGAAGCCCAGGGCGCAGATTGCTTAATGGTGAAACCGGCCGGCGCGTATCTGGATGTGCTACGTGAAATCCGCGAACGCACAGAGTTGCCGCTTGGCGCTTACCAGGTGAGCGGTGAATACGCCATGATTAAATTTGCGGCTATGGCTGGCGCCATTGACGAAGAAAAAGTTGTGCTGGAAAGCCTGGGCTCGATTAAACGCGCCGGCGCCGATTTGATCTTCAGTTACTTCGCGCTGGATCTGGCGGAGAAAAACATTCTGCGTTAATTCTGTTACAGGGCGGTACTCTGCCGCCCTTTCCCGACTTTACCCCCCAATATTCAGTCGTTGACGCTAACCCGTTGCCGGACGCGGCTTACCCGGCTTACGGTTATTCCTCGATCGCCTGGCGAATTTGCTGCAACGACGCGGGATCGTCAATGGTCGTCAGATCGCCCGGATCGCGGCCTTCGCAGATCGCCTGGATCGTGCGTCGAAGCATCTTCCCGGAACGCGTTTTGGGGAGTTGCGAGACAAACCAGACATGAGCCGGACGACCAAAGTTACCGATCTGGTTGTCCACCAGCGCCATAATTGCTTTTTCCTCATCGCGCGCCGCCTCGCGATCCGCCAGCGTGTCGCCCTGTTTAGGAATGACGAACGCCACCGCCACCTGTCCTTTCAGAACGTCTTTTATCCCCACCACCGCAACTTCCGCCACGTTCGGGTAACTGGAGATACTTTCTTCTATTTCTCGCGTCCCCAGTCGATGACCAGCAATATTAATCACATCATCGGTACGGCCAAGAATAAAGTAATACCCCTCGGCGTCACGAATTCCCCAGTCAAAGGTGGCATAAACCTGACGGTTAAACAGCGACCAGTAAGTCTTCACAAAACGCGCATCGTCGCCCCAAATAGTCTGAATACAGCCCGGCGGCAGCGGCCCTTCGATCACCAGCATTCCTTTTTCGTTTATGCCGCAGGGTTCGCCGGTGACTTCATTGAGTAGCTGGACGTTATAACCGTACATCGGCACGCCTGGGCTTCCCAGACGCGACGGCCTGTCGTCCAGCACGCGCGCCAGCGCCATGATCGGCCAGCCGGACTCCGTCTGCCAATAATTGTCGATGACCGGCACGCCCAGCGTCTCCGTCACCCAGACGGCAGTCGGCTCGTCCAGCGGCTCACCGGCCAGATAAAGCGCCTCCAGCGAGGAGAGATCGTGATTGCGGATTTGCGCCGTCGGGAATTTTTTCAGCACGCGAATCGCGGTCGGGGCGGAGAACATCCGGTTAACCTGGTATTTTTCGACAATCTTCCACCAGACCCCGCAGTCCGGGTACGTCGGCAGTCCTTCGTAAACAATAGTCGCCATGCCTGCCAGCAGCGGCGCGTAGACAATGTAAGAATGACCTACCACCCAGCCGATATCCGATGCGCAAAAGAACACGCCGCCCGCTTTGCCGCCGAAGATGGTGTCCATCGAGGTTGCCAGCGCCACCGCGTAGCCGCCGACGTCGCGCTGGACGCCTTTCGGCTTGCCGGTGGTGCCGGAGGTGTAAAGAATACACGACGTTTCATTGGATTCCAGCCACGCCACCGGCACGTACGCGCCAAGATGCTGCTGGCGCAACGTGGCAAAATCCAGATCCCGCCCATCAACCCGCGCCATTTTCGCCAGTCCTCTGTCCACCAGCAGAACGTGCTTCGGCTGATGCTGCGCCTGCGCAATAGCGTCATCGAGCAGCTTTTTATACGGCAGGATTTTACCGCCGCGCGCCCCGGCATCCGCCGAAACAATCAGTATTGGTCTGGCATCGTCAATTCGCGCCGCCACGCTGTGCGAGGCAAAACCGCCAAAGACCACCGAATGGATCGCGCCAATACGCGCGCAAGCCAGCAGCGTTATCTGCGCTTCGGCAATCATCGGCATATAGATCAATACGCGATCGCCGCGCCGCACGCCCAGCGACAGCAACATGGCGGCCACAACATTGACTTCATCATGCAACTGGCTGAAGGTAAACGTACGCTCTTCATCGGTCTCTGATGAGACGGCAATCAGCGCCAGCGCCTCCGGCTGTTTATCCAGCCAGCGGTCAATGGCGTTATGACATAAGTTAGTGGTGCCGCCGCAAAACCAGCGGGCAAACGGAGGACGGCTATGGTCCAGCGTCTGCGTAAACGGCTGTCGCCAGTCGATACGCCGGGCCTGCTCGGCCCAGAACGCCTCCGGTTCGTCAATGGAACGCTGATAAAATTCGCTAAAAGACATCACGCTCTCCTGTTGAACTTACGCCTTACTGCTGGCTGGCTTAGATGACATATAAGTCGAGGTATTCGTTAACCGGCATCTGCTCCAGGCGGGTTCTGTACAGGGAGACATCCAGAATGCGTTGCTGCTGGCGAGCCGGGAACTGACGCGCCAGGTTGATTTTAAATTTTTCGATAAGCTTCGGAATACCGTCGGCACGGCGACGCGCATGACCAATCGGATACGCCACGACAACCTCGTCAAAGCGTGAGCCATCAGTAAACGCCACGGTGATCGCATTGCCGATAGCACGTTTTTCCGGGTCGTGATAATCGGCGGTAAAAGCCGGGTCTTCATAACACACGATCTTCTCGCGCAGGGCGTCAATACGCTTGTCCTGCGCCATCTCATCTTCATAATCCGCCGCGGTTAACCGTCCGAACAGCAACGGTACGGCGACCATATACTGGATACAGTGATCGCGGTCCGCCGGATTATTGAGCGGGCCTTTCTTATCGATAATACGAATGCAGGCTTCGTGCGTGCGGATGGTCACTTTCTCAATATCCGCCGCCGTCTTGCCTGCTGCCTGCATCTGCTCATACAATGTCATCGCCGCTTCGACGGCGGTTTGCGAGTGGAATTCTGCCGGGAAAGAAATTTTGAACAGCACGTTTTCCATCACGTAGGAGCCGTAAGGCCGCTGGAAACGGAACGTTTCGCCGTTGAATGAGACGTCGTAGAAGCCCCAGGTTTTCGCCGTCAGCGCCGACGGATAGCCCATCTCACCAGTTTTCGCCATCAGCGCCAGACGCACCGCGCGTGAGGTGGCGTCGCCCGCTGCCCAGGATTTACGCGTACCGGTATTCGGCGCATGACGATAGGTACGCAGCGACTGCCCATCCACCCATGCCAACGACACCGCATTGAGAATCTCATCACGCGTCAGCCCCAGCATTTCAGCAACCACGGCGGTCGAGGCCACTTTGACCAGCAGCACATGGTCAAGTCCGACGCGATTAAACGCGTTTTCCAGCGCGATACAGCCCTGAATTTCATGGGCTTTGATCATCCCGCTCAATACCTGTTTCATGGTCAGCGGCGCTTTGCCGGCGGCGACGGCGTTGCGTGACAGCCAGTCCGCGATCGCCAGAATACCGCCGAGGTTATCAGAAGGATGGCCCCACTCGGCGGCAAGCCAGGTATCGTTAAAATCGAGCCAGCGAATCATCGCGCCAATGTTAAAGGCCGCCTGTACCGGATCGAGCTGGAACTGGGTGCCCGGTACGCGTGCGCCGTTGGGCACCAACGTACCTGGCACAATCGGCCCAAGCAATTTTTTACAGGCCGGGTATTCCAGCGCTTCCAGACCACAGCCGAGCGTGTCGAGCAGACAGTAATGCGCAGTGTCATACGCGGCTTTTGAGGAGATTTCGTAATTCATAACGTAATCAACGATATTCACGATTTCACGGTCGAATTGCGGGCGGATGTTCAGTTCTTGGGTAGACATAAAAAATTCCTGCGTTTTATCGTTTGAGGTGGAATTATTGACGCTGCTCCAGCGCCACAAACTCGCGATCGTCCGGGCCGGTATAATTGGCGGAAGGACGGATGATTTTATTGTCCTGGCGCTGTTCAATAATGTGCGCCGCCCAGCCAGTAACACGGGCGATGACAAACAGCGGGGTAAACATTTCAGTAGGGACGCCCATCATGTTGTAGGAGACCGCCGAAAACCAATCGAGATTCGGAAACATCTTTTTGGTCTCCCACATCACCGTTTCCAGACGGTCGGCGATGTGGTACATCTTCAGCGAGCCACCTTCTTCCGAAAGCTGTTTCGCCACCCGTTTGATCACCTGATGGCGCGGGTCGGCAATGGTGTAAACCGGATGACCGAAACCAATCACCACCTCTTTTTTTTCCACGCGTTTACGGATATCCGCTTCCGCCTCATCCGGCGTTTCATAACTCTGTTGAATCTCCAGCGACACCTCATTCGCCCCTCCGTGTTTCGGGCCGCGCAACGCGCCAATCGCGCCGATAATCGCCGAGTAGACGTCCGAGCCAGTCCCGGCAATCACCCGGCTGGTAAACGTCGAGGCATTGAACTCATGTTCGGCGTACAGCACCAACGAAATATGCATCGCCTTTTCCCAACTTTGGGTTGGCTTTTCACCATGCAGCAGATGCAAAAAATGGCCGCCAATGGAATCATCATCGGTTTCCGGCTGAATACGTTCGCCGTTGTGGCTGTAGTGATACCAGTAAAGAAGGATAGAACTGAGCGAGGCCAACAGCTTATCGGCAATATCCCGCGCGCCGGAGACAGTATGTCCCTCTTTTTCCGGCAGGGTACAGCCCAGCGCGGAGACGCCGGTACGCATCACGTCCATCGGGTGCGACGCCGCAGGTAAGGCTTCCAGCACGGTACGGACATTGGCGGGTAATCCGCGCAGCGCTTTTAATTTGCTTTTATAAGCGTTCAGCTCGTCGCGGGTCGGCAATTTTCCATGAATCAGTAAATGCGCAACCTCTTCAAATTCGCAGTGTTCCGCCAGATCGAGAATGTCGTAACCGCGATAGTGCAGATCGTTACCGCTTTTTCCCACGGTACACAGAGCGGTATTCCCGGCAGGTACGCCGGACAAGGCGACGGATTTTTTGGGCTTAATGACATGATTATTATTTTGCAGGATCGTAGTATCGCTCATAGTGTCCTCGTCATTTTTGTCATGTGTAGGGTGTTGAGGTATGCATCGCGTAGGCCTGATAAGGCAAAGCCGCCATCAGGCAATAGCGGATGGCGCTACGTTTATCCGGCCTACGATTTTTTGGTATATAACGCGTCGAGCGTTTCTTCGTACTGGTAGTAGTTAATGCTTTCGTACAGCTCGTTGCGGGTCTGCATCATGTCGATCACACTCTTTTGCGTCCCTTCCCGGCGCAGTACGGCATAGACTTTTTCTGCGGCGCGGTTCATGGCGCGAAACGCCGACAACGGATAGAGCGCCATCGCTACGTTTGCGCTGCGCAATTCGTCGGTAGTAAACAGCGGCGTCGCGCCAAATTCGGTGATGTTGGCGAGGATCGGCACCTGCGCCACGTCGGCAAACTGTCGGTACATCGACAGTTCGGTGATCGCCTCCGGGAACAACATGTCAGCCCCCGCTTCCACGTAAGCCCGCGCGCGATCAAGAGCTGCCTCCAGCCCTTCCACCGCCAGCGCATCGGTACGCGCCATGATCACAAAGTTCGGATCGATGCGCGCATCTACCGCCGCCCGAATCCTGTCCACCATCTCCTCTTTCGAGACGAGCGCTTTGTTTGGGCGGTGTCCACAGCGCTTAGCGCCAACTTGATCTTCAATATGCAACGCGGCGGCGCCCGCTTTGGCTATGGACTTTACCGTCCGCGCGACATTAAAGGCGGAGGAGCCAAAGCCGATATCCGCATCCACTAACAGCGGCAGCGGACAAACATCCGTAATGCGCCGAATATCGGTCAAGACATCATCCAGCGTCGAAATTCCCAGATCCGGGAGTCCGAGCGAGCCTGCGGCTACGCCGCCACCGGAAAGATAGATTGCCTGATACCCGGCCCGTTGGGCCAACAGCGCATGATTAGCATTAATAGCGCCGACGATTTGCAGTGGTTTTTCTTTGGCGAGCGCAGCACGAAATGCCTGCCCCGGCGAATGTAAAGACATATCTCGTCCTCATGCTATTGAATTGTTAATTAAGATTTATTAACCAAAGCAAGGGCTATGCCAGATAAAGAGACTGAGAAAAAATTAAACATGAACAGATTTAAAAACAGATGATTACAACAACTCTTCTTATAAAAGAGTGGTGAAAGAAGGAGAAAAACGTGTCAGCTAACGTTTCATGAAACACATTACTTCGTTTCATTGCAACATTCATGAAACACGTTTAAAACAAAAACTCGCCCTTTAAAGATGAACCTACTGCGATGACAACTGCCCACAGCGCTCCGCGCGATAATAGCGATAAACCGGTGATCTGGACGGTCTCCGTAACGCGTCTGTTCGAACTGTTTCGGGATATCAGTCTGGAATTCGATCATCTGGCGACCATCACGCCTATTCAACTCGGCTTTGAAAAGGCGGTGACCTACATTCGCAAAAAACTGGCGACCGAGCGCTGCGACGCGATTATCGCGGCGGGTTCTAACGGGGCCTATTTAAAAAGCCGCCTGTCGATACCGGTGATCCTCATCAAGCCCAGTGGATTTGATGTGTTACAGGCGTTGGCAAAAGCGGGAAAACTCACCTCATCCATCGGTATCGTGACCTATCAGGAGACCATTCCGGCTTTACTTGCCTTTCAGAAAACGTTTCACCTCTGTCTTGAACAGCGAAGCTATGCCACCGAAGAGGACGCGCGCGGGCAAATTAACGAACTTAAGGCCAACGGTATCGAGGCTGTCGTCGGGGCGGGATTAATTACCGATCTGGCGGAAGAAGCGGGAATGACCGCCATCTTTATTTATTCCGCAGCGACCGTTCGTCAGGCCTTCCATGATGCGCTGGATATGACCCGTCTGACACGGCGCCAGCGCGTTGATTACCCGTCCGGCAAGGGATTACAGACCCGTTATGAACTGGGCGATATACGGGGCCATTCGCCGCAAATGGAGCAGGTTCGCCATACCATTACACTCTATGCCCGCTCCCGTGCGGCAGTGCTGATTCAGGGGGAAACGGGTACCGGGAAAGAGCTGGCGGCGCAGGCGATTCACCAGACGTTTTTTCACCGCCAGCCTCACCGTCAGAATAAGCCATCCCCTCCCTTTGTCGCCGTTAATTGCGGCGCGATTACCGAGTCGTTGCTGGAAGCGGAACTGTTTGGTTATGAAGAGGGCGCGTTTACCGGTTCACGACGAGGAGGACGGGCGGGGCTGTTTGAAATCGCGCACGGCGGCACGCTGTTTCTGGATGAAATCGGCGAAATGCCCTTGCCGTTACAGACCCGGCTTTTGCGCGTGCTGGAGGAAAAAGCCGTGACTCGCGTCGGCGGACACCAGCCGATCCCGGTGGATGTCCGGGTGATCAGCGCTACGCATTGCGATCTGGATCGGGAGATAACGCAAGGTCGTTTTCGCACCGATCTCTTTTATCGCCTGAGCATTCTGCGCCTGACGCTTCCTCCTTTGCGCGAGCGGCAGGCTGATATTTTGCCGCTGGCGGAAAGTTTTTTAAAACAGTCGCTGGCGGCGATGGAAATTCCGTTTACCGAATCGATACGTCATGGATTGACACAGTGTCAGCCGCTTTTACTGGCCTGGCGCTGGCCCGGTAATATTCGCGAACTGCGTAATATGATGGAGCGCCTGGCGCTTTTTTTAAGCGTCGATCCCGCGCCAACGCTGGACAGGCAATTTATGCGGCAGTTATTACCTGAACTTATGGTGAACACAGCAGAACTGACGCCTTCAATCGCGGATGCGCTCACGTTGCAGGATGTGCTGGCGCGCTTTAATGGCGATAAGACCGCGGCGGCGCGTTATCTGGGAATTAGCCGCACCACGCTTTGGCGTCGTTTAAAAACATGCGCTAAAAAAACCGTCGGGTAAGTTAAAACGGATGCCGGTTGCTTATAATAAAAATATACCCACCAGAAACCCAGGCGGGTATTTTTATGATGCAACGCTTTTATTTCTTTTTATAAATATCAGCCGTACCATGAATTTTATTTTCTGTCTGCCCGGACGTCAGCACTACCACATCCGCCCCTTTCTCATCCGCTTTCTTAATTAAATCTTCTCTGGCATCCAGCGGCGACATTTCTCCGGTGGTGGAAATAGTGCCAATTTTCGTGTACTCTGAGGCGACTTTATCAAAGTCCGTTTTTTTCATCATTTCTGCAGCATAAGCATTTGTCACGACAAAGGCTAATGCGCCAAGCATAACCTTGCAGCCCGTTTTCATAGTAAAACCCTCGTTTATTATTACGCCATTATCGCTTTATCAGAACAAAAATACCGTTCGGACTGATTAAATAAATAGTGTAGATTGCAGGAAAGATCCAGTCGGACTACGTTCTGCCGGCGTAACGAGGTAGATTAAAAAGCCCCTGCTTTGTGATCTACCTCGCAATCACCAGATTTGACTATAAATAAGATGAATGTTAATTCTTGAGGCTAAGGGAAGAATTGTCTATGGAGCCGCTTCATGCCGTTGTGCTTACCGTCAGTCTGTTCGTATTAACCTTTTTTAATCCCGGCGCGAATCTGTTTGTGGTGGTGCAAACCAGCCTCGCATCAGGACGACGGGCGGGAGTCATCACCGGCCTGGGCGTTGCCACGGGAGACGCCTTTTATTCCGGGTTGGGGCTTTTTGGTTTGGCGACGCTCATTACCCAGTGCGAAGCGGTATTTTCTCTTATCAAAATTGTCGGCGGCGCCTATTTATTATGGTTCGCCTGGAGCAGTATCCGCCACCAGGCGACACCACAAATGAGCGCCCTCCAGGCGCCGATTGCCGCCCCGTGGACGATTTTCTTTCGCCGGGGATTAATGACAGATTTATCTAATCCGCAAACCGTACTGTTTTTTATCAGTATTTTTTCCGTAACGCTGAGCGCAGAAACGCCCACATGGGCAAGATTAATGGCCTGGGCCGGGATTGTGCTGTCATCCGTTATCTGGCGTATTTTTCTCAGCCAGGCCTTTTCGCTCCCCGCAGTCCGCCGCGCTTATGGGCGAATACAGCGCATTGCCAGTCGTGTTATCGGCGCCATTATCGGGATGTTTGCGCTCAGACTTCTCTATGAAGGCGTGACGCACCGCTAACGCTTGCCCAGCTCTTGCGCACTACGATTCCAGTACATTGCCGTTTTCGTTGGCGAAGCTGGTCGGCGTAAACACAGTAGAATAACTGATATAGAGCGCGACGCTATTATCGAACAGATAAAGCAACGCGGCGCGAGCACTGATGTTGTTTTTATCAACCGCTTTTGGTGGAGGAGGTTTGGCGATAATGCGGGCAAACGTCATCGATAAACGCAGACCTATCGACAAAGGCGCGCTTGTGCCAGAGACGAAAGCGCGCCCGGGAAGTATCAGTCAGGAGCGAAACCCGGCGGAGGTCATGAGCAGTCTGAACACCATTCCGACGCCCGCCAGCAGAAGCACGCTGGCACACCATATCGCGACCATCCATACGACTCGCCGCGACCATTTTTTCACTTTAACCATCAGTGATATCCCTCTCCATGTCGCACTTTTCCACGGAAGACGTAGTAGCTCCAGAAGGTATAAGCCAGAATAATCGGGATGATTATCAGCGCCCCAACCAGCATAAAGCGTTGACTTTGCGGCGGCGCGGCGGCGGCATACAACGAAATATCCGGTGGAATAATATTCGGCCAAATACTGATGCCTAACCCGCTGAACCCCAGAAAAATCAACCCCAGGGTGAGAATAAATGGACGTGCATGGGATTCTGGTTTTTTCACGCTGCGCCATAGCCAGACGCTAAAAGCCAACACCAGCACAGGCACCGGCAGAAAGTAGTATAAATTGGGCAGCGTGAACCAGCGCCCGGCGATGTCGTCGTGGGTCAACGGCGTCCACACGCTGACGCCAGCCATCACCAGCAACAAGACGATCAACAATGGGCGCGACAGTTCACACATCCGGCTATGCAGCGGGTCTTCGCTTTTCATAATCAGCCAGGTGGCACCCAGCAACGCGTACGTTACCACCAGACCTACGCCACAAAACAGGTTAAACGGCGTCAGCCAGTCAAGCTGCGAACCGCTAAAGGTTCGCCCTTCCACCTGAAAACCGCTCACCACCGCACCCACCACAACGCCCTGGGCAAAAGTCGCCAAAATTGACCCAACGATAAAGGATTTATCCCAGAAGGCACGATGCGACTCGGTGGCTTTAAAACGGAATTCAAAGGCGACGCCGCGGAAGATCAGACCAAGCAGCATAATCACCAACGGGATAGTCAGCGCATCGGCGATGACGGCATAAGCCAGCGGGAACGCGCCAAAAAGCCCGGCCCCGCCCAGCACCAGCCAGGTTTCGTTACCGTCCCATACTGGCGCGACCGAGTTCACCATCACATCGCGATCGTGTTTATCACGAATAAACGGAAACAGGATACCGACCCCCAGATCGAAACCATCCATCACGATATACATCAGCGTGGCGAACACGATAATAGCAAACCAGATAACCGGAAGATCGATGGTCATTCGCGTTTCTCCTGCTCAAGCGATTCTCCCACGGCAGAGATAGGGCGCGCGGGTCTGCCATCGGTTTCAGCGGTCGGTGTCTCCGCCGGCTGCGGCCCTTTCTGGATAAGGCGAATCATATAAATATAGCCAACCCCAAAGACCAGAGAATAGACCACAAAGAAAGCCAGCAAACTGATGCTCATTTGCAAAGTGCTGTGCGCGGAAACCGCATCACGCGTACGCAGTAGGCCATAGACCACCCACGGCTGACGTCCTACTTCAGTCGTCACCCATCCGGCAAGGATGGCGATAAGCCCGGACGGTCCCATCCACAGCGCAAAGTGCATAAAGGGCCGCGAATGATACAGTCGGTGTCGGTAGCGTAGCCACAGGCTGCCTACCCCCAGCAGTATCATCAGTACCCCCATGCCCACCATAATGCGGAACGACCAGAACACCACGGTAGAGTTAGGGCGATCCTCTTTGGGATAATCTTTTAGCGCAGGCACCTGTTTGTCCAGGCTATGCGTCAGGATCAGACTGCCCAGTGCCGGGATCTCAAGTGCATAGCGGGTCCGTTCCGCCTCCATATCCGGCCAGCCTACCAGCGTAAGCGGCGTTGGCTCCCCGGGCGTATTTTCCCAATGCCCCTCAATCGCGGCAATTTTGACCGGCTGATGCTTCAGGGTATTAAGGCCGTGCATATCGCCAATCAATGCCTGAACGGGCGCCACCACGACCGCCATCCATAACGCCATCGAGAACATACGGCGGATAGCTGGCGTATCGTTACCTTTCAGTAAATGCCAGGCAGCGGACGCGCCGACAAACATCGCGCTACTTAAAAACGCCGCAACGGACATATGCAACAGGCGATACGGGAACGACGGATTGAAAATCACCGCGAACCAGTCCACCGGGACCACCTGACCGTTATGAATTTCAAATCCCTGCGGAGTATGCATCCAGCTATTAGACGCCAGAATCCAGAATGTCGACACTAACGTGCCCAATGCCACCATACAGGTAGACAAGAAATGCAGACCCGGCCCGACTTTGTTCCAGCCAAAAAGCATCACCCCTAAGAATCCCGCTTCCAGGAAGAATGCGGTGAGCACTTCATAGGTTAATAAAGGCCCGGTGATACTGCCAGCGAACTGGGAAAAACCGCTCCAGTTCGTTCCGAACTGGTAAGCCATGACCAGACCGGAGACCACGCCCATCCCGAAGTTAACGGCAAAAATTTTGAGCCAGAACTGATAGAGCGAGCGCCAGACAGGATTACGCGTTTTTAGCCATAAACCTTCCAGTACCACTAGGTAACTGGCTAAACCAATCGTAATCGCGGGGAAAATAATATGAAAAGAGACGGTAAAGGCAAACTGGAGTCTCGCTAAAAAGAATGCATCAAACTCCATGTTCCCTCCCGTTTATATACAGTCACTTTGTGTAAAATATTCACGGTTCGCAACCAGGTTGAAACGAAACGGTTATTTTCCCCAAACGTAAAAACGCCGGGGAATATCCAGATAAATTATGATTTTTTTTGCGGTTGGTTATCAGGCTTATCGCCCGACTCTGGCGCTTCGGAGGGGTCATCTTTTTCGACAGCGAAACGGTAGTATTTATTTAGCATAACATGTCTCCCTTAGTTACATTCAATTGGCAA
Source organism: Salmonella enterica subsp. houtenae serovar Houten (assembly GCA_900478215.1). Classification (NCBI taxonomy): domain Bacteria; kingdom Pseudomonadati; phylum Pseudomonadota; class Gammaproteobacteria; order Enterobacterales; family Enterobacteriaceae; genus Salmonella; species Salmonella enterica. Next base: position 3,486,272 of record LS483478.1, read on the forward strand.
TATCTACCCGGCCGTTATAAAAATAACGGCAAAACAAAAAACAGCGACCTCAAGACTATTTGCAATTTCAGCAAAATACTCTTAGCTGAAAGTTAAGAATAGACGTAAAACGATAACCTTCAAGTCAACATGGTTTAAGGGACGGGAGATTAACCAAGGGAGAATGACCGAAGCGCTCGCTGCGCTTTGGTCATTTTATATTGTCTATCAAAAAGATAACCGTAGGGGGCCATCCAAACCCATTACTTTACCTTTCCTTCAATCAGGCTATTGATCGTAGAAAATACCGCCGGCGCGCTGGTCGCTTCCGCAAATTCGACATTGATATTTTGCCGACGCAGCATATCGAAGAATTTACGTTGCGCATCAAGAATAACTTGATCGCCTACGCGCATATTTTCTGCTTTAGTTTCAACCAGTAAATAAACGCTGTCGGCGTCCTGACGCTCAATACGATAGACAAAATCCGGCGTCGTAGACCCCCCCGTGTATTTGGGGATCTGAATGGCCCGTTTGGGTAGTTTGCCAAACACGGAAACCTGTTGCGGATAGTGGTATTTTAATAGCGGTAATTCTGGATCGACGCTGTCATAACGCAACGGCGGTATTTGATAGAGAGAACGGGGGTCATCTATCGCATTCTCATCCACATGCTTACCCAGAATTTCAGCGCTAATCTCCTCCCTGAACTGCCGTGTGGTGGAATCAAATACCGATGTTGAAGCCTGAAAATCAAGAGGCAGATAATCGTGGCGCAGCGCAAAATGCGCATGAATCCGCGCCTGTAATGCACGGGTCATATTGTCCAACGAGATCTCGCTTAAATAGCGTGAATCTCCCTGCAACACATCGCGCAGCATTGCCATTAACACCGGGTGCAAGATGTTAACCGGCAGACTGGTACGTAATGCCAGTTGCTTAAGAAAGTAGCCATATTTCATTCCCGCCATGAACTCGCTGGCGGCTAATTCACCTTCCCGCTGCGCCACCTCAAAACGGCTACTATCCTCACTCGACACCAGCCGTTGTTGCATCTGGCTTGGCTTCTGGCGAATGTATAACGTCGAGTCGCGCAGCACCTCGGCGGCAATCTGTTCCAGTGAAGACCCGCTACGCTCGAATTGCAGCATATAACGACGGGAAAACTGTTCCCAGATACCGCTAAGTTGTTCCCAATTCTCTTTGCGTAACCTGACTCGCAGTCGAGAGGCGGGCTTGTTGTCACGAACGCGATCCGCTCGCACGCGCGCCTGCGTCAGCTCAGGGTAGAACTCCAGTAGCCACGCAAAACCACTTTTGGTTTCTCCATTAAGCGTGACGCTGGGTGTAAACTCATTACTCCGGTTGATCAGTTTTTTATGATCCAGATCTTCCAGCAAACGCAGCGCCGTAAACGCGGGATCGACTTTTTGCCGCTCGGTGACGATGAGGTTGATCATCGCCTCATCCAGTTTCTGCTCATTAAGCTGAACCTTGCTGTCGCGGTTAATCTCATCAACCAGCATACTGGCGAACGCTTTTTCATCATAGCCAATCAGAAACGCCAGCCGGGACGGCCACTCTTCCTGCTGAACGCGATGGCCGTTTTCGTCCACCGGTAACCGCAGACCGCGCCCCACTTCCTGAATTTTGCTCGATTCGCTTCCGGAAGAGCGTAATTTAGCAATGACAAAAACATTCGGGTTATCCCAGCCTTCGCGAAGCGTCCATTTTGAAAACAAAAAGCGACGTGTTTCCCAGTTGCCGTGACGATCTGAAAAGCTGAGCAGTTTCTCTTTATTTTTCAGAATGTCATCCACTTCAGCCTGGATAGCTTCATCGCCGCTTCCCCGGTCTTCGCCAAAATAACCGGCGTGGACGTTTTGGCTATCCGAGTGCAGACTGGCGAACGTGGCCTGCAGAAAAGACAGATACTCCACTTCTCGCGGCAGGGTCTTTCGCTGATAATCGTCAATCAGTTGCGTCAGTTTCTTTTTCAACAAGCGTTCAAAAGTGATCTTCAACCAGCCTTCGTCATCACGATAACTTTTAATGCTATCAATAAAGAAAAGGCTTAATGTCTTAATACGCGGGGCATTATTTTCTTGCTCATTACGGCGTAAGAAATTTGCCTGCTCGGTATCAAAATGTTTATCAATAGCGTCCTGAATAATCAGCGCCTGGTAGTTCGCGGCAAAGGTTCCAGGTACCAGCGCCATCCCCGCTTCCAGCTCCAGATCGTTCGACAACATTTTACTGCCGGCATATTCCACACTGCCTTCAAATCCCGCATCGACATCGGCAAGTTTTTCGCCCACGCCAACCTCGACAATTTTACTCCCGCGTCGGAGAACTAATTTCTTTGCCGTAACGCTGTCAACGATATAACGATTTTTAGCCTGCTCTTCGGAGAGATTCGGGTAATAAATATCGATACCTTTCACCAGACCATCATTAAAACTGTCCACCGCATTGAGATCAAACTGCGGTTTCCGGCGATAGTAATCCTTACGTACACATTTATTTTTACCCTTACCTTCGACAATATCCGGGAAGGTGGCGCCAAAGCGCACGATCATTTGCGGCTGAATGGCCTGAATCGCTCGATAAAATTTGTTGTCTCGCGCAAAACGATGCGGTTCATCAATAATGACCACAGGTCGCGTCATTTGCAGCCCTTTAACAGGCGACGTCAGCCCGCCCAGTAGCGTTTGATCGTAATCGTCTCGCGTCATACTGGCGGAATTGAGCATTTGCGCATTGATCAGCAACACCTGAATCGTGTGGCTATTACGGCGACTGGCATCGGTAAAACTTAATAGCTGGGCCGGAAAGTTTTTACGCCCCGACTTTACTTTAAAATCACCAGCGTTGATGGTGCAAAGTTCCATCTGCGTATTTTCATAGAACTGCGAAAAATGCTGCCTGGCGTAATCGCTGGTGATAAAATTCCGCGCGCCCTCTTTAATGGCTGGCGTTGGCACCACCAGCACAAATTTGAAGAGGCCATATTTCTGATGCAGTTCATACATCAACCGGGTATAGACATAAGTTTTACCCGTCCCGGTCTCCATTTTAACGTCAATGTTAGCTTTATCGTTGTAGCGCTCGTTAATCAGCGGATTAGCATAGTGATTCTGATCGACCTGCGCATGATCGATACCGGTGAAACTCGCCAGAATTGCCGCTAACGCCTGTTCCTGATGGGGAAGTTCTTCCAGTAAAATATTCATCTGCATCCCCTCTTAATAACGCTTCACCAGGTTCACTTTTTGATCGAGCTGTTTTAAGCCGATTTCCAGTTCACGAATGGATTCAAGGTCGAAAGAGTAGCCGTAAATGACAATAGTCTGAACCGGAAGCTGGTGCGTACCAATGTGGTTGAGCAGATCGCGGGTCTGCTCTGTTCCCCATCGTTCATCAATCAGATACAGGCGCGTATTATCAACATACATGGCGCGATAGCCGGAAAAATCAATGGGCTGTACTTCAATATCCATTTTATAACCATCGGCGACCAGCCATGTTGTTAATATAGTCGCTTCGCCGCTTGCGCCGCCCGGCACGCCCAATCCTCTGGCGGAAAAAGGATTGATCATGTCGGTAAATCCTGACTCGGTGAAAGCGGCCAGTTGACCGCTGGTATTGATAAAATGGCCGGTAGCAATATCGAAACTATCCAGATCGTCCAGCGTCTGCTGTGTCGGGGTGGCAAAACGATAATGTTTAAAGCCGAGATCGCCATTCGTCGCGGGATTTTTGGCGCGGATCTTCGCCGCAACGCGTGTAATTCGCTCGCGGCTGATTTCATCAATGGTGTTATAACCCGCTTTTTTCGCGATAGTGTTATGACTTAATGTCTGATCGAGAGTGCACAAAATAAACGTGCGCTGCCCCCCATCTTCTTCATTCAGCGCCATCACCGCATGGGCCGTGGTGCCGGAACCGGCAAAAAAGTCCAGAACGACGCCGTCTTTATCGATAGCGAGTTTGATGATTTTCTTCAATAACGCGGTCGGTTTCGGCGTATCAAAAACGTTGTCGCCGAAAAGATCCAGAATCTCCTTTTTCCCCTCTTTATTCGACGCTACGTTATCCCAGTAATTGGTCGTTGGCTGCCCCTTACTGTGATGCGCGTACATGACTCGCTGGGGAATACCGCCGTTATCTTTGCCAAAATAGACCAAATTATCGGCCACCAGTTTTTGGTAACTGGCTTCAGGATAAGCCCATAGCCTTTCGTGTACCGTACCATTCGGCGTGGTAATTTTATAGGTATAGCCGCCGCCGCTCAGCCCTTTTGACACCGTTAACGGCACCGGCCGCCATTTCCCTTCCGGAAACTGTTCGGTCGGTTCTTTATAGGATTTCTGAATATATTCTTTAGAAAGCGGCTCTAAACGTAAGGTGCCCTGGCCGGTTTTGGCATACACAAGAATGTATTCTCCCTGGATGGAGACGTTATCAGAGTCGTTAGAAATCTCTTTTTTGCGCTTCCACATCACATTGGTAACAAATCCGCCTTCGCCAAAAATCTCATCCATCATTAATTTAAGATTGGCGTGCTCATTATCGTCGATAGAGATAAAAATAAATCCGGTATCTTTAAGGAGTTTCCTGGCCAGGAAAAGACGCGGATACATGAAAGATAACCACGCGGAGTGCGTCGATTTACCCTGAATAGATTTTAAACGTGCCAGTTCAGTATCATTAAGACCAAACATATCCTGCAACGCCCGATCGCTATATTCAAAATGGTCGGGATAGACAAACCCGTCCGACCCGGTGTTATAAGGCGGATCGATATAGATCATATCGACGGTATCGGCGTAATTATTTTGCAGATGGCGTAAAACATCCAGATTATCCCCGGTCAGAAAAAGATTATGGCTATTTTTGTTTTCCGCCAGAGTATTGTGTTCCACGTCAGGAACGATAACGGTAGCGGATTTTTCACCCGCCTGTTTTTTTGCGTAATCTTTTCCAATAAAATCAATCTGATAACCGCTAGTCAGCTCATTGATATTACGCGCTTTCAGTGCGCGCTCAAATCTGGCGAGATCAAATCCGCCTTTCGCGATCAACTCGCCCTGCTCGTTATAGCGATCGGCGGTAAAAAATTCCGGCAATGCACGTTGTAACTCAGACAGAAAGGCGCTATTCGGGGCAACAGACTCGTTGTGTTTTTGGTTATCTTTCAACATGATATCTTCGCTCCGTTGATAATTATAAGGTCCAACAATCAATTTCTTATAAAGAAAAAAGTAAGCGATGATTGTAATGGTGACGAAAGGTAGATGCCATCATTAACCTTTGTTATTCGTTGAAAGGACGCGAAAACCAGCGGGGGGAAGGAATACGCCCGGCGGCATGCGCCGGGAGTGTATTGTTTACGTACGATGACTGACGACCGACTCCGGGAGTGATTCGCTATCTGTACCGGAGATGACAACGCCCCGGGTCTCGCGACCAAATGCCACGAATACACAGATTAAAATAGCCACCGCGCCAGCCACGATCGCCATTGCCAACCCGTAATTTCCGCCATGCGTTTCCGCGATACGGGCCTGTAATGTCGCGTTAACCGACGCCAGTAAATTGCCTAACTGATAAACAAACCCCGGCAGCACCGCACGCGCATTCGCCGGAACCAGCTCGTTCAGCCAGGTCGGCACGACGCCCCATGCCCCCTGTACCATAAACTGCATCAGGAACGCGCCCAGGCCGATGGTGAATGATCCGCTGGAAAATGCCCATAGCGGAAGTACCGGAAGCGCAAGAAAAGCGGCAATCATGATCGCTTTTTTACGTCCAATACGTTCCGATAGCGTACCGTAGAAAATCCCGCCGAGCATCGCAGCAATGTTATAAAAAATCGCAATGATACTAATCAGATGCGGATCAAAACCATGCTGCATCTTCAAAAAGGTAGGATAGAGATCCTGCGTCCCGTGGCTGAAAAAGTTAAAGAAAGCCATTACCAGCACCAAATAAAGACACAACTTCCACTGCTTACGCAGAACAGGAAGCAGCGCCGTATTCTCTTTACGCGCTCTGGCCGCCAGCCAGACGGGCGATTCCGGCACTTTAAACCAGATATAAGGCAGTAAAACAATGGGCAGGGCGCCAATCAGGAACATCCCGCGCCAGCCCACCATACTGTAGAAGAGACCAAAAATGACCGAGGCGAACAGATAGCCGCAGGGATAGCCCGCCTGAAAAATTCCCGACATCAGGCCGCGCGAACGATCGGGAATGGTTTCCATCGCCAGCGATGACGCTACGCCCCATATCCCGCCCATCGCCACGCCGTACATGACGCGAAAAATCAGAAATGCCATGAAGGTGGGCGACCAGGCGGAAAGCAGTTCAAAAACCGTAAAGAACAGAATATTGAGCATCAGTATTGGTCGACGTCCGTACTTTTCCGCCATTCGGCCAAATACTAGCGCGCCAATGGGACGTACCGCCAGGGTCAGCATAATCGCGATGGAAACGTCCGTTACGGAAGCGTGAAACCATTCGGCGAGATCGCTAAGAACAAAGACAAGGATGAAGAAATCAAACGCATCCAGCATCCAACTGGTAAAGCTGGCAAACGCCACATGTCGTTGTGTCGTCGTCCAGTTCAGGGGGGTGTACATAGGTAGTGTCCTGCATCAAAAAGTAACATCAAGCTTTGACGCGGCGAGGCGCTGATGAGCGCTCCCTTCCTCAAAGCGACGTAACAAGGTAGCGTTGCGCTACTTATTTGTTATGTTTTTGTATATAGCAGGTAAAATGTTAGCAAAAACAGACAAATCATTACATATTATTAACAAAGCTTACTGACACATGATTTGTCACAATTCTTATGGGGAATTATGTCATGCAAAGAAAAGCGAGACATGACTATTGTATCGCGACTGGCCTGTCGCCAGACCAGTCGCAATTGACGATTACTGCTCGCGCGGCGGGAATCCGGCCTTTTGCAGAGCGGCGGCTATCTGCTCCCCGGATAGCGACGTTTCAACTTCAACCAGACGTGTCGCCGGGTCGGTTCTCACCGCCGCATTAGCATCAAGAGTCAGAATCGTCTTTTTTACCGTACTGGCGCAACCGCCGCAGGTCATGTCATCAATATGGAACTGCATGGTGAACTCCTTTTATGTGGGAACTGTTGTCAGTCTGGGCCTTGCCAGCGTTGGAAGGTCAAGCGTAATTTCAGGACCTACCAACGGCCAGCCCATGGCGCCGGTACACGCCTCCGGATCTGGCTCACTATCGTCAGGTTGTCCAGGCGTATGCAGAATGGGACAATCAGGCAGCATGTCGCCGGCGCAACAATGAATCAGTGACTTAAGTTGCGCCATGTGCTGCATATTCTGGATGCGCCTGTCCAGCTCATCGATGCGCATCTGCGCCAGGCGTTTGACATCAGCGCCTTGCCGCGACTGGTTATTCCAAAGATTCAGTAAGTCGCTGATTTCAGAGACTGAAAATCCGAGGTCGCGCGCGGCGGATAAAATGCAACTGGTTAATATCAGCCTGGGTATAAGCCCGATAGCCAGAATCCGTCCGACTTGCCGCAGGAATCAGACCAATCTGTTCATAGTAGCGAATCATCTTGGCTGAAACTTTCGATGCTTTAGCTGTTTTACCGATGTTCATGACGCTCCTCCTCATGTCGTAAATGTATCGGATGGGGTTGCCATCGGCGCCTGGAAACGGCGCAGTCGTAAAGCGTTACCCAGCACGGACACGCTCGCCATCGCCCCCGCGGCGAATACCGGTGACAATAATATGGTAAGCAAAGGCCCAAAACAGATTCTGGTGGATATTGCGGATGGTCGCTTTAGACAGTGCAATAGCATTCGGTTACGCCTTGCAGGTTGCCGGACATTAATACGACGTCGGCAGATTCCATCGCCACATCGGTACCGGTGCCTATCGCCAGCCCCACGTCAGACGCCGCCAGCGCTGGCGCATCGTTGATGCCATCACCGACAAACGCCACCTGTACATACGCCGCTTTCAGACGCCGTATCGTCTCGACTTTCCCTTCAGGAAGTACCTCGGCGACCACTTCATCAATCCCTAACTGGCACGGGCAATCGGATGCTCTGAACGCGACTCTACCGCTGCGACTTTCGCCAGCGCCTCACGCCTGAGCTGTCGCGTCGACTAAACGGAGCGGTTACGCTTACGGAAGGCGCTATCCCTACGGAGCTGCCAGGCGGACTGCCGTCAGATCTGCTCATGCGCCGACCGGATATTCGTGCCGCCGAGTACAGGCTGCGCGGCGCAAACGCCAGGATAGGCGCAGCACGGGCCGCCTTCTTCCCCACAATCAGCCTGACAGGCACGGCGGGGACGGCCAGCGCGTCTCTGAGTGGACTCTTCGAGCCGGGAGCGGGAAGTTGGCGTTTTCTACCGCAAATAACGTTGCCGGTCTTCCATGGCGGCGCATTACGGGCCAACCTGGAGGCAGCACATATTCAAAAACGCATTGAAATCGCCGATTATAAAAAAGTTATCCAGGAGGCGTTTCGTGAAGTCGCTGACGGCCTCGCGGGACAGCACACCCTTGGCGAACAGGTTCTGGCGGAGAGACGCTCTGTCGAGGCCAGCCAAAACGCTTTTGATTTGGCTGAGCTACGTTTTCAGGAGGGCGTTGATGATTACCTTACCCTGCTTGATACCTGGCGAATGTTGTATGGTTCGCAACAACGGCTGGTACGTATCCGCTTAATGCAGCAGTTGAATATGATTAACCTGTATAAAGCTCTGGGCGGTGGATGGAGCGAATACAGCGTAAAAACGCCAGGATAACCCCAATAACCGTGCGTCACAGGAATAAAAAGCCGGACAGCGATAAGTAAAAAGCAAAGATAACGTTAATTACCAGACTATTAATTAGAGTATAAACTCACGCAACGTGCAATAACATATTTCCCAACGTTGCCGTAACGATACTGATCATGCATATTAGCCTGACGATTTAACGTGCCTGACTCCGTATTATCGGCGCAATCTGTATCATAGCTAACTGTTTCATGGAGGTGATAATGGAAAACCTGTCATTCGTTCTCAAGGGATGTGGATTCTCCGCGCATTCAGATAAAAATATTACGTATATCAAACAGTCGTTATTTTGTATTAATAAAGCAGGCTACATCGCCAGAATCATTCCGACTGACGAGCCGGATTACGTCGTCTTTTTAAACGAGGCCAGAAAAGCCAATATTCTGCGTGAACTAAAACAAGGGGAATATTTGCTACCCGGTTTTATTGATCTGCATATCCATGCGCCACAATGGCCAAATCTTGGCAAAGCGCTGGATCGTCCGCTGGAAGAGTGGCTACAGGAGTATACCTTTCCTCTGGAGGCCCGCTATTCTGATATGGAATATGCCCGCGAAAACTATCAGCATCTGGTTAAAACATTACTCGCCAATGGCACAACGACCGCCGTCTATTTCGCGACCATTCACAGGGAGGCAAGCGTTGAGTTAGGCCGCATCTGCCTGCAACAGGGACAACGTGCTCTGGTAGGCAAAGTGGCGATGGATGATAAAAACGCCTGTCCGGAAAACTATCGCGATGCTTCAGCCTTCAGCGCAATAGAAGAGACCCGACGCTTTATTGACGATATCAAACAACTGCCCGGCAATGATAATGCGTTGATCCTGCCCGTCATTACGCCCCGTTTTATTCCTTGCTGTACAACCGAGCTTCTGGAAGGTCTTGGAAAGCTGGCGCAAGAGACTGGCTGCCATATTCAGACCCACTGTTCTGAAAGCGACTGGGAACACAATTTTGTGCTGAAAAAATATAGTCAGACAGATACGCAGGCGTTAAAGCGTTTTGGTCTGCTTTCCCGAAAAACCGTGTTGGCACACAGCAATCATATAACCGACGAAGATATGGACATTATCAAAGGTGTTGATGCTGGAATAGCGCACTGCCCGATTTCTAATTTTTACTTTGCAAACAGCGTGTTCCCGTTGAGAAAAGCTATCGACAAGCAACTTAACGTCGGTTTAGGCAGCGATATCTCAGCGGGATTTAGCCCTTCGCTGTTTGATGCCTGTCGCCATGCGGTTGTCGCCAGTAAAGCGTTGAATGACGGCGTAGATGCGCGTATTTCAGCAGAGCAAAGGGGGTGTCAAAGTGCCTCGTGCTCCTTTGCGGAAGCATTCTGGCTGGCGACAGCAGGCGGCGGCATTGTTCTTGATTTGCCGATTGGTAAGCTGGATACAGGCTATCTTTTTGATGCGATGATCGTTGATACAAACAGCGCTACTTCAAATATTTTTATTTATGAAGACCAGGATACCCCACACGATATTTTGCAAAAAATTATCTACAATACTCAAAGAAGCGATATATCAGTAGTATGGGTTGGTGGTAAACAAGTCCGTTAATTCACGTTTATGCTAATAATTATTACGACATCAGGTGAGTTTTTATAATGCCCCACACGGTCTGGGGGCTGCCCGGGAACAGTATCAGTACACCATGATGATGTTTCGATAACCCCTTGCCATATCAGTGTATACTTTGTCGGGGTTCATCCCCGGCAGCATTCCCGGGGATCGACGGATGGCATTTTCGCTCAACGTCATAGATGATGGTAGCCAGAGATTTACTCACCATGTCATCGACATTCTGATTTAATTAAACCTGTCAGTAGGTCTTCATAGCGGGTGGTATATCGGAGTAATAGCATTTCTCGCTTTATAGCCCACTGTTGCTGGATACCCTGTCCGGCGAAGTACAGCGTCCCCTTCCCGTCTTTTGCATTCAGGTGATCCAGTCTTCCCATCAGTTTCTCGCTACCGGCGCGCGGCGCGTTATCATCGAAAAGGTTGCGCCACGCCCAGGCTGAAGAAGCCTCCCCTATTCCACCTGTGCAACATCCGTACCGTCTGATGTTGTTTGTCCGGGAATACCTTTGTCGCACTGCATTTGCCTGGTGCGGTGAATATCGTGCTCAGTTAAGACGCCGCCGGGCTTTCAGATAGCTCCCCAGCATGTCATCCACAAGAGGACGCAGGCCATCCAGAAATGCCTTTTTCGCGCTCTCCATCGCCCTTGCTCCGATAGTGCGCTCTGCATCGGTATTACCGACCAGCCCGGATGGTTTCAGCTCTGTGTCAGACAGCATCCGGTACGTTTCCTCATAATCCGATATTTGCTTTTCACGAAGCGCATTAAAGCGTTCCGGCGCTTTGCGTTCCAGCACGCTGTGTAACGGCCCCCACTGCAGTATCCACTCCCTGAACTCGCTTTTTTCAGCGGCTTTCACCTGACGCTCCGCGCTCCGAAGGTCTGAAGCCGTCACGCCGGATACGCCAAAGAAACGCATTTCTGCCGTCACGCTGGTCAGCCCGAGTGGTTTCCTCAGCTTATTCTGATACGCCAGATAGACCTCAATTTCATCGACTAAAGCCAGTGTTCCGGCTTTTTCCCGGGCAATCTGTTCCAGTTTTCCCAGACGGAACATCTCACGCCCCGTGGCAACCAGCGCCGCGAGATTGTTATCGTATTCCCCTTTTTCTGCATTATGCACCAGTTGTACGTTCTTCATCTGGTGCAGGGCAAGTGTGGCCCGGTCCTCGCAGCTTGAGGTTGCCTCTGTTGCCATGGCAAAAGTTTTTGCTCGCAGCGCATCATCTTCAGCCAGTTGTGCCAGCCAGGACGATATCTGTGCCTTAAACCCCGCGTCCTTTATGAAGTTTTCCGTCTCACTCAGTCTGTCCAGGAAGAGGCTGAAGGCGGCGGCGTTATCTTCCTGTCCGAACACATGCCATCTGTCTGCAGGAGCCGGTTCCCCCTCCCGGGCAGGCATCAGCCAGTCAGCGAACGCCAGGTGCAGTGCCCGGGCTTCCCGGGGGGCGGAGGCCCCCGCCATATCGAATCGTATCCTGGGGCCTGAATAGCCAGGCGCGCTGGTGATGTCCCGCAGCGCCTGCAAAGTGCGTTCAGACAGTGGATTCCCTTCCAGATTTACGGTTGCCTCTGAAGACAGACCCGTGATACTTTCCGGCAGGCGGGTCAGCTGGTTACGATAGACCGACAGCTCCCGTAGTCCTGGCGGCAGCGCCGGCAGGCTGGTCAGCGGGTTATCAGATATCGACAGCTCCCGTAGTCCTGGCGGCAGCGCCGGCAGGCTGGTCAGCCGGTTACGATAGGCCCACAGAATTTGTAGTCCTGACGGCAGCGGCGGCAGGCTGGCGAGCTGGTTATTAAAAACAGACAGCTTACATAGCCCTGGCGGCAGCGGTGGCAGGCTGGTCAGCTGGTTATAAGAGACCGATAACTCCCGTAGTCCTGGCGGCAACGCTGGCAGGCGGGTCAGACTATTACCAGGAATAAACAATGTTGTAATATTCGGTGGTAAAAGATCTGGTAAGGTGGTAAGACCTACTCTTCCCACGTAAAGCACTGAATTGCCCTTCTTCAGGCAGGCACGCATTCTCTTTACCGCTTCTGCGCGACCGCGTGACTCTCCTTCTGGTGCTGCCCTTTTCCATTCTGACCAGGCAGCATAATACTCTGCTGCCGTCTGTGGAGTCGTTGTGGCAGGGAGGAGGGATGTCCTGAGCGTCCCGGAGGCCCCTTCCGCGTGTCCTGTGCATTCCTCTCCCTGTGCTGTGTCCAGGGTGAGGCGGTGTGTTTCATGGTACCCCTGGCAATTCACGGTATAGTTCCCGGCATCATCAAGGGTGACTGACAATATCTCCTGGTTGCCTGCATCCAGGATACAGAAGTTGCTTTCCCCATGGCGGCCAGAGTGAATGTTTTCCTCGCATCCGGCATACGCGAGCATCCTGAGTCGTTCAAATCTCCTGACCACATCCTCCCGCGTCGTTCCGGCCGGCGGGTGACAAATCGTCCAGATACACTCCAGCGCTTCAGTCTGGTGCGTTGAGCAAAAAAATTCCTTCATTTTTTCCCAGGAACTCATTTCAGGCTGGGTATTAAACAGGGCGATAAGGTAAATGCGGTGATTAATGATTGTGGCGGGAAGACATCCGCCTCCAACATGAAAGGGCATAATAAAAAACCTTTATCAATTTACACATAATGTCTGTCCGGCAGACATCATCTTTCCCTGGCCTTAATCTCACAATAAGGTTATCGGCGGATTCATGGTTGTCCCGCCATGGCGGGCTTCAGCTTCAGAAGATGCAGAAGAAAGATCCGTTATGATGACCGGATGACGGGACTGTCCATCAACGGCTCAGATGTGTCTGGATTATCCGTGGCGATTCAAGTAGACTGCCCCGATATATCGTGTACTAATAAGTCTGGTAAGCATTCTTTTAAAATAACTCTTTAATATCCAAGAAGTTACTGCAATAGACCTGCCCAGTATTTCTAATTACTTAGAAGCGTTTGCCTGTCCGATATTTTCTGCATGACCATACGTCCGGTCAATTATACCAACAGGTTCCACCGGTGCAGTATGTGGCATAACCCAGCCACTTTCACTTGTACTACCTCGCGTAAGATATTTGGCTTTTATCTTAACAATAATAAGATGATGTTCCCTGCTAAATCTATCTGCAACACTAAGGTCTGTTGTAAATTCAGGTACCACTCTTCCACTCCGAACCTGCTCCCTGGCGGTTTCTACAGAGACAGGCAATACATTTGGATCGGCCCCCTCTACACCTCCTGCTGTTTTAAACTTAACAATATTTTCAGCCTGCGGACCAGTTGTCCCCCTGCATAATACAACTTCAATCTCACCTGCTGTAGTATCCCCACACTGGAGATTTTTATAAACACTTTGCACATTTTCTTCTGACGTAGGATATAATTCTTCGGACAGGGAAGGCAGCATTTCCTCCAGTAGTGGTGAATCATCGGAAATGTCGAGAAGATCTTCATCATAACCAATATCGCCTTCTCTCAACTCTGAATAAGGTTTGTCAATATGTCGAATAAGCCCCCCGCCTTTCAGCCCTGACGCCTTGTAAAATTTACCTTCAGAGTCTCTATAAAATGTCATGCCTGCATTTTTACCAGTATCAGAATAGGTTCCCTGATAAGTTTCTGAGCCAGGTTCTTTAGTCAATACGAGATCCCTCTCACCATATTTTATCGTATTAGGTTTTTCTGTTGACAACGGTAAAAATGATTTTTGCTTTCTGTAAAATCCATTTCCTGACTGTTTATAATAACCATGTGTTTCTTTATCAAACCCTGTAGCACGATATAATCCATCACTTCCCTCAGGATTTAATTCAAGAATTTTACGGTTATTTTTTTGATAAATAAAATCAGTATATTCTATTGACTCTATAACTTTATAATTACTACCTTTTTGAATCGGTGGTTTTATTAAGCCACTCTCTATCTTACTTTCAACAAAGCGGAGACCAGTATATTTTGCATTTGACGCCCTTTCTGTAAACTTCGCTTCTGCAACAGGAACAGCTTCCATACCAATACGTATAATATCCTGAACGTATCCACATATATCAGCAGAATTTTCCACAATAGCCCGATTGAGAATACTGCTGGTACCAGCTAACGCATTAAAACCAGGGACAAAACTCATTACAATATTCCAGATAGTTCCTAAAAAATGAAGACCTGATCTTGATGCTGGGCTTAGTGAGGAAATTGTTCGGTGATGTGCTGTATCATCAACATCAAAACTCAACTCAATTAATCCCCACAGCCCTTCCTGAATGACTTTATTAAACCCATACACGAATGCTTGTCCGCCATCCATGGATGAGACTTTACTTTTGAACGCTTCGAGGGCCTGAACCTGTTTATGATATTGCTCTTCTTCTGTCATCCAGCTGGATTGTGCAATATCACTAATCTCATGAATAAGCCCAACAACTGCCTCTCGCAACATTTTCTTTATATCCATTAACCCCATCAAATCACAATTTTGCATATGATTTTTGATATGACTCTCTGCTTGATAATATTTCTCCGCCCAATTCAATTCTTTATCAATAGCAGCCTTCATTAAAAGGCCTAAAAATTGTTCACCTTTTGAAAACAAAGACTTAATATGACTGGAAAATTCATTATTAACCACAATTTTTCTTGATAGAGAATTTATTTTTCTATCATTAACTGGACCAGCCATAAGTGTACATAACTGAATAATATTACGCATGATAATAAAATTATGCTTTATTCCATCAGAACTCAGTAATAGTCTACTACCACCATTCCTGCTTAAATGATGTATCACTAATTGAACTCGCTTAAAAAGCTCTTTCATCTTTTTAAGGTTAAATGTAGATATCCCATGATTTTTTCTGGTAAAATTAAAAATTTGTAATGCTGTAAAGATAGCCTTCTTGCCATAAAATGTATCAAAGTTTGAACTCGAAATCTCTGGAAACTTTTGATTTAGCACTTTCGTATAATGGCTTTCATTTACCAGGACAGATGCAATTTTTCTAGTTACTGAAATTGTGGATCTGATATAAAAAGGATGAACCAGCATATCACGAGCGATTAACCTATATATTTTATATTGATGTTCAATATGTTCTTTTACAAAATACTCAAAAGAAACCTTCCTTCCATTATCAAGAATTATTTCAATCTCATTTAAATGAATTATAAGGCCATTAAACATATATTCGGCAGCAAGCCTTCTTCCACCATGCGTCCACTGCCCTGTTTGAGAAAATACAAGTAATTCATGATAGCCTCTTTTATAATTATTCATTAGCTGCTCATCTCCAAGTTTTTTGAGTATTTCTAGGAGCGGCAATCCAGCAGCAAATAAAGAATGTTTGACTATGCCATCTAACGCCTGACCTAATGGATGAGGCTCCATATTTGGGGCGGAATGATCCTCCGGTAGAGCTCTTGCATATCTCAGTGGTTCTTTACTGGACGAGAATTTATTATTGTCTTCTGAGTTGCTATTTTTTATGCTATCACTATCTACTATTTTTAATCTGGATGACAGTAATAAACCAGTGACTGCGATATTTTTTATATTTCTCTCCATTTTATGAATAATTGTTGGCTGGGAATTTTTTTCTCTTTCAAAAGAGGATAAAATTTCTTTTTGTATTTTCTTTCCCTCAAATATGATTTGCTCAGTAGTTTTAGGTAGCGCCGCTACGCTATCAATATCGAATAATTCATATTCATCGTTCACCGAAGCCTGAGAAAAACAAAGCGATGCATGTGCCATCGCCGGAGAGTCAATCTCCTTAAAAATAACATTAGAGTATATATTTGTAGCTTCATAATTCATCTTCAATTCATCGTATAAAAGATGCTTTAGAAATAAATCCAGGAATACCTTTTCTGATGTTATTCTAGTTTCACAGTCGTGAAATCCAGGATCTATAGGAAAGCCTTTCTTATCAAACGGTAACGATAAATACACACTGTCCCCTTCAGTATTTTCGTAACTATAATTTGGAGATACTTTTACTTCACACTTACTGGTATCAATATCATTGTTCATACTATAATCCACCTTATAATTAACTAACCTTCGAAAGGTTGGACTATTCGAATAATAAAAATCCAAAGTTGATTTAATAACGTCACATATAATCTCAGACGTTGGTTCAAAGAAAAAATCAAAAACATTTAAGCTATATTCTTTTTCATCTCTGGCCATCTCATCCAGATGAATATAGTCTTTGGGTAGATTAGATATTTGTTCATGAAAAACAGTATCCTTATACGCTCCATCCAAAGCTGAAAGGTACTGTATAGTATCCCAGGTTCTGATACCTTTTGCCTTCAACTTCTCCTGAAATGGCTTAGCAGCTATATGTTCTAATGTTATGGGCATTATTCTCCCCCTGTCAGAATTCCGGATAGCGCAATTAGTACAGACGCCAGGCATCAGATCTGTTCACAGACACTCCGTTCGGACTACACACACGGAACATTGATTGATTTTAAC
This sequence comes from Salmonella enterica subsp. houtenae serovar Houten, assembly GCA_900478215.1. NCBI lineage: Bacteria > Pseudomonadati > Pseudomonadota > Gammaproteobacteria > Enterobacterales > Enterobacteriaceae > Salmonella > Salmonella enterica. Next base: position 3,503,154 of record LS483478.1, read on the forward strand.
TCTTAGCATTAAAATGCTACCATTAGCATGTGCAAGAGAATTTTAACCAATAAACAGCAAACAACAATGAAATATACTGTGCTATTTATCAGCTAATAATCTCTTAATTTACTATAAGCATAAAAGTGAACAACTATAATTAATATAAACCAATTATAAAGTTAGCTATTAAATCATACTCAATTAAATTACCCTGTTATCCATTGCAAAATGTCCGCATACTTGAGTTAACTATCAGATTATCCCAAATATAAGGAAGGATTACTATTTCTAACTCTGACGCATTCATCTAAATTTCCACAACGTCATATTACTTACTTACAGAAATTTCCAGCCAGTCAGGGGCTGAAGTGGAAGTTCGATTTGCGAGCAAGCTCTAACATGAATTAATTTCCAAATAAAATATAATATTGCTTATCGTTTTTATTTAAAGTAAACATTCGCTAAATGGCTTTTATTTACTCGCCAGATTGTAATGAACAACGTTTACTATCCGTAATAAAGGATGTGGTAACAGTAAGGATAGTGCTTCGCTACTTAACAGGTGATATTATGAAACACGTTAAGAACGTATTTTTAGTCCTGGCCTTTGCATTGTCGGCTGCAGCTTTTTCGACATCTGTCATGGCCGCTAGCAATTCAAAAACACCTCCAGGCAACACAAAATCTACGCCGGGAGGAGACTTAGACATCTCAAAAATACCAAACCCATTCGCTCACCGCCCCAAATGGTGCGATAACTGGCCAGAAGATGAACTTAAACCTCCATATTTTACCAAGTTTGTGGTTTTGATTGATTGTATATTTGGTTACGATGACTGTCATTTCTTCTTGAGCGAGACTTCATTTAAGGCTATCGTATGACGTTATGGTAGCCTTAATTTTCAAAACAAATTATTACTAGTTTGCTGACATTTCAGGCCAGTCAGGATTTGATGCCTCCCCCGGTTAACTAACACCCTGTATTTTTTCCATTCGTCGAGCTGCACTTTCTTATCATCTGTTACCATCAATGACAGTATTTTTCTCTTTTCCGTAGCCTCCCTCCCGAAAATCCTAACTGCCCCATACATCACTTCCCCCTCTTCCACTGGTGGACTCCCGATGCCAAATGCCCATGTAGACGAAGGCTTAATAGTGATGCCAACAAAAGCGATCGCGAAAAATTGAACAGATGGCTAGTTTCAGATTAAACACATTGATTAGTCATCCTGAGTATGTAGAATCCGCTGCGACTGGCAACCATTCAATACGCGCACTATCGACCAATCGCCAGTTTGCCGCAGCCCGTTCTTGCATACGACGTGGCTGCGGTAACTCACATCATAGAATCTCATCCAATACCAAGCCAAGGCAGATAATTAAATGGTGCGGAACACTTCAGAGAGATTAAAACTCTTATATACACATTCCTGTATAGCTCCACTTGAAATCATACTATTCATTTCACTGATAAAATAATCAATATCATCACACTTATTATTATCTGGCAAATCGAAAAAGTTATAATTCCACCATTTTATTTTCATTAGCTTAATAACTATATCAGGGTTAAATCTGTATCTGATAATTTTTGCAGGAACCCCGGCAACGATAGCATACGGAGGTACATTTTTAGTCACGACAGAATTGGCTGCAATAACGGCACCATCACCAATAGTTATTCCTCCCTTCAACACGACATCATTACCAATCCAGACATCATTACCTATGACAGGATTCTGGGAGATGGTTTTAAACGGTTTTAATGTCCAGGCATGATTAAACTCACTCATGGCATACTTATCAAACTCTCCATTATAAGTAACCATATGAGTAGTAAATCTGTTCATTGGATGGTTTCCTCCCATGATCTTTACATTTGAAGCTATGCTACAAAACCTACCAATCTTTACATTTCCAGAAAAATGGCAGGTAGGAAATGAAAAAGCACCTACACTTGAAAAATTCCTAACTGGCATTGTTGAATACTGTTCAGCAATGACATTATCTTCAATTGCGATTTTTTCTCCTTTTGACAAAAGAAAAAAATTCCTTTCCTCATAAACTTTCTTTCCTTTATGGCTTAGAAATATATTATTATCCATACAAAACTCATAATGTTTTTTTGTCCATCGAAATACATATTTCTTACTTCCGCCCTCTATAAACTTAAATAATTTAATGTTCATGATTAATTCACATCAGTAATAAGCATATAAAAATTTTATGACGATAACCTAAACGCTCATGTTTATCAACCATGATGGTTTTCCTCATTCACGGTTGATCAATTTTGAGTTTTAATTAACTCAGACTTACAACGTTTTAGTCATGCTGGTAACTCCGGGAAGGTGATGTCTGGAGCGTTTGATGTGTCTATACGGTTCAGCAATACGCGATACTTTTTCCATTCGTCGAGCTGCGATTTCTTATCATCTGTTGCGATATCAAGATCAACTGCATCCTGCAACGGCGCGATTTTTTCAGATGCTATTTGCAGGAACTTGTTTTTGGTTTCTTCCGCGTCACGAAGCTACGCTGCTGTTTCTGCCTCTTCGTCTTTTACCCACGCCTTACCATCCCATTTCTGGTATTCACCATCTGGTGAAACTGTAAGTCTAATCAAGCTATTGGTGTGGCGCTGAATGATACTGTTTGCCGGGTGCTGAAAAAGCAAATAGGCAATCATCACAAATGGGTATTCGTCTACAAGGAAAGCAGCACCAAACCAGACGGAACTAAATCACCTGTAGTGAGGAAGATGCGCTATGACGCGAATACTGCATGGAGGGCAGCATTAAAACGAGCGGGCATTGAAGACTTCCGTTTTCATGACTTAGGCACACGTGGGCAAGTTGGCTTGTTCAGGCTGGCGTTCCGATTTCTGTATTGCAGGAAATGGGGGGCTGGGAGTCTATCGAAATGGTTCGCCGGTATGCTCATCTGGCACCAAATCACCTGACTGAACACGCACGACAAATTGACTCTATTTTTGGTACTTCTGTCCCAAATCTGTCCCACAGTGAAAATAAGGCAGGCACGAATGATATGTAAGCACTTGAAAAAACTGGTGCCGATAATAGGAGTCGAACCTACGACCTTCGCATTACGAATGCGCTGCTCTACCAACTGAGCTATATCGGCCCTGAGAAGGGTGTGTTCACACGGGTGAATCACGGTGTAGAAGGTTAAAACTAACCGAGCGGTGCGTCAATAGCCTTGCTACTCAACCGGCTATTTTTGCACCGCTCGCCATTAATTACGCACGAATCGTACCATCGCCAAAGCCTATCCACTTATAGGTGGTAAGCGCTTCAAGTCCCATCGGGCCGCGGGCATGTAATTTCTGCGTGCTGACTGCCACTTCTGCGCCAAGCCCAAACTGCCCACCATCGGTAAAACGGGTAGAGGCGTTGACATAAACCGCAGCGGAATCCACTTCGTTCACGAAACGCGCAGCATTATGCATATCACACGTCAAAATCGCATCGGAGTGCTGAGTACCATGTTCGCGGATATGGTCAATCGCATCATCAATGTTCATGACAATGACCACGTTCAGGTCCAGTGACAGGAATTCGTTATCGAGTTCTTCTGGCTTCAGCGGAACGCGTTTAGCCGGGCCTTTCATGACCTGCATGACGGTTTCATCCCCATGTAGCGTCACGCCGCTCTCCGCCATCTGCTGGCTCAGTGCAGGCAAAAAGCGTTCTGCGATGTCCTGATGTATCAGCAAGGTCTCCACCGTGTTACAGGTACTCGGGCGCTGGGTTTTCGCGTTAACGATAATCTCCAGCGCCGGGGCGATTTCGGCGCTACTATCGACAAAAATATGGCACACGCCAATCCCGCCGGTAATTACCGGGATCGTCGATTGCTCGCGGCACAGTTTGTGTAAGCCTGCGCCGCCGCGCGGGATCAGCATATCGATGTACTTATCCATACGCAGCATTTCATTGACCAGAGAACGATCCGGATTATCAATCGCCTGGACCGCCGCCTCCGGTAAACCACAAGCTTTCAGCGCCTTCTGAATGACACGAACGGTTGCGGCATTCGTGCGATGCGTCTCTTTCCCACCACGTAGAATCACCGCATTACCGGTTTTCAGACACAAAGAAGCCACATCAACGGTAACGTTCGGACGCGCCTCATAGATAACGCCAATCACGCCCAGCGGCACGCGGCGGCGCTCCAGACGTAGCCCGCTATCCAGCAGGCTGCCGTCGATCACCTGCCCGACCGGATCGGTCAGATAGCAAACCTGCCGCACATCGTCGGCAATCGCTTTCAGACGCGCAGGGGTTAGCGCCAGGCGATCCAGCATCGCCTCACTCAGACCGTTTTCACGCGCCTGCGCGACATCCTGTGCGTTGGCGCTGAGAATGGTTTCGGTCTGCGCTTCCAGTTCATCTGCGATTTTTCCCAGCACACCATTTTTTTCGCGGCTGGAGAGCAGCGCCAGCTTATACGACGCCGCTTTAGCAGCAATGCCCATTTGTTCCAGCATATGCCTGTTCCTTATCGAGTAATCATGTCATCGCGATGGACAGCGACCGGGCCATATTCATAGCCCAGAATCGCATCGATTTGTTGAGAGTGGTGACCGGCTATCCGCCGCAGAGCGTCACTGTTATAACGGCTGACGCCATGAGCGATATCACGCCCTTGCAGGTTACAGATTCGGATTACCTCCCCCCGCGAGAAATTGCCCGTCACGCTTTTAATCCCTTTTGGCAGCAGTGAGCTGCCACGCTCCAGCATGGCCGCGGTCGCGCCTTCATCAACCGTAATTTCGCCTGCCGGCGGCGCGCCGAAGATCCAGCGTTTGCGGTTCTCCAGCGGCGAGGCTTGCGCATGAAAACGGGTGCCGACGGAGATCCCCTCCATCACATCGCCGATAACGCCCGGCTTACTGCCTGAGGCAATAATCGTATCAATACCAGCGCGACAGGCGACATCTGCCGCCTGAAGCTTAGTGCTCATACCACCGGTCCCCAGCCCGGAAACACTATCGCCAGCGATTGAGCGCAGCGCATCATCAACGCCATACACATCTTTGATAAGCTCCGCCTGCGGATTGCTACGCGGATCGGCGGTAAATAATCCTTGCTGATCGGTCAGCAGCAGCAGTTTATCCGCTCCCGCCAGGATCGCCGCCAGCGCGGATAGGTTATCGTTATCGCCCACTTTAATCTCCGCTGTCGCCACGGCATCATTTTCATTGATAACCGGCACAATATGGTTATCCAGTAACGCACGCAGCGTATCGCGGGCGTTCAGAAAGCGCTCTCTGTCTTCCATATCCGCACGCGTCAACAGCATCTGCCCGATGTGAATACCGTAAATTGAAAACAGTTGCTCCCACAGTTGAATCAGGCGGCTTTGTCCTACCGCCGCCAGAAGCTGTTTAGAGGCGATCGTTGCCGGAAGTTCCGGGTAGCCAAGATGTTCACGCCCGGCGGCAATCGCGCCAGAGGTAACAATAACAATACGATGTCCCGCGGCGTGTAGCTGCGCGCACTGGCGGACAAGTTCTACGATATGGGCACGGTTCAGGCGGCGCGATCCGCCTGTTAGCACGCTGGTGCCGAGTTTTACGACCAGCGTCTGGCTGTCACTCATGATTCTCTGCCGTTCAAAATAAGAAATAAAGACCAAATGAACGTTTTAGCAGGACTGGCTCCGGTTGCCAACAACCTGTACGCGTAGCGTGAAATTTTGTTGCGCAGGATCAGCAAGCCTAGCGGCGGAATTTGACAATTTTATTACTGCAACAATTAAACACATCTTTTTAAAAAATTTCTCACTTTGTCATAAATCTTTCATTGCCGAACGTTAAAAACCTTCCTGTTTTTTACGGGATTTCCCGGCAAATCATAGCGCGTAATTCAAACAGGAATGGAAATGAAAAAGAGCACTCTGGCAGTAGTAATGAGTATCATCGCATCGGCGTCTGTTCATGCCGCCGAAGTTTACAATAAAAATGGTAATAAGCTTGATGTGTATGGAAAAGTTAAAGCCATGCACTATATGAGTGATTATGACAGCAAAGATGGCGATCAAAGCTATGTCCGTTTTGGCTTTAAAGGCGAAACGCAAATTAACGATCAATTGACCGGCTACGGGCGCTGGGAAGCTGAGTTCGCCGGTAATAAAGCCGAAAGTGATACGTCCCAGCAAAAAACCCGCCTGGCCTTCGCTGGCCTGAAATTAAAAGATATCGGTTCTTTTGACTATGGACGTAACCTGGGCGCGCTGTACGATGTTGAGGCCTGGACGGATATGTTTCCCGAATTCGGCGGCGACTCTTCCGCCCAGACCGATAATTTTATGACTAAACGCGCCAGCGGCCTGGCGACTTACCGCAATACCGATTTCTTCGGCATCATTGATGGACTGGATCTTACCTTACAGTATCAGGGTAAAAATGACGATCGCGATGTGAAAAAGCAAAATGGCGACGGTTTCGGGACATCATTGAGCTATGATTTCGGCGGCAGCGATTTTGCCGTCAGCGGCGCTTATACTCACTCCAATCGCACTAATGAGCAAAATCTGCAACGCCGTGGTACCGGCGATAAAGCCGAGGCCTGGGCTACGGGTTTAAAATATGACGCTAATGATATTTATATTGCGACCTTCTATTCAGAAACCCGCAATATGACGCCAATTTCCGGCGGATTTGCCAATAAAACGCAAAACTTCGAAGCGGTTATCCAGTATCAGTTTGATTTTGGGCTGCGTCCATCATTAGGATATGTGCTGTCAAAAGGCAAGGATATTGAGGGCATCGGCAGTGAGGATTTGGTGAATTACATTGACGTTGGCGCAACCTATTACTTCAACAAAAATATGTCCGCGTTTGTCGATTACAAAATAAACCAACTTGATGGCGATAACAGGTTAGGCATGAATGACGATGATATCGTTGCAATAGGGTTGACCTACCAGTTCTGATAAGTCGTATTGTGCCTGATGGCGCTACGCCATCAGGCATGGTAGCAAGGGGTTATGCCGACAGTTTTACCGGCTCGTCGTTAAAATCGTCAGACGGCTCCAGCGCCAGCTCCATAGAAATCAGCAGGTCACGTAGTTTTTCATGAAACTCGCGCAGTGTGTATTCCAGTCGTTCCACCACTTCGGTTTCGTTAATCGGCACCGCGGTCCAGTTGCCCTCTTTATCAAACAAACCAAACTGATAACGATAAGTGAAGCGTTTCTCTTGTGCTTCCAGCTCCATCCACCAGCCCCAAAATTCACGCTTCTCTGGCGCTGGCTTCACGTTGACGCAAACTGCCAGGCAATCGAAAAAAAAACGATTGTCTTCGCACTGCCCTTCCCGGATATAGGGGCCAAGCGCGGTAAATTTCTTGATCAATCTACTTTTCGGGTGTCCACTCGGTAACGTCATTGCGATCTCCTTTTATGAAGCAACTGTTTTACCAAATCAATAGAATTTAGCAATCTATTAACACAATCTATGATTAATCCAGTCGGTAATTTCTTGCAGCGCGTTGTCAAAATTGCGATACACCGGGTTAAAAGGGATCTCTATCAGCTTACCGTCTGAAGATGATGTTGTAATTAAGCGAGACTCTTCTTCCGGGCTGAAAGGATCGTTTTTCCAGAAGCCAGAAAGCATTGGCGTAGGACAACGCCTGCCCAGTAGCCCCTGTACTTTCAACGAATAGCGATTGAGCTCTACACGTAGCGCCTCATCCGAAGCATCATGCATACCCAGACGGCTGGCCAACACATCAAGATACATCTCCGGCACCGTGCTCTGTCGTTGCGGATCGCTAAGTAGCGCATGGACTACCGGCCCCAGGCAAGCCACCGCTTTCAAACGCGGCGCTTCCAGATAGGCCAGACGCACCGCAACATTGGCGCCAAAACGGAAACCAAACGCCGCAACACGGGTATGATCCACCCAGGGGACATTAGGAAGCGCTTTTAACACATGTTGGTGGAGCAAGCTGGAGTCCTGGGTTAATTTCCACTTTGATGAAAACCCAACCGAAGGCATATCAAGCGTTAACATTGCGATACCGCGCGGCGCGAAATAGCGTTCATACAGGGTGTAATAGTCGGTTTGCATGGCGTCCAGGCCGCCGCACATAAGCACCGTTGGAAACGGGCCGTCACCTTTCGGCATATGTAAAAATGCGGTGACAGGCGAACCGCCAGGAACGGCAAATTCCATTTCACGCAACGAGCCTGGCAACCGCTGCGCGGCCTCTTCATAGGCGCGATTCGCCAGCGCCTGCGCCTGTTCCGCCAGCTCATCGCCTTTCAAATGCGGGTAGGCGGCAATGTTATAGAGCGTTGAGGCATGAAGCCAGTAGCGTCCGCTACGCATGGCGTCCTGTTCCTGACAGGCTTTCTGCTGCCAGTCCATCGCCTGTGTTGCCCACTCATAAATCCAGTTGCCGCCACGATAGCCGATGACCGTATCGTATAAATCATCATCCGTTCGCTCTGCGTCGCTCATCACAATGCGCGCCTGCACATCAAGGATTTCTCGTGGGTCAACGCCGCGCCAAATCCACATCAGGCGATTTATCATGCGATACCAGTGCGGGACGTTCTTACCGTCCAGCGCGGATTGCATGGGCGGCTGCGACCCACGATTGAACCGACGGACAAGGGTAGACGTTTCAGTATGTTTAAAACGGGGTTTGAACAGGGTTTCGCTGAGGTTAGCCTGTGTCATTCGTGCAGCCTCCTTGGATACTCATTGAGGCTTATTGTAACCAATAAAACAGCGCCCGGCATTGCCGGGCGCTCTGAAAAGCTGCTGATTAACGACCTGAAATCGGCGGTACGAATACCACGCCCATATCCCAGGGCTGTTCAATCCAGGTGTTCTGAGGAATATCAATCACATAATCATCAACCAGCGGACGGCCCGCCGGTTTAGCGAAAATGGTGACGAAATGCGCTTTAGGGTACATTTCGCGAATCGCGACGGCGGTACCGCCGGTATCGACCAGATCGTCGATGACGATAAAGCCTTCACCGTCGCCTTCTGCACGCTTCAGCACTTTCAATTCGCGCTGGTTATCGTGATCGTAGCTGGAGATGCATACGGTATCGACATGACGAATGCCCAATTCACGCGCCAGTAATGCGCCCGGTACAAGGCCACCACGACTTACGGCAATAATGCCTTTCCATTGTTCTGAAGGCATCAGGCGGCTTGCCAGTTTGCGCGCGTGAATTTGCAACATGTCCCAGGTGACGACGTATTTTTCGCTCATGTGAAGTGTCCCAGCCTGTTTATCTACGGCTTAAAAATTGAGGGTGAACCAGGTTGCGCGAGATTATAGAGACCTGACGCGCTAAAAACCAGTGTTTAGCGGAAGCCACGCCTCTTTTTGTATGCTTTATACTACCCGCAGACGGAGAAAGTGGTATTCTCAATCGCATCTCGTAAGAGTAATCAATTCCGCTAACCCTGTGGCCTGTAAGAACGTTTTTCAGGACACCTTCAAGGAGACTTATCGTGTCTGAACTGTCTCAGTTATCACCACAACCATTGTGGGACATTTTTGCCAAAATCTGTTCTATCCCTCACCCGTCCTATCACGAAGGGCAACTCGCTGAACATATTGTGAGTTGGGCCAAAGAGAAAGGCCTTTACGTGGATCGCGACCAGGTCGGTAATATTCTGATCCGTAAGCCCGCCACCGCAGGTATGGAAAATCGCAAGCCGGTCGTTTTACAGGCGCATCTGGATATGGTGCCGCAAAAAAATAGCGATACCGTTCACGACTTCACTACAGATCCTATCCAGCCTTATATTGATGGCGAATGGGTTAAAGCGCGCGGTACCACGCTCGGCGCCGACAATGGTATTGGAATGGCTTCTGCGTTAGCGGTACTGGCTGACGATAATGTCGTACACGGCCCGCTGGAAGTGCTACTGACCATGACCGAAGAAGCCGGAATGGATGGCGCGTTCGGCCTTCAATCCGGCTGGTTGCAGGCAGACATCCTGATCAACACCGACTCTGAAGAAGAAGGTGAGATCTATATGGGCTGCGCAGGCGGGATCGATTTTACCTCTAATCTGGCGTTGACCCGTGAAGCTGTACCCGCAGAATTTGCATGCTTTAAGCTAATCCTGAAAGGCCTGAAAGGCGGCCACTCCGGTGGTGAAATTCACCTCGGCCTTGGCAATGCCAACAAATTGCTGGCGCGTTTTCTTGCCGGGCACGCAGAAGAACTGGATCTGCGTCTGATCGATTTCAACGGCGGCACGCTGCGTAACGCGATTCCGCGCGAAGCGTTCGTTACCCTCGCCGTTGCCGCAGACAACGTAGACGCGCTGAAAACGTTAGTGAACGCTTACCAGGATATTCTGAAAAACGAACTGGCGGAAAAAGAGAAAAACCTGACGCTGCAACTCAATGACGTTGCTAATGATAAAGCCGCATTGACCGCGCAGTCACGCGATACCTTTGTGCGCCTGCTGAACGCAACGCCGAACGGCGTGATCCGCAATTCAGACGTGGCGAAAGGCGTAGTGGAAACATCGCTGAACGTTGGCGTGGTCACGATGTCTGATGCAAATGTCGAAATTCACTGCCTGATTCGCTCTCTTATCGACAGCGGTAAAGATTATGTGGTGAGTATGCTGGATTCGCTGGGCAAGCTGGCTGGCGCAAAAAACGAAGCAAAAGGCAGCTATCCTGGCTGGCAGCCCGATGCGAACTCGCCAGTCATGCACCTGGTGCGGGAAACCTATCAGCGTCTGTTCAACAAGACACCGAACATCCAGATTATCCACGCCGGCCTGGAATGCGGTCTGTTTAAAAAACCCTATCCGGACATGGATATGGTCTCTATTGGGCCAACCATTACCGGACCTCACTCTCCGGATGAGCAGGTGCATATCGAAAGCGTCGGCCACTACTGGACGCTGCTGACCGAATTGCTGAAAGCGATTCCTGCGAAGTAATGATATCCGCGCCACAGCAGGGGCGCGGCTTTTTAATGATGACCCCGGCAGTAAATGCTCGCCGGGTTCAATACCTTTATAACACTGCTCTGAAATCCCTCCCATGAAATATACGCATGGGATTACCTTATTCGATGTGATAATAAAACATCTGCTACCATGAGATAGCCGCGCCCCACATGCTTTCCGACGACACGCGTATAATCATACTGAAATTTAGGTAGCACAATCGCAATAGTCAGTAAATCTTAACGGACGGACTAATTTATAAACCCAACACCAACTGTCGTTCCAACTGAGGGTCGAGCAGCGTTACGTGTAGCCCCACCAGCCGTACGCCGCGCTCACCGCGACGCTCGTTCCAGGTTTTACGGGCAGTGGTAATTAAGTCTTCTTTATTTAATTGCGGCCAGACATGTTCCTGAGTGGTTTGCTGAAAATCATTAAATTTTAATTTAACGCCCTGTCGCGCAATCAGTAAATCGGGTTTCACCATGGCCAGACGGCGCTCCAGTTCCGGATATAAATGTTCAATAATGGCCTCGCAGTCCGACCACGCATGAATATCCTCCGCCAGAGTACGCTCAACGCCTACCGATTTACGCAGCCTTTCGCTGTTAACATCGCGCTCGTCAATACCCTGACTACGCTCCCATAATACCCGGCCAAATTTACCGAAGCGTTTGAGAAGCATCGCCAGATCGCACTGTTGAATATCCCCGCAGGTTCTTAACCCCATATTTTCCAGTTTGGCGGCGGAAACTTTCCCCACGCCTGGAATTTTGGCTAACGGCAACGTTTTAAGAAAGTCGGGTACATCGGCTGGCGTAATGACATATTGTCCGTTCGGTTTATTGAGATCGGAGGCGATCTTCGCCAGAAATTTCACTGGCGCAACGCCGGCGGAGGCGGTGAGTTGCAGTTCATTGAAAATGGTCTGGCGAATCTCCCTGGCAATCAGAGTCGCCGATCCATAACAGTGCGGGCTATCAGTCACATCCAGCCAGGCTTCATCCAGCGAGAGCGGTTCAATCAGTGAAGTGTAGCGGGAAAATATGTCACGTACATGCCGCGAAGCCTCTTTATAGGCGTCAAAGCGGCCAGGCAATAAGGTGAGATGGGGGCACAGCTTTAGCGCCATGGCGGTCGGCATCGCACTGCGTACGCCAAACTGGCGCGCAGGATAGTTGGCGGTACTGATAACACCTCTACGCTCACGACTCCCGCCAATGGCAATGGGGATATCGCGTAACGCCGGATTATCACGCATCTCAACCGCGGCGAAAAAACAGTCCATATCAACATGTATGATTTTGCGCATCGCTCGCCCCCATAACACTGTTTAAGTATACAGTATATTTTATTACGCGCAAAGAGACATTCGCGTTAAAAAAGCGACAAATTTGAAGGTATGACGACGAGAAGCTGCGGGAAAATTGTAAACGTACAAACGGGGGCTTGCGAAAAACTGCCGTGGTGCTAATGTGAGCGTTCCAAATCCAGATTACTCCGATTTGGGGACTCTTTTGCCGTTCTGGCGTGTGTAACCGTTTTATCAAGGAACAAGCAGTATGCGTAAAATCGCATTTTTTCTTGCGATGCTTCTGATGCCGTGCGTCTCATTTGCCGGTTTGCTGAGCAGCAGCAGCCCCGTCACGCCGGTCAGTAAAGAGTATAAGCAGCAGTTAATGGGATCACCGGTCTATATTCAGATTTTTAAAGAAGAGCGCGCCCTTGATCTCTACGTCAAAATGGGTGAGCAATATCAATTGCTTGATAGCTACAAAATTTGCAACTATTCCGGCGGGTTAGGCCCGAAACGCCGTCAGGGTGATTTTAAAAGTCCGGAAGGGTTTTACAGCGTTCAGCGTAATCAACTCAAGCCAGACAGCCGTTTTTATAAGGCCATCAACATTGGTTTTCCAAATGCCTACGATCGCGCACATGGCTATGATGGTAAGTATCTGATGATTCACGGCGCCTGTGTTTCCGTCGGCTGTTATGCCATGACCGACAGCGGCATTGATGAGATTTTCCAGTTTGTCACCGCCGCGCTGGTCTTTGGTCAGCCGAGCGTGCAGGTGAGTATTTATCCGTTCCGGATGACCGACGCCAATATGCAACGTCATAAATATTCTTATTACAAAGATTTCTGGGCGCAGCTAAAACCCGGCTACGATTATTTTGAACAGACGCATAAGCCGCCAACTGTTTCTATCGTTAATGGACGTTACGTCGTGAGCAAACCGTTGAGTCACGACGTCGTTCAGCCGCAACTGGCCTCAAATTATACGCTCTCCGAGGCAAAATAACGCCCATTCGCCTGGCATAATCTTTTGCCAGGTTTCATTCCCCGTCAGCGGCTGGGTAGCAATCACGGTAACCACGTCATTTGGCGTGGTCTGTGAACTGAAATCAATTTCCATATCCTGATCCACCAGCGTGGCTACGCCAAACGGCGCCCGGCGAGTGATCCAGTGCAAATGGGTTGAGCAAAACGCCATCACATATCGCCCATCTGACAGCAGCATGTTAAAAACGCCTTTTTCACGTAATACCGTCGCCAGTGTCGCAATATATTTAAATACCGCGGCCATGTTGCGCGGCGTGCGGGGATAACGCTGCGTTAATTTATGCAATAACCAGCAAAACGCTTTTTCGCTGTCGGTTTCCCCCACCGGACGGAAATTACCGGTTTCCAGCGACTTATAACCGTTGAGCTGACCGTTATGGGCATAAGTCCAGTTGCGTCCCCATAATTCCCGGGTAAAAGGATGTGTATTTTCCAGCGCCACTTCACCGCGATTGGCCTGACGGATATGGGCGATAACCGAACAGGACTTGATCGGGTAATTCTGTACCAGTTTCGCAATCGGCGAATGGTAGCTCGGTTGCGGATCTTTGAACGTGCGACAGCCCTTTCCTTCGTAAAAGGTAATTCCCCAGCCGTCTTTATGCGGCCCGGTTCCGCCGCCGCGCTGCACCAGTCCGGTGAAGCTAAAGCAGATATCCGTCGGCACATTGGCGCTCATCCCAAGCAATTCGCACATTCATCACCTGCCTTAAAATAATTCATCGCCGCATGACGCTACTCTTATCCGGCAAAGCACAGCGAGAAAATATCAGCCTATTTAACCATCTCTTTTTCAATCAACTGAATCAAAATATGAATTACCTTGATGTGGATTTCCTGAATACGATCGGCATAACCGAAGTGCGGTACGCGAATTTCAATATCCGCCGTTCCCGCCATTTTGCCGCCGTCTTTGCCGGTCAGTGTGATGACTTTCATCCCTTTTTCTCGGGCCGCAGCAATCGCTTTGATGACATTACCGGAACTCCCTGACGTCGAGATCCCTAACAGGACATCGCCTTCGCGCCCTACCGCCTCAACGTAACGAGAGAAAATATAGTCATAGCCAAAATCATTACTGACACAGGAGATATGACTAACATCAGAAATCGCAATTGCCGGGTAGCCAGGACGATTTTCACGATAACGACCTGTCAGCTCTTCAGCAAAGTGCATCGCATCGCAATGGGAGCCGCCGTTACCGCAGGAAAGTACCTTACCACCCGCTTTAAAACTGTCAGCCAACAAGACCGCCGCGCGCTGAATGGCGTGAATATTGGCGTCATCTTTTAAAAAATTAGCCAGCGTTTCCGCCGCTTCGTTCAGTTCGTTACGAATAAGATCCTGGTACATGAGGATATCCTTCAGCATGAATGTAAATGACAGTATGCAGTGTACCGGATAGCGGTACAGGCGAGAAGCATAAGCCGAATTAACGCCTCGCGCTTTTGATTTTTCGTGCCCCCCAAAACGGCAACAATGTGAGCTTTGTTGTAATTATTTTGTAAACACATTGCTAAAAGAATTTACATCCACTACAACCTAATCATCACAAGTGGTCAGACCTCCTACAAGCAAGGGAGCTTTTCGTTATGATGATTTTGAGTATTTTCGCGACTATTGTCCTGCTCGGCGCATTGTTCTATCACCGCGTGAGTTTATTTTTCAGCAGTCTGATTCTGCTCGCCTGGACCGCCGCACTTGGCGTCGCTGGCCTGTGGTCCATCTGGCTGTTGGTTACTCTGGCCATTATCCTCGTGCCGTTTAACGTCACACCGATGCGAAAATCAATGATTTCCGCACCGGTGTTCCGCGGCTTCCGTAAGGTTATGCCGCCGATGTCACGCACTGAGAAAGAAGCGATTGATGCCGGTACAACCTGGTGGGAAGGCGATCTGTTCCAGGGCAAGCCTGACTGGAAAAAATTGCACAACTATCCGCAACCGCAACTGACTGCCGAGGAGCAAGCGTTTCTTGACGGCCCGGTAGAAGAAGCGTGCCGGATGGCGAACGATTTCCAGATTACCCATGAACTGGCGGATCTGCCGCCGGAACTGTGGGCTTACCTGAAAGAGCATCGTTTCTTCGCGATGATCATTAAAAAAGAGTACGGCGGACTGGAGTTCTCAGCTTATGCGCAGTCCCGCGTACTGCAAAAACTGTCCGGCGTCTCCGGGATTCTGGCTATCACCGTCGGCGTTCCCAACTCACTCGGCCCGGGTGAGTTGTTACAGCATTATGGTACGGAAGAACAGAAGAACCACTACCTGCCACGACTGGCGCGCGGCCAGGAGATCCCCTGCTTTGCGCTGACCAGCCCGGAAGCAGGTTCTGATGCAGGCGCAATTCCGGATACCGGCGTCGTCTGTATGGGCGAATGGCAGGGCCAGCAGGTGCTGGGTATGCGCCTTACCTGGAACAAGCGTTATATTACGCTGGCGCCGATAGCTACCGTGTTGGGCCTGGCGTTTAAGCTTTCCGATCCGGATAAATTGTTAGGCGGAGAAGAAGAACTGGGTATTACCTGCGCCCTGATCCCCACCTCAACACCGGGGGTGGAAATCGGTCGTCGTCACTTCCCGCTTAACGTTCCGTTCCAGAATGGTCCAACCCGCGGTAACGATATTTTCGTGCCTATTGATTATATTATCGGTGGCCCCAAAATGGCCGGACAAGGCTGGCGTATGTTGGTGGAGTGTTTGTCGGTAGGACGCGGTATTACCCTGCCGTCTAACTCCACTGGCGGGGTGAAATCCGTCGCGCTGGCAACCGGCGCCTATGCTCACATTCGTCGTCAGTTCAAAATTTCTATCGGCAAGATGGAAGGTATTGAAGAACCGCTGGCGCGTATTGCTGGTAACGCTTATGTGATGGATGCCGCCGCATCGTTAATCACCTACGGCATTATGCTGGGTGAAAAACCGGCAGTACTGTCGGCTATCGTGAAGTACCACTGCACCCACCGCGGCCAGCAGTCCATTATCGACGCGATGGACATCACAGGTGGTAAAGGCATTATGCTGGGCGAGAGCAACTTCCTGGCGCGCGCTTACCAGGGCGCGCCTATCGCGATTACCGTGGAAGGCGCGAATATCCTGACCCGTAGCATGATGATCTTTGGTCAGGGCGCCATTCGCTGTCATCCTTATGTACTGGAAGAGATGGCTGCAGCGCAGAATAATGATGTGAATGCCTTTGATAAACTGCTGTTTAAACATATTGGCCATGTCGGCAGCAATACCGTGCGCAGTTTCTGGCTTGGCCTGACCCGCGGGTTAACGAGCCATACGCCAACCGGCGATGCCACGAAGCGTTATTACCAGCATCTGAACCGACTGAGCGCAAACCTGGCGCTGCTGTCCGACGTGTCAATGGCGGTACTGGGCGGCAGCCTGAAACGCCGCGAGCGTATCTCCGCGCGTCTGGGCGATGTATTGAGTCAGCTTTATCTGGCCTCAGCCGTACTGAAGCGTTACGACGACGAAGGTCGCCACGAAGCCGACCTGCCGCTGGTGCACTGGGGCGTACAGGATGCGCTGTATCGTGCTGAACAGGCGATGGACGATCTGCTGCAGAACTTCCCGAACCGCGTCGTGGCCGGATTGCTCACCGCGATGATCTTCCCGACTGGCCGTCATTATCTGGCGCCGTCTGATAAGTTGGATCACGCCGTTGCGAAGATCCTGCAGGTGCCGAACGCCACACGTTCACGCATTGGACGCGGTCAGTATCTGACGCCCGCCGAACACAATCCGGTCGGTTTACTGGAAGAAGCGCTGCGTGATGTCATCGCCGCCGATCCGATTCACCAGCGCATCTGCAAAGAACTGGGTAAAAATCTACCGTTTACTCGTCTGGATGAACTGGCGCGCAATGCGCTGGCGAAAGGGCTTATTGATAAAGATGAAGCCGCCATTCTGGCGAAAGCGGAAGAGAGCCGCCTGCGCAGTATCAACGTTGATGATTTTGAACCTGAAGCGCTGGCGACCAGGCCGGTAAAGCTGCCGGAGAAAGTGCGTAAAGTCGAAGCTGCATAATCGGTTTCGCGTCTTTCCAGCCCCGCTTTTCGCGGGGCTTTTTCTTGCCGCTTTTTTATTATTGCTCATGCTACAGTGTAATGACGCAGTTTAATGAGGAGTCCCCATCGTGTCTGGTTTGAAAATTACCCTGCTGCAACAACCTTTAGTCTGGATGGACGGCCCGGCGAACCTACGTCATTTTGACAGACAACTGGAGCTCATGTCTGGCCGGGATATAATTGTTCTGCCTGAAATGTTCACGACCGGCTTTGCGATGGAAGCCGCTAACAACTCGCTTTCGCAAGATAGTGTGATTGCGTGGATGCAGGCCAAGGCCCGACAAACTGACGCGCTGATTGCCAGCAGCGCGGCGCTACAAACTGAGCGCGGCGCCGTAAATCGCTTCTTACTTGTTGAGCCGGAAGGCAAGGCCCATTTCTATGATAAACGCCATCTGTTTCGTATGGCGGATGAGCATCAACATTATGCCGCAGGCGATAAACGCATCATCGTGCAGTGGCGCGGTTGGCGTATCCTGCCGCTGATCTGTTACGATCTGCGCTTTCCGGTATGGTCGCGCAATCGCAATGATTACGATCTGGCGCTGTATGTGGCGAACTGGCCTGCGCCGCGCTCGCTGCACTGGCAAACATTACTGACGGCGCGCGCGATTGAAAATCAGGCTTATGTCGCAGGCTGCAATCGGGTTGGCACCGATGGCAATGGATTTCATTATCGCGGCGATAGCCGGGTAATTAATCCTCAGGGCGACATTATCGCCACCGCCGCTCCACACCAGGCGACACGCATCGATGCCGATCTTTCTCTGGCCGCCTTGCAGGACTATCGCGAAAATTTTCCTGCCTGGCGCGATGCCGATCCATTCATATGGTAACCAACCTGCCGCGCACCGCGGCGGGATTGTTTCACTCCGTAACTCTCCGTAAAACAAATTCGCGTGGCGCAGTGTGGCAGGCGACGTATTCTGACTAAGATAATCACTCGCCATTCGCGGGCGATAAAAACGGTTAATCATTGCCTTATCAGGATATCCCCATGAAAAACTTTGTACGCACAGCTTTACTGGCAGCAACTCTGGCAGGCGTTTCTTTTGGCGCTTTTGCCGCCGCTGTCCCCAATCCTCCTCTGCCCGCCCAGGATCCTATTGTCCAACACCTGAAACTAACAAGCGATCAGATTACCCGGATCAAAAAACTTCACCAACAACTGGAAACCGACGTCAGTCAGATATCTATGAAGGGGATTAAAGACGGCGCGCTAATAGAGGTAATTAAGTCCGGAAAATGGAATGAGGCTGCCGTAAAACAGCAGCTTGCAGCCTTCAGTAATATAGAACAGCAGGCGCGCTATTATCGGGTTAAGTATTATTTTGATTTAAGCAAAATCTTAACACCAGAACAACGTCAACAGGTTCAACAAGATCTCGCTCAAGCACTTGAGTAAATATTTCGCCCGTTATTCATGGATAACGGGCTTTATTCGAGGTTAGATGCAAATTCGACTCCATCCTTTTCTTACGGTGTACCGTTCCAGCGAACACCCCACTGATAATGAAAGCATTATCTATAAAATATTTTTTGGACAGAAAAAACATTTCTGTAAATATCCCTGCACATTTAAAATACGCCCAGTTAATATTAATAACAGTCAACCTGGCAGCGAAACCACTGCCGACAATGTTAATTATATGCTGATCGCGCAATCGTCCCGTAAGGCTATCGGCCAGAAAACAGCTTCATTATCCGTCAATAATAGCCAGGTCGACGGCAATATTACGGCCCAGTCACAGAGTGATGGCAATGCCGGAATAACACTGACCAACGGTACG
Organism: Salmonella enterica subsp. houtenae serovar Houten; assembly: GCA_900478215.1. Lineage (NCBI taxonomy): Bacteria > Pseudomonadati > Pseudomonadota > Gammaproteobacteria > Enterobacterales > Enterobacteriaceae > Salmonella > Salmonella enterica. The sequence continues at coordinate 3,522,323 of LS483478.1, forward strand.
ACAGTCAATGGTAAGGTCCGCCTTGTCGGTAGCGATATGATTCTGAATATTAATGATGCGACATTAAAGGGCAATATAGAGGCCAGTAGTTATTCAGAATCTGATATTAACGATGCCGGAACCCATATGACATTGAACCTGAGCAATACGACCTATCGCGGTAATATTGATTCGAATGATCAAGATATTAATGGAAACCTGACAATTAATGTTAACAATGGCGCAATAATCGGCGGTGAATCGCTGGATAGCGCCATACAGATTACCGGTTATGACACGGTGAATTTCAATGTGAATTATCTCGCCCCTTCACTGATTGATACGGGCGTCGTCTCTTATTTTTATCTGAATAATGAAGAGCAGGCCGAGGTAAACAGTAGCCTTGCGACAGGTACGCTGGCGCCGATTCGCAGTGGCGCTTACATTATGGACGATGTGAAATATCAGGCAACGGATGTAAGCTCTCAAACCACAACCGCGAATGAAGGCAAAACATGTGGCGTCACCTTTTATACCGACGACCCGACGCCCCCTGCGCCAGTTCCGGAAGCCATTAACGCCGCGGCGGATATTCAGGCCGCTCAGACAGGCTTATTGGCCAGTGACGATATGATCCATCGAATTGCTGATGGTATTCCCCATCAACTCGATAGCGCGAAAACCGATCGTAATAGCCATTTATGGTTGCAGGGAATGTACGCCAGCAGCGATCGTACGCTGTCTGACACGCAGCATTGGGGCTGGTTCGCTGACGCAGTATTTACTTACGGCGATATGACTTATAGCAGTAATGGACGTGATGGACATCTTTCCGCAGGAGGAGATTATGACGGGCGTAGTTGGCTGGCGCAGGGCCGCGTCGGCGCACAGGTTAACGCGACACGTCATACCTGGCTGTGGCCTTATTTGACCATGGGTTATGCCAACACCCATACCGATAGTTATAGCGATGGCTATAGTGATGTTAGCAGCAGTAAACAAGACGGCGGCTTTGCCTGGGCGGGTATGTAGGCAGGCGTAAGCTACCCGTTACATACCGTAGAAGTGAAACCGTATGTTGAACGGGCTTACGTTGGACAATTTGGCGCGAAGACAGATTTCCATACCGACAATTATCGTTTTGCCGGTCAAAATCTTAACGAGGGTAACGCCGGACTGGGAATGGGAATGGGAATGAAGTTTTCAGAAAAGTGGAGCGCAAATACCCGTACCAATACGGAATTTGGTCACGATGTTGACAACGAAGTAAACGCCTATATTGGCATAAAATATCAGTTTTGAGCCCGTCGTTTCTGAAAACTCAGATTGATGGCGTTCAATGGCATTAGCCTGAACATTACAAGGTACACAGATATTAATGTGATAACTCAGCGCCGCCTCTTTAAGCCATAGCATTCAGACAGCCCTCAATCAGAAATAGCTTATCGCATTGTTATTTAAAAATTTCATCTCATTTTTTCCCCAATTACAGCAAACCCGTCGTTACAATACGCACTTTTTTGAGCTTCGTTTATGTAATCGTTATGCCATGTCATATACCGTGACACTTGTCTTTGACTCCAATATTAAGGCAGGTTCTGAAATGAAAAAGGTTTTCGCAGTCTGCATCATTTCCCTTCTGGTAACCTATGCCGCTACTGCATCAGCAAAAGAAGGCGGCTACATCACCGGGAAAGCGGGAACATCCCTGGTAAACCTCTATGACATTAACTCAACCTTCAGCGCAGATGAAATAGTCAATGGTCACAGAAAGTTACCAGACCGTACCAAAGGCGTTTTTGGCGGCGGGGTTGCTATAGGTTATGACTTTAATGATCAATTCCAGCTTCCAGTACGTTTAGAACTGGATACCACTTTCAGAGGTGAGACGGACGCTAAAAGCGGGCAGGATATCTCTGCGTTTGATGAGTCAGTACATATAAATGTAAAAAATCAGGTCCGAATGACCACTTACATGGTTAATGGCTATTATGATTTCCATAACAGCACGGCATTTACACCATATATCAGCGCAGGCATTGGCCTCGCTCGCGTGAAGCTAAAAAATAACACCGTGCCTGTGGGCTTTGACATCAACGAAACCCTGGCAGCTTCAAAAAATAACTTTGCCTGGGGCGCTGGCATCGGTGCTAAATATGCGATAACAGATAATCTCGCCATTGACGCCAGTTATAAATACATTAATGCAGGTAAAGTAAGCATTTCAAAAAATAATTATGCTGGCGATGAGCATACCTCTTATTATGCAGACACGAAAGCTGCATCTAATGACTTCATGATTGGCATCACTTACGCATTTTAAATGCTATCAGTAAAATGCAGGAACTAGCAGCTCCCGAAGGCGCAATGGCGGATATCAGTAATTCCTACCAGCGCCTTCAGCCCGCTGGTGACAGCATTGTACTCCTCCCAGACCACGTATTTCATACTGTCAGGACTCATTCGCAGGAACTATAATTAGTGCATAAAGAATTCAGCATAATATTATTTACTGCTATGCCGATTTACTAAATCCTCAACAACCATTTTGTAGGTTTTCTGCTTCAGACTTGTAACTTGCTGCTCAGTCATATCAGTTTTTCCGTCTGCCGTTCCGCTTAGCGAAACAGTCGCTGATTCTATATTCACAGGTGAATACGTCGCCCACTCCCCGGTTGCAACATCCACCAACGCAAACCGGATCGGATAACGCTCTGATAATCCTGAACCATAAAAAAAAACCACAAGTTGTTTAACTTGTGGTTTCTTCGCTCATTGATAGCACATATAGCACTTAAAACAATGAGTTGGCGGAACGGACGGGACTCGAACCCGCGACCCCCTGCGTGACAGGCAGGTATTCTAACCAACTGAACTACCGCTCCGTTGTGTTCCCGTTGGGAACGAGGCGAATATTACGGTTTGCTGTGCCGCCCGTCAACGCTTTTTCTCACCTTTTGAATCAGTTGCTGCAAAAATCGCCCGAGGGATGATTTTTATAGCCTAAAAAGAGATAAATTACGCCCGCCAAAGGCAACTTCCGCCCTTTTTCTGCACCAGATCAAGCCGCGATTCATGCGCAGCCAGCTCTTCATCAGAGGCAAAAACGACCCGTAACCGGCTGGCCTGGCGAACGATTCGCTGAATGGTCGCTTCACCTTGCTGCCGTTGCGTCTCTCCTTCCATCGCAAACGTCATGGACGTTTGTCCGCCCGTCATCGCCAGATATACTTCGGCAAGGATCTGGGCATCGAGCAATGCGCCGTGCAAAGTACGTTTGCTGTTATCTATCTCATAACGCGAACACAGCGCATCAAGGCTGTTACGCTTGCCGGGGAACATTTTCCGCGCCAACGCCAGGCTGTCGGTAACTTTGCAGAAGGTATTAGTTTTAGGAATATCGCGTTTAAGCAGACCAAACTCATAATCCATAAAGCCAATATCAAACGATGCGTTATGGATGACCAGCTCCGCACCGCGGATATAATCAAGAAACTCATCAACAACATCAGCAAAAACCGGTTTATCCAGCAGAAACTCATCGGCAATGCCGTGTACGCCAAACGCTTCCGGATCGACAAGGCGATCGGGCTTCAGGTAAACATGAAAATTGTTGCCAGTCAGACGACGGTTTATCACCTCAACCGCACCGATCTCAATAATCTTGTGACCTTCATAGTGCGCGCCTATCTGGTTCATACCGGTGGTTTCGGTATCAAGGACAATCTGTCGTGTAATTGCAGTGCTCATATCGGTCATTTATGTCAGACTTGCGTTTTGTTATCGATTTCAATTACAGGAAGTCTACCAGAGATGCTTAAACAGGTAGAAATTTTCACCGATGGCTCTTGCCTGGGGAATCCAGGGCCTGGTGGTTATGGCGCTATCTTACGCTATCGCGGTCATGAAAAAACGTTTAGTGAAGGTTATACCCTGACCACTAACAACCGAATGGAGCTGATGGCGGCAATCGTCGCGCTTGAAGCCTTAAAAGAACATTGCGAAGTTATATTGAGCACCGACAGCCAGTATGTGCGGCAGGGAATTACGCAATGGATTCATAACTGGAAGAAACGCGGCTGGAAAACGGCGGAAAAGAAACCCGTAAAAAATGTCGATCTCTGGCAACGTCTCGATACTGCGTTAGGTCAGCATCAGATCAAATGGGTCTGGGTCAAAGGCCATGCAGGCCATCCAGAAAACGAGCGTTGTGATGAACTGGCGCGCGCCGCGGCAATGAATCCCACGCAGGAAGATAGCGGCTACCAGGCAGAAGCTTAGCCATCCGGTTTACGATATTGCCGGGTGGCGCCAACGGTCTGGCGGATGGGGGCTTTACTTTTATTATGTCGCAGCGGATTAAGCGTAAGCGGGATGGTCCGCTTACGGGCCACAATAAGCTGTAAACAGCCCAGCGCCGGGATATGTGTATTTAAAAGCCGTCCCCCCTGCTTTTTCCAGGGTAAGACATGAAAACGGCTATAATGTAGCACTTCGAAATTGAGTAAAGACAGCCAGTCCAGTTGCCGCATAAGGGTAAACATCCGACTATTATAGGGCGGCGTTTTACGTAAAACGGGCACCAGTTTGCGTAACCCCATCAAACTGACTGGGTTAAACCCACTGATGACCAGCCAACCGTCGTCAATCAATACACGGTCGGCTTCCCGCAATAAACGGTGCGGGTCGGTACACCACGGCAAAGTATGCGCCAGCAGACAAACATCGACGGATTTATCCGCAAAAGGAAGATGTAGCGGATCGGCCAGCACCTGCATCGGCGAACCCTGCGATGAAACATTCACCTGATGGGAGACCGCGCACGCTTCGGAATTGATTTCCGCGCTTAAATTACCGATTTTAAGCAAATGGAAACCATACATTTTAGCAAGCCACGGATTCAACTGCTGTTCCAGCGCCTCACGATAGTAATTGCCCCAGGGCAAATCGCCCCAACATCCGGGCGCAACGACAGTTTGAGAGAGCCTTGCCGGTTTCATCACAACCTTCCGCTAATTATTTGAGAGGTAACATATGAATCTTAACAGTATTCCCGCATTTCAGGATAATTACATCTGGGTACTGACCAATGATGAAGGCTGCTGTGTGATTGTTGATCCCGGTGAAGCTACGCCGGTCTTAAAGGCCATCGATGAGCATAAATGGACTCCGGAGGCGATTTTCCTGACGCATCACCATCACGACCATGTTGGCGGAGTAAAGGAGTTGTTGCAACATTTCCCGCAAATGACGGTTTATGGACCGGCGGAAACGCAGGACAAGGGGACGACCTATCTTGTTGGCAATGGCGATACTGTCCGCGTTTTAGGACACAAATTTAGTATATTTGCTACACCAGGTCACACGTTAGGACACATTTGTTACTTTAGTCACCCTTACCTTTTCTGCGGCGACACGCTATTCTCTGGTGGCTGCGGACGGCTATTTGAAGGTACACCATCACAGATGTATCAATCACTTATGAAAATAAATTCTCTGCCTGGCGATACATTAATTTGCTGCGCTCATGAATATACTTTAGCAAATATGAAGTTCGCATTAAGCATACTTCCGCACGATTTGTTCATAAATGAATATTATCGTAAAGTTAAGGAGTTACGTGTAAAAAAACAAATGACACTCCCCGTTATTCTTGAAAATGAGCGTAAGATTAATCTTTTTTTAAGAATTGAAGATATTGATTTAATTAATGAAACTAACAAAGAAACAATATTGCAACAACCAGAAGCACGTTTTGCATGGTTAAGGTCAAAGAAAGATACGTTCTGATAATTCTTACTTGTCATTCGTTAACTTCGCCGTTATGATCGGTCGTCTTTTAAGCAACTATTGACACACACATGAAGGCAAAAGCGATACTACTCGCCTCTGTCCTGCTTGTGGGATGCCAGACGTCTCAGAACACTGGCAACGTCCAACAGCACGCACAGAGCCTTTCTGCAGCTGGTCAAGGGGAAGCAGGAAAGTTTACGAGTCAGGCACGATGGATGGACGATGGAACGTCTATCGCGCCAGATCAGGACTTGTGGGCTTTCATTGGCGACGAGCTAAAGATGGGAATTCCGGAAAACAGCCGGATTCGCGAACAGAAACAGAAGTATTTACGTAATAAGAGCTATCTCCACGATGTAACTTTACGGGCAGAGCCGTATATGTACTGGATAGCGGGGCAGGTTAAGAAACGTAACATGCCTATGGAGCTGGTACTACTACCCATAGTGGAGAGCGCTTTTGATCCTCACGCAACGTCTGGCGCCAATGCCGCAGGCATCTGGCAGATCATACCGAGCACAGGGCGCAATTATGGTTTGAAGCAGACCCGTAATTATGACGCGCGTCGCGATGTTGTAGCCTCTACGACCGCCGCGTTAGACATGATGCAGCGTCTGAACAAAATGTTTGACGGCGACTGGCTGTTAACCGTTGCAGCGTATAACAGCGGTGAAGGCCGTGTTATGAGAGCAATTAAAGCAAACAAAGCGCGTGGAAAACCGACGGATTTCTGGTCGCTTTCTTTGCCCAGGGAAACAAAACTCTACGTACCTAAGATGCTGGCTCTGAGTGAAATTCTCAAAAACAGCAAACGCTATGGCGTACGTCTGCCAACAACAGATGAAAGCCGAGCGTTGGCACGAGTTCGTTTAAACAGTCCAGTTGAAATGGCCCAGGTTGCGGATATGGCGGGCATGTCTATCAGCAAGCTGAAGACATTTAATGCCGGTGTAAAAGGGTCTACCTTAGGCGTAAGCGGTCCGCGATATGTTATGGTGCCCAAAAAGCATGCCGAGCAGTTACGTGAGTCGCTGGCTTCCGGTGAGATTGACGCCGTTCAGTCCCAACTGATCGCCGACAATACGCCGTTGAATAGCCGTAGCTATAAGGTGCGCTCTGGCGATACGCTTTCCGGTATTGCTTCGCGGCTTGGCGTAAGCACCAAGGACTTGCAGCAGTGGAACAATCTGCGTGGTTCCCGCCTGAAAATCGGGCAAAGCCTGACCGTGGGCGCCGGCAGCAGCGCACAACGGCTGGCAAACAATAGCGATAGCATTACCTATCGTGTCCGTAAAGGCGATTCGCTTTCCAGTATCGCCAGACGTCACGGGGTGAATATCAAAGATGTGATGCGCTGGAACCATGATACGGATAATCTACAACCGGGCGATCAGCTTACGTTGTTTGTGAAGGACAATAACACGCCAGACTCCTGATATTGTCCGACGGAAAAGCCAAAAGGCGCCGCTTCCCCGGTGCCTTTTTAACATTTATGCCGCCTTAAGCGTCTCCTGCATGATGCTATCGCTGCTAAACGATCCCTCATCCTGCAACTCAGCATAGCGCCTCACCTCTGCCGATGCGCTCACCTGATACAATCGAATCGCATCAATCAGCGCCGCCGTTTTTTAATACGCGATTAACCTCATGCAATGCCTGACCAACGTCGCGCCAGTGGTGCGCGGAATAGCGGGCCAATTACCACGTCAAACGACGCCTCTTCAAAGCTTGTTTTCTGCATAGCCTTGCCGGAGAATAATATGACTTAAATGCCTTTCTTCCGCGCCCCGGTGACGACCTCAAGCATGCTGGCTGACAAATCGTATACCACGGCATATTACGCGGCGACAAAACCAGTATGTCCAGCCCAACAGCTTTATTAATCAGGTTTGCCGGGACTGAATTCAACGAGTAGCGGATTGTGATCGGAAGCGCGCGTCACCAGTACGGAGGCTTCACTCACGTTTAAACCACGATAAAAAACAAAATCCAGCGGTCGTCCAAACGCACGACGGCGCTGATCGTCAGTGAAACGCACCTGGCGCAACGACATCTCACGCGCAAAGCGGTACAACGCATTCATACGTGGGCGGCTCCAGGCATTAAAATCACCCGCCATAATGACAGGGCCGCTATGGTGCGCAATCTGGTCGCCGATCGGAAGTAACTGCTTACTGTATACGTCCACGCCCAGACTAAAATTTACTGCATGAACATTTACTACCATTAATAAACGGGTATCCGGCAATGGATATACCGTCACCAAAGCTGATTTCGCCAAACGTAAAATCGGTTCTCTTTCCCGTAAAGGGCAGCAGTAAACAGGATGGGCGGCAGAAAGCGTCATGACGCCAGACGGATGCTGAGGTAATACAAAAGCGGGAACCTGATCGGCGGCAAGATAGTTAGCGGTGGCAAACTGTACCAGTTCAGGCGTCGTCTGTGCCTCCTGCAACAGGACCAGGTGCGCATCTTTGCCGTAGTTCTTCAGCACCGATAACCATTCGGCTCGTTGCTGCTTGAATATATTCCACACGAGGATACGGATCCGCTCTTCACTGCTTAGCGGTTCCCCGGCGGGCAATGCCTGGCCAATGCTCGCAAACGACCCTGGCGGCAAAATCCGTTCGGCGGGCTGTCCGGCAACATAGCGCATCGCATAGGTGTTTTTTCGCACTTTTGACTTTCAAACCTCTATAACGTCAACCAGTCCGGAAACGGAATGGTCCTTCTGTTATAGGGATTTTAGCGCAGACTTTCAATGTACAATTGCCTTTTGTTAAGTTTGTAAGCACTTACATCATCATTTACCAGCAAAAGCCATCAACGCTATATCTGGCAGCAACCGGATGACATGTTGTGTTAGCGGATGCTTTAATAACAAAACTCCACGTAAAGCCAAACTGCAGGTACAAATTTGAGAGCGACATCAGAAGAACTTGCCATTTTCGTAGCCGTAGTTGAAGGCAGGAGTTTTAGTCGCGCCGCAGAACGGCTGGGACAGGCCAATTCCGCAATTAGTCGTTCAGTAAAAAAACTGGAAATGAAGCTGGGCGTCAATCTGATTAACCGAACGACACGGCAGCTTAGTCTTACAGAAGAAGGCGAACGCTATTTTCGCCGTGTACAGATAATATTGCAGGAAATGGCCGCTGCTGAAACGGAAATACTGGAAACCCGCAATACGCCTCGCGGTTGAGCCTGTACGCCATTCTGCGTAAACGCCTTTTCTCAGAAGTGACCGTCAGGGCGGTTACCAAACTCGATAATAAAGCGGCTCATTGCCATACGCCAGTCCCTTAGCGGCATCGTCCATTTCTGTGAGGCAGCCTGGATTGTCAGCCACACCACCTTTTTCACTGAGTCGTCCGTCGGGAACACCTTACTTTTTTTAATGACATGCCTGATGACGCTGTTCAGCGACCCGATGGCGTTGGTTGTGTAGACAGACGGCAACCAGCGGCGAACGGTTCCGGCATGTAACTGGCAGCCGGTTATCTCATTGATTTTTATTGCCAGACGTTCTGTACTCCAGCGTGAGCGCTGGTAGCCAAAATCGCCGTGAGCATGTTTTACCAGCTCACGTAATAACGTGCAGATATGCTCAAAAGGCCAGCGACGGGTTCGTCCGGCAGGTAATGATTTCAGTCCTGCAACACCCGACAGCGTGAACCTGTTAATCCAGCGTCCGACGGAGGAACGGGTACAGCAGAGCGTTCTGGCAACGTCGCTGACACGGTCGCCCCGATGTAACATCAGCATGGCAGTCAGCCTGCGGGCATAATTTTTATCGTGCGTTTTATGGATTGCTTTCTGCATCAGGCGTCGTTCGTCACGGGGAATTGGTGCTATGAACGGCATCGCTCAGTCCGGTTGGTGATTTGTTTTGATTTGGCGATTGATCAGATCGCACAATCCGGGCTGATTTCCCTCAAAGTGATCTACTATTCCGCGCAGCTATTTAGTTGACGTTTAATAATCATCTTTTTAAACTGAACGGGTAATATTCCCTCTGTATAATATCTCTTTGTATCGTCATCTGAATTCTCTGGTCTGCGCCAGTCGGCAAGATATAAAAGCTTTTTCCAGAACGCTTCATCTTTAAATGCCTCGTTACGCCCAATCGCCAGGTCATACGGCACTGCCCGCAACTGTACATCCGGGCTGCACACCACCGACGAGTGCTGGCTGTAAGTCGCTTTATAATTTGCCACCACATCCAGTTCATCGCTATTTGCATAACGCTTTACTCTCAGTTGCTGTGACGGACCGTAATCACCTTCCACCCGGCCGCTGACCGCGTCCATCCGGTAACGTGCGCTCAGTTCGGCAAGCTGCGCTTCATTCAGTGCTTGGCCGTTACGCAGATAGCGGAACGCCGTCGTATCCGGCACGTCCAGCACCTTCTCCGGGAAATCTTCCGCTTTTCTTGCCGCCCTGGCGATATCCGGGTCGTTACCCGACAGGGGAGCTTTATAGCCTTCTTTTTGCCCCTGAAGCTCAAATACGAAAGGTTCCGGCAGCACCGCGCCGCTGACGGTGACATCCTGGTATATATATTTCACATCCTGTCCGGGGATTTCAGGGTCATTCTGTTTCGCCTCCGGCATGACAAAGTGCTCACCCGTTTTATCGCCCACGTTTACATCCTTGCAGAAAGCCCGCTGGCGTAAATTCGCCCCCATCTGCACGCTGATGTTATCCGGGATACCGCGCCAGCCCATCCCTTGTACTGGCAGCATCGACACCACCTGGTCGTTGGGACAGAAATAATTGTGGACCAGCCCGAAGTTATTACGGTTATAAGTCGTTGCGCCCCATTTTTCCTTTCCGCTGTCAGACAAACAGCCCTCGCTGCACAACTTTTCGGTCTCATCTGCGCTGTGGGACTGACCGCCGTTATACCGGGCGTTTTCGCTCATAATTTTACAGAAATGCGCCACCGTCTGCTGGCGTGCCGCATCCGTCTGCTGGTTGCCCGGCTGGGCATTTTCCAGAGTGCGGCTTTCCAGTGAGTAGGGCGAATTATTGAGGATCACGCAGTCCACAGGGGCTTCACCTTCCGCTTTTACCCACAGATTCGCCAGCATGGTGACAATGGTGCCCTGGCTGTGGGCGACAATATTGATGGTATCTTTTTCCGTTGGCGGATTTCGCCGGATTGCCAGAATCAAATCCGCCAGCCGTCGTGCGGCATAGGCCTGGTAGATACGGTGCGGGTTGGCATAAATCGGGTGGCTCCAGTCACCGTCGTTCATCTTCGAACGGGATATCGCCCCGACAACATCCAGCGCCACGCCGTTAGCCCCCGGCCCGAACATATCGGGAATACTGGTGGTGGCATTGGCGAACGTGCCGCCGCCTTTGGCATGCGCTTTTTTATCCAGCCAGTTGTTCAGGTTATCGATATTTGCGTCGTTATGGGCGTGGCGGATTTTTTCATCGTCCTGCCGGTACGTATCGTAAGGCAGATCGGCTTTATTACGTTTCTCACGTAACTCATTCCGGTATCGCGTCTGGTCAGCTTCCCATGTGGTTTTATCTACCGGTTTATATCCCCAGTAAAAGGGAATAACCGGTGAAAAGGCAACGTTGCCCTCCACATCTGATATCATATATGCATTATCCGGCAATGGCTTACCCTGCGGTATTTCAGGCCATATATGCGGTTGAAAATCCTCTCGTCCCAGTCGTTCATTAAGCCCGGCACAAATTCCGGTATCCTGGTTCTGATACGCCTCCCCGACGTCATTCACCCCGTGAACCAGAATGACAATACAGGGCATCGCCGGTTTTTTATCTTCGTCGTTGCCGTCATCTCTCCACGGCGGCATATATGACTCATCTTCCAGTTCCGGCATGGGGGAAAGATAATCCTGCATCAGCCCGGCCATATTCATCGTGTTCCGGTGGTTCATAAACAGCTTATCCGTTAAGCGACACGCCGGTTTTCCCTCAAAAAACACATCGAACGAATGCGATATCCACTCTGTTTCCGCTTTGTTCGTCCCCGATATCACGCCCCCCATGCTCCCCGCTTCGTCGAGTACACTGCGCGCAAACTGCGAACCCATATTGGCTATCATATTGCCGCCATCAGCAAATACGCTCGTCGTTCCCTTTACCAGGTCCGATGAATATGCTTCGTTTTCGTATGCCACTGGCACGCCAAAGGGCGGGGTTTTGCACATAACGAAAACTACTGATACACATCGTGGAGACTTCCGTATCCGTGTTCGGATTAAACGGCATCTCACCCAGTGTCGATACTCCGGCCACATCATCACACAGCACCAGTTTCTGCGCGGCTCCTTGTGGCGCGTGCCAGTCAAAGTAGAAGATGCCTTCTTCTGACCAGCCGGAAACTCACCACCGCCGTCGACATCTCCTGGATGCCGTCCACCTCCAGCGTGAAACGTAAGCCTGCTGAGGACATAATTATTCATCTCCCTGTGTCTGAGTTATCAGCCTGTATTGACCGTACCGCCACCGATGACCATGCCGCCGCAGTCCACCGCATCGCCGGTTCTGGCCGCTGGCAGTCCGTCGATAAATACCGTAGCGGAGCCACCCGCTATCTTGCGCGGATGGGGCGGATGCTCCGGTTTTGAATGCGGCGTCAGCGGGTCACCCATCCGGGCGGCGGGCAGGCCGTCAATAAATACCGTGGGTGAACCCGCAGTAATCACGGTCTCGTAATAACCGTCGTGCTGAGTGCCTTTGTCACTGAGCCGGGCTGCTGTGGGCATATGGAGTTCCTTACTATTTATTGATATGTTTTTTGAAACTACTATTTTAATATGGAGAGCACTTTAACTTTTTATAACTTTAAGTAATTACTTTAATTAAAGTATTTACTGTATATTTATCATACTTCAGATTATCTGGCTTGAAATATACAAAGCATTTTTAATTCAAAACAATAGTTATGGAATATAACATATTTCCTGAAATGTATTAATTATATCTACAGCTATTTATAAGATGAATATATAGTTATGGCTTTGGTGGCACTGGTTCAATATCATTCTTCCATTGATAATAATCCAAAGTTATTATCTCATGAAAATATTTATTCACTACATTATTTAAGTCATGCGGTTCTGTTATCTCATTCTGAATTTCTTCTGTTGCATGATTAATAACTTGCTCCCGAAATCTTATATAGGTTTTATCTCTTAAAAAAACACTATCTTTTCGTTTCTGATATTCATCAAATGCAAAAACCGCCATCCGCCCCCAAACATAGGCTTATTCGTTGTTTTTTTTCTCCAATACCATTATAATATGCCTCTGCGAGCCGAAACATCCCATAGGAACTACCATGCAGTGCATCAACTTTATATTCATTCAGTGCCTGCTGAATATCAACCAGGCTTAAACCATCTTTTTCTCTATTCAATAGATTTAATCTATTAAATTCTGGTCCATTACAATCCACCCCAGCAGAAATCATGATTGCATCGGCAAGAAGTGCATGTGCAGAATGATATCCCCCTGTAAGAGCACTATGCAAATAGCTGATTTTTTTGTGCGTTCTTCAGGCGAAATAGAGGTAAATTCTCCTTTCGGATAAATAGAAACAGCCACTTTTAATGCAGCTTGAGGATAACCTGCGTCAGCCAATTTTTTATATAACAACTGAGTGTTATCGAAAATATTTGGTCTTTCTAATCGATTGCCATTTTATCCACGATCTGATCTTCATGGTCCTTTAGAAAGGAGTTAAAATTATCCCTTGTATCATCCATGTTGTCTAAACAATCAATATATCTCATCATTGCATTTTTATCCCACTAATAAGCCTGCTTTATTAATGCTAATAATGCCACACCGTCTTCTATCTGATGATAACCATAAGGTGTTATTTTATCCTCTATACTTTGCGCTTGCTGGATGGTCCACAATTCATTTTGTGGGAGAAGAGATGGTTTAATACTAAAATCTTTACATCTTAAATAGTCAGATAGATAAAACCAACAAATGATAAAGATTAGCCCTGTATAGGAAATTATTTTAAGCGTACGCTTATTATCCATCATTGAATTCTCATATGTACTCTAAATCGTTAGCGTTAAATTTATCCGCTTCAACAATACGCTGTTCATCCTGCGATATACCATTAACAAACAACCGACAAGGCCATACTTGCAAATCAGAAAGCCTCCCATATTCCTTATCCGTGCTGTATAATTTATCTACATTACTTCCTGCTTTATATCCCCATAAAACAACGTTATCTTCGCTGACGATATCGATATCGTCAAAATTAGCAAAACTGCAATCACGGTACTTGAAACCAACCTTATCTTTAAATGTTCTATACGTCGGTAACCAAACAGTATGTCCTTCCTGATCTCGCACTAATTTAATACCTGTCTGAATTGTATTTGAATGTTCAACACAGAACGTTGCATGTACCATTTGCCCTATCACTCTTGTCTTCTGAATCTTTGAAAACTCAGCAGCAATACACTTTGCATTTTCATCGTACTCGCCCTTTTCATACTCCTGCATCCTTCCCGTTCGGCAAGCATGCAATACCAGTATGCCATACTCCTTATGCCACGGTAATACCTTCAATTTTTTTACCATATCTACTGTATAACTAACCCCTTTTAAATACAGTTGATCAGGTGCACCATGACCTAAAAAGTGAACCTCATAAAGTTCATATACAGGAATCTCACCTTTAGTTTTTTCAGTGGTCTTAATATGAATATCCTTCCACACCGAGTTAAAATCATTTGGTGAGAGAACCGTTACAATATCAACTTTCGTTAATGGATACTTTTCAAGTAAATGCTTCCGTTTAAAATGAGGTGCTTTCATTATTGTTTTACCTCCATGCCAGGCATAAGCGATAATGACATGGAGAGGTCTTATTCTTGTTATCACAGCCTTTACAATATTCGGTTTGCTATCCTCTTTCGTCCATGATCTTTGCCTAACGAGTGAAGTATTTATTCACTTTTAGCGCAAATATATATCCAATTGAAAAACAGCACCCCATAAGAGCAACACGGAGGGGATGTACTAAGAACCACTCATAAAATAAGTACATCAAACCCAATACGAATGCAGTCATGGTTATTTTTACTGAAGTAAAAAAAGAGAATAACAAAACTGGCGCAGCTATAAATATAAAAAAAAATGATACAAAAACCATTCCAGCACTTTTGTGAGAAGATATAGTAAATAAGTTTTTGTATATAAGTGAGACTAAAGAATACGATCCTATCATTATAATGACCGAACAAATGAAAATAAATATTTTTAAAATTATTTTACTTTTTATTCCAAATACCATACTGTTCCAACTCCTCTTTGGTTATACTTTCCCCTAACATTTTAGCATTTACATAAATTGATGACTCTGTAATGTCAACCGCAGGGTAAGTTTTTCCAGTATAGCTTACACTATATGTGAATTTTTTGTTAGCATACAAAGCCCCTCGAAGAACAAAGAAATTATCATATTCATTAGTTGAATCCGATTTCTGCATTAATGCATCCAATGGTCCTCCCGTAGCCCATGTCATTCCTGTTTCGACTGTTGCTTTTATCGTGTGGAAAGTCCGATAGGTACCAACCGCAAAGGGTATTTGGCCTACTGCATCAGACCAGTATGGAATATTATCTATAAGTGACAATAAGAATTTATCCCCACCATCAGAAACATTTTTCCAGTCACCATTTCCTTCAGTCCGATAAGATAACAACGCTCTGTCAACTAATGCAAACCTCGCAATATCAGCCCAGGAAAATATTTTATAAGCTTCTTTAGTATAATCAGCATCGTTCACATACAGCAACTCACGGTAGTTATCGGCTAATGGTTCAAACCATTGATATTGTAAATTATCATACAGTTCCTGAGCCGTCATGACCCTAAAAGAATCCTTTTCGCCTCCTCTTAAAACGAACAAAACATCAGCGTTTTTCCTTGTGATTATTAAAATATTAGGCACGTCAATTTCGTGAGCTTCCTCATCTTTTTCAGGAGTTGTGTTACCTTTTACTCCTAATTCAGTTTTCTCTTTTTTTGTAACGAGCAGATAAGATTTTCCATCAACTTCAATATTTATTTTTTTCATTGGATTATCACTCAACTTACAAAGACCCAATATTCAGATTCACAATCAGCCTTGTCGATATAACCACTCGTACCTGAACCGGAAAATAATTCCTCTCCTTCTGTTGTTTCAACCCGATAGTTGACATCAGAAGAAAATCTAAGCTTTCTGTCAAAATACTGGGTTATCATTTCCACCTGTAGTGTCTCCACCGGCGTCCCCGCACTTCCCCCGCTGTTCAGGTTTATCTTCGGCCCCATGATATCCACCCCGCCCGCATGGATGCTGATAAATGAACCGCCCGCCTTCAGGCTTATCCGGCTGCTGCTCTCCAGCACGATATCTCCCTCCACCTTTATCCCCAGCGCTCCGCTCACCTTCCGCGCCAGATCCCCCTTCACCTCCAGACTGTGCGTCCCCTTCACCAGGCTGATATGGTCCCCGGTGGTGGTGTGTTCCTGCTTCCCTCCCACCGTCACCCTGCGGTCATTTTTCACATACAGCCCGTCATCGTGGCTGATACCCGCCATCCGGTCGTTCGTCACCTTCAGCGTCTGGTCGTTACGTACCGTGATGCTACGGTTATTCGCCACCGTAATCGTCTGGTCGTGCCCGCCTTCCTTTTTCGTCCCCACGCTGACCGTCTGGCCTTTCACCACCGTGATTTTCTGGTTATTCCCGATGCTCTCCGTGTGGTCGTGTCTGACTTTTGTGCTCCGGTCGTTCAGCACCTCCGTATCCATGTCCTTCTGCGCGTGGATATACACCTGCTCCTGGTCCGTCGCGTCCTCGAACCGCAGTTCATTAAATCCGCTGCCTTTGTACGTTTTTGAGCGGATGGTCATCTGCGTTTTTGTCCCCGGCAGACTCCCCGGTGAGCGGTTGTCCTGATGATAGGTACGCCCCATGATTATCGGCTGGTCCGGGTCGCCGTTCAGGAAGTCCACGATAACCTCCTGGCCCACCCTCGGTATCGCCAGGTTGCCGAACCCCGCTCCCGCCCACGCCTGCGACACCCGAACCCAGCACGAACTGTCCTCGTTCCCCGGGCAGTATCGATCCCAGTGGAACCGCACCCGCACCCGGCCATGTTCATCGCAGAAGATTTCCTCTCCCGCCGGGCCGGTCACTATTGCGCTCTGCGGGCCATCCACCGAAGGTTTCGGCTGTGGTGGTACGCGCCATGTCCTGTCCGCCGGAATAGCCTCGAAATGATTATCCAGCGTCGTTCCCTGTCCTCCGCTGCCGTGCAGCGCCTGCGGCTGGTCGCCGGCCAGGACACAACTCACCACCTGCCACTCCCGGTTCAGTCTCTCCGACGGGTGGCCTGTCAGCGTGAAGCGTTTTCCCGGACACAGCTCAGGGGAATTACTGATGCAGGTTGCTGTCTCTGTATCATGTCGCCAGCCCTCCATCTGGTAACGCGCAAATGCCTCCCCATGCGTCCCGTCCTTGAACCGCCCCGGATAGTCAAAGATTTCATACTGTGTACGCTGACCGTTCAGGTTCTCTGCGGCACGGTTGTAATAACCCGGCCAGCCCGGCGTTTTGAAGGTATAGTCCTGGGTTTCCACCGACGAAGGCCCGGTTCGCGCCCGGTAACGAAAACTACTGATACACATCGTGGAGACTTCCGTATCCGTGTTCGGATTAAACGGCATCTCACCCAGTGTCGATACCCCGGCCACATCATCACACAGCACCAGTTTCTGCGCGGCTCCTTGTGGCGCGTGCCAGTCAAAGTAGAAGATGCCTTCTTCTGACCACAGGCGGGTCAGGAATGCCAGGTCACTTTCCCCGTACTGCACGCAGAACTCCCGCGCCGGGTGGCTCTCATAAAATACCGGCGTCCACTCCGTGACGCCATTTTCATTAAGCAGGGTAGAAGAGAGGGTCTGAATATCCTGCTGCTGGAAGATGCGGAAGTTCTGACGCAGGCCACAACGCCACAGGGGAGGTACTATCGTCAGATGATAACGCATCTGCCAGTGATTATTTTCCCCCTGCATCACTTCGTTGATAATACCGCTGACGTAACGTTGCGCCTCCATCCCCTGCCAGATAGTCAGCACCGCGTTCTTTTCCAGAAAATTTGTCGCCGCCAGATCCGGCTGGTCGCTGGCGATATCCACCTCCAGTACAAAGGGGGTGGAATGGCACTGGTAAAGACTGAACCCCACCACTGCCGTGGCTGTCTCCTCCAGTCCGTCTATATTCAGCGTAAAACGCAGACCTTTTAATGACATTTTGACCTCCCTGGTATTCACAGGAAAAAAGACAGTCGCCGGACAGCAACGGTGGCAGTACAGTGTTACGCTTGCATTCAGGCACGCTACCGCCGAAGTTTCCGGCGTCCGCCATCTCCCGTAAAAACGTAACTCCTTACTGGCAC
The DNA here is from genome assembly GCA_900478215.1 of Salmonella enterica subsp. houtenae serovar Houten. NCBI lineage: Bacteria > Pseudomonadati > Pseudomonadota > Gammaproteobacteria > Enterobacterales > Enterobacteriaceae > Salmonella > Salmonella enterica. The sequence continues at coordinate 3,540,563 of LS483478.1, forward strand.
TGACTTTTCACTTCCGGCACAACAAAAAACAGCACCCTGCCCGCCAGGACAGAATGCTGTCAGTTCATATAACCCGCATTTACGCTTCCAGCGGCGCACGCCAGTCGTCGGCGCCAGAGGTGCCGGACTTGACGTGTTCCCACTCGATTTTGCGGTAGGCCAGTTTTACCGCGAGCAGTTGCGTGAACTCACGCTGCGTCGGGTCCTGGCAGTGCGGCATATGCAGGTTCATATCGACAATGGTCGCATCGGTCAGGCGGGTGGTGAAATAGTGTTCCTGTTTGCCTTCAACAGACGTACGCCACCAGTGCATTTCCACTTTCGGCAGCATTTCACCGGACGCCAGCGCGTTGTACATCAGCGGGACGGCCTTGTTCAGCGCCACGGTGAAGATGAACGGCTTGTGGGCGCGCTGGCCGCTTGGCTGACCGGACTGCGGGTCGGTCGGGACGGTCACGTTATGCAGAAATTCCTGCACCAGCATCTCGTCTTCATGGCCCTGCACGTAGATGTTGCCGACAGAATCAGCGGTGAACGCACCGGCTGTGATATTTCCCTGGGTCTGACCTGTAATTGATATGTAACATGGTGTTGGCATTTTATTAACTCCTTCGGGGTAGTCTTAACGACTGCTACCGTCACCTGCCGTTAGCCTGCGGCAGACAACGTTTCGTGGTTCACTCCGGGAACCGCCTTTTTCGTATCCGCCGCAGGTAAGTAAATTATGCAGGCAGATAAAACGAAACTAAATTACGCGTGTATTTAAATACATGTTCGGATATCCATACTCCATTCATCATAGCGGATCCTTAATATATTTATAACGGGTATTATTGAATCATGAATAAATATTATATTCGCAATTTATAGCTCTCATTTTGAGAATCTAACGCCATTTTTGACATTTCGACAATGAATAAAATAAACATGACATATGTGTGCAGCTTTTTAATTCACTGCATTTATTCAAAACAAATAAAGATCATTAAAATCAATTAATTAAAAAACAAAATATCATGACAACTCATTGTTTTTACTATTTTTCATACTTTCACTTCGAGCGAAAATTTTCATTTTAGCGTAAGGATACCCCTCTTTTAATAGTGAAAAAAGCGCTTTAAAAAATATTTTTCGAGAGTAGAATGCGTGCTCAAAGGCAGCGCCTTACCCTATTTTTTACTGCCACTGACGCGACATTTTTAGTGCTTTTTTTGCTGCGCGAATCGTGCCGCACTCATGGTATTTACGACAACCTGAAAATCTGACGGACTATTTTCATGAGCAGCCACAAAAATGACGGAAGTATTGCCCCGAAGGAAAGAGTCAACATCCGCTATAAGCCTGCTGTAGGGGATCAGACAGCCGAAGTTGAACTTCCGCTTAATTTGTTGATTACCGGAAATCTGCGGGGAACCTCAGATGATACCCCGCTGGATGAACGCCAGCCACTTGCTATTAACCGTAACAATTTTAACGCGGTGCTGGAGCAATCCGGCATTGAGCGGGACTTCTCTATCCCCTCCATACTGGGCGACTCGCCAGATACCCGGATGAACGTGAATCTGAAAGTGAAATCGCTGGCCGATCTGGCTCCGGATAACATCGCCGCCCAGGTGCCGGAACTTAAAAAGTTGCTGGAGTTACGCGAAGCACTGGTTGCGTTGAAAGGCCCGATGGGCAACCTGCCCGCTTTCCGCGCCCAGATTAAGGCACTGCTGGATAACGAAGAAAGTCGTGAACAACTGATCGCGGAACTGGGCCTCGCTGGCCGGAAATAACACTTTGTACAAGGACTTCAGTATGTCAGATACCGATATTGCATTGCAGGAAGAGATTGCTCCTGCTTCCTCCGTAGCGATGCCCTCCCTGCTGGATAACGTTATGGCGCAGACCCGTTTTCAACCTGCGTCTGAAAGTTACGATATCACCCGTCAGGGCGTGACTGCGTTTATTGCGGCCATGCTGGAAAGCAATAATGACGAAGAACCTGTTGATATTCTGGCGGTAAACGCCATGATTGCCGACATTGACGACCGCATGGGCCGCCAGATGGATCTTCTTGTTCACTCCCCGGAGTTTCAGGAACTGGAGTCATTTCTGCTGTCGCTGAAGCTGCTGGTTGATCGCGCCGATCCGCGGGAAAACATCAAAATCCATGTACTGCACGCCACCAAAGAAGAATTGCTGGACGATTTTGAGTTTGCGCCTGAGATCACGCAGTCCGCCTTCTACAGGCATGTTTACTCCAGCGGGTTTGGTCAGTTTGGCGGTGAACCGGTGGCGGCCATCATCGGCAACTACGCCTTTAAAAATTCCACGGCGGATATGAAGCTGCTGAAATACATCAGCGCAGTCAGTGCAATGGCGCACAGTCCGTTTCTTTCCTCGGTATCCCCGACCTTCTTCGGGCTGGAGTCGTTCACCGAACTGCCTGGCATCAAAGATGTCGCTGCCATTTTTGAAGGCCCGGCCTATACAAAATGGCGTGCGTTACGTGAGGCGGAAGACAGTAAATATCTGGGGCTTACCGCACCGCGTTTCCTGTTACGCCACCCTTACGCACCGGATGAAAACCCGGTTAAAAGCTTTAATTATCGCGAAGATGTCAGCCAGAACCACGAAAACCACTTATGGGGCAATACCGCGTTCCTGCTGGCGTCAAATATCGCTGAAAGCTTTGCCCGGTTCAGGTGGGCGCCGAATATTATCGGGCCGCAGAGCGGTGGGGCAGTGAAAGATCTGCCGGTACATCTCTATGAGGCCATGGGGCAGCTTCAGGCGAAAATCCCGACCGAAATCCTCATCACTGATCGCCGTGAATATGAACTGGCTGAGGAAGGCTTCATCACCCTGACCATGCGTAAGGGCAGCGACAATGCCGCGTTTTTCTCGGCAAACTCCGTACAGAAACCGAAAACCTTCCCGAACACGGCGGAAGGCAAAGCTGCTGAAACCAATTACAAGCTGGGTACGCAATTACCCTATCTCTTTGTTATTACACGATTAGCGCACTATATCAAAGTGCTTCAGCGCGAGCAGATTGGCTCCTGGAAAGAGAGGGGTGACCTGGAGCGCGAACTGAATACGTGGATACGCCAGTTCGTGGCGGACCAGGAAAACCCGCCTGCCGATGTACGCAGCCGCAAGCCGCTGCGCCAGGCGAAAATTGAGGTGTCGGATGTGGAAGGTGAACCGGGTTGGTATCAGGTCTCGCTCTCCGTAAGACCTCATTTTAAGTACATGGGTGCAAGTTTTGACCTGTCTCTGGTCGGACGTCTGGACAGGGAGTAATTATGCCAGAGGTGCGGGTAACCGGAGGAAGTCTGTTTGAGCGCATCCGGGAGGCGGCGAAACCGCCTGTACGCAGGAAACCGGAAGAGGCGCTGTTGCGCTCCATCCAGAGCAACCTGCGAAATGTGCTCAATACCCGCTCCGGCAGTTGCTATGGTTCACCGGAACTGGGGATATCTGATCTCAATGACGAATCGTTGGCGTCTCAAAATATCAGGAATGCCACGGCCAGAATGATCAGGGAGTGCATCCGGCGCTATGAGCCACGGGTTTCCTGCGTCATGGTGACAACCGGGACGCAGGATGAATATGCGCCGCTGGAACTGCGCTTTCATATCGTGGCTTATGTGGGTTTTTGTGATACCCGGAATATTCTGGAGTTTGACATTCTGCTGGATAACCATCAGCACTGGTCAGTAGAGGTACAGTGATGCCATTTGAAGAACGATATTACCGGGAAGAACTGGATTATTTGCGCCAGCTTGGCAAATTATTGGCGCGGGAAAAACCGCATCTGGCCCGCTTTCTGGCTGAAAAGGAAGGCGATCCGGATGTGGAGCGTCTGATGGAAGGGTTTGCCTTTCTTTCCGGTGGTCTGAGGCAAAAGCTGGAGGATGAGTTTCCTGAATTTTCTCATGGTCTGATCAATATGCTGTGGGCGAACTATCTGCGCCCGGTGCCAGCCATGACCATCATTGAATACAAGCCGTTTACCGCGCAGCTTTCCGCCCCCGCCAGAGTTTGCCGTGATGAACTCATCTGCTCTGGCGTTGTTCGGGTGGAATCTGCTGGACGGAAAAAAGTGCTGGCTGACGATAACGCTGAGTCCCCTCCTGTGTGCCACTTTACGCTGGCGCGCGATACCTGGTTACAGCCCCTCCATATTCGTAATGTCCGTGATGTCAGTAGTCTGAAAAAAGGCATTATTGAGATTGATTTTTTCACGGAGGGCAATATTTCAGCCCGGTCGCTGGATCTGAATAAACTCACATTCTGGCTGGGTAATGAGGACGATTATACCCGACACCAGCTTTACCTGTGGTTCAGTGAACGCCTGATGGACGCCGAACTGGTTGCCGGTGACAGACGGTTACCCCTGCCGGATTTATGGCTGGAGGCCGCCGGGTTTGAACGCGAAGATGCGCTGTTGCCATGGCCGAAAAACGTTCATAACGGCTATCGCACGCTTCAGGAGTATTTCTGCTACCCGGAGAGTTTTTTCTTCTTTCATCTGCGCGATGTGGCTATATTACCGGAGGATTTTCCGGTACGTGACTTTACGTTACGCCTCCAGTTTAATCAGCCGTTGCCGGTCGATATTAAACTGCGGCAGCATTCACTGCGCCTGTACTGCACCCCGGCGGTTAATCTGTTCCGGCATTATGCTGAACCTGTCACCCCGGACGGCAGCGCACCACAGTATCCACTGAGTGCCAGTCATAACTACCCGGATTATTATGACATTTTCCAGGTCAAATCCGTATCCAGTAAAGTCACGGCCTCTAAAGATACACCGGGTCCATCAGAGCGCGTGCGCCTGTGGCCTGAATTTGAAAGCTTTCAGCATCAGATTGAGTACAGCCGCCGGCGCGAAGTGGTTTACTGGCACCACCGGACAAAAACCTCCCTGTTTCATCAGGGGCTGGAGCACGCCATTGCATTTGTTCATGCCGATGGCAGCCAGCCCGCGCCTTCTCAACTGAGCAGGGAGGCCATCACGGCTTCACTCATCTGTACCAACCGGATGTTACCTGCGTTATTACACACTGGTGATATCTGTGTTGCGGTCGATAAAAACCCGGCAGTAGCCGCTTTCAGCAACGTCACGCGCCCGACGCGCCCGCTCTACCCGGTCACGGACGGCGATATGCACTGGTCGCTGCTCTCCAGCATGAACCTGAATTACCTCTCCCTGCTTGATCGTGAGGCGCTGATTCAGGTGATGCGCACCTTCGATCTGCCGGGGATTCATCATCCGCAACAGGCGCGCCTTTCCAGTCAGAAACTGGATGCGATTGAAAAACTCGATACCCGCCCGGTGGACCGCCTGTTTAAAGGCGTACCGGTCCGGGGGCTGTCCACCACGCTGTGGATAAACCCGGCCCCCTTTATCTGTGAGGGTGAAATCTATCTGCTGGGTACTGTGCTCTCGCACTTCTTCGCCCTCTACGCCAGCATTAATTCCTTTCACTGCCTCAAAATCATCAACACGGACAGTCTGGAGGCCTGGGAATGGCAGCACAACGGCCAGCACGCCCTGATGTAAACGAGGCTGCACCTTTTCCGGCAGACGTGCGCGGGATGAATTTTTATGCTCTGATGGACTCGCTGTACCGCCGGTACGGCGAACCCGGTCAGGAGCCATCCCTGCGTACCGAGCCGGGCGATGAGGTGGCATTGTTCAAATCCGACGCCAGCATTGCTTTTCCGGGCAGCGACCTGACGTCGCTGACGCGCAACGACGCAGGCCAGTTCACGCTGACCACCAAATTCCTGGGTTTCTCCGGCAGCCAGTCGCCGCTGCCCGGCTATTACCTCGACCGTATGGCACGGGAATCCGCACAGAATGAAGAAGGGCTGGCGGCCTTTCTCGATCTGTTCAGCCATCGCTGGACGCAGTTTGCTTACCATGCCTGGCGTAAATACCGCTACTACATCTGTTTTCGCAACGGTGGTACGGATGTTTTTTCACAGCGTCTGTACGCGCTGGTCGGGCTGGGCAGCCAGAGCGTGCGCGACAAACTCGCCATCAACCACAGCAAGATGCTGGCTTACGCCGGTATTCTGGCCTCTCCCGGACGTTCACCCGATGTGGTGTGCAACCTGGTGTCCCACTGCTTTGATTTGCCGGATGTCACGATTGAAAGCTGGCAGTTACGCAAAGTCGCCATCGAACCATCACAACAAAACCGCTTAGGTGTGCGTAATCCAAAACAGAAGACCGCCGGACATGTCGCCGGGCGGTCGGTTGTTGGCGTTAATTTTACCCTTGGTCGCCGGGTTCCCGATCGCAGTGGCAAATTTTTGTTGCGACTGAGCAATCTGTCTATGGCGCGTTATCTCTCATTTTTACCCGATGGCGATCACCATGAAGCGCTAAAAATGTTTGTTTCTTTTTTGCTGCGCGACCAGTTCGCCTGGGATTTACGGCTGGATCTGGCACCGGAGCAGGCGCAGGGTATGCGACTGGGCGACCGTTCCAGTTCGTGTCTCAAACGCACGGCGTTTATCAGTAAGCCGAAAATGCCGCCGTCCATCACTCTCCACATCAGGGACTAATTTTATGGAACCGCATATGGCTGAGGAAAAACCGCAGTCTTCCACACTATCGCTGACATTACAGGTGATGAACGGCAACGAGCTGGAAAGCGGACGCGCCGCAAAATGCCTGTTTTCCGCCGAAGGCGGGGATATCGGCCACGCCCCGGCGTGCCGCTGGCCGGTACAGGATCGGGCAGGTTCTGTTGCCGGTCGCGCCTGCCAGGTAATCCTGCATGACGGGGCATTTTGCCTGCGCAGCCTGATGCCGGGGCTGATGATAAACCTCGCCCCGGTTTCCGTGGATGCCGGGCTGGTACGCCTGCGCCAGGGGGACGAGATTGGCCTCGGCGCGCTGGCGCTGAAAGTGTTTATTCATGAAGGCAAGCTGGTCAGCTACAGCGAACAGATGGCCGCGCCGGAAACGATTGTCACCAACCGTGACCGCCTGGCGGATACCCTGCTGACCACTGACGGCCAGCCTGCTTATCCGGGAATGCCCCACCGCCACCAGCTTGCCGACACGGTGGTCAATGGCTTTTCCACCGATCCGTTGCAGGCGCTGCGGGCCGAAAGCCTGACCACAACGGGCGATCTGCTTTCCGGTGGAGTGTCGTCAGCGCCGGTATCTGATCCTGTAAAAGATAACGAGATCAACACGCCGTTTATGGATCTGCCGCCGCTGTATGCCGATCCGCAGGGCAGTAACGACAACGACACCTCTCCGGCTGAAATGGCGCAGCGCCATCTTGCTGCCACGCCGCTGTTACGCGGGCTGGGCAGTTCACTGACCGTGCGTAATTCTCAGGATGCCGATGATTTTCTGGAAGAAGCCGGACGAACATTGCAGGCGGCCATTAAAGGGCTGCTCGAGCTGCAACAGCGCCAGAGCAGCCTGTCAGACAAACACCTGCGCCCGCTGGAGGATAACCCGCTGCGCCTGAATATGGACTACGCCACCGCGCTGAATGTGATGTTTGCCGAAGGGAAAAGCCCGGTACATCTTGCCGCGCCTGCGGCGGTCAGTGAAAGCCTGCGCAATGTCCGCCACCATGAAGAGGCGAACCGGGCCGCGATTGTGGAGTCACTGCGGATTTTGCTGGATGCCTTCTCGCCGCAGAGCCTGATGCGACGCTTCATCCAGTACCGCCGCAGCCATGAACTGCGCCAGCCGCTGGATGACGCCGGTGCCTGGCAGATGTACAGCCACTATTACGATGAGCTGGCCTCCGATCGCCAGCAGGGTTTTGAGCTGCTGTTTAATGAAGTCTATGCCCAGGTTTACGACCGGGTGCTGCGTGAAAAACAGCGGGAGCCGGAAGCATGACAGGGCGTTTTTTTCGTGCCTGTCTGGTGATGGTGTTATGTGCCGTCGTCCTGACAGGCTGCGAAACAGCCAAAAAGCTCGGACAGGTGATCAGCAACCCGGATATTCAGGTGGGTGATTTGAAATCACAGCCATCGGAAATGACCATCACGCTGCTGACCGAGCCGGACATTAATCTTAATGCCGATGGCGAAGCCGCGCCGGTGGACGTGCAACTGATTTACCTGACCGACGACTCAAAACTCCAGGCCGCCGATTATGACCAGATAGCCAGTACGCCGCTACCGGATGCGCTGGGGAAAAACTATCTCGATCACCAGGATTTCAGCCTGCTGCCTGACGTGATGAAAACGCTGCCGCCAGTGAAGCTGGACGAAAAAACGCAGTTTATCGGCGTGGTGGCGTACTTTTCCGACGACCAGGCCACCGAATGGAAGCAAATCGAGCCGGTGGAAGGGACAGGTCACAGTTACCGCCTGCTGGTGCATGTACGACAGAGCAGCATCGAAATGAAAAAAGAGGACAACTGACGATGGCGACCATGAAAAACAAGGTGATCTGGCAGGAGGGACTGTTTGCCCTTCCACAGCATTTTCAGCAACAACAGCGCAATCACGAATACCATCTGAACCAGCGCATGACCGCGCAGGGGGATTTTGCCTGGGGCTTCACATCGCTGATGCTGAATACGGAACTGCTGGCCCAGGGGAAAATCATGATCGACCGCGCATCGGGCTGTATGCCGGACGGCACGGTATTCAGTATCCCTGAGCAGGATAATCTTCCTGCACCTTTTCAGCCGATCGATTTTTCCAGACCCGGCAGCCAGGATATTTACCTGGCACTGCCGGTGGTGAGCGATATTACCTGCGAAATCAGCGGTCGCCAGAGCGCAGGACAGGGAACGGAACGTTACAGCCCGGCCCGCGTGGACGCCCGCGATCTGCACTCTGACGACGGCGACGTCCAGCAGATCGAGGTCGCCAGCCTGGCGCCCCGGATCGTCAGTGGCGCAGAGGATCTCAGCGCCATGGTCACGCTGCCGTTGTGTCGTATCCGCAACACGCAGGCCACCGGTGCCCTGGTGCTGGATGACAGCTTCATCCCGACGTGCCAGGCCATCCGGGTCAGCAGCGTGCTGGCCGGGTTTGCCGGTGACGTACAGGGGCTTATCCAGAACCGGGCCAGCGAGCTGGCTAAACGGATTGGCTCGCCGGAACAGAGTGGTATCGCTGATGTCGCGGAGTTCATGATGTTGCAGATGCTCAACCGCAACCACATGCACTTCACCCACCGTTCGCACCTGCACACCCTGCACCCGGAGGCTTTTTACCTGGATCTGGTCCGGCTGCTGGGCGAGCTGATGACCTTTACCGAAAACAACCGTCTGCCCTGTGAGGTGGAGGTCTACAACCACCGCGATCTCACACAGTCATTTAAAACGGTGATCCCGGAACTGCGCCGCTCACTCAACACGGTGCTGATGCCGCGTGCACAGAACCTGCCGCTGATATTTGCAGACGGTGTTTATCTCGCCACCATCAACGATCCGGCGCTGTTACAGTCCGGCTCCTTTGTGCTGGCCGTCCGTGCCAGGATGCCGAGCAACCAGATTATTCTCCAGTTCACCCAGCAGTCGAAAATCGCCGCCACCGACAAGATCCGCAATGTGGTCAGCGTCCAGGTGCCAGGCGTCCCGCTGCGTTCGCTGACTGCCGCCCCGCGCCAGTTACCTTATCACGACGGATATGTCTATTTCGAACTGGAAAAGGGCGCTGCGGCCTGGCAGGACGTGGTGAAAGCCGGTGCGCTGGCGCTGCATATTTCCGGCACCTTCCCGGATCTGGATATGCAACTCTGGGCGATAAGAGGCTGATGTTATGACCGAACAGACCGTTCTTTCTTCGGGTGGAAGCGGCTACCCGGCAGAGGGTTTTCTTCAGGACAGTACGGCGCTGCCTGAGCATGACGGGGAAAGCGCCTGCCGTCAGTATCGTCTCACGCTTCGCGGCAACAGTCTGAACCCGATGATCGACGCGGCCACGCCGCTGCTGGGCATGGTGATGCGGGTATCGGATATGAACAGCAACGCCATGCCGGAGCACCTGTTTACTCAGGTGGTGACGGACGTACAGGCGGTGGAGCAGCTACTTCAGGAACAGGGCTACGAGCCGGGCGTGATCGTCTCGTTTCGCTACATCCTCTGCACCTTTATTGATGAGGCGGCGCTGGGTAACGGCTGGTCGAACAAAAACGAATGGATTAAGCAGTCGCTGCTGGTGCATTTCCACAATGAAGCATGGGGTGGTGAGAAGGTCTTTATCCTGCTGGAGCGGCTGATACGCGAACCCGCGCGCTATCAGCATCTGCTGGAGTTTCTGTATATCTGCTTTTCGCTTGGTTTTCGCGGGCGCTACAAAGTCGCCGTACAAAACCAGGATGAATTTGAACAAATCTACCGCCGTCTGCACCACGTTCTGCACAAGCTGCGCGGCGATGCGCCTTTCCCGCTGCTGCACCAGGATAAAAAAAACCAGGGCGGGCGCTATCAGCTAATCAGACGGCTGACCGTAAAACATGTGCTGCTGGGCAGCGTCGTGGTGCTGGCGCTGTTTTATCTGTTTTACCTGCTGCGACTGGAAAACCAGACGCAGGATATTCTCCATCAGTTAAACCGGCTGCTTGCCAGGTAAGGACACCCATGATCCAGATTGATTTAACCACGCTGGTAAAACGGCTTAACCCGTTCTCAAAACAGGCGCTGGAGATGGCGGCGTCAGAGTGTATGAGCCAGCAGGCAGCGGAAATCAACGTTGCCCATGTTTTAATTCAGATGCTGACCATTCCACGCAGCGACCTGCGGGTTATTGCTGAACACGCTGACATCAGCGGGGATGAGTTACGTCAGACGCTGACGGTGGAAAATTATACCACCAGCCGTTCCGCAGACAGCTATCCGGCCTTTTCCCCGATGCTGGTCGAGTGGCTGAAAGAGTCCTGGCTGCTGGCCTCCGCCGAAATGCAGCAAACTGAACTGCGCGGCGGCGTTTTACTGCTCGCCCTGCTGCATACCCCGCTGCGCTACGTGCCGCCCGCCGCTGCCCGGCTGTTGACGAATATCAACCGCGACCAGCTACAACAGGATTTTGCCGGATGGACGAAAGCCTCTGCGGAATCCGTGGTGCTCACAGACGGACAATCCGGCCAGCACGCCACTGTCGCCGGAGAGGAAACGCTGCTGGCCCGCTACGCGAAAAACATGACCGAAGATGCCCGCAACGGCAAACTCGATCCGGTGCTGTGCCGCGATAACGAAATCGACCTGATGATCGACATTCTCTGCCGCCGCCGTAAAAACAACCCGGTAGTGGTCGGCGAAGCGGGCGTCGGCAAGAGCGCGTTAATTGAAGGGCTGGCGCTGCGTATCGTCGCAGGCCAGGCGCCGGACAAACTGCGCGATACCAATATCATGACCCTGGACCTGGGCGCATTGCAGGCGGGAGCCTCCGTTAAAGGTGAGTTCGAAAAACGCTTTAAAGGTCTGATGGCGGAAGTCATCCAGTCGCCAAAGCAGGTCATTTTGTTTATCGATGAAGCCCACACGCTGATTGGCGCGGGCAACCAGCAGGGCGGGCTGGATATCTCTAACCTGCTAAAACCGGCACTGGCGCGCGGCGAGCTGAAAACCATCGCCGCCACCACCTGGAGCGAGTACAAAAAATACTTCGAAAAAGATGCCGCCCTGTCGCGTCGCTTCCAGTTAGTGAAAGTCAGCGAGCCGAATGCCGCCGAGGCCACCATTATCCTGCGCGGCCTGTCGGCAGTGTATGAGCAGTCCCACGGCGTGCTGATTGACGACGAAGCCTTACAGGCCGCAGCCACCTTAAGCGAGCGTTACCTCTCCGGGCGTCAGTTGCCGGACAAGGCCATCGACGTGCTGGACACCGCCTGCGCCCGCGTGGCGATTAATCTCTCCTCGCCGCCAAAGCAGATTTCGGCGCAGACCACCCTGAGCCATCAGTGTGAAGCGGAGATGCGCCAGCTTGAGCGCGAGATCCGCATCGGCCTGCGCACGGACACCTCGCGGCTGACCGACGTCATTGCGCAGTATGACGAAACGCTGACGGCGCTGGATGAGCTGAACGCCGCCTGGCAGCAGCAACAGGCGCTGGTACAGGAGATTATTGCGCTGCGTAAGGGTCTGCTGGAAGAACCCGAAATACCGCCAGCAGAAGAAAATACGTCTGATGCTGAAAACTCTGGCGATATTACGCCGCAGGATGAAACAGAGACATCCGGACAGGAAGGTGAAACAGAACCGCAATTATCCCCGGCTGAACGCCTGTCGCAACTGACCGCTGAACTTGATGCCCTGCACGACACGCAGTTGCTGGTTTCCCCGCATGTCGATAAAAAACAGATTGCCGCCGTGATTGCTGAATGGACGGGCGTGCCGCTTAACCGCCTGTCACAAAATGAGATGTCGGTTATCACCGACCTGCCACAGTGGCTGGGCGATACCATCAAGGGCCAGAATTTAGCCATTAAGCACCTGCATAAACACCTGCTCACCGCACGCGCGGATTTGCGCCGTCCGGGCAGACCTCTGGGCGCATTCCTGCTGGCCGGTCCCAGCGGTGTGGGCAAAACCGAAACCGTGCTGCAACTGGCCGAACTCCTTTATGGCGGTCGCCAGTACCTGACCACCATCAACATGTCGGAGTTCCAGGAAAAGCATACCGTCTCGCGGCTGATTGGTTCCCCGCCGGGCTACGTCGGCTACGGCGAGGGGGGCGTGCTGACGGAAGCCATTCGCCAGAAACCCTACTCCGTTGTTTTGCTGGATGAAGTCGAAAAAGCCCACCCGGACGTGCTCAATCTGTTCTATCAGGCATTCGACAAAGGCGAGATGGCTGACGGTGAAGGCCGTCTGATTGACTGCAAAAATATTGTTTTCTTCCTCACCTCTAACCTGGGCTATCAGGTGATTGTCGAATACGCCGACAATCCGGAAGCGATGAAGGAAGCGCTGTACCCGGTGCTGTCAGATTTCTTCAAACCCGCCCTGCTGGCGCGTATGGAAGTGGTGCCGTACCTGCCGCTGTCACGCGACACACTCGCCACCATTATTGCCGGGAAGCTGGCGCGCCTCGATAACGTGCTGCGCTCGCGCTTTAACGCGGAGGTGGTGATTGCGCCAGCAGTCACCGACGAAATCATGCAGCGCGTCACCCGCGCGGAAAACGGCGCGCGCATGCTGGAATCGGTGATTGATGGCGAAATGCTGCCGCCACTGTCGCTTCTGCTGTTGCAGAAGATGGCAGCGAACGCGGTGATTACGCGCATCAGCCTCGGCGTAACAAACGGCGCGTTTACCGCCGATATTGAAGAAGAGATGGCCGTCAGCGATGACACGCCGGAGCCGGAAACGGTGGAGGATGCCGCCCTGTGAGCCACGCGCACGTTTTCCGGTACTTTGCCCTGCTGACCGCACTGACCGCCAGCGCCGCACAGGCCACGGTTCAGCAGGAACAGCCTGTTCCCGGCATCGCCCTGGCAGCCGCTGCGGCGACGGCAGCGGACATACGGGCCATTACCGGTGCGGATGCGCAGGCCACGCTGAACGCCATGACCGCCTGCCGGAAAGAGCCTGCGGCGCTGGAGCGACTGGACTGCTACGACCACATCCTTGCCCCGGAACAGCCGGAAGGCTTCGCGGGTGCGCTGGCGAAAGCCCGTTATGAAGGCGAAGCCTGGAAACGGGCGTTTGAGCAGGAAAAGCAGCGCCCGGATAACTCCACCGCACTGATGATAACCCAAACTCCTGGCGAACGCCCGACGGTGATTATCACCACCCCGGCCATCGGCAATGTGCCGCCGCGCCCGGTGCTGATGTTCAGTTGCGTGGACAACATCACCCGGATGCAGGTGGCGCTGATCCATGCCATGACGCCCAACGATATCGACATCACGCTGACCACTGACACCGGGCGTTTTCAGTCGCACTGGTTTATCCGCGAGAACGGCACCCTGCTGGAATCCAGCCGGGGTTTATCCGGCATTGATGAAATTAAGCAACTGTTCGGCGCAAAAACGCTGACGATTGATACCGGCACCGGCAGTGCCGCCGGAAAGCTGGCCTTTAACATTGACGGGCTGGCGAAAACCATCGCCCCGTTGCGCGACGCCTGTCACTGGGCGGGAGAATAACCCTGTGGATTTACGTAACCCGGATACCTGGATTTCACACCTGCTGGAAAATCTGCCGGAGGACAGGCTTGCCTGTGCGCTGAGCGATGACAACCCGGACTGGGAGTATATCGACGGCGAGATCGTTAAACTCGGCTCGCTTGCCCACAGCCAGATTGATATCCCGACGCTCCAGCGCCGGGGGCTGGTGCTTCTGGCCTCCGAAAGCAAAGACTTCCGCCTGCTGGCGCACCTGCTGCGCACCCTGCAACACGCCGGTGATCCGCTGCTGGCACTGCGCCTGCTGGCACTGTACGTGGAGCACTACTGGACGGTGGCCGCACCGCAGAATGCCACGCATAAAAAACGCTTCGCGCTCCAGGTGGTGAAACGTTTTGAAGCGGGTATTGCCGGTTTTGCCAACCGCGCCGGTACGGCACAGCGCGATCAGTTACTGGGCGAACTGGCGAAACTGGCGCAATGCTGGCAACAGCAGGAGGCACCGGAACTGGCACAGGCCGCTGATGAACTCTTTTCGCAATATCAGCGGGCTTTTCGGGACAGTATGCCCGACACCTCTCCGGTTACGCAGTCCCTCCCTGTCGCCACGGCGTCCGCGCCGGCTGCCACACCTCCCGCAGCGGCATCGGCGCCGGTTGTGAATATCGACAGCCATGACGATAAAGCCTGGCGCGACACACTGCTGAAAGTCGCCGCCATTCTCTGCGAGCGGCAGCCGGATTCGCCGCAGGGCTACCGTCTGCGCCGCCATGCGTTGTGGCAGAACATCACCAGCCTGCCGCAGGCCGAAAGCGACGGACGCACGCCGCTGGCGGCGGTTTCCGCCGACATGGTGGCGGATTACCAGGCACGGCTGGCTGGCGCGGATATGACGCTCTGGCAACAGGTGGAAAAAAGCCTGCTGCTGGCACCGTACTGGCTGGACGGCCACTACCTGTCGGCACAGACCGCACAGCGCCTGGGGTATACCGATGTGGCGGAGGCTATCCGCGATGAAGTCACCCGTTTCCTGGCGCGGCTGCCCCGGCTTGCCGCCCTGCTGTTTAATGACCATACGCCATTTATCAGCGAACCAACCAGGCAGTGGCTGACCGCCACGCCGGGAGGCTGCAGCGAGACGGCACCGGCTGTACAGACCAGCGAGGAGCACCGGACTGCCCGCGAGCATTTTACAGAGCAGGGGCTGGAAGCCGCGCTGCATTACCTGGAAACGCTGCCCGAAGGCTCTCCCCGCGACCAGTTTTACCGCCAATATCTCGGCGCTCAGTTGATGGAAGAGGCCGGAATGGAAAAACTGGCGCAACAGCAGTACCGGACGCTGTTCAGGCTGGGGTCGCAGATGAGGCTGGCCGACTGGGAGCCATCCCTGCTGGAAGCACTTGAAAGCAAATTCACGGCAGAACAGTAAGTTAACAGGAGTTTTTGTGTTCAGACTACCGACACCCCGATTATTCAGCGGATTACGCTCTGCCCTCCGCCCCGCCATGCCCCGGTTTAAGGTTTCAGCCTTCTGGCTGCTGATACCGGCGTGGATTTTTCTGCTGGTGTGGATCTGGTGGAAAGGCCCGGCCTGGTCGCTGTACGACGAGCACTGGCTGAAACCGCTGGCAAACCGGTGGCTGGCAACTGCCGCCTGGGGACTGATTGCCCTGGCCTGGCTTACCGTCAGGGTCATGAAGCGCCTGCAACAACTGGAACGACAGCAGAAGCAACAGCGCGAGGAAGCCCTTGATCCGATCAGCGTGGCGCTGAACGCCCAGCAACGCCACCTCGACCGGTGGCTGCTGCGCCTGCAACGCCATCTCGACAGCCGCCGCTACCTGTGGCAACTGCCGTGGTATATGGTTATCGGCCCTGCCGGAAGCGGTAAAACTGCGCTGCTACGCGAAGGGTTCCCGTCCGACATTATTTACACGCCGGACGCGGTGCGGGGAACGGAACAGCGCCTGTATATCACGCCGCATGTCGGGCAGCAGGCGATCATTTTTGACGCCGATGGCATTCTCTGCGAACCGGCGGAAACGGATGTGCTCCCCCACCGCCTGTGGGAGCACTGGCTTGACTGGCTGGTACAAAAGCGCGCCCGCCAGCCGCTCAACGGGCTGATCCTGACGCTGGACTTGCCCGATCTGCTGACCGCCGACAAACGCCGTCGCGAACACCTGGTACAGATGCTGCGCAGCCGGTTACAGGATATCCGCCAGCATCTTCACTGCCAGCTTCCGGTCTATGTGGTACTGACCCGGCTGGATTTACTGCACGGCTTTGCCGCCCTGTTCCGGTCACTGGACAAACGCGGGCGTGACGCTATCCTCGGTGTGACCTTCACCCGCCATGCCCATGAAAATGATGACTGGCGCAGCGAACTGAGCGCCTTCTGGCAGTCATGGGGCGAACAGCTTAATCATGCCCTGCCGGATCTGATGCTCACACAGGGCCACAGCCGCAGCGCCCTGTTCAGTTTTGTCCGCCAGATACAGGGCAGCCATGACATGCTGGCCACGCTGCTCGACAGTCTGCTGGACGGTGAAAATATGGACGTGATGCTGCGCGGCGTCTACCTCACCTCCTCCCTGCAACGCGGCCAGATGGACGACATTTTTATGCAGTCCGCCGCCCGCCAGTACCGGCTGGGCAGCAGCCCGCTGGTCGCCTGGCCCCTGGTGGATACCGCGCCGTATTTCACCCGCAACCTGTTCCCGCAGGCGCTGCTGGCTGAACCTAACCTGTCAGGCGAAAACAGCGTATGGCTGGGCAACGCCCGCCGCCGGATGATGGCGTTCAGCGCCGCCAGCGCGGTACTGGTCGTTCTGGCAGCCGGTGGCTGGCACCATTATTACAACACCAACTGGAACGCCGGTGTCAGAGTGCTGGAACAGGCCAGAGCCTTTATGGCCGTCCCGCCGCCGCAGGGCACAGACGACTACGGTAATCTGCAACTCCCGCTGCTGAACCCGGTACGCGACGCCACGCTGGCCTACGGTGACTGGGGCGACCGCAGCCGTTTCGCCGACTTCGGGCTGTACCAGGGTCGAAACATCGGCCCGTATGTGGAGCAGACTTACCTGCAACTGCTGGAGCAACGCTACCTCCCGTCGCTCTCGAACGGGTTAATGAAAGACCTGGCGGCAGCGCCGCCAGGCAGCGAAGAAAAGCTTGCGGTACTGCGCGTGATAAGGATGCTGGAGGACAAGAGCGGGCGCAATGATGAAGTGGTGAAACAGTATATGGCGAAACGCTGGAGCGAACAGTTCCACGGCAAGCGTGATATTCAGGCACAACTGATGTCCCATCTGGACTACGCGCTGAAACACACCGACTGGCACGCAGAGCGTCAGGCAGGTGACGGCGACGCCATCAGCCGCTGGACGCCGTATGACAAACCCGTCACTGACGCACAGAAAGAACTGAGTAAGCTGCCGGTTTACCAGCGTGTCTACCAGAGCCTGAAAACGCGGGCGCTGGGTGTCCTGCCTGCCGACCTGAACCTGCGCGACCAGGTCGGTCCCACCTTTGACCAGGTGTTTACCTCCGCTGACGACAGCCGGTTGATTGTACCGCAGTTCCTGACCCACTACGGGCTGCAAAGCTATTTTGTGAAGCAACGCGATGAACTGGTGGAACTGACCGCGATGGACTCCTGGGTGCTGAACCTCACGCGCAGCGTGCATTACAGCGACGCCGACCGGGCAGAAATTCAGCGCCAGTTGACCGAGCAGTATCTTGGCGACTACACCGCCACCTGGCGCGCCGGGATGGATAATCTTAACGTGCGTGACTACGAATCCATTGCACAACTGACCGGCGCACTGGAGCAAATCATCAGCGGCGACCAGCCGCTCCAGCGGGCGCTGACCGCGCTGCGTGACAACACTCATTCCATCGTACTTTCAGAAAAACTGGATGACCGGGAGCGCGAGGAAGCCCGCAGCGCGCCGGACTATCAGCTTCTGACGAGGCTGGGGCATGAGTTCGCCCCGGAAAACAGTACGCTGGAGGTGCAGAAGGACAAAGAGAGCACCATGCAGGCAGTCTACCGGCAACTGACCGAACTGCACCGTTACCTGCTGGCGATACAGAATGCGCCCGTACCGGGGAAATCAGCGCTGAAAGCGGTGCAGCTACGGCTGGATCAGAACAGCAGCGATCCGATTTTTGCCACCCGCCAGATGGCGAAAACCCTGCCTGCGCCACTCAACCGCTGGGTGGGCAAACTGGCAGACCAAGCCTGGCATGTGGTGATGGTGGAGGCCGTTCACTATATGGAAGTGGACTGGCGCGACAACGTGGTGAAACCGTTCAATGAACAACTGGCCAACAACTATCCGTTTAACCCGCGTTCGTCACAGGATGCGTCACTGGATGCCTTCGAGCGATTCTTTAAACCGGATGGTGTGCTGGATACTTTCTACCAGCAGAACCTGAAACTGTTTATGGAGAACGACCTGAGTCTGAATGACGGCGATAACAACATCATTATCCGCGAAGATATCCGTGAACAACTGGAGACTGCACAAAAAATCCGCGACATCTTCTTCAGTAAACAGAACGGCCTGGGCACGCAGTTTGCCGTGGAAACCGTGTCGCTTTCCGGCAACAAACGGCGCAGCGTACTGAACCTGGACGGCCAGCTTGTTGACTACAGCCAGGGACGTAACTACACCGCCCACCTGGTGTGGCCGAACAATATGCGCGAAGGCAACGAAAGCAAGCTGACGCTTATCGGCACTGGCGGCAATGCGCCGCGTAGCGTCGGTTTCAGCGGGCCGTGGGCGCAATTCAGGCTGTTTGCCGCGGGGCAGTTAACCAGCGTCAGCGATGGCACTTTCAGCGTGCGCTTTAACGTGGATGGCGGCGCAATGGTGTACCGCGTGCATACCGACACCGAAGATAACCCGTTCAGCGGCGGGCTGTTCAGCCAGTTCCGCTTGCCGGATACCCTGTACTGAGGAGGCAGAGATGAGTCACGACGCACTCACGCAGACGATTGTTACCGGCAGCGACCCGCGCGCCCTGCCGGAGTTCAGCGCCATCCGCGAAGAAATTAACAAGGCCAGCCACCCGTCACAGCCGGAGCTGAACTGGAGACTGGTGGAATCGCTGGCGCTGGCGGTTTTCAAATCGAATGGCGTGGATCTGCACACCGCCACTTACTACACCCTGGCGCGAACCCGCACGCAGGGGTTGCCGGGTTTCTGCGAAGGCACGGAGTTGCTGGCGGCAATGATTAGCCATGAGTGGGATACCTTCTGGCCGCAGGGCGGGACTGCGCGTACCGAAATGCTCGACTGGTTCAACACCCGCACCGGCAATATCCTGCGCCAGCAATTGTCCTTTGCAGAAAGCGACCTTCCGTTGCTGTACCGCACTGAACGGGCGTTACAGCTTATCTGCGACAAGCTCCAGCAGGTGGAACTGAAACGGGCACCGCGCGTGGAAAACCTGCTGTATTTTGTGCAGAACACGCGAAAACGGCTGGAGCCACAGCCCGGTGCCCGCGAGGATACGCAGGCAAAAACTACGGTCAGAACGCTGGTCTATGCGCCGGAAGGCGCTCCCGCAACGACGGAAGTTGCTCCGCCCCTTCCAGACCTGCCGGACATGAAGGTGGAAGTTCACCACAGCGCAATAGCAAACGGCGTGGCGGGAACGCCACCGGGTGGCAGGCTCAAAAGCTTTGCGGCTGGTGTCGCCTGTACCGCTGTCGTTGCTGCCGCACTCTGGTGGTGGCAGATGTACCCGGTGCAGCAGCAACTGGCACAGGTCAGGGATACCGCACAGGGAGCCGCCACGGCCTGGCTGGCCTCCCCGAATCTGGAGGGCTACGGGCAACGACTGCAACAGCTTCTGGATGCGTCGCCATTGCAGCCGCTAAATACCGGCGCACAGATGGCCCGTACTGCCGACAACCTCTGGCCGGAGAGCCTGCAACAACAGCAGGCGAGCGCTAAATGGAATGAGGCGCTGAAAACCCGCGCGCAGAACAGCCCGCAGATGAAAGGCTGGGAGCAGGCACGCCAGAATCTGCGGGAGTTTGCTGACCTGATGATGCTGCGGGAAACTGAGCAAAAGGGCTTCACACTGTCGTACATCAAAACCGTGACCTGGCAGGCCGAGCGGTTACTCAATCAGGAAGCGCCGCTGGAATATCTGCTGACGCAGTACCAGGATGCCCGCATGAAGGGACAGAACACAGATGCGCTGGAAAAAGAGATTAATGAACGGCTGGATGGCGTGTTAAGCCGCTGGCTGCTGCTGAAAAATAACGTGATGCCGAATGCGGCAGCCGGAACAACATCCGGGAAATAACGACAAAATCAAAAGGAGTTTATCATGGCAAATCCTGTTTATCTGACGCTAAACGGCGACCTCCAGGGTCTCATCTCCGCTGGCTGCTGCTCCCTGGTCTCCATTGGCAATAAGGCGCAGATTGCGCATATGGATCAGATTATAGTGCTGGGTCTGTCCCATGGGCTGACCCGCGCACAGAACGTTAATCATCAAATGCTGGTGATCGAGAAGCCAGTGGATAAATCTTCTCCGTTACTGACTAAAGCCATTAGCGAAAATGAATGTCTGACCTGCGATTTTGAGTATTACCGTACCAACCGCTTTGGCATTAATGAACTGTATTACAAAGTGAAACTCATTAACGCCCGTATCGCCAGTATTGCACATCATGTGCCACACACTATTACCAACAGCCAGGGGCAACCAGAAGAGTCAGTATCACTCACATATGAAAGTATTACCCAGGAACACTGTACTGCAGGTACCAGTGCGTACAGTCTGTGGGAGGAGCGACTTTTTTAGCATAAATGAATATTGAAAATGCGAAGGAGATCGTATGAGATTGAGAATTAGTAGGGCGGTTGGGGTTAATCAGCCAAATAACATTGTTGATGTCAAGAAAATTCAGATGTTACTGAATAGAGCCATTCGTGACGACAATATTGAATCCCTGAAAGAAGACGGCTTATGGGGACCTAAAACTTTTGCCAGATTAGTGTACTTTCAGGAAAAATTTGTTCATCTTTTTCACGCTGACGCGGTAGTTAATCGATATGGTCCAACCCTAAGAAGGTTAAATCAGGCTAACGGTGCGGCCCATAATGAAACTTCACCACACCAGAAACAGACTGCGTTAGTACCGGATAGTAATCAGATTAAACAATTAGCACAACGTGCATCATTACCCTTGCCTGCAATTAAGTCTGAATGGATTAACAGGGCATTACCTGCAGCTATTAATGTTAAACGTAACTGGGGAGTGCCGATAGCAGTGACTATTGCCCAGGGGGCTCTGGAATCGGGGTGGGGACTTAAAGCAAAAGGGAATGCATATTTTGGTGTAAAAGGAAAGTCTCCTGAAGGTGACTCCATAACGTTTACGACACATGAAAATTATGATGGTCAATCAGTAAAGATTAAGGATAGTTTTCGATCTTATGATTCGTTGGAACAATCAGCAGATGATTATGGTCGATTTCTTAGCGTTAACAAACGTTACGCCACAGCGTTTTCTTACCCGAATGACCCTGAGAAATTTATACATGAGGTAGCTAAAGCTGGATATGCAACAAATCCTGATTATGAGAAGCATATAATTAATATTATTAGGACTACCGGTATAAAAGATTACGATGTTGTGGGTGTTTCTACATCCATGTGTTATATTAATCCCTTGCATTATTTTAGCTTGCTGGACTAAAAATGAAAAAATTAGTTTATATAACGTTGCTTGGTTATGCGACTTTCACGGCGAATGCATTCTCAACTGAACTACCTCCGATTGTTCAACTGGTCAAAAAAACACTGGAGCAGAGAAAACTCCTCGTATCTCCGGAATGTACTGATTATCTTTATATTCCAGATAATGAACCTGGAGTAGATGTGGTTAATGTTGTGGAAAAACATGGCGGAAATTGTCCTGGTGATCCACAAACACAGCCCAGGTTATTCAGTGTATCTGTCGATAAAAGAACACATAAAATGCAGTCAGATATTAATGACCCTGAGGATGGCACTCTTTCCCCCCTTACGGAAAAGTGAATGTTCTCCTATGGAAATATTAATGCGGAAGTAAGGGATGGATGAGTTGAATAAAGTCATTGTCATTCACCCTGCTCAAATTAATCTGCTCAGGAAGTTTGAATATGTATCGGCGCTGCTGGAAAAAGTTGACGATATCATCAAAACCGATGATGAAATCACCCGCGTCACAGACGGGCAACATGTGCGCGCACATCTGCGACGCGGTCACTGGCACGGTTTCTGTTCGGGGAAAAGAGATGAGCCGGATGCACAGAAATTTGCGTACTGCTGGCTGCCGCAGCAGATCATCGGCGGCAAATATTCCTGAACGTGGGTGATGTTCCGTCCGGTCACCCCACATTGATCAGATTTTATTGCTGTACCGGTTTACCAGGTCCCTGACCACCATCTGACAGGTTCTTTGTTCCAGACTGATAATTTGCTGCTCTGTCACATTCGCTTTTTCATTCGTTTTTGTATCTGTTTTTGCTTTTTTATCCGTGTTTACGATCAACGGAACAGCCACTGATTCCATATTGGCAGGGGAATATGTTGCCCATTCTCCGGTAGCGACATCCACCAGCGCAAACCGGATCAAATAGCGCAGTGATGCTCCTGACAGTTTCTCACCGGCATATTTTTTCCAGTCCACTTCTTTTGTCGCAGAATTATATTCTCCGGCTTCCAGCTCATCCCAGTAAACCACGATGGCTTTCTGTCTGCCCTTTGCTGCAATATATCTCATCGCCTGCATATAGTTGGCATTAACAACACTGTTCCGGTCCGCTGAAAAATCGTCAGCCGTGGCCGCGTCAGCCTGGGTTTCCTTTACCGGTGTGACAGGCTGAACAGGGCGTTTTTTCTTCACAACCGGAATACCGGAGAATGTGGATACCCGATAGTAACGCTGCATTTCCTGCTGCATCATCACATCCGGTGCGCGAGAGCCTGATTTTACCAGCACAACGGCAGAGTTCAGGGGGACCGTAAACTGCCCCTGAGCCTCCTCCACGGCATTCTGAATATCCTCTTCGGTGATCTCCAGCGTCAGCTCATTCCCGAAAACATCCTGATCGGTTAGCTGCGATGTGGAAGCGATTTGCTCCTGGTGAGATGCACCTGTTTTTGTTTTCCTGGCATCAATGGAGGATGTCCTGGCACACCCGGTTAACAGAAAGGAGCCAGAAACAAGAAGCAGTAATAACCCTGACCTGGTATTCATACATAACATCCTCATTGATGTATCAGTTTTATTTAATCCGGAAAATAAGTGCTTATTATACCGCTATTTATGGATAGTATAATAGAAATATAAATCAACATCATGAATGCACGGATAAATATCATTTGCAAAATGAATGCAAAATAATATCCTGTCAATATAAAATAACAATTAATAACCACAAAATATATCTCATCGTAAAATTAATGACACACATAATTAAAGATATTTGTTATTGTTCTTCTGTGAGTTTTATAATTATTCTGTAAATACCTTTCATGGTGAAGGGTATTTTTACGCCCGGTTTTCATGAAAACACACTTTCATGAATTTATTCCGCGTAGGAAAAGGCCAAAAAAGGCCACCTCACCGGACAACACAGCCTTTTTCATGAGCTCCTGTGTTCAGCATTTCATCTCTTCATAAAAACATGTTGATCCGGTTTTTAATTGTCTGCCGATATCCGGATTATTTTTCGGCAACATTCGTCCTGCATTCATTTTGTGCGTTTTTCATGAATACAAGGAGAATGAGATGGTTATTAGTTTCATCAGTCAGAAAGGCGGTGTAGGCCGTTCCACTGCCGGCGAACTTGGGCTGTAAGTTCTGCCATCGGGGTCTGCCCGATAACCGGGAACACATTTTTCTCCAGCGAGCGCCAGATATCGTCCGCGTGGACCTCTGAAATGCCGCTGGTTTTTTTGATGACAAACCATTTTGTCGCCACATTAATAAACTGGCTGTCAATGGCCCGCTGCTCCAGTTCGGCTTCTTCCTGAACCAGCTTTTTCAGGTCAATACCCTGACTCAACAGGAGAAGATATTATCGTGAATGGTACGGGCGGCGGCCTGGGTCATGGCAGGGAAATAGCCCAAAGTAATATTAGTACGGGCTGTGGAGGCGGGACGCTGATAGCGAAAACGCTAAATTTTTTTACCGGTCGTTCTGACAGCCAACGTCAGCCCATGTCCGTCAGGCATGTCGTAATCTTTATCAGCGGGTTTTGCTTTTTGCACTGCGGTGGCAGTCAGCAGGCGGCGGGTAATGGTCATAGAACACTCCTTTAGTTGTCGCCAGTGTTGAGCGACGGGAATGATGCAATGTCCTGTATCCGCTAACTTTTCTCAGCCATCAACTGAAAATGGCCTACGAAATTTCCCCTCTCCGGCGCGTGGGCCATTTCATGGACCATTTTGCGCTGACTTCCCCGGAATCGGGAGGGACGTCTTCAGACGAAAAAAAACCGTATCACCTTGATAGCGATACGGTTTCTTCACTCACAGAGACGTATAAATACGTCTGAAAATAATGAGTTGGCGGAACGGACGGGACTCGAACCCGCGACCCCCTGCGTGACAGGCAGGTATTCTAACCAACTGAACTACCGCTCCACCGAATTCTTTTACAACCACTGATTTTTACATCAGTTTACTGCTTAATTTGATACCTGGCAGTTTATGAATCACCTGGTGATTCACCCTTCGGGCCGTTGCTGCGCAATGTTCAAAAGCTTTCGCTTTTGTCCTACTCTCTGTCGAGTAGTGAACTGCCTCAAAGGTCAGTGCCATACTTCTAATTTGATGCCTGGCAGTTCCCTACTCTCGCATGGGGAGACCCCACACTACCATCGGCGCTACGGCGTTTCACTTCTGAGTTCGGCATGGGGTCAGGTGGGACCACCGCGCTACGGCCGCCAGGCAAATTCTTTGTGCTCTGTCCTGTGTCTTTTACACTGATGCTGCGTTGGCTGCTCTTGCGAACCTCAGTCACATACTTGTGTATGCTCCTTCCGTCGCTGCGTTTGCCGCCCTGCCTCAGCGCAAAATCCTTCGGACTCTGAATCTGAGCTGAAAATTGTTCGTCTTCTCAGTTCCGCCAAAACATCTTTGGCGTTGTAAGGTTAAGCCTCACGGTTCATTAGTACCGGTTAGCTCAACGCATCGCTGCGCTTACACACCCGGCCTATCAACGTCGTCGTCTTCAACGTTCCTTCAGGAGCCTTAAAGGCTCAGGGAAGATTCATCTCGGGGCAAGTTTCGTGCTTAGATGCTTTCAGCACTTATCTCTTCCGCATGTAGCTACCGGGCAGTGCCATTGGCATGACAACCCGAACACCAGTGATGCGTCCACTCCGGTCCTCTCGTACTAGGAGCAGCCCCCCTCAATCTTCCAGCGCCCACGGCAGATAGGGACCGAACTGTCTCACGACGTTCTAAACCCAGCTCGCGTACCACTTTAAATGGCGAACAGCCATACCCTTGGGACCTACTTCAGCCCCAGGATGTGATGAGCCGACATCGAGGTGCCAAACACCGCCGTCGATATGAACTCTTGGGCGGTATCAGCCTGTTATCCCCGGAGTACCTTTTATCCGTTGAGCGATGGCCCTTCCATTCAGAACCACCGGATCACTATGACCTGCTTTCGCACCTGCTCGCGCCGTCACGCTCGCAGTCAAGCTGGCTTATGCCATTGCACTAACCTCCTGATGTCCGACCAGGATTAGCCAACCTTCGTGCTCCTCCGTTACTCTTTAGGAGGAGACCGCCCCAGTCAAACTACCCACCAGACACTGTCCGCAACCCGGTTCACGGGCCCACGTTAGAACACCAGCCATTAAAGGGTGGTATTTCAAGGATGGCTCCATGCAGACTGGCGTCCACACTTCAAAGCCTCCCACCTATCCTGCACATCAAGGACCAGTGTTCAGTGTCAAGCTATAGTAAAGGTTCACGGGGTCTTTCCGTCTTGCCGCGGGTACACTGCATCTTCACAGCGAGTTCAATTTCACTGAGTCCCGGGTGGAGACAGCCTGGCCATCATTACGCCATTCGTGCAGGTCGGAACTTACCCGACAAGGAATTTCGCTACCTTAGGACCGTTATAGTTACGGCCGCCGTTTACCGGGGCTTCGATCAGGAGCTTCGCTTGCGCTGACCCCATCAATTAACCTTCCGGCACCGGGCAGGCGTCACACCGTATACGTCCACTTTCGTGTTTGCACAGTGCTGTGTTTTTAATAAACAGTTGCAGCCAGCTGGTATCTTCGACTGACTTCAGCTCCATGGGTAAACCACTTCACCTACGTGTCAGCGTGCCTTCTCCCGAAGTTACGGCACCATTTTGCCTAGTTCCTTCACCCGAGTTCTCTCAAGCGCCTTGGTATTCTCTACCTGACCACCTGTGTCGGTTTGGGGTACGATTTGATGTTACCTGAGGCTTAGAGGCTTTTCCTGGAAGCAGGGCATTTGTTGCTTCAGCACCGTAGTGCCTCGTCGTCACGCCTCAGTGTTAAAGTGAACCGGATTTACCTGGAACACACACCTACACGCTTAAACCGGGACAACCGTCGCCCGGCCAACATAGCCTTCTCCGTCCCCCCTTCGCAGTAACACCAAGTACGGGAATATTAACCCGTTTCCCATCGACTACGCCTTTCGGCCTCGCCTTAGGGGTCGACTCACCCTGCCCCGATTAACGTTGGACAGGAACCCTTGGTCTTCCGGCGAGCGGGCTTTTCACCCGCTTTATCGTTACTTATGTCAGCATTCGCACTTCTGATACCTCCAGCATGCCTCACGACACACCTTCAACGGCTTACAGAACGCTCCCCTACCCAACAACACATCAGTGTCACTGCCGCAGCTTCGGTGCATGGTTTAGCCCCGTTACATCTTCCGCGCAGGCCGACTCGACCAGTGAGCTATTACGCTTTCTTTAAATGATGGCTGCTTCTAAGCCAACATCCTGGCTGTCTGGGCCTTCCCACATCGTTTCCCACTTAACCATGACTTTGGGACCTTAGCTGGCGGTCTGGGTTGTTTCCCTCTTCACGACGGACGTTAGCACCCGCCGTGTGTCTCCCGTGATAACATTCTCCGGTATTCGCAGTTTGCATCGGATTGGTAAGCCGGGATGGCCCCCTGGCCGAAACAGTGCTCTACCCCCGGAGATGAATTCACGAGGCGCTACCTAAATAGCTTTCGGGGAGAACCAGCTATCTCCCGGTTTGATTGGCCTTTCACCCCCAGCCACAGGTCATCCGCTAATTTTTCAACATTAGTCGGTTCGGTCCTCCAGTTAGTGTTACCCAACCTTCAACCTGCCCATGGCTAGATCACCGGGTTTCGGGTCTATACCCTGCAACTTAACGCCCAATTAAGACTCGGTTTCCCTCCGGCTCCCCTATGCGGTTAACCTTGCTACAGAATATAAGTCGCTGACCCATTATACAAAAGGTACGCAGTCACACAGGTAAACCTGTGCTCCCACTGCTTGTACGTACACGGTTTCAGGTTCTGTTTCACTCCCCTCGCCGGGGTTCTTTTCGCCTTTCCCTCACGGTACTGGTTCACTATCGGTCAGTCAGGAGTATTTAGCCTTGGAGGATGGTCCCCCCATATTCAGACAGGATACCACGTGTCCCGCCCTACTCATCGAGCTCACAGCACATGCGCTTTTGTGTACGGGGCTGTCACCCTGTATCGCGCGCCTTTCCAGACGCTTCCACTAACACACATGCTGATTCAGGCTCTGGGCTCCTCCCCGTTCGCTCGCCGCTACTGGGGGAATCTCGGTTGATTTCTTTTCCTCGGGGTACTTAGATGTTTCAGTTCCCCCGGTTCGCCTCATTAACCTATGGATTCAGTTAATGATAGTGTGACGAATCACACTGGGTTTCCCCATTCGGACATCGCCGGCTATAACGGTTCATATCACCTTACCGGCGCTTTTCGCAGATTAGCACGTCCTTCATCGCCTCTGACTGCCAGGGCATCCACCGTGTACGCTTGGTCGCTTAACCTCACAACCCGAAGATGTTTCTCTTCTGATTGCGATAATTGAGAGACTCACGAACAATCGTTACATTGTTCTGTGTTTCAATTTTCAGCTTGATCCAGATTTTTAAAGAGCAAAACTTCGCAGTGAACCCTTTCAGGTACACTCTGAAGTATTTTTTTATCAACGTTCCACAGTGATGGTGGAGCTATGCGGGATCGAACCGCAGACCTCCTGCGTGCAAAGCAGGCGCTCTCCCAGCTGAGCTATAGCCCCATACAGTGTAGTTAAACCTCATCCCTAATTCGTTTCCGGGCGCGGCGTGGTGAAGCGAAGCATACTGAAGTATACGAGCTTTGCCACAACAAAGCACGGGAGCGAATTTGGTAGGCCTGAGTGGACTTGAACCACCGACCTCACCCTTATCAGGGGTGCGCTCTAACCACCTGAGCTACAAGCCTGTAGAGGTTTTACTGCTCGTTTTTCATCAGACAATCTGTGTGAGCACTGCAAAGACCGGTTCTTTCAGGTAAGGAGGTGATCCAACCGCAGGTTCCCCTACGGTTACCTTGTTACGACTTCACCCCAGTCATGAATCACAAAGTGGTAAGCGCCCTCCCGAAGGTTAAGCTACCTACTTCTTTTGCAACCCACTCCCATGGTGTGACGGGCGGTGTGTACAAGGCCCGGGAACGTATTCACCGTGGCATTCTGATCCACGATTACTAGCGATTCCGACTTCATGGAGTCGAGTTGCAGACTCCAATCCGGACTACGACGCACTTTATGAGGTCCGCTTGCTCTCGCGAGGTCGCTTCTCTTTGTATGCGCCATTGTAGCACGTGTGTAGCCCTGGTCGTAAGGGCCATGATGACTTGACGTCATCCCCACCTTCCTCCAGTTTATCACTGGCAGTCTCCTTTGAGTTCCCGGCCGGACCGCTGGCAACAAAGGATAAGGGTTGCGCTCGTTGCGGGACTTAACCCAACATTTCACAACACGAGCTGACGACAGCCATGCAGCACCTGTCTCACGGCTCCCGAAGGCACAGTCTCATCTCTGAGACCTTCCGTGGATGTCAAGACCAGGTAAGGTTCTTCGCGTTGCATCGAATTAAACCACATGCTCCACCGCTTGTGCGGGCCCCCGTCAATTCATTTGAGTTTTAACCTTGCGGCCGTACTCCCCAGGCGGTCTACTTAACGCGTTAGCTCCGGAAGCCACGCCTCAAGGGCACAGCCTCCAAGTAGACATCGTTTACGGCGTGGACTACCAGGGTATCTAATCCTGTTTGCTCCCCACGCTTTCGCACCTGAGCGTCAGTCTTTGTCCAGGGGGCCGCCTTCGCCACCGGTATTCCTCCAGATCTCTACGCATTTCACCGCTACACCTGGAATTCTACCCCCCTCTACAAGACTCAAGCCTGCCAGTTTCGAATGCAGTTCCCAGGTTGAGCCCGGGGATTTCACATCCGACTTGACAGACCGCCTGCGTGCGCTTTACGCCCAGTAATTCCGATTAACGCTTGCACCCTCCGTATTACCGCGGCTGCTGGCACGGAGTTAGCCGGTGCTTCTTCTGCGGGTAACGTCAATTGCTGCGGTTATTAACCACAACACCTTCCTCCCCGCTGAAAGTACTTTACAACCCGAAGGCCTTCTTCATACACGCGGCATGGCTGCATCAGGCTTGCGCCCATTGTGCAATATTCCCCACTGCTGCCTCCCGTAGGAGTCTGGACCGTGTCTCAGTTCCAGTGTGGCTGGTCATCCTCTCAGACCAGCTAGGGATCGTCGCCTAGGTGAGCCGTTACCCCACCTACCAGCTAATCCCATCTGGGCACATCTGATGGCAAGAGGCCCGAAGGTCCCCCTCTTTGGTCTTGCGACGTTATGCGGTATTAGCCACCGTTTCCAGTAGTTATCCCCCTCCATCAGGCAGTTTCCCAGACATTACTCACCCGTCCGCCACTCGTCAGCAAAGCAGCAAGCTGCTTCCTGTTACCGTTCGACTTGCATGTGTTAGGCCTGCCGCCAGCGTTCAATCTGAGCCATGATCAAACTCTTCAATTTAAGTTTGATGCTCGTGACTTTCTTTTTTCAAAGAATAGAACTTCGTAATGAATTACGTGTTCACTCAGAGACTTGGTATTCGTTTTTCGTCCGAGGACGTTAAGAATCCGTATCTTCGAGTGCCCACACAGATTGTCTGATAAATTGTTAAAGAGCAGATGCGACGCGGCTTCAAGCTCACCGTCGCGAGGTGGCGTATATTACGCTTTCCTCTTTCAGAGTCAACCCTGAATGTCAGGATTTTTCTCTTCAACCGACCGGCTGTTTGTGTGAAGTGATTCACATCCGCCGTGTCGATGGAGGCGCATTATAGGGAGTCGATTCAGGAAGACAAGCGGAAAAATGCATTTTTGTTTTAACCGCTCATCTTTTATCCATAACGCTTATTTTTGCTGCTTTTTTATCGCCGATGGCAGGTCGGCAAGGCTGTTTAACACCCAGTCCGCCGCATTTTCAGCTTCTGCCGTGACCGGTTTGCCCGTACGCACCAGCACTTTTGTCCCGACATTTGCCGCCGCAGCCGCCTGCATATCTTCCAGCTTGTCTCCCACCATATAAGAGGCCGCCATATCGATATGCAGGAAATCACGCGCCGAGATAAGCATTCCTGGATGCGGCTTGCGGCAATCACATACCTGGCGGAACTCTTCTATACTGCCCTGCGGATGGTGAGGACAATAATAGATGCCGTCCAAATCGACATCGCGATCCGCCAATGACCAGTCCATCCATTCGGTTAAGGTTTCAAACTGCGCCTCAGTGAATTTGCCGCGCGCGATTCCGGACTGGTTCGTCACCACCACAAGCGCATAGCCCATTTTTTTTAGCTCGCGCATCGCGTCAATAACACCGTCTATAAACTCAAATGCATCGATTTCATGTACGTAGCCGTGATCCACATTAATGGTGCCGTCACGGTCAAGAAAAATTGCGGGTACAGACTTTGCCACCTTTTATAGCTCCTGAGTAAAGCAAGTGACGCTAGTATCGCATGTTTCAGCAGGCAAGAAAGTGCTCATCGTATAAAGCCTGATTGATTTAGACGTCTGGATGCCTTAACATCCATTCTGTTGACGGCGTTGACCGTATTAGGCAGACGAAAATGCCTCCGCTAATTTCATTACGATAATAAAGAATCAATGATTAAACTTTCGAATATTACCAAAGTGTTCCATCAGGGGACTCGCACCATTCAGGCGCTGAATAATGTCAGCCTGCATGTCCCTGCCGGACAAATTTACGGCGTCATCGGCGCATCCGGCGCCGGTAAAAGTACGCTCATTCGCTGCGTAAACTTACTTGAGCGTCCCACTGAAGGAAGCGTAATGGTAGGCGGTCAGGAGTTGACTACCCTTTCTGAAGCGGAACTCACCAAAGCGCGTCGCCAGATTGGCATGATTTTTCAGCACTTTAATCTGCTGGCCTCACGAACCGTGTTTGGCAACGTGGCGCTGCCGCTGGAACTGGATAGTACGCCAAAAGAGGAGACTAAACGTCGCGTAACCGAGCTGTTAGAGCTGGTTGGCCTGGGTGATAAACATGACAGCTATCCGGCAAATCTTTCCGGCGGTCAGAAACAGCGTGTCGCGATTGCCCGCGCGTTAGCCAGTAATCCAAAAGTGTTACTGTGCGATGAAGCCACCAGCGCGCTTGATCCCGCGACAACCCGTTCGATTCTGGAATTGCTGAAAGATATCAACCGTCGCCTGGGGTTGACGATTCTGCTTATCACTCATGAAATGGATGTCGTGAAACGTATCTGCGACTGCGTTGCCGTCATCAGTAATGGCGAGCTTATTGAGCAGGATACGGTCAGCGAAGTCTTCTCGCATCCTAAAACGCCGCTGGCGCAGAAGTTTATTCAGTCCACTCTGCACCTGGACATTCCAGAGGATTACCAGGCACGATTGAAAACGTCGCCGGAAACTGACAGCGTGCCGATGCTGCGCATGGAGTTCACCGGGCAGTCTGTGGATGCCCCGCTGCTTTCCGAGACCGCGCGTCGTTTCAACGTGAACAATAATATTATCAGCGCGCAGATGGATTACGCCGGCGGTGTGAAGTTCGGCATTATGCTAACGGAAATGCACGGCACACAAGAAGAGACGCAAGCCGCAATTGCCTGGCTGCAGGATCACCATGTGAAAGTAGAGGTACTGGGTTATGTCTGAGGCAATGATGTGGTTACTGGTTCGTGGCGTCTGGGAAACGCTGGCGATGACCTTTGTCTCCGGTTTCTTCGGTTTTGTGATTGGCCTGCCGGTCGGCGTATTGCTGTATGTTACGCGCCCGGGGCAGATTATGGAGAGCGCCAGGCTGTATCGCGCCCTTTCTGCGGTGGTCAATATTTTCCGCTCGATTCCCTTTATCATCCTGCTGGTGTGGATGATTCCTTTTACCCGAATAATTGTCGGCACCTCCATCGGTTTGCAGGCCGCGATTGTACCGCTGACCGTCGGCGCCGCGCCTTTTATCGCCCGTATGGTGGAAAATGCGCTGTTAGAGATCCCTGCCGGGCTGATTGAAGCCTCGCGAGCGATGGGCGCCACTCCGCTGCAAATTGTACGTAAAATCCTTTTACCGGAGGCGCTGCCTGGTCTGGTAAATGCGGCAACCATTACACTGATCACCCTGGTCGGTTACTCCGCAATGGGCGGCGCAGTCGGCGCAGGCGGTCTCGGTCAAATAGGCTATCAGTACGGTTATATTGGATACAATGCTACCGTGATGAATACGGTGCTGGTATTACTCGTCGTTCTGGTTTATTTAATTCAGTTATCCGGCGATCGCATCGTCAGGGCTGTCACGCATAAGTAACGTTAAACACAACACAAATACTCATTAAGGAAATAAGCATGGCGTTCAAATTCAAAACCTTTGCGGCAGTGGGTGCTCTGATTGGTTCTCTGGCACTTGCGGGTTGCGGTCAGGATGAAAAAGATCCGAATCATATTAAAGTCGGCGTAATCGTTGGCGCAGAGCAGCAAGTTGCCGAAGTGGCGCAGAAAGTCGCGAAAGAAAAATACGGTCTGGACGTGGAGTTGGTGACCTTTAATGATTATGTTCTGCCTAATGAAGCGCTAAGCAAAGGCGATATCGATGCCAACGCCTTCCAGCACAAGCCGTATCTGGATCAGCAAATCAAAGATCGCGGCTACAAACTGGTTTCTGTTGGTAAGACTTTTGTCTATCCCATTGCAGGATATTCCAAAAAAATCAAATCACTGGATGAGCTCCAGGACGGTTCCCAGGTCGCTGTGCCTAACGACCCGACCAACCTTGGTCGTTCCCTGCTGCTGCTGCAAAAAGTAGGGCTGATTAAACTGAAAGATGGCGTCGGTCTGCTTCCTACCTCGCTGGATATTGTGGAAAACCCGAAAAATCTGAAAATTGTTGAGCTGGAAGCGCCGCAATTGCCGCGTTCGCTCGATGACGCGCAGATCGCGTTAGCAGTCATCAATACAACATACGCCAGCCAGATTGGCCTGACGCCAGCGAAAGACGGTATCTTCGTTGAAGATAAAGATTCTCCGTACGTTAACCTGATCGTGACGCGTGAAGACAATAAAGACGCCGAGAATGTGAAAAAATTCGTTCAGGCTTATCAGTCTGATGAAGTATACGAAGCCGCAAATAAAGTTTTTAATGGCGGTGCGGTGAAAGGCTGGTAAGTTTTAGGCTGATTCCACAATCTGTAATATTATTCAGGACGGGCTATTGCCCGTCTTGTCATTTATGCAAGCTCCTGATTCAATATCTGGCAATTAGAACATTCATTGAGGAAATATTATGCGTGCTTTACCGATCTGTTTATTGGCACTCATGCTGGGCGGTTGTTCTATGCTAAGCAGATCCCCTGTTGAACCCGTTCAAAGCATCGCAATCCCGCCAAAAGCGGAGCCGGAGAAACCCAAAGCGCCGCGTGCCGCTCCCGTCAGGATTTACACCAATGCTGAAGACTTAGTCGGCAAACCTTTCCGCGATCTTGGCGAGGTTAGCGGCGAATCCTGTCAGGCGACAAATCAAGACTCTCCGCCTAACATTCCAACTGCGCGCAAGCGTATGCAGATTAATGCATCTAAAATGAAAGCCAACGCCGTCCTGCTGCACAGCTGTGAAATTACCAGCGGCACGCCAGGCTGCTACCGTCAGGCGGTTTGTATCGGATCTGCCCTGAATATTTCGGCGAAATGAGCAGCTTTCAGTTTGAACAAATCGGCGTTATTCGCTCCCCCTATAAAGAAAAATTCGCCGTTCCGCGCCAGCCCGGTCTGGTCAAAAGCGCCTGCGGCGAACTGCATCTGATAGCGCCTTACAACCAGGCCGATGCCGTTCGCGGCCTGGAAGCCTTCAGCCATTTGTGGGTGCTTTTCATTTTTCATCAGACCATGGACGGCGGCTGGCGGCCAACAGTTCGTCCGCCCCGTCTTGGCGGTAACGCCAGAATGGGCGTTTTTGCCACGCGCTCCACGTTCCGCCCCAATCCGATTGGCATGTCGCTCGTTGCGCTAAAAGATATCGAGTGCCGGAAAGAGAGCGTAATTCTGAAATTAGGCAGCCTGGATCTGGTGGATGGCACGCCGGTGGTGGATATCAAACCGTATTTACCGTTTGCCGAAGCCTTACCGGACGCCGCCGCCAGCTATGCGCAACAGGCGCCGATGGCTGAAATGCCCGTGAGTTTTACCGCTGAGGTGGTTCAACAGCTCACGACGCTGGAAAGGCGTTATCCGCAGCTACGGACGTTTATTTGCGATGTGCTGGCGCAAGATCCTCGCCCGGCTTATCGTAAGGGTGAAGAGACGGGCAAAACCTATGCCGTCTGGCTGCATGATTTTAACGTGCGCTGGCGTGTGGTTAACACGGGATTTGAAGTGTTTGCGCTGGAACCACGGTAATTTCACGCCCTTCTCTTTTGACATCCCTTGCACGCTGGTAAACTAAATCACTTTTTTATCAGGCTCACATTGAGCCTGTTCGATCGTTCAACTGGAACCGTAACAACATGCGTACTAGCCAATATCTGCTCTCCACTCTGAAGGAGACACCTGCCGACGCCGAGGTTATCAGCCACCAACTGATGCTGCGCGCCGGGATGATCCGCAAGCTCGCCTCCGGGTTATATACCTGGCTACCGACCGGCCTGCGCGTCCTGAAAAAAGTCGAAAACATCGTGCGTGAAGAGATGAACAACGCCGGTGCTATCGAGGTGTCGATGCCAGTCGTTCAGCCAGCCGACCTATGGCAAGAGAGTGGTCGTTGGGAACAGTACGGTCCGGAACTGCTGCGTTTTGTCGACCGTGGCGAGCGTCCGTTCGTACTCGGCCCGACCCACGAAGAAGTGATCACCGATCTGGTGCGTAATGAACTCAGCTCTTATAAGCAATTGCCGCTGAACTTCTTCCAAATCCAGACCAAATTCCGTGATGAAGTGCGTCCGCGCTTTGGCGTGATGCGTTCACGCGAATTCCTGATGAAAGATGCTTACTCTTTCCACACCTCTCAGGAATCGTTGCAGGAAACCTATGACGCCATGTACGCCGCGTATAGCCGTATCTTCAGCCGTATGGGGCTGGATTTCCGCGCGGTACAGGCCGATACCGGTTCTATCGGCGGCAACGCCTCGCATGAATTCCAGGTGCTGGCGCAAAGCGGCGAAGACGATATCGTTTTCTCTGATGTTTCTAATTACGCGGCTAACATTGAACTGGCAGAAGCTATCGCGCCGCAAACGCCGCGCGCAGCGGCGACGCAGGAAATGACTCTGGTCGATACGCCAAACGCCAAAACCATTGCGGAGCTGGTGGAACAGTTCAACCTGCCAATTGAAAAAACGGTAAAAACGCTGCTGGTTAAAGCGGTGAAAGACAGCAAGTTTCCGCTGGTGGCTCTGCTGGTTCGCGGCGATCATGAACTGAATGAAGTTAAAGCGGAAAAACTGCCGCACGTTGCCAGCCCGCTCACCTTTGCTACCGAAGAAGAGATTCGCGCCGTGATTAACGCCGGTCCTGGATCCCTCGGCCCGGTCAATATGCCGATTCCGGTCATCATCGATCGTACCGTTGCCGCCATGAGCGATTTTGCCGCTGGCGCTAACATCGATGGTAAACACTACTTTGGTATTAACTGGGATCGCGATGTGGCGACGCCTATTGTTGCTGACATCCGTAACGTAGTCGCCGGCGATCCGAGTCCGGATGGCCAGGGAACGTTGCTGATCAAACGCGGTATCGAAGTGGGTCACATCTTCCAGTTGGGTACCAAGTACTCAGAAGCGCTGAAAGCCTCCGTTCAGGGTGAAGATGGCCGTAACCAGACTCTGACGATGGGCTGCTATGGTATCGGCGTAACACGCGTCGTTGCCGCAGCTATCGAGCAGAACTTTGACGAGCGCGGCATTGTATGGCCTGACGCCATTGCGCCTTTCCAGGTCGCTATTCTGCCGATGAATATGCACAAATCCTTCCGTGTGCAGGCGCTGGCGGAAAAGCTGTACAGCGAATTGCGCGCGCAGGGCATTGAAGTGCTGATGGACGACCGTAAAGAGCGCCCGGGCGTGATGTTTGCCGATATGGAGCTGATTGGTATTCCACATACTATCGTGATTGGCGATCGCAACCTGGATAACGACGATATTGAGTATAAATACCGTCGCAGCGGTGAAAAATCGCTGATTAAAACCGGCGATATCGTTGATTATCTGGTCAAGGCCATTAAAGGCTAAACGACATCTTGTTGGGATTGCCCGGCACCATCCGGCAGATATGTAAAGGCCTCGCACCATGCGAGGCCTTTTATTAGTGAGTGCAATCTTTACCCGGCGCAAACTTCGCATTTTTATCGGCTATTAGCATTTTTACCGGCTCGCCCGTGTCCGGATTCGCGGCAAAAACAAAATGTCCTTCTACCGTCAGCAGTACCGGTTTTTCCGCTTCGCCTTTAGCCGCCAGATAGCCGCGCTCAAGCTGGACGTTACTGGCAACCGGCAGCCGTTTTCCAGTCGCGCAATCGGTAAAGGTCGCCGCGTCGGCCATATATACATACATACCACGCAGCGGCATTGGCGTTACCGGCAGGCTGGCGGTAACAGGCTCAAGCGTATAATTAAGCGGCGAAGCCACCGGATTGCCTTCTCTGTCGAGCATCTCCAGCGCATCGCCTTTTGCGCGATAATACGATTTCTCGCCATTGCTGTCGGTTAACACCAGTTTATCCGCCGTCCGCGCCCAGGTACCGTATGACGCAAAAGAGGAAGGTTCTTCGCGCACGCCCTGATAGCGCTCGTTCATCACCCATGTGCCGTCTTTTTCCAGAAACAGTGACGTTTCAATACCTTCACAATCCGCACAGGGCAGCACGCCGCGCCAACTTTGCTGCATGGGTTTTAATTCCGCCGCCTGCGCAGGTTGCAGGGCGTCAACTTCCGTACGGTTATTACACCCTATCAAGGCAAATAGCGTGCAGGCTGCCGCTACTGATAATATTGCTGTTCTCACCATGAAATCCTTATGAAATTGCTATTCCTGCTCGTCAATCCAGTGGACGACGAACTTTGCCACGAAGCGCCTTTACAGAAGATTTTTGCGCCTTAGAGGACAAGCGGCGCTCTTTCGAGGCTCGCGTCGGGCGGGTTGCGCGACGGCTTTTCTGCTCCGCGGTTAATTCTTTTATGACGGCAACCAGCCTGGCGATAGCCGCTTCCCGGTTGAGCTCCTGGCTCCGGTACTCCTGCGCCTTAATGATAATTACGCCATCATTGCTTATCAGATGGTGGCTGGCCGTCAGCAAACGCTGTTTATAATACTCTGGCAGGCCAGAGGCCCGAATGTCAAAGCGCAAATGAATCGCGCTAGAGGTCTTATTCACGTGTTGACCACCCGCGCCCTGCGCGCGAATAGCCGTAATTTCCAGCTCATTATCGGCTATGGAGACCGTCCGGGAGATGGCAATCATGAGGGTTGTTGCCAGGCGGCAAGCTGTATTTCCAGATTATTCCGAGCATCAGAAAGCCAGATTGCGCCGTCCTGAATTGTCGCCTGTAGCGTCATGGTACGATCGGCAAATTCACTGAGCTGCGCCAGTTGCCCGTCATCCAGATACCAGACGGACAGGTTAGCGAACTGCGCGCACTTGCTTTGATGCTGCTGCCACCAGATTTGCGCCGCCCGGGAGTTATAAGCAAAGAGCGCGACGTCGCCCGCTTGAGTACAGGCTTTCTTAATACGGCGCTCATCCGGCAGCCCCAGTTCTATCCATAGATCGATGCCCAGATGATCGTTGCGCAGCCAGGCCTCCGGCTCATCTTCCGCGCTGAGCCCGCGTGTAAACTGCAACCGCTCATCAGCATATTTTATCCATGCCAACAGGCGTAGCATCATGCGCTCCTGCGTTTCAGAAGGGTGACGCGCCAGCGTCACCGCCGCATCCAGAAACCGGTTGCGATCAAGGTCAGCCACATTGACGACGGCTTTATAAATTGTCGCTTTAAGCGCCATGAGAAAACTCCTTTCGAATCAGGCATCCATTGTAGCGAAAACCGCGCTAAAAGGCTGTTAACGAATCTTTTACCCACTCGCCTCAGGCGCTGATATTGCGTAAATGAGTATGGTATAGTCACCTTGCTAAACAGGATTTAACTTCGTAGGCTTAGACTTGCATCCACGGTTAAGTCAGAATGCTGACAGGAGGGCATGTGGAAAAATATTGTGAGTTAGTACGCAAGCGGTATGCGGAAATCGCCAGCGGAGACTTAGGGTATGTCCCGGATGCGCTGGGTTGTGTATTGAAAGTGCTTAATGAAGTGGCGGCAGATAGCGCCCTTTCAGAGTCGGTCAGGGAAAAGGCAGCTTATGCTGCCGCGAACTTACTGGTGAGCGATTATGTCAATGAATGAAACGTATCAACCCATTAATTGCGATGACTACGATAGTCTTGAGCTTGCCTGCATGCATCATTTAATACTGACGCTAACATTAAAAGATGGCGAGATTTTACAGGCAAAAGCGAACGATTTGATCTTGCGTAAAAACGTAGAATATCTGCTTGCCGAGGTTTCCGGCGAGTCTCGTGAGCTTCGTCTCGATAAAATCGCCAGTTTCAGCCACCCGGAAATTGGGACTGTGGTGGTCAGCGAATCCTGAATCTTGCGGCCGGATAAGGCATTTTCGCCGCTATCCGGCATTTTATGCTTCTTCTCGCCACAATAACGCCACACCGTCTTCGTCATTCGCCAGCCCGTCATGGGTGACAAAGTACCTCGCCGCCGCAATCAGCGTATCGCCATAAAACAGCAGCGGCGTGGTATCGCGCCGCCAGGAAGGCACATTCAGCTCCTGCCAGATTTTCTTCAGCTTACGTCCGCCGTGACGTCCCACTATGTGTATCAACCCTGGCGCCTTAAAACGAATGCTGACGGATTCTTCCTGTCGCGGTCGGCGCAATTCGCCGCCAGGCTCGAGCTGTACCGTCCCTAAGCCGTCAGGCAGCGCCAGCGGTGTTTGCCAGACGGGCCAGACGACCGTCGTTTCGCTTTGTCCGGTCACGGATTTAATCCACCACAGTTGCGACTGATAACGGCGAATCTCGCGATCGCCAAAACGTAAACAGGGAGAGGCATCGCCGCGCGCCAGCGCCACCTCCTGCCAGATACGCTCCAGCGCGTCGCGAGAGGGCATCGGCGCATTACGCGTCGCCAGCCAGCGACGCAAAATCGCCGCCCGCCGTACATCGCTCATCGACATTAATGGAGAGAGCCGCAATGTCCCCCCCGCCGTTATACAGTCGGTAAGATCGCTGGCCAGAAGTTCGTCCAGCAACCTTTCTTGCTCGGCGCAGAGCGCCGCGCTACGGGCTACCGCCGCAGGGAAATGCGGCCAGCGACGCTGCAAGAGCGGCAGCGCGCGCAGGCGTAAAAAGTTGCGATCGTAGGCGTCATCCTGATTGCTTTCATCTTCGATCCAGCATAAGCCATGCCGCACAGCCCACTGTTCCAGCCTCTCCCGCGTTTCTCTCAACAGCGGACGAAGGAGCTGAGTTCCGGCAAAAGGCGAGCGTTCTCCCATCGCGGAAAGTCCGGCCGGACCGCTGCCGCGCTTTAGCGCCAGCAGGAATGTTTCACACTGATCGTCAAGGTGCTGCGCGGTTGCCAGCACTTCGCCAGGCAGTAGCGTCTGGGCGAACGCCCGATAGCGCGCCTCACGCGCATGGGCCTCGATACCCAGACCATTATCCGCCAGCGTCACCCGCTCTACCACCAGCGGAACCTGCCAACGTTTACACACGGTTTCGCAATGCCGCACCCAACTGTCGGCATGAGGGCTTAAACCATGATGGATATGGACAGCGCGCAGCGTGACGTCAGGATGGCGTTCTCGCCACAACACCAGTTGATGCAACAGCACCGTAGAATCCAGGCCGCCGCTAAAGGCGGCCAGAATACGGCGAGAAGAGAGTAACGAAGTATTCAGCGTGAGAGTGGTCATGATCCATGCTTATAGTGACTTTGCCCGGCAACGTTACCTGGCGAACGTCTTAATGACAAGCCTTACTGCTCATACAGCTCAAGCGGCAAACCGTCCGGATCGTTGAAAAAAGTAAAGCGCTTCCCGGTATACGGATCGACGCGTATCGGTTCGCACTTAACCTGATGCTTTTCCAGATGCGCAACGGCGTTTTCCACATTTTCCACGCTGAAAGCCAGATGGCGCAGGCCGCAGGCTTCAGGTCGGCTTGGACGCGCCGGAGGAAAGGGAAAAGAAAAAAGCTCAATCACATACTGCCCGTTTAGCGCCAAATCACCCTTCCATGAGTCACGCTCTTCTCGCCAGGCTTCGCTTATCAGATCGAACCCCAGAATATCGCAATAAAACGCCTTGCTCACCGCATAGTCTGTCGCAATAATCGCGATGTGATGAACCTGTTTTAATCCCAGCATAGCGTCTCCTTTATTGATTATCAGTACGTTACTCGCCACACGCCCCTCAGGCAAGCTAACAGGCGTGTTTTAAGACTCGTACCTGGTACACTCCATCCGCATTCCGTTTCGCGCCGTGAATATCCGTTTCAAAACCGGGATAATGCTGGCCAATCGAACATAGCATCAGCAGAAAATCGAGCACGGCCCGACTCTGCTGCGTGATCCTCTCGCCGGGCATCAACAGCGGAACGCCTGGCGGATAAGGCAGGAGCATATTTGCGGAAACGCGCCCTGGCAGTTGATCGAGCGCCACGGTTTCCACCTCGCCTTTGATCTGACGCTGCCAGGCCTGGTGCGGTGTCATGATCATCTCCGGTAAAACC
This sequence comes from Salmonella enterica subsp. houtenae serovar Houten, assembly GCA_900478215.1. Lineage (NCBI taxonomy): Bacteria > Pseudomonadati > Pseudomonadota > Gammaproteobacteria > Enterobacterales > Enterobacteriaceae > Salmonella > Salmonella enterica. The sequence continues at coordinate 3,582,055 of LS483478.1, forward strand.
TCGAACGCCCGCAACATCAGCCCCGGAAGATCGTGCTGACGGATCAGTTTATGGATCCCCTGCGCCAGATCCTGAATGCGCATATTGCGATAAAAATCAGGATCTTCCGCATACAGATCCGGCAACATATTTTTGACGCGCAGGTTAAGATCGTAGGCCCGTTTAAATTCCGTCAGTCCGCGCAGCAGCCCCATCGCACGGGTCTTATCAATCCCTATGCTGAACAAAAACAATAGATTATACGGCCCGGTTTTTTCCACCACCACGCCTCGCTCATCGAGGAACTTCGCCACCAGCGCAGCGGGTATCCCCTCTTCGCTCATGTTGCCCTGTTCATCCATTCCCGGCGTCAGGATGGTCACCTTAACCGGATCGAGGAACATATGATCGTCATCGGCATTGGTGAAGCCGTGCCATGTTTCTCCCGGCGTTACCGGCCAGCATTCGGCCTCATCAACCTCTTCCGGCTGCCAGATATTAAAGAACCAGCTATCGGACTCTTCACGTAACCGCTGTACCTCTTTACGAAAATGGAGCGCCCGCTCCACCGAACGATTAATCAATCTTTTCCCTGGATTGCCGCGCAGCATCGCCGCCGCAGTCTCGATAGAGGCGACAATGGGATAGCTCGGCGATGTAGAAGTGTGCATCATAAACGCTTCGTTAAACGTCTCTTCGTCATATTCTCCTTTGATATGAATAAGCGACGCCTGCGAAAAAGCCGCCAGCATTTTATGGGTGGATTGCGTTTCGAAAATCACTTTTCCGGGCACCCGATCGCCACTCATCCCGCTTTTCCCCTGGTAGATCGGATGGAAATGGGTATAGGGTACCCAGGCGGAATCAAAATGGATCGAGGGAACGTCCAGCATCTGCTTGATCCAGTTAGTGTTATACAACAGACCATCGTAAGTAGAATTGGTGATAACCGCATGAACCGGCCATTGCGCCTGCGCGGTTTCCGCCACCTTACGCGCAATGCTGTCGCGGGTAAACTCACGCTTTGGAATACCGCCGAGAATGCCGAGCGCATTGCGCGTCGGCTTCAACCAGAGAGGCACCACATCGCTCATCATCAGCAAATGCGCCAGCGATTTATGGCAATTACGATCAATAAGTAGCGTACTTCCCGCAGGCGCGGCATACATACCGACAATTTTATTCGAGGTCGACGTACCGTTCGTCACCATATAACTCTGTTCGGCGCCAAAAGTACGGGCGATATACTCTTCCGCTTCCAGATGCGGCCCGGTGTGATCCAGCAGTGATCCCAGTTCAGTCACCGAAATCGACACATCGGCTTTTAAGGTATTGCCGCCAAAAAAGTCATAAAACAGACAGCCTGGCGGGCTTTTCTGATACGCCGTTCCCGCCATATGACCCGGCGTACAAAAGGTATATTTTCCTTCTTTGGCGTAGGTAAACAGCGCTTTGGTAAACGGCGGCGTAATATTATCGAGATATTCGTTGGTATATTGATGAATGCGCGTCGCGATATCTTCGGCCTGCCCCAACGCATACTCAAAAAACCACAGCGCCATGCGCATATCGTGAACGCTAACGTCCAGCGTGGAGTTGGTATTGATAAAGGCGTAGAGGGGAAGGTATTCATTTAGCTGATTGATTTCACTACAAAGGTCGAGACTGTATTCATCCCAGTCAAAAATAACGCCGCAAATGCGCGGGTTATGTTCAATAAACTTCAACAAGTCAACGCTATTTTGCGGCCAGATAATTTGAAATCCCAGGGATTGTAATGCACGCTCAAGCTCCTTGATGGGTTCATCTTTATAATAAACCCCGTGCGGCCCCATAATGGCGATGATGTTCATGCTTTCTCCTGAAAAAAACCTGAGATAAGCATAGTAACAATCCTGCCGATGCAGAGCACCGACAGGATTTATCTTATTACAATGCGCTCCAGGCATCGGCCCAGGCAACCCCTACGCCGGGCTCATAGTAGGCAGGCGCAACATTACACCATGAGCCCGCCGGGAACGGTTTGCACTGGTACAACGCGCCATGACTGTTGACGATGTCGCCCGGATTCCATTTCTGACCGCTGCTCCAGGCAGGGTAGCTGGTGGTCTTATCTTCGTCATCCGCAGCGGCGGCCTTCGCTTTCACATTCAGCGTATAAACCGCGGTGCTGGAGAGCGTACCGTCGCTAACGGTCAGATTCACCACATACTGGGTGTCCTGAGTGACATCAGGCGCGTTGAAAATCACAACGGCTTTATCCTGGCCGCTCAGCGTCTTGCCATCCTGCGACATCCAGGTATAGGTGAGCTTGTCGCCATTCGCGTCGGTCGATCCTTCCGCGCTGAGTGAAACCGGGCTACCGGCTTCCACCGCCCCGACCGGTCCGGCAATACGCGCGACTGGTGCCACGTTGTCATCCGTAGCTGGCGCCGGGGCTGGCGTGGCATCCGGTTCAGCGGTCCCGTTATCATCGACGACATTAACGTTGAAATAATGCTGTACGCATTTCGTGTAGTCGCCCTCTTTAAAGGCGGTATACGGCGTCTGATATCCAACTAACTGGCAGGAATAGGTTTTACCGTCCGCGGTATCGGCGCTCCAGCCCCAGTCCTCCTCCCAATAGATCGGTAACGCGCCAGCGCCGCCTTCATCGAACTGCTTCATGTTTTTACAGCCCAGCACTTCGTCAGCCGGTACCGGCACTTTCAGGTAGTTGGCAAACTCTTTGTAGTAGGCGATACGGTTAAGCGACTGTGCATTCTCATCTGCGCCGCCGCACTCCACGCCGCCATTGATGATCTGAATGGTAACGCCGAAACCTGATACCAGGCCGTTTGCTTTATCGCGATCGTTTGGCTGCCAGGTGCCGTCAATCACATGCAGCATAGACGGCTTCGGCGGCTGCGGATAAACAAAGAAGAAAACGGCGCTCGCCAGGTTCATCCAGGTATCCGCTACCAGTTCGGGTTTATCCAGCAGAGGACGAACGTCGCCATACATCGCGTCAGAGAAAGGCCCATAGTTGTAGTTATAAGAAAGCTGTTTTGCCCCGCGACCAAAATAGCTGAGGAAATCGCCGTCCTTATCTTTACCGCACGGCCAGGTCTGGCCCTGCCATACACCCGGGTTACATTCGCCGTTGTAGCCGCCTTTCTGCCCTTCTGTCCAGCCGACTTCGCGCAGATAGACCAGCGCCTGACGCCATTCCGGGATATCACGCCAGCTTTCGTGACCGCCCGTCTCTTGGGCAAAATGCGCAAACATAGTGGCCAGGGTTTTACGGCAGATAGCGTCGCTATCGCGTCCATCGGTGTAGGTACCACAAACTGCCGGGAATTTACCTATCGCTTTCAGGAAGTTAGAATAGGTGTATTCCGTCGCGCGCATCGGGAACAGATAATCCCAATCGGCCTCTGTCAGAATACTTTCAACGCGTTTTACGTTTGCCGGGTTAGCGGCGCGCCCCGGTTCGATTTGTTCGACCGCGCTGTTATCCAACGTCTGGATAGAGGATTTCACTGCCTCCATTAACGGAAAATCCGTCAGCGCTTTCTCTTTCGCCGCCAGATCGCTGGCGTTAATGGTCATTGGCTCACTACTGCTAAGCAGCGGCGCGGCCTGCGCACCGGATAAGCTCAACATGATCCCCGCCGCCACGGCGCTGAGCGCCAGTGTTTTTTGCAATCCCATAATTTTCTCCTTGAAGGGTAGTTCACTGCCTGCCCTGGCCACACGCCTGGCAGTTGATACAGTGTCAGGGAGAACATACCGTCGCGTTTAATCACATCAGCTCATCGGCGTCTCATTTTTCCTCGACCAAAAAAAAGAGGCCGGATTATCCGGCCTCTTTGGAAAAATGAGATAAATGATTAGGCGTAACCGTAGCTCATCAAACGCTGGTAACGACGGTTTTTTAAATCATCGGTACTTAACACATCGAGATCGGCTAAATCTTCCAGCAGCTGCGCTTTCAGCGATGCCGCCATCACTTCCGGATTACGGTGCGCGCCGCCCAGCGGCTCCGGAATGATAGCGTCGATAAGCTTCAGCTCTTTCAGACGCGGCGCGATGATGCCCATCGCTTCAGCAGCCAATGGCGCTTTGTCGGCGCTTTTCCACAAAATGGAGGCGCAACCTTCCGGAGAGATAACGGAATAGGTACTGTACTGCAGCATATTCACTTTATCGCCCACACCAATCGCCAGCGCGCCGCCGGAACCGCCTTCGCCAATCACGGTACAGATAATGGGCACGTTCAGACGCGACATTTCGCGCAGGTTACGGGCGATAGCTTCAGACTGGCCGCGCTCTTCCGCGCCAACGCCCGGATATGCGCCTGGGGTGTCGATAAAGGTCACGATCGGCATGTTGAAGCGTTCAGCCATTTCCATCAGGCGCAGCGCTTTGCGGTAGCCTTCCGGCGCTGGCATCCCAAAGTTACGACGAATTTTTTCTTTGGTTTCACGACCTTTCTGATGACCAATGATCATCACCGGTCGCCCTTCCAGACGCGCGATGCCGCCGACGATGGCTTTGTCATCAGCATAGGCGCGATCGCCCGCCAGCTCATCAAACTCATCAAACGCCAGACGGACATAATCCAGGGTGTACGGACGCTGCGGATGGCGCGCCAGTTGGGCTACCTGCCATGCGCCGAGATCGGCGAAGATTTTGCGCGTCAGTTCTACGCTTTTTTCGCGCAGGCGATGGACTTCTTCATCGATATTAATATCCAGTTTCTCATCCTGGCGGCTTACCGCAGTCAGAGAATCGATTTTCGCTTCCAGCTCTGCTATCGGCTGTTCAAAATCAAGGAAATTCAGACTCATAGTATTCCTGTATTAGTCAAACTCCAGTTCCACCTGCTCCGAACCAATGAGGCCACGCAGATCGTTAAGTAAACGATCGCTCGGAGAGACACGCCACGTTGCGCCAAAACGCAGTCGCGCACGCGCATCCGCCCTCTGATAGTAGAGATGTACTGGAATGGTCCCCGAGCGGTGGGGTTCCAGAGACTGACGGAGTCGGTTTAAAAGCTGGTCATCAATTTGCCTGTCCGTCAGCGAGATAGCAAGCCCGCGAGCGTATTTTTCGCGAGCTTCGTCAATATCCATCACTTCGCGGGCGGTCATTTTAAGCCCCCCGCTGAAGTCATCAAAGCTGACCTGTCCGCTGACGATAAGTATGCGGTCTTTTTCCAGCAACTGCTGGTATTTATCCAGCGCGTCGGTAAATAACATCACTTCCAGACGCCCGGAACGGTCATCCAGCGTACAGATGCCGATACGATTACCGCGCTTGGTGACCATAACCCTTGCGGCAATCACGAGCCCCGCAGCCGTGGTGACTTTACCACGTTCTGTCGGATGCATGTCTTTGAGCCTTACCCCGCCGACATAGCGCTCAATTTCTTTTAAATACTGATTGATGGGGTGGCCCGTCAGGTACAGCCCCAACGTTTCGCGCTCCCCATCCAATACCACCTGCTCCGGCCACGGCTGACAACTGGCATAAGACTGTTCGATTTGCTCCGGCTCTTCCGCCAGCACGCCGAACATATCCGCCTGACCGATAGCTTCCGCTTTGGCATGTTGGTCGGCGGCTTTCAGCGCATCGCCTAATGAGTTCATCAGCGCGGCGCGGTGCGGACCCAGCCGGTCGAACGCCCCGGACATGATCAGCTTTTCCAGCACCCGGCGGTTGAGCTTTTTAGTGTCGGTCCGCGCGCACAGATCAAACAGTTCGCGGAAATAGCCGCCCTGATTACGCGCGTCGATGATCGCTTCGATCGGCCCTTCGCCGACGCCTTTGATCGCGCCGATGCCGTAGACGATCTCGCCCTCATCGTTAACGTGGAAATGGTACAACCCGGAGTTAATATCCGGCGGCAGAATTTTCAGCCCCATCCGCCAGCACTCATCCACCAGGCCTACGACCTTCTCGGTGTTGTCCATATCGGCAGTCATCACCGCCGCCATAAATTCAGCCGGATAGTGCGCCTTCAGCCATAGTGTCTGGTAAGAAACCAGCGCATAAGCGGCGGAGTGCGATTTGTTAAACCCGTAACCGGCGAATTTCTCCACCAGGTCAAAGATTTTCATCGCCAGTTCGCCGTCGATACCGTTCTTTTTCGCGCCCTCTTCAAAAACGGAACGCTGTTTGGCCATCTCTTCCGGCTTTTTCTTACCCATCGCACGACGCAGCATATCCGCGCCGCCGAGAGTATACCCGGAAAGTACCTGGGCAATCTGCATCACCTGTTCCTGATACAGAATGATGCCGTAGGTCGGCTCCAGTACCGGCTTCAGGCTTTCATGCTGCCACTGAACATCCGGGTAAGAGAGTTCTTCACGACCGTGCTTACGGTCGATAAAGTTATCTACCATCCCTGACTGCAACGGACCGGGCCGGAACAGGGCCACAAGCGCGATCATATCTTCAAAGCAGTCCGGCTGCAGACGTTTGATCAGATCTTTCATGCCGCGCGATTCAAGCTGGAAGACCGCCGTGGTTTCCGAGCGTTGCAGCATGTCGAAGCTTTTTTTATCGTCCAGCGGAATAGCGGCGATATCCAACGGCGGCTCGCCGTTCTTCTCGCGCCGCTTGTTGATCATCTCCAGCGCCCAGTTGATGATGGTCAGCGTACGCAGGCCGAGGAAGTCGAACTTCACCAGCCCGGCATATTCCACGTCGCTTTTATCAAACTGGGTAACCGGATGCTTGCCCTCTTCATCGCAGTACAGCGGCGCAAAGTCGGTAATTTTGGTCGGCGCGATCACCACGCCGCCAGCGTGCTTACCGGCGTTACGAGTGACGCCTTCAAGCTTACGCGCCATATCAATCAGCGCTCTGACCTCTTCGTCCGCCTCGTAAATTTCCGGCAGTTGCGGTTCCGCTTCAAAGGCTTTTGCCAGCGTCATTCCCGGATCGGGCGGCACCAGCTTAGAGATACGGTCGACAAAACCGTACGGATGCCCCAGCACGCGGCCCACATCGCGGATAACCGCTTTCGCCGCCATCGTACCGAAGGTAATAATTTGCGATACCGCATCACGCCCGTACATGTCCGCGACGTGCTCAATCACCTGGTCGCGTTTCTCCATACAGAAGTCAACGTCGAAGTCAGGCATAGAGACACGTTCCGGGTTCAGGAAACGTTCGAACAGCAGGTCAAATTCCAGCGGATCAAGGTCGGTAATTTTCAGCGCGTAGGCCACCAGCGAACCTGCCCCGGAACCACGTCCCGGCCCTACCGGCACGCCATTATCTTTTGACCACTGGATAAACTCCATCACGATGAGGAAGTAGCCAGGGAACCCCATCTGGTTGATAACCTGCAGTTCAATATCCAGACGCTCATCATATTCCGGGCGACGTTTTTTGCGCTCTTCTTCGTCCGGAAACAGGAAAGCCAGGCGCTCTTCCAGCCCCTCTTTCGATTTTTTGACCAGATAATCTTCGGTGGTCATATCACCGGTCGGGAACTGTGGCAGGAAATATTCACCCAGACGCACCGTTACGTTGCAGCGTTTGGCAATCTCCACCGTATTTTCCAGCGCCTCCGGAATATCGGAGAACAGCTCGCACATCTCATCGATGCTGCGCATATATTGCTGCGGCGAGTAATTGCGCGGACGCTTAGGATCGTCAAGCGTAAAACCGTCGTGGATCGCGACACGAATTTCATGGGCGTCAAAATCATCGCTTTCAAGAAAACGGACATCGTTTGTCGCGACAACCGGCAAACCGCGTGCTTCAGCCAGTTCGACCGCCGCATGGAGATACGTCTCTTCGTCCTGTCTGCCGGTACGGATCAGTTCCAGAAAATAGCGATCGGGAAAATGCGTTTCATAGAAAGCAACGCACTCCTCCACCAGAGCCAGGTTGCCGCGTAACAGACAGCGGCCTACGTCGCCCATGCGCCCGCCGGAAAGCAGGATCAAACCGTCTTTAAGCGCTACCAACCAGTCGCGCTCGATAATCGGGCCTGCCGCGCCGTAGCCGCGCTGATACGCTTTCGAGATCAGTAACGTCAGGTTCTGGTATCCCGTATTATTCGCCGCCAGTACCGTCAGATGAGTCAGCTCATCTCCCAGCAGTTCGTTGTGAACGTTAAAGTCCGCCCCGACGATGGGTTTAATGCCCGCGCCATGACCCGCTCCGTAGAACTTCACCAGACCGCAGAGGTTGGTAAAATCGGTGATCGCCAGCGCAGGCATACCTAATGAGGCCGCCTTTTTCACCAGCGGCCCGGTCTTCGCCAGCCCATCGATCATAGAGTAGTCGCTGTGCACCCGCAGGTGGACGAAACGTGGTTCAGACATCTTCAGATTTCTCGATACAAGAATCAGGACACAAGTCCCAGAGCGCGTTTAACAGGCGCAAAACTGCGTCGGTGGTGCGCCGTCGCGCCATACTGTGCCAACTTTTCCAGATGAAAAGCGGTTGGATAGCCTTTATGCTGCGCAAAGCCATACTGAGGAAAAACGATATCCAGCGCCGCCATTTCGGCGTCGCGGGTGACTTTCGCCAGAATAGACGCCGCGCTAATCTCCGCCACGCGGCTGTCGCCTTTCACCACGGCCATTGCCGGCACAGGCAGATCCGGACAGCGATTGCCGTCGATCAGCACATACTCTGGCGCAATATGCAAACCAGCGACAGCGCGCTGCATGGCGAGCATTGTGGCGTGCAAAATATTCAGCTCATCAATTTCATGCGCTTCCGCACGCCCCAGACTCCAGCTTAACGCCTTTTCTTTAATCTCGTCATACAATGCCAGACGACGCTTTTCAGACAATTTTTTGGAATCATTCAGACCGACGATCGGGCGAGTCGGATCGAGGATCACGGCGGCGGTCACTACTGCGCCCACCAGCGGGCCACGGCCCACTTCATCCACACCCGCCACTAAATGGGTGTGTGGATAAACAAATTCGATCATTGTGCTAACTCCAGGACGGCATCTGCCGCCTGCTCATCGGCATTACAGCGGATCTGCTGATGCAGTTCACGGAAGGTGTCGTGCATCGCATGACTGGTTTTACCGTTCGCCAGTAACGGCAACAGCGCGTCGGCGAGTTTTTGCGGTTCGCACTCTTCCTGCAACAGCTCTTTGACTAATTCTCTTCCCGCCAGCAGGTTAGGCAAAGAAACATACTCAGTTTTCACCAGACGTTTCGCCAGCCAGAAAGTGAAGGGCTTCATACGATATCCCACTACCATCGGGCATTTTGCCAGCATACACTCCAGCGCCGCCGTACCCGAGGCCAGCAGAGCCGCATCGCTGGCAACCATCGCTTCACGCCCCATCCCGTCCAGCAAATGAACGGCGAGATCCGGCGCAACCTCCGCTTTAATTTTTTCAAACTGCTCGCGGCGTTTCGCGTTCACCAGCGGCACGACCACTTCCAGATCGGGATAGCGCTGTCGCAGTAATTGTGCGGTTTTCAGGAAATCGGCGCTGAGCATCTCCACTTCCGCGCCACGACTGCCCGGCAGTAACGCCAGACAATGGGCGTCATACGGGATACCCAGCACGTCGCGCGCCGCATTTTTATCCGGGTCCAGCGGCATTGCATCCGCCATGGTGTGACCGATAAAGCGGCACGGGACGTTAAATTTATCGTAAAACGCTTTTTCGAAAGGCAGAAAAGCCAGCACCATATGGGTGGATCTGCCTATTTTGAAAACGCGTTTCTGTCGCCAGGCCCAAACGGACGGGCTGACATAATGAATGGTTTTAATCCCCTGTTTTTTCAGATTACCTTCGAGGGTAATGTTGAAATCAGGGGCATCAATCCCGACAAAGACATCGGGCTTGAGTTCGGTAAAACGGCGGGTCAGATCGGCACGGATATGCAACAAACGGCGTAAACGTCCGAGCACTTCAACTATGCCCATGACCGCCAGCTCTTCCATTTCGTACCAGGCTTCACACCCTTCAGCCTGCATACGCGGCCCCGCAACGCCCACAAAACGGGAGTTGGGTACGCGCGCTTTCAGCGCACGAATTAAGCCTGCGCCAAGAATATCGCCGGACGTTTCGCCGGCGACCAGGGCAATCGTTAAAGGACGCTGTGCCGCCATTAACGAATCGGACCGCGCGTTGAACGCTCAAAGAACTCGGTAAACGCCTTCACTTCCGGATGCTTTTCCGCAAGCTCAGCGATTTCCAGTTTCGCTTCGTCGAGCGTTTTACCGCTGCGGTATAGCAGTTTGTAGGCATTACGAATGGCGATGATTCCCTCGCGGCTGAAGCCACGACGCTTTAACCCTTCGATATTTACCCCGAACGGCGTCGCATGGTTACCCTGCGCAATTACATACGGAGGCACATCCTGCGCCACGCCGGAGCAGCCGCCGACCATCACATGCGCACCGATAATGCAGAACTGATGAACTGCCGTCATACCGCCGATGATCGCAAAATCATCGATTGATACGTGCCCCGCCAGCGTGGCGTTGTTGGCGAGGATGCAGCGATTACCTACCGTACAATCATGTGCGACATGCGCATTGATCATCAGCAGGTTATCGCTACCCACCTTCGTCAGCCCACCGCCCTGCACTGTACCACGATGAATGGTGACGCTTTCGCGGATGCGGTTACGATCGCCAATTTCCACACGGGTCGGCTCACCAGCATATTTCAGATCCTGGTTCACTTCACCGATGGAGGCAAACTGATAAATCTCGTTATCGCGGCCAATTTTGGTTTGACCATTCACGACCACATGAGACTTCAGTACGGTTCCCTCACCAATTTCGACCTGCGGCCCAACAATACAAAAGGGACCAATGTGGACATTAGCGCCAAGTACAGCGCCGTCTTCCACAATGGCGGTAGGATGAATAAAGGCGGATTTATCAATCACGAATCAGGCCTCCCGGCTACGAGCACACATCATGGTTGCTTCGCACACGACTTTACCGTCAACCAGCGCAACCCCTTTAAAGCGGGTCAGGCCACGACGCGTTTTCTCGAAAGTGACTTCCATGATCATCTGATCGCCTGGCACAACCGGACGCTTAAAGCGCGCTTCATCAATACCCGCGAAATAATACAGTTCGCCGGGCTCCAGTTTACCGACGCTTTTAAACGCCAGAATACCGGTTGCCTGCGCCATCGCTTCCAGAATCAGCACGCCTGGCAAAATCGGTTTGCCCGGGAAATGTCCCTGGAAAAACGGCTCGTTAACGGAGACATTTTTCACCGCACGCAGAAAACGCCCTTCTTCAAAGTCCAGCACGCGATCGACCAGTAAAAACGGAAAACGGTGCGGCAGAAGCTCTAAAATCTCTTCAATCTGCAGAGTATGAGTGTTAGTAGTCAAAATACTCTTCCTGTCCAAATATACAAAAAGGCAATAATAACACGGCCTGCCGCAATCGTATGAATGTGACAGGCCGGAAAAGAATGGCAACTACAAGGCGGAACGTTAGTCTTGTTGATTAACCTTGCGCTCAATCGCTTTGAGACGCTTGCTCATATCATCAATGTTCATCACCAGTGCAGCAGTTTTACGCCATACTTTGTTGGGTTGCAGCGGAATGCCTGAGGAGTAGACGCCCGGTTCCGTGATGGGACGCATCACCATACCCATGCCAGTTACCGTGACTTTGTCACATATTTCCATATGCCCATTGATCACGCTGGCGCCGCCAATCATGCAGTAACGGCCAATCTTCAGGCTACCCGCCATAATGACGCCACCGGCAACTGCCGTATTGTCGCCAATCACGACGTTATGTGCAATCTGGCACTGATTATCAATAATCACGCCGTTGCCAATAACAGTATCATCCAGCGCGCCACGGTCAATGGTGGTACAAGCGCCGATCTCGACACGATCGCCAATAATGACCCGGCCCAATTGCGGGATCTTCACCCAGCTACCGCGATCGTTAGCGTAACCAAAACCGTCCGCGCCGATCACCGTACTGGATTGGATCAGGCAATTCTCACCGATCTGAATGTCGTGGTAAATCGTTACGTTCGCCCACAAGCGTGAACCCGCCCCGATTTTGCTATTTTTTCCGACGAAACACCCTGCGCCGATAACCACGTTATCGCCCAGTTGTACGCCAGATTCAATCATCGCATTCGCGCCGACTGAAACATTGCTACCCAGCGTTGCCGTCGCATCAATCACTGCGCTTGGCGCGATATCCTGCGCGGGTTGCGGCGTAGTATCTAAAATTTGCGCCATGCGCGCGTAGGTCAGGTAGGGATTTTTAACTACCAGCGCCGCGCTCTTAGCAAAAGGAAGATCGTCCTGCGTCATGACAACCGCAGAAGCCTGGCATAAACCTAAGTGTTCACGGTACTTAGGATTCACCATAAACGTAATGTGGCCTGTTGTTGCAGATTGCATGGACGCAACGCCGGTGATGACGATATCGCCATCACCGTGTAATTCTGCATCCAACTGTTCTGCTAAGTCAGCCAGTCGAATTGAAGACATTACTTATTTAACCTGTTTCAGTACGTCAGCGGTGATGTCTTTCACATCGCTGCTGTTGTAAGCAACGGTGTTCGCGTCTACGACTAGATCGATGCGCTGGTCGTTAGCCACTTTTTTCACCGCAGTCTGGATACGAGTCACCAGTTTACCGCGTTCTTCGTTGGAACGACGCGCGCGATCTTTCTCAAAAGCCTGCGCTTTTTGCGCGAAAGTCTGACGCTGAGACATCACGTCTTTTTCCAGCTTAGTACGATCGCTACCTGCTTTCATGGACTGCAGACGCTGCATTTTGGATTGCAGATCGGTTTCCATTTTTTGCAGTTCAGCCGCACGGCCTTTAAATTCGTTTTCCAGTGTATTGGATACACCCGTCTTCTGCGCAACCTGTTGGAACAGATTACCCATGTTGACGATCGCAATTTTGTCAGCAGCCTGTGCGGACGTTACCATCGCCAAACCAAGACCTGCAGCTAATAACCACTTTTTCACAATAAACTCCTTACCATCCCATTTGCACCCGAAGGTACAGCTCTTTGCGTGGCCTGGCGATCCCTGGAGGCATCGCCAAAAGTCATCGCTACACTACCAATGCATTCCTTTGCAGTGAACAGTTACCAGGTTTTACCAATGTTAAACTGGAACTGCTCGGCTTTGTCTCCATCGTACTTTTTAAACGGCTGGGCGTAGGAGAAGACCAACGGCCCCAATGGGGACATCCATTGTAATGCGATACCCGCGGACATACGGATGTTACCTGGATCGCTGTAGTCCGGATAGCCAGAATACTGACTGGAATCCCAGTTAGTATCCCAGACGGTCCCCATATCCCAGAAGAAAGACGTACGGACCGAATTAGCATATTTCTCGCTGATAAACGGCGTCGGCGTGATAAATTCCAGGCTGGCGACCGCCATCGCGTTACCACCTACCGCATCATCCGACTTACACATATCTTTCGCGCCGTCCTGAGTCGCACATTCGTAATCGTCATCAGGATCATAATTGCTGGCGGCATGTGGGAAATAGACCGCTTTCGGACCAATCGTGTTGGACTGGAAGCCACGGACGGTACTGGAACCACCGGCATAGAAGTTCTCATAGAACGGCATCTCTTTACCGCCGAAGCCGTCGCCATAACCAAAGCGGGTACGGCCCAGAATGACCCATTTATGATCGTTATCGATCGGTACATAGGTCGCGGTATCCAGCGTCGCTTTATAGTATTCGTTATCCGATCCCGGAATCGTCACCTTACCGCTCAGGTTGATACGCGTACCTTCTGTCGGGAAATAACCACGGTCCAGTTTGTTGTAGGTCCAGCCGTAGTTAAAGGTGAAGTCATCCGTTTTAAAGCTGTTATTCTGATCGTCCGTATTCGGGTGTTCGCCCATGGAATAGAGATAACGCCACATTGCAACCTGCGGTTCCATATTGGACAGGGAGTTATGCACATACCCTAAGCCCGCGCGCAACGTGTTGTACTCGTTGATGGGGAAGCCAAGCGTCACATCCGTACCGTAACTCTTGTTGGTATAGTCGGACAGATCCGCATCGTCCGCCTGGAAGTCGTTATAGAAGATACGACCACCGAGGCTCACGCCGTCAACGGTAAAGTATGGGTTAGTAACGGACAGTTCGCTGTAGGTCTGGTAGTCGTTTTTGGTTCCGTTAATCCCCACGGAATAACCCGTACCTAACCAGTTGTCCTGCTGAACGCCGGCCTGGAAACTAACGCCGCTTTCTGTACCGTAGCCAATACCGAAGTTGAAGCTACCGGTATTACGCTCTTTCACCTTGTAGACCACATCTACCTGATCCGGGCTGCCCGGAACGCGCTGCGTATCGGTATCAACGGTTTCAAAGTAACCCAGACGGTTCAGACGCTCTTTCCCCTGGTCAACCAGATCGCTACCCAGCCACGCCCCTTCCATCTGACGCATTTCACGGCGCAGTACGGAATCTTTTGAGGTATCGTTGCCTTCAAAACGGATCTTACGCACGTAGAAACGGTTACCGGCATCGACGTTAACGCGTAATTTAACGGTTTTGTCGGCGTCGTTAATTTCAGGCTGTGACTGCACGCGCGGATAGGCGTAACCATAGCGACCAAGAAGCTTTTTGATATCATCTTCCATTTTGGTCACTTTGGTGCCGTTATAGAGCTCGCCTGGTTCAATTTTCGTCAGGTTCTCAATTTCAGCGGAATGTCCGGCCAGGTTACCGCTCACCTGAACCCCGGAAAGCTTGTACTGATCGCCTTCGGTGATATTGACGGTGATGTAGATCCCTTTCTTATCCGGCGTCAGACTCACTTGCGTGGAGTCAATATTGAAACGCGCGTAGCCGCGATCCAGATAGTAACTGCGCAAGGTTTCAAGGTCGCCCGCCAGCTTCTGCTTCTGGTATTTACGATCGCCGACGACGTTCCACCACGGCACTTCGTCACGCAACTGGAAATGAGAAATGAGTTCTTCGGTGCTAAAGGCATGGTTACCGACGATGTTGATCTGTTGGATCTTCGCCGATACGCCCTCCTGGAACACCAGTTTAAGATCAACACGGTTGCGCGGTAGCGGCGTTACGACCGCCTTAACGCTGGCGCTGTATTTACCTACGCTATAGTAAAAGTCTTCCAGACCTTTTTCGATATCAGACAGCGTGGTGCGATCCAGAGACTCGCCAACACGCACGCCAGACGCTTCGAGGTTTTGCTTGAGCATGTCATCTTTCACCGACTTGTTCCCGGAGAAAGTGATGCTGGCAATGGTCGGACGTTCTTTTACCTGAACCAGAAGGGTATCACCATCGCGCAGGACGCGGACGTCCTCAAAGTTGCCGGTGGCGAACAGAGCGCGAATGGTGTTACTGATATCTTCATCATTAACCGTGTCGCCTGTGCGCACCGGCATACTGAGGAGAGCCGCACCAACGGCGACTCGCTGCAGGCCTTCGAAATGAATGTCCTTCACTACGAACCCTTCAGCACCGTATACGGTGGCGCTGCTGAACAGCAGCGACGCTATGAGCAACTTTTTCATCGCCATCGTTATTATGCGTTCTTCCTAACTAACTCTCTTACAACCGAGAGAAATCATTGAAAAGTGCAAGCCCCATTAACAACACCAGCAAAATCGAGCCAATGCGATAACTAAAGTCTTGAACCCGCTCGGATACCGGCCCGCCCTTAAGCTTTTCAATCGCCAGGAACAGCAGATGCCCCCCGTCAAGAACGGGCAGCGGAAACAGGTTAATTATCCCTAAGTTCACGCTGATTAGCGCAAGGAACATCAGGTAATAAATCACCCCGAACTCCGCTGACATCCCAGCCCCCTGAGCGATAGAAATCGGCCCACTGAGGTTGTTCAGTTTCACATCACCGGTTATCAATTTACCCATCATACTGACCGTCAGCTTCATCAACTGCCACGTCTTATCCGTGGCTTCGAGGATGGCGCTAAAAGGCCCATACTGGCGTATAGTCTTGTACTCTTCCGGCAAAGGAATAATTTTAGGCACCACGCCTGCAAAACCTTCCGCCTTTCCGTTAACCGATTTCGTATCCGGCGTTAACGTCAACGACAAGGCGCTCCCCTGCCTTTCAATCTCTAACGCTAACGGCTTACCAGGATTATCGCGTACAAACGTAACGAATTTCATCCACTGCGTTAACGGCTGACCATCGACTTTAACGATCCTGTCGCCCGCTTGCAAACCCGCTTTACTGGCTGCGGAGTTCGCCTGCACTTCTGACAGTACCGGTTCAATCTGTGGTCCGCGGGGCCGAATCCCTAAAGAAGATACAGGATCTTGCTTATCAGGCTCAAATGCCCAGTGACGTAAATCAAGCGTTTTGTTCTGCCGCTGATCACTGCCAAACGGCGCGACGCTCACCGTCGTCTGCTGATCGCCAATTTTGGACACCAGTTGTAAACGCACAGCATCCCAATCAGGGGTTTCGATACCATCAATGGCTTTAAGTTCCGTACCAGGCGCAATTTGCGCCTGCGCAGCAATTGAGTTGGGCGTTATTTCGCCAACAACGGGACGAACGCCAGGGACGCCGATGATAAAGACCAGCCAGTAAGCAAAGATAGCAAAAATGAAGTTCGCTACCGGACCTGCGGCAATAATTGCGGCGCGCTGGCCCACCGTTTTGTTATTGAAGGCGTGACGACGCAATTCCGGCGCTACCGGTTCGGCGCGCTCATCCAGCATTTTGACGTAGCCGCCCAGCGGAATCAGGGCGATGACATACTCGGTACCATACCGGTCAGTACGGCGCCAGAGCGCTTTGCCAAAGCCGATGGAAAAGCGCTCAACACGCACACCGCAGCGCCGGGCAACCCAGAAATGACCAAATTCATGCACAGTGATCAGCACGCCCAGTGCGATGATGAATGCAGCCAGATTCCAGAGAATACTCAGCATAAAACCTTCCGTTAGAGCGTCCTGAACACCAGTAACAACAGGCAAGCAAAGACCGGTACGGCAGCCGTCAGGCTGTCAATTCGGTCCAGAATACCACCATGTCCTGGAATCAAGTGACCACTATCCTTAATTCCTGCTTCGCGCTTAAACATACTCTCGGTGAGATCGCCCAGTACAGAAGCCAGAGCCGCAACCACAGAGCAAATCAGCAAGATAACAGGCGCAACATTCAGATTCGCCCACATACCGTAACCCCACGAGATCACGGCAGCCGTAGCAAGCCCGCCAATAAACCCTTGCCAGGTTTTACCCGGGGAAACCTTCGGCGCCAGCTTATGTTTGCCAAACAATTTACCAAACATATACGCGCCAGAGTCCGCTCCCCAGACCAGGATCATGACATAGAGTAGCCATATTGCGCCACTGTAATGATTCTCGTCATAGTGCCAGGCGCGCAGCGCCAGCATTCCCCAGAAAAATGGCACGATAGTTAACAAACCGAAAATAAGACGCAATGTTTTTGAGTTGCGCCAGATTGCCGCCGAACCGGGATAAAATAGCACCAGCAGTAGCGCGACAACCCACCAGCCTAACGATGCCCAAAGCGACATCTCAACCAGCGGTTGACGAATGTTGTGATGATACTCAGGCAACAAAAATAGCATCAGCGCCAATAACAGACCACACAGCACCGCCAGCCAAACCCGCTGTGAACGCGCGGCGAAACCACTTAACTGTCCCCACTCCCACGCGGCCAGCATACAGACAACCAGCGTAATAATGGCGAACCCCACCGGCGGCAATAAAAAAAGCGCAGCGATGACCGCAGGTATTAACACAAAAGCAGAAATCAGGCGATACTTCAGCAAAAGCAACCCCCATCAGGCTTTGTCATCACCAGGCTCGGTACCGCCGAAACGACGCTCTCGATTAGCAAAGGCATGCAGCGCACCTTCAAAGTCTTGTTCATCGAAATCGGGCCAAAGAACATCCGTAAAGTAAAGTTCGGCATAGGCAATTTGCCAAAGCAAAAAGTTACTAATGCGATGCTCTCCCCCAGTCCTAATTACTAAATCCACAGGCGCCAGCTCATGCATACAGATTTGCTGGCCTAGTCTCTCTTCATCAATCTGATCGGGGCGCAGCACTCCAGCCTGCACCTGTTCCGCCAGTTGTCGGACGCCCTGGACAATATCCCAACGTCCGCCGTAATTCGCAGCGATATTCAGCGTTAGCCCCGTATTACGGGCGGTAAGCGCTTCTGATTTGCGAATACGTTCTTGCAAACGTGGGTTGAATCGACTGATATCGCCGATAATACACAGGCGAACGTTATGGCGGTGCAGGCTTTTCACTTCGCTATCCAGCGCCCACACGAACAGCTCCATTAACGCGCTCACTTCCTGCGCCGGTCGGTTCCAGTTTTCACTACTAAAGGCATACAGCGTTAACGCATCAATACCGTTATTGGCAGCAAAAGAGACCGCTCGCCGGACGGACTTCGCCCCGGCTTTATGCCCGAAGGCCCGGATCTTCCCTTGCTTTTTCGCCCAGCGACCATTGCCATCCATAATTATTGCAACATGACGACAGCCATGTGCTGGCAAATTTTCGCTTACTGGTTGAGTTGCAGACAACATAACGCGTTTTTGTCCCTGAAAGGATTTAGCGGTACTCAGGAATACTGAAGCCTTTATACACATCTCTTCGGTCCGCTTCGCTGATGACTACGCGTCACCGCTCCTACCGTGCGCTGTCACGCACGCCGGGAACGTATTCGCCTGCCGTCCCGATGCGTCCTGAATGATTTTGTGTATCCACAAAAAAGCCGTGTCAAACCACGGCTAACCTGACCGAAAAAAAGCAAAAACCTGCGATCAGGTGGCGCAGACTATATCACCGAAGCCCAACGCTAACAAATAGCACAATCTTCTGTCGCGGGATTATCGTCAGCGTGAGAGCCGTATCACTTGTTTTCTGGCGACCTCACGCGCGATGGCGTCAACCTGCAATACGTCGTCAACGCTTGTCGGTTCCTGTAAATCCATCCTCTCCAGCACCGCTAAATTGAGCCCGGCGATATCGGTAAAACGAATCTGTTGCGCCAGAAACGCGGCAACGGTAATTTCGTTTGCCGCATTGAGCGCCGTCGTTGCCGCCTGACCTTGCTCAAACGCCTCCATTGCCAGCTTCAGGCAAGGATAACGCTGATAATCCGGCGCGCTAAACGTCAGCGCGCTGAGTTTGCAAAAATCGAGCGGCTGCGCGCCGGACGCGACACGATTCGGCCATGCCATCGTATGCGCAATAGGCGTACGCATGTCAGGCTCACCAAGCTGCGCCAGGACGCTGCCATCCTGATAACGCACCATCGAATGAATGACCGATTGCGGATGGATCAACACGTCCATCTGACGAGCGCTGGCATTAAATAACCAACGCGCTTCAATGTATTCCAGACCTTTATTCATCATGGTGGCGGAGTCGACGGAAATTTTTCGCCCCATCGACCAGTTCGGATGACGACATGCCTGATCCGGCGTCATCGCTGCCAGATCGCACATTGGCGTTTCACGAAACGGGCCACCAGACCCGGTAAGCAAAATCGACGTTACGCCATTTTGCTCAAGGTCAGCGTATCCCAGATTATGCTGAATAGATTGCGGCAAACTCTGAAAAATCGCGTTATGTTCGCTATCGACGGGTAAAAGTCGGGCGTTGCAGCGTTTCACTTCGTCCATAAATAGTCGCCCGCAGGTCACCAGCGATTCTTTATTCGCCAGCAGAATCGTCTTCCCTGCGCGAATCGCCGCCAGGGTCGGCAGTAAACCAGCCGCGCCCACAATGGCCGCCATTACATGCCCGACTTCATCAAGCGCCGCCATCTCACAGGCAGCCTGCTGACCGCTCAGAACCTCGGTGCGGCTGCCATGCTGCTGAAGCATTATTTTGAGCTGTTCTGCGCTCGACGTATCGTCCATCACGGCATAACGCGGCGAGAACTCCAGGCACTGCTCCGCCATGCGGGCAACATTTTTACCCGCCACCAGCGCGACAACGCGGAAGCTATCAGGATTATGGCGCACCACGTCCAGTGTGCTGCAACCAATAGAGCCGGTCGAGCCCAGAATGGTTAATTGCTTCATGAAACGTCCAGAAGTGTTGAAACGGGATAAAAAGCAAAACGCCGCACAGGAGACCTGATAATGTCTTCTGCGCGGCGCTTTGTACACCACTCACCCACCAGGTTTAGCGGTGGAATGAGTTTATATCTGTGTACAGATCAATCAGAACTGCATCAGTTCTGCTTCTTTATCTGCCAACGCCGCATCAACTTTCTTAATTGCCGCGTCGGTCATTTTCTGTACGTCTTCCTGAGAACGACGATCGTCATCTTCACTGATCGCTTTATCTTTCAGGAGGGCTTTTACTTTATCGTTCGCATCACGGCGTACGTTACGTACGGCGACACGCGCCTGCTCCGCTTCGCCACGGACAATTTTCGTCAGATCTTTACGACGCTCTTCGGTCAGCGGCGGCAGCGGAACGCGAATGTCGGTGCCTGCAGAGCTTGGATTCAAACCGAGGTCTGACGCCATGATCGCTTTTTCAACGGCTGGCCCCATAGAACGGTCAAATACGTTAATTTTTAAGGTACGGGAGTCTTCTACCGTTACGCTTGCCAACTGACGCAGAGGGGTCGGAGTGCCATAGTATTCTACGACAATACCATCCAGCAGGCTGGGAGAAGCACGACCCGTGCGCACTTTGCTGATTTGGGTTTTGAACGCTTCAACGCATTTTTCCATGCGTACTTCAGCATCTTTTCTGATATCGCTAATCACGTTACGAATCCTTGAAAACTAGTCTCAGTCAGACCAGACGGTCACACAATACAAAGATGTGCTAAGTATAGTCTCGTTTAATTTCTGCCAGGTAATAAGACCCGTCAATAGAACAGAATCTTACCCGTATTTGGCGCTCACGGGAATTATTCCGTGATTAACGTCCCTTCTTTTTCGCCCATCACCACACGACGCAGCGCGCCCGGTTTGTTCATGTTGAAAACACGAATCGGCAGTTTGTGGTCACGAGCCAGCGTGAACGCCGCCAGATCCATCACTTTCAGCTCTTTATCCAGCACTTCGCTGTAGGTCAGTTGATCGTACATGGTCGCGGAAGGATCTTTTGCCGGATCGGCAGTGAATACGCCATCCACTTTGGTCGCTTTCAGTACGACATCCGCTTCAATTTCGATCCCGCGCAGACAGGCCGCAGAGTCGGTAGTGAAGAACGGATTACCCGTACCTGCAGACAAAATCACAACACGGTTATTACGCAGCAGGCTGATCGCCTCGGCCCAACTGTAGTTATCGCACACGCCGTTTAAAGGAATTGCCGACATCAGGCGGGCGTTCACATAGGCGCGGTGAAGCGCATCACGCATTGCCAGACCGTTCATTACGGTGGCCAACATGCCCATGTGGTCGCCCACAACGCGGTTCATTCCCGCTTTCGCCAGACCCGCGCCACGGAACAGGTTACCACCGCCAATCACCACACCAACCTGAATACCCAGTTCAACCAGTTCTTTGATCTCCTGAGCCATACGATCCAGTATGCTTGCATCAATACCGAAGCCTTCCGTACCCTGCAGAGCTTCGCCGCTTAATTTAAGCAGAATGCGTTTATAGACGGGTTTTGCATTGGTAGCCATGTTTCTTTCCTGAGACTGTCAACGATTGATATGAGTTAATTCCGGCGACATTGTACGTCGCATTTCAGCGCAGACGCCAGGCGTCGGCTGATTTTACAAGAGAGGCGCAAAAAGAAGCCGCCCTCAGGCGGCTCCCCAGGAAAATCAGGACTGCTTAGACATCGCAGCAACTTCCGCTGCAAAGTCAGTCTCGACTTTCTCAATGCCTTCGCCCACTTCAAAGCGGATGAAGCCAGTCACGTCAGCGTTGTGCTCTTTCAGCAGTTGGCCAACAGATTTGCTCGGTTCCATGACGAAAGGCTGACCAGTCAGAGAAACTTCGCCGGTGAATTTCTTCATGCGGCCTTCAACCATCTTCTCTGCGATTTCTTTCGGCTTACCGGACTGCATCGCGATGTCCAGCTGTACCTGGTACTCTTTCTCTACCACGTCAGCAGACACGTCTTCCGGCTTAACGAATTCCGGCTTGCTTGCCGCAACGTGCATCGCCAGCTGTTTAACCAGCTCTTCGTCAGCGCCTTTAGCGGCAACCAGAACACCGATGCGCGCACCGTGCTGGTAAGAACCCAGAACGTCGCCTTCCAGGGAAGCTACGCGACGAATGTTGATGTTCTCGCCGATTTTCGCAACCAACGCGACACGCTCTTCTTCGAACTGCGCTTTCAGGACTTCTACGTCAGTGATTTTGCCAGCAACAGCGGCGTCCAGCACTTTGTCAGCAAATGCCTGGAAGCCAGCATCTTTAGCCACGAAGTCAGTCTGGCAGTTAACTTCCAGAATGAAAGCGATATTGCCGTCGATTTTGGTTTTGATTACGCCGTCAGCAGCCACGTTGCCTGCTTTTTTCGCCGCTTTGATAGCGCCGGACTTACGCATGTTTTCGATTGCCAGCTCAATGTCGCCATTCGCTTCAGTCAGTGCTTTTTTGCAATCCATCATGCCTGCGCCGGTACGCTCACGCAGCTCTTTTACCAGGGATGCGGTAATTTCAGCCATTCTACAATCCTCGAAAGATTTGATCTGCCCGGCCTCAAACCGCACAGATATAAAAGTGAAAAAGGGGCCTAAAGGGCCCCTAACCAAACGTGATACTACCTGGTTTATAAGGGGGCGCTCCCCTTCATATTTCGAGCCGCAGGTACGTTGCCTTCACTCGCTCATCCCGGTCGCTTACTGATGTAAGCTCCCGGGAATTCTCGAGCTTGCCGCCTTCCTGCAACTCGAACTATTTTAGGGAGTTATCAAGCCTTATTATTCAGCTTCTACGAAGCTTTCTTCCGCCTGGGAAGCCAGATCCTGAGAACGGCCTTCACGAACGGTTGCAGCGACAGCGCCCAGGTACAGGCTAACAGCACGGATTGCGTCATCGTTACCCGGGATAACGAAGTCAACGCCGTCCGGATCAGAGTTGGTATCAACGATAGCAAATACCGGAATACCCAGGTTGTTTGCTTCTTTGATAGCAATGTGCTCGTGGTCGGCATCGATAACGAACAGAGCGTCCGGCAGACCGCCCATGTCTTTGATACCGCCCAGGCTGTTTTCCAGTTTCTCAAGCTCACGAGTACGCATCAGCGCTTCTTTCTTGGTCAGCTTTTCGAAAGTACCGTCCTGAGACTGAATTTCCAGGTCTTTCAGACGTTTGATGGACTGACGAACGGTTTTCCAGTTAGTCAGCATACCGCCCAGCCAGCGATGGTTCACGAAGAACTGATCGCAGCTGTTAGCAGCTTCTTTCACCGCTTCGCTTGCAGCGCGTTTGGTACCAACGAAAAGGATTTTACCTTTACGAGCAGAGATCTTGTTCAGTTCAGCCAGAGCTTCGTTGAACATCGGTACGGTTTTCTCAAGGTTGATAATATGAACTTTGTTACGCGCGCCGAAGATGAACGGCTTCATTTTCGGGTTCCAGTAACGGGTCTGGTGACCAAAGTGAACACCAGCCTTGAGCATATCGCGCATGGAAACAGTTGCCATGATTTAAAACCTCTATAGATTAAGTTGGGGTTATGCCTCCACGTATCCCATATTACCGACCCCAAAGGGCACCCCGGAATATGTGCCGATACGTGTGTGTTGTTACACAAAGTGAGATTTATCGCTCCCGCCCATCTTGTGTATCAGAGAATGAAACGGAAGTCCGGCGCGCTTTATACCATAAATACGCCTTCGACACCAATAATTGTTGGCACTCCATGCTGTAACTGATTCTCAATCTGGTAGTGGATGCTTCAGACTGTTAACATTGACGGCACATACACAATTATTGTCGAAATCATCGACCCTGATGGACAGAATTCATGGCTATCTCAATCAAGACCCCTGAAGAAATCGAAAAGATGCGCGTCGCGGGCCGTCTGGCAGCCGAAGTGCTGGAAATGATCGAACCGTATATTAAGCCGGGCGTCACCACCGGCGAACTGGACCGTATCTGTAACGATTACATCGTTAACGAGCAACACGCGATCTCCGCCTGCCTCGGCTATCACGGCTATCCGAAATCCGTCTGTATCTCTATTAATGAAGTGGTGTGCCACGGCATTCCGGATGACGCCAAACATCTGAAAGATGGCGATATCGTCAACATCGACGTGACGGTCATCAAAGATGAATACCACGGCGACACCTCGAAAATGTTTATCGTCGGCAAACCGACCATTCTGGGCGAGCGTCTGTGCCGCGTCACACAAGAGAGCCTGTATCTGGGCATCAAAATGGTGAAACCGGGCATCCGCCTGCGCACCATCGGCGCCGCCATTCAGAAATATGCCGAAGGCGAAGGTTTCTCCGTGGTACGTGAATACTGCGGACACGGTATTGGTCGCGGCTTCCATGAAGAACCGCAGGTGCTGCATTATGATGCGGATGACGGCGGCGTCGTGTTGCAACCAGGCATGACCTTTACCATTGAACCGATGCTGAACGCAGGGGACTACCGTATCCGCACCATGAAAGACGGCTGGACGGTGAAAACCAAAGACCGTAGCTTGTCTGCTCAGTACGAGCATACTATTGTGGTAACGGAAAACGGCTGTGAAATTCTGACGCTGCGTAAAGATGACACCATCCCGGCGGTCATTACGCACGACGCATAACTTTTTTGCCTGATGGCGCTGGCGCTTATCAGGCCTACAAATGGCACTATCCCGTAGGCCGGATAAGGCGCTCGCGCTATCATCCTGCTTTTTAATGGGTGGCGCATATGAATACTCTTCCTGAACAGTACGCGAATACCGCACTCCCCACCCTCCCAGACCAGCCGCAAAACCCGGGCGTCTGGTCGCGCGCGGAACTGACCGTCGCCGGTATCAAAGCCCGCATCGACATCTTTCAACACTGGCTGGGTGAGGCATTTGACAGCGGCATTTGCGCAGAACAGCTTATTGAAGCCCGTACCGAATTTATCGACCAGTTGTTGCAACGCCTGTGGATTGAGGCCGGTTTCGGTCAGATTGCCGATCTGGCGCTGGTCGCCGTCGGCGGCTATGGACGCGGCGAACTGCATCCGCTTTCCGATATTGATCTGCTCATTTTAAGCCGCAAAAAGCTGCCCGATGAACAGGCGCAAAAGGTCGGCGAACTGCTGACCTTATTATGGGATGTCAAGCTGGATGTCGGGCATAGCGTACGTACGCTGGAAGAGTGTCTGCTGGAAGGCCTGTCTGATTTAACCGTTGCGACAAACCTCATCGAAACGCGCCTGCTGATCGGTGATGTCGCTCTGTTTCTGGCACTGCAAAAACATATTTTCAGCGAAGGCTTTTGGCCGTCCGACAAATTTTACGCCGCCAAAGTAGAAGAGCAGAACCAGCGCCACCAGCGCTATCACGGTACCAGCTATAATCTGGAACCGGATATCAAAAGCAGCCCCGGCGGTCTGCGCGATATCCACACGTTGCAGTGGGTCGCCCGACGTCACTTCGGCGCGACCTCGCTCGATGAGATGGTGGGATTCGGCTTTTTAACCCCGGCTGAACGCGCGGAACTCAACGAGTGCCTGCATATCCTGTGGCGCATTCGTTTTGCGCTACATTTGGTGGTCAGCCGCTACGATAACCGCCTGCTGTTCGACCGCCAGTTGAGCGTCGCTCAACGCCTTAACTACAGCGGCGAAGGCAACGATCCGGTTGAGCGGATGATGAAAGACTACTTCCGGGTTACGCGCCGGGTGAGCGAACTCAATCAGATGCTGCTTCAGCTATTTGACGAGGCGATTCTGGCGCTGCCTGCGGATGAAAAACCACGTCCTATCGACGATGAGTTTCAACTGCGCGGCACGCTCATTGATCTGCGTGACGACACGCTGTTTATCCGCGAACCGGAAGCAATCCTGCGGATGTTTTATATGATGGTGCGCAATAGCGCGATCACCGGCATCTACTCTACAACATTACGCCATTTGCGCCACGCCCGCCGCCATCTGAGCCAACCGCTATGCTACATCCCGGAGGCACGCACGCTGTTTCTCAGTATGCTGCGCCATCCCGGCGCGGTCAGCCGCGGCCTGCTGCCTATGCATCGCCACAGCGTACTGTGGGCTTATATGCCGCAGTGGTCGCACATCGTCGGACAAATGCAGTTTGATCTGTTCCACGCATACACGGTGGATGAACACACCATCCGCCTGATGCTAAAGCTGGAGAGCTTTGCGAAAGAGGAGACGCGCCAGCGCCATCCGCTATGCGTCGATCTCTGGCCGCGGCTTCCCCATCCGGAACTGATCCTGATCGCCGCGCTGTTCCACGATATTGCAAAAGGACGCGGCGGCGACCATTCGGTACTGGGCGCGCAGGATGTACTCACCTTCGCCGAACTGCACGGTTTGAACTCACGCGAAACGCAACTGGTCGCCTGGCTGGTGCGCCAGCACCTGCTGATGTCGATCACCGCCCAGCGCCGCGACATCCAGGACCCGGAAGTCATCAAGCAGTTTGCCGAAGAGGTGCAAACCGAAACACGGCTGCGCTTTCTGGTCTGCCTGACCGTCGCGGACATATGCGCGACTAACGAAACCTTGTGGAATAGCTGGAAACAGAGCCTGCTACGCGAGCTGTACTTCGCCACTGAAAAACAGCTCAGGCGCGGCATGCAAAATACGCCGGATATGCGTGAGCGCGTGCGTCACCATCAGCTTCAGGCGCTGGCGCTGTTGCGAATGGATAATATTGATGAAGCCGCGCTGCACAAAATCTGGACCCGCTGCCGCGCTAACTATTTTGTTCGTCATAGTCCAAATCAGCTCGCCTGGCACGCACGCCATTTATTGCAGCACGATCTGCGCCAACCGTTAGTGCTACTCAGTCCGCAGGCCACGCGCGGCGGAACCGAAATTTTTATCTGGAGTCCGGACAGGCCCTATCTGTTTGCCGCCGTCTGCGCCGAGCTGGACAGGCGTAATTTAAGCGTCCATGACGCGCAGATCTTTACCACTCGCGACGGCATGGCAATGGATACGTTTATCGTTCTGGAACCAGACGGCAGCCCGCTGGCGGCGGATCGCCATGAAGTTATTCGCACCGGTCTTGAACAGACCATTACGCAGCGTAGCTGGCAGCCGCCGCAGCCGCGTCGGCAACCGGCAAAGTTACGGCACTTTACGGTCGAAACGGAAGTCAATTTTCTGCCCACCCATACCGACAGAAAATCATTCATGGAATTGATCGCGCTCGATCAACCTGGTCTGCTGGCCAGGGTCGGACAAATTTTTGCCGATCTGGGAATTTCGCTTCATGGCGCCCGAATTACAACCATTGGTGAACGAGTAGAAGATTTATTCATAATCGCCACAGCGGATCGGCGCGCGCTTAATAATGTGCTGCAACTTGAGGTGCAACAACGGTTGACAGCGGCCCTCAATCCAAACGATAAAGGGTAGTGTGTTTATTTATATGAAAGAGTTTAACAATGCAGCAGTTACAGAACGTTATTGAGACCGCTTTTGAGCGCCGCGCCGATATTACGCCGGCTAATGTAGATACCGTGACCCGAGAGGCGGTAAACCAGGTCATTTCTCTACTTGATTCCGGCGCGCTGCGTGTCGCAGAAAAAATCGACGGTCAGTGGGCCACTCACCAGTGGTTGAAGAAAGCGGTTCTGCTCTCTTTCCGGATTAACGATAACCAGGTTATCGACGGTGCGGAAAGCCGCTACTTCGATAAAGTCCCGATGAAATTCGCTGACTACGACGACGCGCGTTTTCAGAAAGAAGGCTTCCGCGTCGTTCCGCCTGCGGCCGTTCGTCAGGGCGCATTTATCGCCCGCAACACTGTGCTGATGCCGTCTTACGTTAACATCGGCGCTTACGTTGACGAAGGCACCATGGTTGACACTTGGGCGACCGTGGGTTCCTGCGCGCAGATCGGTAAAAACGTTCACCTTTCCGGCGGCGTGGGTATCGGCGGCGTACTGGAGCCGCTGCAGGCTAACCCGACCATCATTGAAGACAACTGCTTTATCGGCGCGCGTTCTGAAGTCGTGGAAGGCGTAATTGTCGAAGAAGGTTCCGTCATTTCTATGGGCGTATACCTCGGCCAGAGCACCAAAATCTACGATCGCGAAACCGGTGAAGTTCACTATGGCCGCGTACCGGCGGGCTCCGTGGTCGTTTCCGGCAACCTGCCGTCAAAAGACGGTAAGTACAGTCTGTACTGCGCGGTGATCGTGAAAAAAGTCGACGCCAAAACGCGTGGTAAAGTGGGCATTAACGAATTATTGCGCACTATTGATTAAGCGAGCGAAAAGCGGGGGCGACAGCCCCCCTTTGCATTACGGCGAATGCGGTAAAACGGTTTCCGGCGCAATCTTTGCCGCAAACGCCGAAGCCAGCGCAGTCAAAACGACATAACCAGCAACTAAAGTCCAACTGTTATCATAGACTGCGCTTAACGCTTTAGCGATAAACGGCGTGAATCCCCCTGCCACAACCGCCCCCAACTGCGCGCCAATTGATGAACCGCTGTAGCGTACAGGCGGATGAAACAGTCCGGCGAAAAAAGAGGGTTGTACGGCATTCAGTGAATTATGACCAATGTTAATCAGCAAAACGTAGCCCACTATCATCAGTATTAGCGAACGGCTTTCCAGCAGCCAGAAAAAGGGAAAAGCCATTGCCGCTACAAAAAGCGCGCCGAAAATATACACCTGACGGCAACCACGCCGATCCGACACGATGCCAAATAGCATGTGCATGGGATACGCCAGCAGACAGGTAAACATTACAATGTACAGAATAGTCGGGCTGGCAATCCCAAGCTGTGTCGTCGCCCAGGAAACCGCGAAGACGGTGGCAAGAAAAAAGGGAACGCTTTCAGCAAAACGTAGAAGCATAATCAGCAAAATACTGCGCCATTGTTCTCGTACTACTTTGACCACCGGCCTTTCTTCTCTTTGCTGCATATGATTAATGGCCTGCTGCTTTTTAAACGCACGGAAGACAGGCGTTTCATCCAGACGATGACGCATATATAATCCAGGCAACACTAAAAGCGCACTGAGCAGAAAAGGAATACGCCATCCCCACAGTAACAACGCCTCCTTCGGTAATTGGGTCACGAATATAAATACGCCTGTCGCCAATAATTGTCCCGTGAGTCCTCCTGTTTGCGATAGCGCGCTTAACCGCCCCCGGTGCTTTCCAGCAGCATATTCCACAACCATTAACATGGCGCCTCCCCATTCGCCTCCAACCAGAAATCCCTGCAGGAAACGCAGAATAACCAGTAAAGCAGGCGCCAGCGCGCCAATACTGGCGTAAGAAGGCAGGCAACCGATGAGAAACGTTACCGCGCCCATCCCCCCTAGCGTGATTAATAACGTATTTTTACGCCCAAGCGTATCTCCCCTGTTGCCAAAAAATAGCGCGCCCAGTGGCCGGGAAATAAATCCCACGCCGAAACTGGCAAAAGAAGATAACGTTGCAGTAAATGGGCTGGCGCCAGGGAAAAAAAGCGGGCCAAATACCAGCGCGCTTGCCAGGCCGTATAATAGAAAATCATAATATTCAATGGAGTTTCCTATCCAGGCGGAAATCACCACCCGGCGAATAGTGGCATTATACGTTCCGGACATAGACTCCGCCTCTCAAGGTTATCGATTACTGCCTCCGGTCAATTTCCCACACTGACCTCAAACGCTTTCTCTATAAACGGAATATCGCGTTGAATTACTTAAGCTATCAATAACCGCCGCCCTTTTACTCATTACGTTGCCGAGACGTCTTCTGCGATCAACCGCGCTTTTTTTGTATCCATTGGTGGCGAAAAACCAACTTTTCGTTAATTATTCAAAAGTTATAGTGTGATGAAGGATACCGCTATGTATGACAATCTAAAAAGTCTGGGCATTACCAATCCTGAGGAAATCGATCGTTACAGCCTGCGGCAAGAAGCCAACAACGATATCCTGAAAATCTATTTTCAAAAGGATAGAGGTGAATTCTTTGCTAAAAGCGTGAAGTTTAAGTATCCACGCCAGCGTAAAACGGTGGTGGCCGATGGCATCGGTCAGGGTTATAAAGAAGTACAGGAGATTAGCCCTAACCTACGCTATGTAATTGACGAGCTGGACCAAATCTGCCATCGCGATCGCTCAGAACTCGATCTCAAACGTAAGATTCTTGACGATTTGCGCCATCTGGAAAGCGTAGTCGCGAATAAGATCAGTGAAATCGAATCGGATCTGGAAAAACTGACCCGCAAGTAACCCCCAGGTTGTTCGTGCCGGGTGGCGGTTTCGCCTTACCCGGCTAACAAAATCAATATGATCTAACGTTGTTCATCAAGCTGCAGCGCCAGCTCATTGACCTGCCAGCCGCCACGCAGGCTATTTAACAGAGCTGGTAGCATCAAATTCTGATAAAAATAGCTGCAGCCCTCTGGCATCCGTTGCTTACCGACCAGCATCGTGGTGCGATCCATACGGTATGAGCGCGCAATACTGCCCAGCCCGGCAAAGTAGTTACCCAACGCTACGCTAAAACGTAACTGCCCGTTCTTTTTCATATGGGCGATCAATTGCTCAACGCGCTTACGATGATCTTCGGCATCCCAACGACCAAACGGGCGTAATACCGGCTTGAATACCACTATTTCGGTGAGAAAAACATTGGCTATCAGGTTGTTATGTTTCGGAGTGGCAAGCATATTCTGCAACTGCCGCAGTTCTGCCATTGCGCTGCCAACTTCTACCAAGCCACCACACGCGGTTGGTTCAGATCGATCCCCAAACGCTGTGCCCATTCCACCAGCGCCAGCGTATTTTCTTCGGCCTGAATCAAATTCATCACCAGCTCTCAGACGGCTATCCTGCGCCATTTTGGTAACAAGATACCAGCCATAAACGCCTCCTGTGAGCAGAGTAGAGCATAAGGAAGACGGCAGGTCTCAACATTGAACAAATGCACAAAACGGTGCGAAGAAGTATGGCGTTGTGGGGGGCACAGAAAAGTGTTGCCCCCTTCCATGGTGGAAGGGGGACAAGGTCATTACTGCATCAGCAGATAAATAGAACTATCACCACGCTGAATATTCAGCGCCAGAACCGACGGCTTGCTGTCAAGAATCTTACGCAGCTCGGCGATATTTTTCACCGGCTGCTGGTTAGCGCCGATAATCACATCGCCTTTTTTGAGGCCAATTTGCGCGGCTGGTGAGTTCGCTTTCACGCTGCTCACCACAACGCCTTTATCCTGGCCTTTATTGCTCATTTCAGCGCCTTCAATCCCGCTGAAGATGGTGCTGGAATCAACCTGACTCTGGCTGCTCTGCTGCAGTTCCAGATTGACCGTAATAGCTTTACCTTCACGCAGCAGACCGAGGCTGATTTTGCTGCCGACCGGCATAGTGCCGACCTGAGCGCGCAGCGCCGCAAAGCTGCTGATCGGTTTACCGTTCAACGAGGTAATGACATCCCCGGCTTTAATACCCGCTTTCGCCGCGGACGAATTCGGCATCACCTGGCTAACGAACGCGCCACGCTGGGCGTCGACTTTCATCGCTTTCGCCAATTCGGAATTCAGCTCAGTCCCCATGATCCCCAGTTCGCCGCGTTTAACCTGGCCATATTCCACCATCTGCGACGTCAGGTTTTTCACCATGTTGCTCGGGATAGCGAAGCCGATACCGATGTTGCCGCCGTCCGGCGCCAGAATCGCGGTGTTAATACCGATCAGCTCACCGTTCAGGTTCACCAGCGCGCCGCCGGAGTTACCGCGGTTAATCGCGGCGTCGGTCTGAATAAAGTTCTCGTAATTTTCTACGTTCAGGCCGCTACGACCCAGCGCAGAAACAATGCCCGACGTCACCGTTTCGCCAAGGCCGAACGGGTTACCGATGGCCACGGTATAATCCCCCACGCGCAGCGCGTCGGAGTCCGCCAGTTTAATCGCCGTCAGGTTTTTCGGATTCTGAATTTGAATCAGCGCGATATCAGAACGGGGATCTTTGCCCACCACTTTGGCATCGAATTTACGCCCATCGCTCAGTTGCACTTTAATCACGTTGGCATTATCAACAACGTGGTTGTTGGTGACGACGTAGCCCTTCGCGGCATCAATAATTACGCCTGAACCCAGCGCCATGAACTTCTGTTGTTGGCTGCCGTTGCCACCATTACCGCCGCCCTGACAGAAAGGGGAATTCTGGAACGGAGAACCATCCTGGCAGAACGGGGAGTCATCGCCGAAAAACTGCTGGAAATTACGCGGCATACGCGGCGTATTCACCGTGGTGCTGCCTTCTACATTAATACTGACCACCGATGGCATCACTTTTTCGAGCATCGGCGCCAGGCTTGGCATCTGTTGGGCGGTCATTGCTGAAGAGGACGTTTCAGCCGCCGTGGCAGACAGAGGCGACAATGCCAAACCTAAACTCAGAGCCAGTGCACTCATTGCTAATGTGGTTTTTTTCATGTGTTTCAATCTCGATTAACAGGTAACGCAAAATTGCTGTGTACGTCAGATTCATTTTATAACGCGAAGTTCCGGAATAAAGTTTCTGGAAAAAGTAAAAATTTATTGTCCATCTTTACAAAAGTCCATTTACTGTTCGACCGCCATCAAACGCCGATATTCATCCCATGCGTAAAGGTCAGTCATACCGCTGATATAATCCTGAATCAACCGACAACGATAATAATATTCCAGCACCGGATACTCCGCCGAATCCCCGGGTAATTTGCTGACGACTTCTACGTAGGCCAAACGATGGCGCGTAGAAAGTTTCTGAAATAAGCGCGATTCTATGGGAAAGCGTTTCAACCGATCTTTTTCCACCAGCTCGCGAAAGTCGTTAAGCGACAGACTTAATAGCGGCTGATAGATATCTAATAACCCGCTGATCACCCGGTATCCCTGTAGTTCAAGCTGTTCTACATCCGGATGGCTAAACACATGTTCAACCGCCACGTTCTTATATAATTCAAGCAGGCGACTAAAACTGCTGGCATCTTCCAGCAACGCCTGATTGAAGGTTCCGGCAAAAATCTGCGGTAAATTATCAATAAAACGCTGAGCGGCATAGGGCACCAGTTTATTTAATGTATTAACCCGTAAATACATAAAAAACTGATCTTCGGTACCACGGCTTAATGTATTGGCGCGTGATTTTTCCCACGCATTTCCTACCACCAGCTCAAACAGCGAATCACTCTCGTGGTGGCCCCACGCGTGATATAAATGGTGATAAAGCTGCTCAACGCTAAAGATTCTTTTCTCTACCGCGTCTTCAAGATCGGCGACGCAATAAGAAATATCATCTGCGGCTTCCATAATCCACGTTAATGGAAAGCGACTGTAAGGCGCTAACTGAAGTTCTTTACGTAACCTCGCAATATACTTCTCTTCAGAAAGATAATAGCCCGGTTTCTTCATTAAATAGCGATGGGAATCCGGCACTGGCCCTCGCCACCATGCCGGACGGGTATATTTTAAAATCCCGCCAACCTGCGCCCAGGTAAGATTCATCCGCATGAGCGTATGTACCAGACGAATCCCCTGCGCA
This sequence comes from Salmonella enterica subsp. houtenae serovar Houten, assembly GCA_900478215.1. Lineage (NCBI taxonomy): Bacteria > Pseudomonadati > Pseudomonadota > Gammaproteobacteria > Enterobacterales > Enterobacteriaceae > Salmonella > Salmonella enterica. The sequence goes on from LS483478.1 coordinate 3,615,648, forward strand.
TTGCCTTCAAAATGGCAGATATCCTGCCGAACTTTGCGGCGAATATCGTTCAGACTGTCTTCGCCCTCCTGCAGGCGTAGCGAGGAAACCACACAGCGATCATGCGTGAGCGGCTGACTTTCCGCATCTTCCGGATGCAGCCGCTGACGAAACCAGTCATTGATCGCCGCCTCACCAAAATGACCGAACGGCGGATTACCGATGTCGTGCATCAGGCAGGCCATTTCCACAATGCTTTCAAAGGGGCCGGTCAGCGCATCCAGACCGTACTCCTCAAGCCGGTTTTGCTCTTTCAGGCGGCTTAAAATCTCTTTCGCGATATAACGCCCCACCTGCTGAACTTCCATCGAATGCGTCAGGCGCGTACGCACCGCGGCATTGCGCTCCAACGGGAAAACCTGTGTTTTTTGCTGCAAACGGCGTATAGCCGGAGAGTTGATAATCCGCCCGCGATCGCTTTCAAAAATCCGCAGGATCTCATGTTCCGTCTTTACGCCCTGCGGTGAACGATAACGACGATGCCAGTTAATTTTATTTCGGAAATCGATCGATGCCATATCCTCTCCCCGCCTGAGAAATGCGCTTCCCCATAAGCGCATGATAAACTATGCCCCCAAAACTGACTTATCGCGAGTAAATCTATGAAAATCGGCATCATTGGCGCAATGGAAGAAGAAGTTACGCTGCTGCGTGACAAAATTGACAACCGTCAGACGCTTACGCTGGGCGGCTGCGAAATTTACACCGGCCAGTTGAACGGCACCGAAGTGGCGTTACTGAAATCCGGTATCGGTAAAGTCGCGGCGGCGCTGGGCGCAACGTTGCTTCTGGAGCACTGCAAACCAGACGTGATCATCAATACCGGTTCCGCAGGCGGTCTGGCGTCCACGCTGAAGGTCGGCGATATCGTCGTCTCTGACGAAGCGCGTTACCACGACGCTGATGTGACCGCTTTCGGCTATGAGTACGGGCAATTACCGGGCTGTCCGGCCGGATTTAAGGCCGATGACAAACTGATCGCCGCCGCGGAATCCTGTATCAGGGAGCTGAATCTGAACGCGGTACGCGGCCTTATCGTCAGCGGTGACGCATTTATTAACGGCTCCGTCGGGCTGGCGAAAATCCGGCATAACTTCCCCGAAGCGGTCGCCGTAGAGATGGAAGCCACCGCTATCGCACACGTCTGTTATAACTTCAACGTGCCGTTCGTGGTAGTACGCGCTATCTCTGACGTGGCCGATCAGCAATCGCACCTCAGCTTTGACGAATTCCTCGCGGTGGCGGCGAAACAGTCGACTCTGATGGTCGAAACGCTGGTACAGAAGCTGGCGCATGGCTAAGCAAATGTTCAGGGCGCTGGCCGCCCTGCTGCTTATGCTACCGGTGTGGCTTTACGCTGCGCCGCGCGTCATTACCCTCTCTCCCGCCAATACGGAACTCGCTTTTGCCGCCGGGATTACGCCCGTTGGCGTCAGCAGCTATTCCGACTACCCGCCTGAAGCGCAAAAAATAGAACAGGTCTCTACCTGGCAGGGAATGAATCTGGAGCGCATTGTGGCGCTGAAGCCAGATCTGGTCGTCGCCTGGCGCGGCGGTAATGCGGAACGCCAGGTAAACCAACTAACTTCATTAGGTATTAAGGTAATGTGGGTGGACGCGGTGACCATCGAACAGATTGCCGACGCGCTCCGTCAACTGGCCGCCTGGAGCCCGCAACCGGAAAAGGCTCGCCAGGCGGCGCAGACGTTGCTGAAGGAGTACGCCGCGCTCAAAGCCGGGTATGCCGGTAAAGCTAAAAAGCGCGTCTTTCTTCAGTTTGGCATGAATCCCCTGTTTACCAGCGGTAAAGGATCTATTCAACATCAGGTTTTGACGACCTGCGGCGGAGAAAACGTCTTCGCTGACAGCCGCGTACCGTGGCCGCAAGTCAGCCGTGAGCAGGTGCTGGCAAGGCATCCCCAGGCCATTATCGTGGCCGGAAAAGCGGGCGAAATTCTCAAAATTGAACAGTACTGGGGAAACCTGCTAAAAATTCCGGTTATTCCGCTTAACAGCGACTGGTTTGAACGCGCAAGCCCGCGTATTATCCTCGCCGCAAAACAACTCTGTAATGCGCTTTCACAGGTGAATTAGAGCCTGTCTCACCAGGCTCTCAGTGGGGATTCAACAATGCTCGTCTATTGGCTGGATATTGTAGGCACGGCTGTATTTGCTATCTCTGGCGTGTTGCTGGCCGGGAAATTACGTATGGACCCGTTTGGCGTCCTGGTGCTCGGCGTCGTTACTGCCGTCGGCGGCGGGACAATCCGCGATATGGCGCTGGATAACGGCCCGGTATTCTGGGTTAAAGATCCTACCGATCTGGTCGTCGCTATGGTCACCAGTATGCTGACCATCCTGCTGGTTCGCCAGCCAAGACGTCTGCCGAAATGGATGTTGCCGGTACTGGATGCGGTCGGGCTGGCGGTATTTGTCGGCATTGGGGTGAATAAAGCCTTCCTCGCCGAAACGGGGCCATTAATCGCAGTCTGTATGGGGGTGATTACCGGCGTCGGCGGCGGGATTATTCGCGATGTTCTGGCACGCGAGATCCCCATGATCCTACGCACCGAAATCTATGCCACGGCCTGTATTATCGGCGGGATTGTTCACGCCACCGCGTTTTATACGTTTTCAGTGCCGCTGGAAAGCGCCAGCATGATGGGTATGGTCGTCACGCTGTTCATTCGGCTGGCGGCGATACGTTGGCACCTGAAGCTGCCGACCTTTGCCTTAAATGAGAACTGAAACGTAATTTGTAGACCGGATGAGGCGTGACAAAACGCCCGGCGGCGCTTCGCTTACCGGGCCTACAATGGCGTGTCCGTAGAGACGTTGCGCCTCCGTCCGACATTACATCAAATGCTGAAGGAAGAGCCACACCCGCAGGTACTTTTCGCATTCGGGTTGGTTACAATGAAGCGGGAACCTTCCAGGCCTTCGGTATAATCGACCGAACCACCAACCAGATACTGCAAACTCATCGGATCAACCACCAGGCCAACGCCCTGTTTTTCGATGGTCATATCCCCTTCGTTAACCTGATCGTCAAAGGTAAAACCATACTGGAAGCCGCTGCAACCACCGCCGGTGATATACACGCGCAGTTTCAGATTCGGGTTATCTTCGTCAGCGATAAGACTTTTTACTTTATTCGCTGCTGCGTCGGTAAACTGCAACGGCAGCGCTACGTCATCACTCATATTTTGCTCCAAACGACATCGGTAATTGGATAAATTTCCACCCAATATTGGCGGTCATTATCTAATACCCTGGTAATTCGTTCAAGTATTCTCGCCTGCAGGCGCATTCTGGCTTTTCGCCGCCTGTTCCGCATCCTGCTTCGCCAGAGTGCGCGCCAGGATGGTTGAGTATAACGGTTTCCCGCCCAAAAACTGGGCTAATAGTGTCGCGCCAAGACAGGTGATAATCATTGGCAAAATGAGCTGATAGTTATCAGTCATCTCCAGTACCAGCACAATCCCCGTCAGCGGGGCGCGCACCGACGCCGCCATCAGCGCCCCCATCCCGGCAATCGCAAAGGTACCGGCCTCCAGGTGATACTGCGGGAAAAGCACTGCCGCCGCCATGCCAAAGGCCGTCCCAAGCAGCGTTCCCAGCGCCAGCATCGGGGCGAAAATTCCCCCCGGCGCGCCGGAAGAAAAGCAAAGCAGCGTTGTGACAACCCGGGTAATAAAGATGAACAGCAGTAGTCCGACGCTAAAATTACCTGCCGCGGCGATAGGAATAAGGTTAAACCCGCCGCCTGCCGCCTCCGGCTCAATCAACCCCAGAATACCGCACAGGCCGCCGATCGCGCCGCCCATTAGCACCCATTTTTTAATTTCGCCGCCATGAAAGCGCTGAAACATGTCCTGAGTTCGCAGCACCAGCGTATTAAACACCGGCCCAACGCAGCCAAAAATAATGCCGAGGATAAGGTATAGCCACAGAGTGTTAACCGGGGCATCAGACAGTTTGCCGACTTCAATAATCGGCGCTTCGCCGTTAAATATGCGGAACACAATGCTCGACATGATTACGCCGGTAAACACCGCTTTAATCGAAATCAGGTTGTAGCGAAACTGCGGGCGCATCTCTTCAATAATAAACAGGATACCCGCCAGCGGCGCGTTAAACGCCGCAGAGAGCCCCGCCGCCGCGCCGGTCGCCAGCAACGTATGCCGCGCTTCAGCGCTGCGCATACGAAAAACATCCAGCACCATGCGTCCCAGGTTGCCCCCGATTTGCACCGTTGGCCCTTCGCGCCCTAATACCATTCCTGCGCCCAACGTCCCCATCCCGCCGATAAACTTCACCGGCAACACGCGCCACCAGCGCACCGGACGTAGCTCCTCCAGCGCGCCTTCTATTTCCGGAATACCCGAGCCGCCGGCTTCCGGCGCAAATTTTCGCACCAAAAAGTAGCCGACCATCGCCAGTAACCCCGAAAGGATAAAGGCCAGAGGCCAAAGTAAAAACGCATGGTCCGCAACCTGAACCAGCGCGCCAATGCGCATGTTTTGTACCCAGGAAACAGCCTTTTCAAAGGCGACGCCAACCAGTCCAGTAAGCGTGCCGACAACGGCCGCCATGAACAGGATAGCCAGCGGCGTTTTATCCCGCTGTATTAACCGGCGAATCTGATCTCTGCGCCGTAAGCGCACGATTTGCTGAGCTAAAAAGGTGGAAGTGTCTGTTTTCATCAGAAGATCATTAATTGGTAATACAAATCTAAAGTCGGCATTCTACTCGCCAACGCCGTGAAAATCCCCTGCAAATCGTATTGTTTCAAATGCGTAAAACTTTCATAACCTTCTCTGAATAACTTAGAATAGCGGGTATTCACTTTTTCTACGAACCAGGAACCTTTCCATGAGTAAGTCTGAAAATCTCTATAGCGCGGCCCGCGAGCTGATCCCCGGCGGCGTCAACTCCCCTGTTCGCGCCTTCACTGGCGTGGGCGGCACCCCGCTGTTTATCGAAAAAGCGGACGGCGCCTGGCTTTATGATGTCGATGGCAAAGCGTATATCGACTATGTCGGTTCCTGGGGGCCAATGGTACTTGGGCATAACCATCCGGCTATCCGCAATGCGGTGATTGAGGCCGCCGAACGAGGGCTAAGCTTCGGCGCGCCAACCGAAATGGAAGTTAAAATGGCGGAACTGGTGACAAACCTGGTGCCGACCATGGACATGGTGCGCATGGTGAACTCCGGCACCGAAGCGACCATGAGCGCCATTCGCCTGGCGCGTGGTTTTACCGGTCGCGATAAGATTATCAAATTCGAAGGCTGCTACCACGGCCACGCAGACTGCCTGCTGGTAAAAGCCGGTTCTGGCGCGCTGACGCTCGGTCAGCCGAACTCGCCGGGCGTCCCGGCAGATTTTGCGAAACATACGCTGACCTGCGTCTATAACGATCTGGCGTCAGTGCGCGCGGCGTTTGAACAATATCCACAGGAAATCGCCTGTATCATCGTCGAACCCGTGGCGGGCAATATGAACTGCGTCCCGCCGCTGCCAGCTTTCCTGCCGGGTCTGCGCGCCTTGTGCGATGAGTTCGGCGCGTTGCTGATTATCGACGAAGTGATGACCGGTTTTCGTGTAGCGCTGGCCGGCGCCCAGGATTACTACGGCGTCGTGCCGGACCTAACCTGTCTGGGTAAAATCATCGGCGGCGGGATGCCGGTAGGCGCATTTGGCGGTCGTCGCGATGTAATGGATGCGCTGGCGCCGACGGGCCCGGTTTACCAGGCGGGCACCCTTTCCGGCAACCCGATTGCGATGGCGGCCGGTTTCGCCTGCCTGAATGAAGTCGCCCAGCCCGGCATTCATGAAACGCTGGATGAGCTCACCACCCGCCTGGCGGAAGGATTATGCGAAGCAGCGCAGGAGGCGGAGATCCCACTGGTCGTCAACCATGTCGGCGGCATGTTCGGGATTTTCTTCACCGACGCCGAGAGCGTAACCTGCTATCAGGACGTGATGGCGTGCGACGTTGAACGCTTTAAGCGTTTCTTCCACCTGATGCTGGAGGAAGGCGTGTATCTGGCGCCATCGGCGTTTGAAGCGGGTTTTATGTCGGTCGCACACCGCATGGACGACATTAATCATACCATTGACGCCGCGCGTCGGGCATTTGCGAAGCTGTAACCATCGCGCAAAACTATTCAGGCCGGATAAGGCATTTATGCCACTATCCGGCAAAATTACCGGCTCTGTTTACGTAACAGATAAATAAAGTACGGCGCGCCAATAAAGCTTGAAAGCAACCCTGCCGGAATCTGATACGGAAACAGCGCCATCCTGCCGCACCAGTCGGCAAAGACCAGTAAAACGCCCCCTGCCAGCGCCGAGATGACCATATGCGGCATCGTCCGGCGAAAACCGAGCATCCGCGCAATATGCGGCGCCATCAGACCAACGAAGCTTAGTGGCCCAATGGTCATCGTCGCGGTTGCCGTCAAACAAGCCGCCAGCGCCAGCAACGCGATACGCGACGGCGTGAGCGCTACGCCCACCGCGCGCGCAGCGTCGCCGCCCAGTGGTAAAATCGTTAACCAGCGGCGACACAGCGGTACGATTGCCAGCAAAATCGCCATCACTATCGCGGTTCGCGTAACCTGCCCGCCAGTGGCGTTATAGGTAGATCCTGAGATCCAGGTCAATACTTCCGCCATCCGCGGATCGCCGCTTGCCTGAAGCATCATTAGCAGCATGGTGAAAGCCGTGCTGAGCGCCATCCCTGCCAGCAGCATCCGTTGCGGCGAAAAACCGCCGCGCCCGGCGGCAATCATAATGATCAGCAGTGTTGCCGCCGCGCCAAGGCTTCCGGCAGGTAGTAGCCAACCGAAAGCATTCCCCGGCACCAGAAACAGCATCAACACCACGCCAAACGCGGCTCCGGAACTGATCCCCAGCACTTCCGGACTGGCCATCGGATTACCGGTCAGACGCTGAATAATACAGCCCGCCACCGCCAGCATAACGCCCGCCATTAACGCCGCCAGTATCCGCGGCCAGCGCCACGGCATCAGCTCCTCAAGCAACGTTCCGCTCGCCCACGACCAGCCGTGCGCGTCGCGACCAAAAGAGAGCGCGACCCATGTCGCCAGCAGCAGGAGCGCCCCACCGGCAACGGCAAAAGCGAGGACATGCCGACGTTCCGCCGCCACGCGATCGCTGGCGTTCATATCCGGCGCGCTCATGCTTTTTAGCCGCGGCAGCAGCCATAGTAGCAGCGGCGCGCCGATTAACGCCGTCACCGACCCGGTGGAGACCTCCATCCATACGCGGGTTAGCCAGAGGATAATCTGGTCAGATAGCCACAGAATAAGCGCCCCAATAAGCGGGGCCAGCATCAGGCGCGCCAGCAGACGTCTTGCGCCAAGCATTTTCGCCAGCAGCGGCGCAAACAGGCCGATAAAACCGATAATGCCTACCGCGTTGACCAGCAGCGCGCTCAACACAATCGCCAGCGACAGCGCCGCCAGACGCGCTAACGACAATGCCAGACCCAGATTACGCGCAACGCCATCATCCAGCCCCATCAGCGTCATCGGACGTAACAATAATAACGTGAGCATTACGCCGCCCACCAACTGCGGCCACAGACGCTGTACGCCGCTCCAGTCGGTTTGCGTCAGCGTTCCGGTGCTCCATAAAAACATGCTTTGCAACTGATCGTGATGGAAAATCACTAATAGCTGGTTGATAGCCCCGCAATAGAGGCTGACCACTAACCCGGCGAGGATCAGGGTTACCGGCGACAGGCGTTTGCCCCATGCCACGCCAAACACCAGCGCGCCGACGATGCAGGCTCCCGTCAGGGCGGCAAACTGCGTCGCCAGCGCGCCGGGAATCGCCCATAGCGTCGTCACCGTGATCCCCAATTGCGCGCCGGTCGCCACGCCCAGCGTGGTCGGTTCCGCCAACGGGTTACGTAATACCTGCTGGAACAGCACACCTACCAGCCCAAGTCCCGCGCCCACCAGCAGCGAAATCGCCAGTCTTGGCAGCAGGCTGTAATGAAAAATCATCTGTCCGATGGCATCAACATCCGGCGACCACATCGCCTGCCGCCACTGGTCACGCGGTAGCGCCAGGGAGAGATTCGTCCAGGTCAGCCAGACCGCGATAATAAACAGCCCGGCCAGCAGAAAAGCCGGGAAGCGCGCCACACGTTTATTCACGCCTTCCCTCCCAGCACGTTATTCAGGATGCGGACAAAATGCATCGTGGAGAGGGTCGCGCCATAGAACCAAACGGCGGGCACCCGATGAAAACGCCCGGCGCGGACAAACGGCATGGCCTGCCACAGCGGCGTCGCCATCAGCGCATTCATATCGGTGTTATTCCCGTGGTCGAAGCAAATCACATCCGCCTCTTGATACATTGCCAGCCGATCGATGCTAACCGCCGTACTGCCCCAAAAGTTGGTTTCCCCCTGCCAGGCATTACGGATGCCATATTCGTCCAGCACCTCCTGGAACAGGCAATTCGGGCCGAGCACCAGCATATGCCGCGGATCGATAAGCGTCGTCATCAGTAACGGGCGTCCCCCGCGGCGGATAAAACGCGGCTTCTGGCTTTCGATAAAGCGATCGTATTGCGCCAGATGTTTTTCTGCCGCGGCTTCCAGATTCAGCATCTGCGCCAGCTCAACCAGCGAACGTCGGGCCACCGCCAGCGGCTTTTTGCCGTCGCTAAAATCGAACCCGCGCCCCGGCGCGATCCGCGCCAGTTTCTCCGGCGAGGGTCCGTAACCTGCCGACCAGACCATAAACGACGGCTTCATCTCCGTCAGCAGTTCGAGATTGGGTTCAGTACGAAGACCCACATCAATCACCGAATCCGGCAACGGCGGTTCGCTAACCCACAGCGTATAATTTGGCACGTCCGCCACGCCATAGGGCGTAATGCCGAGCGCCAGCAACAGCTCAACCGGCAGCCACTCCAGCGCCACAATTCGGCGGGGATCGATAGCGGCAGCCTGCGCCGTATTCATTTGCCAAAGCAGCGGTGAGAGCGCCATCGCCGTTAATAAACGGCGGCGAGTAAGAGGATATAAATCACGCATTAATACACAAAACTCACAGGTGCGGCACCCGCCGGATGCGGAAGAATGCCCATCGGGATGCCATAAATCTGCTCCAGGGTGTCGCTGCGCATGAGTTCCGCCGGCGTTCCTTGCGCAATCATTTCGCCGCCGCGCAGCGCCGCCAGATAGTCGCAATAACGCGCCGCCATATTGATATCATGCAGCACCGCAACCACCGTCAGCCCGCGCTGCTGGCTTAAGCGATGCACCAGCGCCAGCACGTCAACCTGATGGGCGATATCCAATGCTGACGTCGGTTCATCCAGCAGCAGACAACGGCTGTCCTGCGCTACCAGCATCGCAATCCACGCGCGCTGGCGCTCGCCGCCGGAAAGACTGTCCACCAGACGATGCGCCAGCGGTTTTAATCCAACCAGCGTAATCGCCTCTTCTACTTTTTCCCGGTCCGCGACGCCAAAGCGTCCCAGCGCGCCGTGCCATGGATAGCGACCAATCGCCACCAGTTCGCGCACCGTCATTCCTTCCGCCTGCGGCAATTGTTGAGGCAGATACGCGACTTTGCGGGCAAACGCTTTGCTGCTCCAGCTCGCCAGCGGCTGATTGTCGAGCAGAATATCGCCTTCGGAAGGCGGCTGATGGCGTCCCAGCATTTTTAACAACGTGGATTTTCCGGAACCATTATGGCCGATAAGTCCGGTGACGCGACCTGCGGGAAACGTTAACGAGAGAGGGTGTAAAAGCGTGCGGCCCGGCACACGAAAGGCGACGCGTCGCAGCGCAAAGGTGGTATCGGAATGAATGTAGTTTTCCTGCATCGCAGCCAACTTGTAAAACGGGCACGGCAATCCGTGCCCAAAAAAGAGATTAGAAACGGAAGGTTGCCGTTGCGACAACCTGACGCTCTGCGCCCCAGAAACAGCCGTAGGTCTGGAAGCAGCTAGCGACGTATTCGCGGTCAAGCAGATTGTTAACGTTAACCGCAATGCTGGAACCCGCCATACCAAAACGCGCCAGATCGTACTTGACGACCGCATCCATCACCGCTGCGCTGCCTACCTTGAAGCTATTGGCCGGATCGCCGTAACTGGAGCCAATAAAACGACCGCCTGTTCCCAGCGTTAGACCTGACAACGGACCTTCGTTAAAGGTGTAATCGCCCCACAACGAAGCCATGTGTTCAGGCACCTGCTCTGGCGTATTACCTTTCAGATTAGTGTCTTTCGTGTATTCAGCATCAGTATAAGTGTAAGACGCCGTCATATTGATGTTAGCCGTCAATGCAGCTTTGGCTTCCAACTCTACACCTCGCGCGCGAATTTCGCCTGCCGGCACCTGCGCTAATGGGTTGGTTGGATCGGCGGTCAGGTTATTGGTTTTGGTCAGCTGATAAACGGCCCCCGTAACAACAACCGGCATGTCTTTCGGTACATATTTCACCCCTGCTTCATATTGCTCACCTTTTGACGGCTTGTAAGAAACGCGTGGGGTGCTCCACAAATCGAAGGCGCTTGGCTCGAAAGATTGGCTATAGCTGAAGTAAGGTGAAATTCCATTATCAAAGACGTAGTTTACGCCACCGCGCCAGGTGAACTGGTGGTCATTACGTTCAACATATCCTTCCGTCGGCGTAGTGGAATTCTGACGCACCGTGGTCGCTTGTTTAGACCAGTCATAGCGACCGCCGAGAGTAAATACCCACTTATTCCATTCCGCCTGATCCTGAACATAGAGGCCTGTTTGTTTACTTTCGTTCATCTGGTACGGCTCAGCGCCGCCGAAAGCAAAGTATTCAGGATGGTAGTTGTTATAGAGATCGATTGACGGCGCGCTGCCAAACGTCGCGTTAATATCATTACGCATACGCATGAAATCGACACCCGTCAGCAACGTATGATCAATATCGCCGGTCGCGAATTTACTTTCCAGTTGTGTATCTACGCTGAAATTCTGTAAACGCTCGTTGTCAACGATAGTACTGCGGTTAAGCGTATGGCCGTCAGCCGAAACCCCCGTGCCATAGACGCTTTTTTGAGCGGTTTTCATTTCGGCAAAACGTAAATTCTGGCGCACGGTAAAGGTGTCGTTAAAGCCATGCTCGAAACTGTATCCCACCATTTTCTCGTTACGAGAATAGGTGTTGTTTGACGCCCCTTCGTTGAAATCCGTTGGCAGACGTTTACCATTCGGTAACGGTTCAACCGTTCCCTCTTTCGGCAGCCAGCCGTAGTAGCCGGTCTCCGGTTCGTTCTGGAAATAAGAAAGAAACGTAAAATTCGTTTTCTCATCAGGACGCCAGGTAAAAGAGGGCGCAATCGCATAGCGCTGCGACTCAGAACTCTTTTGCTGTTCATTTGTCGAACGCGCCAACCCCGTCAGACGATATGAGAACTCACCGTTGTCATCCAGGGAATCACTAAAATCAAAACCGGTCTGGAACAAATTGTCCGTCCCCATTTTGAATTGAATTTCTTTCAGCGGCTCAGTAGTCGGCCGCTTGCTAACCATCGAAATGATACCGCCCGGGTTGCTCTTACCGTAGAGTACAGACGTTGGGCCACGCATCAACTCAACACGCTCAAGCATGTAGGGATCAATAACCGCATCGTTGTAGAAGTTACCCTGCAATTTCAGTCCATCCAGATAGTTATTCTGGCTCAGGCCGACGGAGGAGAAGCCACGGATAATCACGAAGTCATAGGTATTGGAAGCGCCGCGACTGCTTACCGTTACGCCCGGCGTGTAACCCAACGCTTCTTTGACTGACTGGAATTGATGCATCTGCATCTCTTCGTTAGTGACCACCGAAACCGACTGTGGCGTTTTTTCGATAGGCGTATCTGTTTTAGTGGTGGTGGCGGAACGCTTCGCGGCGATGGTCGGAGCCGGTCCCCACGCGCTTTCCTGCGCGGCAGGCGCTGCGGTTACGGTGATAGTTTCTTCTTTCGGTTGAACCGCCGCCTGTGCATAGACAGACATGCCGCTAACCGCTGTGGCTACTACAACTGCGATTTTACGCAGTGAGGAGTTTGGCTGAGCAGTTTTAAGACGCGCCATTGGTATATCTCTGATGAAAGTGAATGATAACGTAAACGAGAATTATTATTATAACCGAAGCATGATAGGCGAAATATCGTCGCAATGGCAAGCGATACGCGGCCCTACGAAAACTAAGGGGTTAAGAAATAACCAGATGAAACGAAAGGGTTAATAAATTAGACTGGAATGTTATTTATGGGGATTTGCCGGATGGCGACGTAAGCGTCTTATCCGGCCTACGTCGCGCGTAATGTGGTCGTAACGGTGTAGGCCGGGTAAGCACAACGCCACCCGGCACTATTACCGCGATTAATTGCCGCCGAACATCTCCTTAATCCAGCCGGCAACACCGTCGCTCTTCTCTTCTTTCGGCGGCTGTTGCTGCGCAGGCTGCTGCGGCTGAGACGACTGATCGAACGGATTGCCTGACGGCTGCTGTTGCTGCATCATCTCGCCCTGCTGGCACAGCGTATTCGGATCGTCCGTCCAGACCGGCAGAGTGCGCATACCGCCGCTACAGACAAAATTACCGTCGTAATCAACGCCCATATCCACCACATCTTCCGGCGGCGTCAGAACTAAAGGCGTCGGCGTCTGGTTCGCCAGATAACGCTGATAAATCGCCATCGCGCCGCTGGCGCCGTACAATTTCGTCGGCTGGTTGTTATCACGACCTACCCAGGTGATGGTCACCTGGCTGCCGTCGATACCGGCAAACCAGGTATCGACATTATTGTTTGTCGTCCCGGTTTTACCCGCCAGATGCAGACCCGGATATTTCGCGCCAAGCTGACGCCCCGTACCACGCTGGACGACCTGCTGCATTGTCCAGAGCGTCAGGTAAGCCGCCTGTGCCGGTACGGCGCGCTCAGCCTGCGGATAACTTTGGTACAGCACCTTACCATCTTCCGCAATGACCGAACGCAGCGCTGATAACGGCGCGCGATTACCGCCGCTGGCGATAGTCTGAAACGCTTGCGCAACTTCGATCGGCGTCAGGTTCAGCGCCCCTAACAACATAGCCGGAACCGGATTGAGCTGATCTTTCGGCACGCCGAGCTTCGTCCAGGTATCGGTTACCGCTGGTAAACCTAACGCCATCCCCAGATTGACCGTCGGTACGTTCATCGAGCGAGTTAACGCATCCACCAGCATTACTTTCCCGCTTTCGCTGTAGCGACGATCGTCGTTCTGCGGCGACCAGACCTGACCATTCGGCTGACGTAGAGAAATCGGCGCATCGGCAATCCAGGTGTTCAGACGGTATAAGTTCGGCTGACTTAGCGCAGTCAGATAGGTGGCCGGTTTCGCCAGCGACCCAATGGAACGGCGCGCCTGCATAGCGCGGTTATAGCCTGCATATTGCGGCTCCGCCCCGCCAACCATCGCGCGCACCTCGCCGCTAAAGCGATCCACCACCACCATCGCGGTTTCCAGATCGCTCAACTTACGCTGCTTCTTCAGCGCCGGAATGCCTTCGACAACGGCTTTCTCTGCGGCATCCTGCGCCACGGAGTCAAAGGTGGTGAAGATTTTCACGCCGGAGAGATCTTTAATTTTATCCCCCAGCTTCGCCTGCAATTCCTGACGAACCATCTGCATAAACGCTGGCTGCGGTGAAATAACGCCGCCACGCGGCTGTACGCCAAGCGGACGCGCACTCAGCATGTCATAGAGTTCCTGATCGATGATTTTCTGCTGCTGTAACAGGCGTAGCACCAGGTTACGACGCTCCAGCGCCAGTTTCGGGTTGCGCCACGGGTTATAAATCGACGCCCCTTTTACCATCCCAACCAGTAACGCCTGCTGATCGAGGCTCAGTTCCTCTACCGGACGGCCAAAGTAATACAGGCTCGCCAACGGGAAACCGCGAATTTCATTGTCCCCGCTTTGACCGAGGTAGACCTCGTTCATGTACAGCTCAAGAATACGATCCTTACTGTAACGGGCATCCATGATCAGCGCCATGTAGGCTTCATTCGCTTTACGCCAGTATGATCTTTCGCTGGAGAGGAACAGGTTCTTCACCAACTGTTGGGTCAGCGTACTGGCCCCCTGCACCGTGCGTCCCGCCGTCAGGTTGGCCAGCACCGCACGCCCGATAGAGTAAAGACTAATGCCATCATGCTCATAGAAATGACGGTCTTCCGTCGCCAACAGCGTATCGACCAGCAAATCCGGGAAACCGCTGCGCGGGACGAATAAACGCTGCTCGCCATTTGGCGAAGAAAGCATAGTGATAAGCCGCGGATCGAGGCGGAAGAAGCCAAACTGGCGGTTGTTATCCAGATTGACGATGGTTTCCAGACGCCCGCCATCGAACGTCAGCCGCGCGCGCACCTGCCCTTCTTTGCTGTCCGGGAAGTCAAACGGACGACGGATCATCTCAATGCTATTGGCCTGCACGGTAAATTCGCCGGGACGGGTCATCTTCGTCACCAGACGATACTGCGTCGCTTCCAGCAATTTCACCATCTCGTTTTTGCTGACAGGCATGTCTGGCTCAAGGTTCACCATCCGGCCATATACCGCCGCCGGAAGCTGCCAGACCTTACCATCAATACGGCTGCGGATTTTTTGATCCAGATAGACGCCATAAATGGCGAACAGCACCACAAAAACGATAAACAGTTTTAGCAATAGCCATAGCCAGCCGCGCTTGCCACGAGGCTTACGCCCTTTGCCCTTACCTTTACGCGGCATCGGTTCTTCATCCTCATAGTCATCATCATAATCGTCGTCATGCTGCCGACGACGGCTCACCTTTTGTTTCACAGGACGCGACGGTTTCCCTTTACGTCCAATCGGCTCGCGGTCATTCCCCGCCATGCTTTTTCTCCGCAACATACAGGCGCAAAGGCCCGATTCTCTATTCTTCCGCCAGACGACAGAAGAAGAAATCTCTCAATTTACCTTTTGCCGGATGGCGACGTAAGCGTTTTATCCGGCCTGGAGGCAACGTATAGCACGTCACGAATACTTCTTCGTGCGCCGCGTTGGGGCCGTATTCGCCGGATCGTCCGGCCAGACATGTTTGGGGTAACGGCCCTTCATCTCTTTTTGCACTTCGCGATACGCGCCCTGCCAGAAAGCGCTTAAATCGCGCGTAATCTGTAGCGGCCGCTGCGCGGGCGAAAGCAGTTCCAGCACCAGCGGTACTCGCCCCTGCGCAAGCGTCGGCGTACTTGCCTCGCCGAACATTTCCTGCATTCTGACCGCCAGTGCGGGCGGGTTATCTTCATGATAACGAATCGTTATTCGGCTTCCCGTCGGCACAGTGTAATGCCCAGGCAGTTCACTATCCAGACGTTGCTGCATGGGATAGTTAAGCAGTCCCCGTAACGCCTGAGCCACATTCAGGGATTTCAGCCCGCGTAATGACTGTACCCCTGTCATGTGCGGCAGCAACCAGTTTTCCAGAGTCGCCAGCAGCGACGCCTCATCCACGGCAGGCCAATCATATTCCGGCAGCCATTTCGCCGCACAGTGCAGACGCAGACGGAACTGCTCCGCTTCCGGCGTCCAGTTAAGGATGGCCAGACCTTTATCGCGGATGCCGTTCAGCATCGCCTGATGAAGCACCTCTTCAGACGGCTTCGCCAGCGGCTGAACGTTAACCGTCAACTGCCCAATACGCATTCTGCGCCACGCTTTCAACGTTCCCTGCGCCTCGTCCCATTCAACCGTATCAGACTGGCGCAGTAAATCAGGACACGCCTGAATCAGCGAGGCGATATCCAGCGGCTGCGCCAACAATATTCGGGCGTCCGGCGAGGCGCTGCCTTGCAGCAACAGCGGCGCGATCAGCCATTCATGACGTCCCAACGCGTCATCCGCATCTAACATCGCCCCCATGCCATTGGCTAACTGATAGCGCCCTTCCTGACCGCGACGCCGCGCGATGCGGTCGCTGAATGCGCGAGCCAGCAGCGGCGCGATAAGCGCGCTATCCGGCTCGCCATTGCGCACCTGCAGCCGTTTTAAAAGTTGCTGGCTACGCTGCTGCCAGCCCGGCAGTCGCCGCGAAAATACCACGCTTAAATCCGTACCGCCGCCGCGCGGCGGGTCCTCAAGGATGGCCGCGAGCATAGCGGCGGTGGCGGCGCTATCACCCTCGCCGGCGTTGACTAACATCGCCGCCAGGCGCGGATCGTTACCCATTGCCGCCATTTTCCGGCCCCGCGCGCTTAATCGATCGCCCTCCAGCGCGCCTAACATCAATAATAAACGGCGGGCGGCCTGGAGATTCGCTTCCGGCGGCCTGTCCAGCCAGAACAACGATGCCGGATCGTGACATCCCCACTGCAACACCTCCATCAACACACCGGAGAGATCGCTGTGTAAGATTTCCGGATCGCTTTGCGCCGCCGCCCGCTCCGCCTGTTCTTTTGCCAGCAGATGTAAACAGATACCCGGCGCCAGTCGTCCGGCGCGCCCCGCACGCTGCGTCATTGACGCCTGACTTATACGCTGTGTCACCAGCCGCGTCAGTCCCGTTCGCGCGTCGAATCGCGCCACGCGTTCCTGAGCGCTATCGACGACCAGACGAATCCCTTCAATCGTCAAACTGGTTTCGGCAATGTTCGTCGCCAGCACAACTTTACGCATCCCGGCCGGCGCAGGGACAATCGCTTTACGTTGCGCCTCCAGAGACAATGCGCCATACAGAGGGCAAAGCAGAACATCGCTCCCTACCCGCGACGCCAAATGTTCATGAACGCGCTGAATTTCGCCTACGCCGGGTAAAAATAGCAGCAGAGAGCCGCTTTCATTGCGCAGTAGTTCCGCTGTCGCCATCGCGACGGCTTCATCAAAACGCAAATGCGCCGCCAGCGGCTGATAACGTCGCGCCACCGGAAACGCGCGCCCCTCCGAGACGATCGTCGGCGCCTCGGGCAGTCGCTGACAAAGTCTATTGTTATCCAGCGTCGCAGACATAATTAACAGCCTGAGATCGTCACGAAGTCCTTGCTGGATATCCAGCAGCAGCGCCAGAGCTAAATCCGCCTGTAAACTGCGCTCATGAAATTCATCCAGTATCACCAGCCCCACGCCGCTTAATTCGGGATCGCGCTGAATCATTCTGGTCAATACGCCTTCTGTCACCACTTCCAGCCGGGTACGCGGCCCCACGCAGCTTTGCGCGCGCATCCGGTAGCCTACCGTTTCGCCAGGCTTTTCATTCACCCCCTCCGCCAGACGCTGCGCGACATTACGCGCCGCCAGACGACGCGGTTCAAGCAGGAGGATTTTCCCCGCAACCGAGCCCTGTTGCAGAAGTTGCAACGGCAACCAGGTGGATTTCCCCGCCCCGGTAGGCGCGGACAACAAAACCTGCGGCGCGGTTTTTAGGGCTGTCAACAATTCAGGCAATACGGCGGCAACGGGCAATGACGTCACAAACGGCTCCACGGGGTTAACTTTCTTTGCGCCGCATTGTAGCATCGTGTTAATCCATAACCGAGTCTCCCTATGTCTGAGCCAAAAAGGCTGTTTTTCGCTATTGACTTACCCAACGAGGCGCGCGCACAAATTATCGCCTGGCGCGCCGCCCATTTTGCGGCTGAAGACGGGCGCCCCGTCGCGGCGGCGAACTTACACCTGACGCTGGCCTTTTTAGGCGACGTCAGTGACGATAAGCAGCGTGCGCTGGCGCAGTTAGCCGGACGAATTCGCCAACCGGGCTTTACGCTGCATCTGGATGACGCCGGTCAGTGGCTGCGTTCGCGCGTTGTGTGGCTGGGAATGCGCCAGCCGCCGCGCGGGTTGTTGCAGTTAGCCAATATGCTGCGCGCGCAGGCCGCCCGCAGCGGTTGTTACCAAAGCCCGCAGCCTTTTCACCCGCATATTACGCTTCTGCGTGACGTCAGCCATGCGGTGGCTATCCCGCCGCCGGGCTTTTGCTGGTCATTTCCGGTCACGTCGTTTGCGCTTTACGCCTCTTCGTACGGGCAAGGCCGCACCCGCTACGCCGAACTGCAGCGCTGGACGCTGAGCGAATAATAATGAAGGAATGCCAATGCTATTCTCCCCCCCTTTACAACGCGCTACGCTTATCCAGCGCTATAAACGTTTCTTAGCCGATGTGATCACCCCTGATGGTACGGCGCTCACGCTGCACTGTCCCAATACCGGCGCAATGACCGGCTGCGCCACGCCCGGCGATACCGTCTGGTATTCGACATCAGAAAATACTAAACGCAAATACCCGCACACCTGGGAACTGACTGAAACGCAATCCGGCGCATTCATTTGTGTGAATACGCTGCGGGCGAACCGGCTAACGAAAGAAGCGATTCAAGAGAATCGCCTGCCGGAGCTGGCGGGGTACAATATTCTGAAAAGTGAAGTCAAATATGGCGCTGAACGCAGCCGTATAGATTTTATGTTACAGGCAGATTTCCGCCCAGACTGCTATATTGAAGTGAAATCGGTCACGTTAGCGGAAAAAGAAAACGGTTATTTTCCCGACGCCATCACCGAACGAGGGCAAAAACATCTTCGGGAGTTGATGGGCGTTGCGGCGGCAGGTCATCGCGCGGTGGTGTTGTTCGCGGTGCTGCACTCCGCCATTACACGTTTTTCACCCGCACGTCATATCGATATAAAATACGCGCAGCTATTGAGCGAGGCTCAGAATAAAGGCGTGGAAGTTTTAGCTTATAAAGCAGAACTTTCAGCCACAAAGATGGAACTGAACGAACCAGTACCCATAACGTTGTAGTGGAATAACAGCCTGATTAATAAGTATTCTGGCCGCGTGCGTAAATACGCTTTTCCTCACAGGGTTGTCAAGTGTTACGTTTAGATAATTGCTATCCGGAAAAGCATCTGCTATTTATAGCGACCTGATTTTCCCCCGAACATGGGGATCGATAGTGCGTGTTAAGGAGAAGCAACATGCAAGAAGGGCAAAACCGTAAAACATCGTCCCTGAGTATTCTCGCCATCGCTGGGGTGGAGCCGTACCAGGAGAAACCGGGCGAAGAGTATATGAACGAAGCCCAGCTATCGCACTTCAAGCGTATTCTTGAAGCATGGCGTAATCAACTCCGGGATGAAGTCGATCGCACTGTGACGCACATGCAGGACGAAGCCGCCAACTTCCCCGATCCGGTCGATCGCGCCGCGCAGGAAGAGGAGTTTAGCCTGGAGTTACGTAATCGTGACCGTGAGCGCAAACTGATCAAAAAGATCGAGAAGACGCTGAAGAAAGTGGAAGATGAAGACTTCGGTTATTGCGAGTCCTGCGGGGTGGAGATTGGTATCCGCCGCCTGGAGGCGCGTCCGACAGCCGATCTGTGCATCGACTGCAAAACGCTGGCTGAAATTCGCGAAAAACAGATGGCGGGTTAATCCCGTTCGTTTCTACCCTATTTATGACAGGCGGGAGTTTTCCCGCCTTATTCTTTATTGCCCGCAGCATGAGTGACTCACACTATATTGGCCGTTTCGCGCCGTCGCCCTCCGGCGAACTGCACTTCGGCTCATTAATCGCCGCCCTCGGCAGCTATCTACAAGCCCGTGCGCAACGCGGAGTCTGGCGCGTTCGCATAGAGGATATCGATCCCCCGCGTGAAGTTCCCGGTGCCGCAGCGACCATTCTGCGCCAGCTGGAACATTACGGCCTGCACTGGGATGGCGAGGTCTTATGGCAATCACAGCGTCATGAGGCCTATCGCGAGGCGCTGGCCTGGCTTCACGAGCAGGGACTGAGCTACTACTGCACCTGTCCCCGTTCGCGCATTCAACGTCTGGGCGGTATTTACGACGGCCATTGCCGGACGTTATGCCACGGGCCGGAGAATGCCGCCGTCAGAATTAAACAGCAGCATCCGGTGATGCGTTTCTATGATGTCTTGCGCGGCGACATCCAGGCCGACCCTCAACTGGCCGGCGAAGATTTTATTATCCACCGCCGCGACGGACTGTTTGCTTATAATCTGGCCGTGGTGGTTGACGATCATTTTCAGGGAGTGACGGAGATCGTCCGCGGCGCGGATTTAATCGAACCGACCGTCCGACAACTTTCGCTGTATAAGCAGTTTGGCTGGCGCGCGCCGGGTTACATTCATCTTCCGTTGGCACTCAACGAACAAGGCGCTAAACTTTCCAAACAAAATCATGCCCCTGCGCTTCCAACGGGCGATCCGCGCCCGGTACTTGTCCAGGCATTACGCTTTTTGGGCCAGCGTGCCGTCGTAGCGTGGCAGGAGATGTCTGTTGAGGAGTTGCTGCGCTTTGCGGTGGCGCACTGGAGGCTTACAGCCGTACCCACATCGGCTAATGTAAATCCGGCATTCTCAAATGCGTCTCGCTGAGCTATGATTAGCCGCTATTTTTACTCATCGTCTTTCGCATCGCTGCGGCGTTAATGATGCTTACAGCCCGGGTCGCGTTGTTCTTTTACGTCCGTTTGCCGTAATGCGAAAGACACAGAGTCAGTTGATCTTATTAATGTATGACACTACCGAGGTGCGCTATTTTTACCCGAGTCGCTAATTTTTGCCGTAAGGTGTTAAGCCGCGAGGAGAGCGAGGCAGAACAAGCCGTCGCCCGTCCACACATGACGATTATCCCGCGTGAACAGCACGCTATCTCCCGCAAAGATATCAGTGAAAATGCCCTCAAGGTACTGTACCGACTGAACAAAGCGGGTTATGAAGCTTACCTGGTCGGCGGCGGCGTCCGCGATCTCCTGCTCGGCAAAAAGCCGAAGGATTTCGACGTGACCACCAACGCAACACCGGATCAGGTACGGAAATTATTCCGCAATTGCCGTCTGGTAGGGCGTCGTTTTCGCCTGGCTCACGTAATGTTTGGCCCGGAAATTATCGAAGTGGCAACGTTTCGTGGTCATCATGAAGGCAGTGAAAGTGACCGTACTACTTCCCAGCGTGGGCAAAACGGTATGCTGCTGCGCGATAATATCTTCGGCTCTATCGAAGAAGATGCTCAGCGCCGCGATTTCACCATCAACAGCCTTTACTACAGCGTGGCGGATTTTACCGTGCGTGATTACGTCGGCGGGATGCAGGATCTGAAAGAAGGCGTGATTCGTCTGATCGGCAATCCGGAAACGCGCTACCGCGAAGATCCGGTTCGGATGCTGCGCGCCGTACGTTTCGCCGCGAAGCTCCATATGCGTATTAGCCCTGAAACGGCTGAGCCAATCCCGCGTCTGGCAACCTTGCTAAACGACATTCCTCCCGCGCGCCTGTTCGAAGAGTCGCTGAAATTGTTGCAGGCAGGGAACGGTTTTGAAACCTATCAACAACTGCGGGAATACAACCTCTTCCAGCCGTTGTTTCCCACCATTACGCGTTATTTCACCGAAAACGGCGACAGCGCAATGGAACGCATCATTGCACAGGTGTTGAAGAATACGGATAACCGCATCCGTAACGAGATGCGCGTTAACCCGGCATTCTTGTTTGCCGCCATGTTCTGGTATCCGCTGCTGGAGATGGCGCAAAAAATCGCGCAGGAGAGCGGCCTTGCCTATTACGATGCTTTCGCGCTGGCCATGAATGACGTGCTGGATGAAGCCTGCCGTTCACTGGCGATCCCGAAACGCCTTACCACGCTTACCCGTGATATCTGGCAGCTTCAGTTACGGATGTCGCGACGTCAGGGCAAACGCGCCTGGAAGCTGATGGAACATCCGAAATTCCGCGCCGCATTTGATTTGCTGGAGCTGCGCGCTCAGGTGGAAAATAATACTGAACTGCAACGTCTGGCGCAGTGGTGGGGCGAGTTTCAGGCTTCCGCGCCGCCGGAGCAAAAAGGGATGCTCAACGAGCTGGACGACGATCCTGCGCCACGCCGCCGCCGTTCACGTCCGCGCCGAAAAGCGCCGCGTCGCGAGGGCACCGTATGACGATCGCGTATATCGCGCTTGGCAGTAATCTGGCCTCTCCGCTGGAGCAGGTCAATGCTGCCCTGCAGGCTATCGCCGATATTCCCGATAGCCGTATCGTCGCGGTCTCTTCGTTTTACCGCACGCCGCCGCTTGGTCCACAGGATCAGCCTGACTACCTGAACGCCGCGGTGGCGCTGGATACGGCGCTCAGCGCAGAAGCGCTGCTCAACCATACCCAGCGCATTGAACTGCAGCAGGGCCGCACACGCAAAGCAGAACGCTGGGGGCCGCGTACGCTGGACCTTGATATTATGCTGTTTGGCGATAGCGTGATTCATACCGAACGTCTGACAGTACCGCACTACGACATGAAAAACCGTGGCTTTATGCTGTGGCCGCTGTTTGAAATTGCTCCCGATCTGGTTTTCCCCGATGGACTCCCCCTGCGACAGCAACTGACATTTCTGGCAGTAGAAAAACCTGCCGGCTGGTAAAGGATATGCTCCTTTCTTTAGCGTTTACTGCTGTCATGCCAATCGATTGCTTAAATCAATTGCCCCCCTGGATATGACTGTTAGAATGCCGGTAAATATGAACTTTACCATCAGGAAACGTTATGAAACCTACCACTATCGCCCTGCTGCAAAAGTATAAGCAAGAAAAAAAACGCTTCGCCACCATTACCGCCTACGATTACAGTTTTGCCAAACTGTTCGCCGATGAAGGACTGAGTGTGATGCTGGTCGGCGACTCGCTGGGCATGACGGTACAGGGGCACGACTCCACGTTGCCGGTGACCGTGGAAGATATCGCCTACCACACTCGCGCGGTACGTCGCGGCGCGCCGAACTGCCTGCTGCTCGCCGATCTGCCGTTTATGGCTTACGCTACGCCGGAACAAACCTTCGAGAACGCCGCCGTCGTGATGCGCGCGGGGGCCAATATGGTCAAAATCGAGGGCGGCGCATGGCTTACCGATACCGTGAAAATGCTGACCGAACGTGCGGTACCGGTGTGCGGTCATCTGGGGCTAACGCCGCAGTCGGTCAATATTTTTGGCGGTTACAAAGTTCAGGGGCGCGGTGATGCGGGCGATCGACTGCTCAGTGATGCTCTGGCGCTGGAAGCGGCGGGCGCACAACTACTGGTGCTGGAGTGCGTGCCGGTCGAGCTGGCGAAACGCGTCACCGAAGCCTTACGCATCCCGGTGATCGGCATCGGCGCGGGTAATGTCACCGACGGGCAGATCCTCGTCATGCATGACGCCTTCGGCATTACTGGCGGGCATATCCCTAAATTTGCGAAAAATTTCCTCGCCGAAGCGGGCGACATACGCGCCGCCGTACGGCAGTATATGGCTGAAGTCGCGTCCAGCGTTTATCCGGGCGAAGAACACAGTTTCCATTAATTTTCCGACTGAGAGCATTTGTAGGCCGGAGAGGATGCTTTTGCGTCGCCACCCGCCCAACTGCCTGATGGCGCTACGCTTATCAGGCCTACAGATTATCAGGCAACTCAAGGAGTCACGGTGTGTTAATTATTGAAACCCTGCCGCTGCTGCGCCAGCATATCCGCCGTTTGCGTCTGGAAGGCAAACGTATTGCGCTGGTGCCAACGATGGGTAACTTGCATGATGGACATATGAAACTTATTGATGAAGCTAGAGACCGCGCTGATGTGGTAGTGGCCAGTATCTTCGTCAACCCGATGCAGTTTGATCGCCCGGACGATCTGACGCGCTATCCACGCACGTTGCAGGAAGATTGTGAAAAGCTGAATAAGCGCAAAGTCGATATCATATTTGCCCCGGCTCCGGACCAGATCTATCCGCAGGGTGCGGAAGGACAAACGTATGTTGACGTTCCCGGCCTCTCCACCATGCTGGAAGGCGCCAGCCGTCCGGGACACTTCCGCGGCGTTTCCACCATCGTCAGCAAGCTGTTCAATCTGATCCAACCGGATCTCGCCTGCTTTGGCGAGAAGGATTTCCAGCAACTGGCATTGATCCGCAAAATGGTCGCCGATATGGGCTATGATATTGAGATCGTCGGCGTACCTATCGTCCGCGCTAAAGACGGACTGGCGCTTAGTTCGCGTAACGGCTACCTGACGGTAGAGCAACGTAAGATAGCGCCGGTTTTATATAAAGTGATGAGTAATTTAGGCGAAAAATTACAAGCCGGGGAGCGCGACCTTGAAGAGATCATTGCTATCGCAGGCCAGGAGTTAAAGGAAAAAGGCTTCCGCCCTGATGATATCCAGATCCGCGATGCCGACACGCTATTCGAACTAACGGACGCCACTCAACGCGCGGTGATCCTGATGTCGGCATGGCTCGGACAAGCACGGCTTATCGATAACCAGGTTGTGGCGTTAAGCTAGCCAGCATCGACTGGCGCCAGCGACTGTTAGCGCCAGTTAATGAGACGCGCGATCTCGTCATCCGTTGACTCCGTCATCTGCGCGACAAGCCGTTTTGCAGCATTCGCGCGGCGACGCGCCGCTTCCCTTTCCCCTTTCTCGACGCCTTTTGGGATGCCTTTCCGCACGCCATGCGCTTCAAACCACTCGACCAGCGTCATCATAGATTCGCCCTGCAGCGTTCTGTTCGCCAGTTCCCTGTAGAATATGGCTGGTTGGTCAGTTTGACCGCTACGCAATGTATAGTTTAGCAACGTAATCACCTGACTTTCGGTAGTGTACTCCGCGCGTAAGAGCGTTACCGACCTGTCCAGCAACTGCATCAAGTCTCGCTGGCGCCAGTTGCAGCGTATCACGATCGCAGATCGCCCGGAGATCCGCGGGCAGATGAATCGTCTGGAAATCACGGGCGGTATCAATGTGCCTGCAACCTGGAGGATGACAGGTATAGACATCCCGTAAAAATCGGGCAATACTGCCCGAAAATTTTCTCAACGCAGGCGCCGCCTGTTTCGTCATTGATAAGAGTTAAAGGTAGACGTTATGATTCGCACAATGTTGCAAGGTAAGCTCCATCGCGTCAAAGTGACCCAGGCTGACCTGCATTACGAAGGCTCCTGCGCTATTGATCAGGATTTTCTCGACGCGGCTGGAATTCTGGAAAACGAAGCCATTGATATCTGGAATGTGTCAAATGGTAAGCGCTTCTCAACCTATGCGATTGCTGCAGAGCGTGGCTCTAAAATCATCTCCGTCAACGGCGCAGCGGCACATTGCGCTTCCGTAGGCGATATTGTCATTATCGCCAGCTTTGTCACCATGAGCGATGAAGAAGCACGCGCCTGGCAGCCAAAAGTGGCTTACTTCGAAGGCGAAAACGAAATGAAGCGCACCGCGAAAGCCATTCCGGTTCAGGTTGCCTGATTATACTACCCCTGAGGCTGGTTGCTAATCAGCCGCGACATTGTTTCCAGCGAATCCGTTCTTAAAATATACAGGCGTTTTAATAAGAACGGATTATCCCCCGGCTTCACCTTCCCTTTCACCGTCGTTACCGCCATATGAAATCCGGCATCTTTTGCCGCGTTGATCGCGGTCGTGTTATAGCCGCCAAAAGGATAAGAAAGATACAGAACGTGCGGATTAAACTGTGCGAGCGCCCGCCGCGAGCGTTCAAAATCAAACAGAATATTGTGGTAGCTGCGGCTATATAAAACCGGGCGCCGGTGCCCGTCTACCCGG
The DNA here is from genome assembly GCA_900478215.1 of Salmonella enterica subsp. houtenae serovar Houten. Taxonomy (NCBI): domain Bacteria; kingdom Pseudomonadati; phylum Pseudomonadota; class Gammaproteobacteria; order Enterobacterales; family Enterobacteriaceae; genus Salmonella; species Salmonella enterica. Next base: position 3,641,312 of record LS483478.1, read on the forward strand.
TGTAAAAAGTGAGTATGTGACTGAAAATCAAAAACATCGCTTATCATGCGTAATTCAGACACGCTCATAAATTGCAGCGACTTAGGATTCCATTTTTGCGGATGGCGCTTAATACGCGATGAAATAATAAATGCCGTCGCTTTCATACCGTACTGCTTCAATACCGGATACGCATAGCGGCTCACCGACTTTAAACCATCATCAAACGTGATAGCCACCGCGCGCGCCGGGAAATTAGCGCGATTCTGGATGTAATCCTCCAGTTGATACATCGTCAACGTGGCATAACCGCGATCGCGAAGCCAGGTCATTTGGTTACTGAATGCCCTAACCGAAGTCGTGGTGGAAGTATGACGAAAACGGGTATTCTCTTCATCACGCAAGATGTGATGATAGGTCAAAATCGGAATGCCGTTGTCTTCCTGGGCATCCAGGGCGCTAATATAAGCCAGTCTGTCGCCAATACGAATTTGATACCAGGTTTGATGTAGCCTGCCTTTCAGCTTGCTAATAATGGGGTAACGCAAATTATCCACCAGTACGCCAAACGGAGCGCTACTGATGTCCGGCGCGTTATATACCGGCGTATCCTTCCAGGTCACCAGATTCTGATTACTGAGCGGCTTGTTGAGATCGCCCAGGCCATCTTCCACCTTTCGTTTTCCCTGCACGGGCTCCAGATGGCCTTTATCAATAAACCCCATACCGAAGCCGAATTTAAAGGCATAATAATCAGCCGCAACAGGCTTTACGGAAAGAATCTGTCCGGCGCGAATATTCCCCACGGTCACCATTCTGTCGCCAACCTGCGACCAGATGGCGGCGTCTTTCGTCGTTTGCATATAACGAGCGGGCAACGCGGCAAACACATTACCGGTGAAAAAGAACAGCAAGATCAGAACAACGCGCATAACCATATGTCATAACCGAGGCGAGAAAACGCCCTTATTGTAGCAAAAGCGTCGCCAATGTTATTGATCAAAACTCATACAAATCATGCAGCAATACAAAAGGCGGATTTTTCTGCTGCTGATGCCAGAGGCTGGTGACATCCGGTGCGCCAAGCGCGACAATCTGGTCGCGAAATGCTGAGCTGCTCATCGACTCCCGTAAAGGAAGCATTTCCTCCATTAATGAATAGCTGACACCTGAAATGACTTCGCATTGAGAATGTTTATGGCTCATCAACGACGCCACACGATAAGGCGCCGCGCCGGAAATATCAGTTAAAAATATCACGCCTTCACCGGAGTCTGTGGCATGGAGGGCATCACACATCATGCGGCTCAGCATATTCGAACTCAGGCCGTGCCAAAAATTGACCGCCCGACATTGCGACAGCGGACCATTTTTTTTCTCCAGGCGATCAAGCATATCCTGTGCGCGATCGTCATGGCAGGTGATCACCCAACCTAACATAGCCTACCTCCTTAGCAGACAAGTAGTTTATCAGGGTGATAAATTAAGAATGATGACAGCCGTCAAAAGTCTCCTCTTCCCGCCAGGAGAAGAGGAGAACCGTATCAGCTACGCAAACCGCGGCCACGCTGGATCAGCGACCAGCACAGCAGATAGAAAGCGGCGATAAAGATCACCAGTACGCCAAACGTCGTCACCAGCGGCACATCATGGATACCGAGGAAACCATAACGAAAGCCGCTTATCATGTAGACGATCGGATTCAGGTGCGACAGCCCCTGCCAGAACGGCGGCAGCAACGTCAACGAGTAAAACACCCCACCGAGGTAAGTCAGCGGCGTCAGCACAAAAGTTGGGATCAGGCTAATATCGTCAAAGGTTTTCGCAAACACGGCGTTCAGCAGTCCGGCCAACGAGAACAGTATCGCAGTCAGAATCAGGGTAAGGGCGACAAATACCCAGGAGTGTACCTGGAAAGGCACGAAAAAGAGCGAAATCGCCGTCACCAAAATCCCTACGCACAGCCCGCGCGCCACGCCACCGCCGACAAACCCGGCGATGATCACATGCGTCGGTACTGGCGCGACCAGTAGCTCCTCAATATTACGCTGAAACTTAGCGCTAAAAAATGACGACGCCACATTGGCATAGGAGTTAGTAATGACCGCCATCATAATCAGCCCCGGCACAATAAATTGCATATAGCTAAAACCATGCATTTCGCCGATGCGCGAACCGATCAGATTGCCGAAAATAATAAAATAGAGCGTCATGGTGATGACGGGCGGTACCAGCGTTTGCACCCAGATCCGCATAAAGCGGTGGATCTCTTTCGCCCAGATGCTTTTAAGGGCAACCCAGTAAAGCTGCATCATGCGCGATCTCCTTGTTTTTCATGCACCAACGACACAAACAACTCTTCCAGACGGTTGGCTTTATTACGCATACTTAATACCTGAACTCCCTGCTCGCTCAGTTGGCTAAAGACGCTATTGATCCCCTGCTCGCGTAACACTTCAACTTCCAGAGTCGAGGTATCCACCAGACGATATTGATAACCCGCCAGCTTAGGTAGCGGGCTTTTCGACGCTAAGTCCAGAATAAACGTCTCCGACTTTAGCTTGGAAAGCAGATTTTTCATGGACGTGTTTTCCACCAGCTCGCCGTGCTGAATAATACCAATATTGCGGCACAGCATTTCCGCCTCTTCCAGATAGTGGGTAGTAAGAATAATCGTCGTGCCTTTGGCGTTTAAATCTTTCAGAAACCCCCACATCGAGCGGCGCAATTCGATATCAACGCCCGCCGTCGGCTCGTCGAGAATCAATAGCTTGGGCTCATGCATCAGCGCGCGGGCAATCATCAGGCGGCGCTTCATTCCACCAGAAAGCATCCGCGCGCGCTCATTGCGTTTTTCCCACAGATCAAGCTGTTTTAGATACTTTTCACTGCGTAAAACCGCCTCTTTATGCTCCACGCCGTAATAACCGGCCTGATTCACCACAATCTGTTGCACCGTTTCAAACGGGTTAAAGTTAAATTCCTGTGGTACCAGCCCAAGCTGTCGTTTGGCGTTAACCACGTCTTTTTCCAGGTCATAACCAAAAACGTTAACACGCCCGGACGTTTTGTTAACCAATGAGCTGATAATACCGATGGTGGTCGATTTCCCTGCTCCATTTGGCCCCAGAAGCGCGTAAAAATCCCCCGCTTCGACCTGCAAATCTATGCCGCGCAGCGCCTGAACGCCGCCGGGATAGGTTTTCTTAAGTTGTTGAAGTTCCAGCGCAATGGTCATAAATTCTCACTTACGTTACGTTCTTACACTTTATATATGGTTTAAATAATTACGGAGTTGCCCTATATTAGACCAACGCACTTATTTGGTTACAGGTCGTTAACCTCCATGAAAGACATAGATACACTCATCAGCAACAATGCACTATGGTCAAAAATGCTGGTGGAAGAGGACCCCGGATTTTTTGAGAAACTGGCGCAAGCGCAAAAACCGCGCTTTCTATGGATTGGATGTTCCGACAGCCGCGTTCCCGCAGAACGTTTAACCGGTCTTGAACCGGGCGAATTATTTGTTCACCGTAATGTGGCTAACCTGGTGATTCACACCGATCTGAACTGTCTCTCCGTGGTTCAGTATGCGGTAGATGTTCTGGAAGTTGAGCATATTATCATTTGCGGCCACTCTGGTTGCGGCGGTATCAAGGCTGCAGTAGAAAACCCTGAACTGGGCTTGATTAACAACTGGCTGCTACATATCCGCGACATCTGGCTTAAACATAGCTCGCTGTTGGGAAAAATGCCCGAAGAGCGACGTCTGGACGCGCTCTACGAATTGAATGTCATGGAACAGGTCTATAATCTGGGGCATTCCACCATTATGCAATCCGCGTGGAAACGCGGGCAGAATGTGACCATTCATGGTTGGGCATACAGTATTAACGATGGCCTGCTGCGCGATCTTGACGTCACAGCCACCAACAGGGAAACCCTGGAGCACGGCTATCACAAGGGGATTTCTGCCCTAAGTCTGAAATATATTAACCACGAATAAATCATCAGGCCGGATAAGTCGCTTTAGCGACGCTATCCGGCATTTCTGCTCTTATTCGTCCAGCAGCACCACTTTACCGACATACGGTAGATGGCGGTAACGCTGGGCGTAGTCAATACCGTAGCCCACGACGAACTCATCAGGGATAGAGAAGCCGATAAACTCTACCGGGACATTCACTTCACGGCGGGATGGCTTATCCAGTAGCGTACAAATCGCCAGCGACTTCGGCTCGCGCAGGCCCAGGATTTCACGAACCTTCGACAGCGTGTTACCGGAGTCAATAATGTCTTCAACAATCAGCACGTCTTTACCGCGAATATCCTCATCCAGATCTTTCAGGATTTTCACGTCGCGAGTGGTAGACATGCCGCTACCATAGCTGGAGGCGGTCATAAAATCGACTTCATGAGGAACCTGTACTTCACGACACAGGTCCGCCATAAACATAAATGAGCCACGCAACAGACCAACCAGCACCATTTCACTGCCGCTGTCTTCATAACGTTCGGTAATCTGACGCCCCAGTTCGGCAATACGTGCTTTGATCTCCGCTTCGGGGATCATGACTTCTACAGTATGTTTCATATTTATAACCATATGATTTAAAAACAAATCACTCAATGCCGGTTGATAATAACGCCGCATTGACGCGCAAGGCACGCAGTATACCAGCAAACGTATTCATTCGCGGCATTTGATAATAAAGCTCATTTTGTGATGACGATCACACATGTTAATTCCTATACTTAATTGCTACTAAAAAATTAACAATTTGGGATGGTGTCTTTTTATGGCAGAAAATAACGCACGATCGCCACGATTACTCGTGACGCTGACGGCCCTCTTCGCAGCGCTTTGCGGGCTGTATCTTCTTATCGGAGGTGTCTGGCTGGCCGCCATTGGCGGTTCCTGGTACTACCCCATCGCGGGCGTCGTGATGCTGGTCGTAGCCGGGTTGCTATGGCGCAGTAAACGCGCCGCGCTGTGGCTGTATGCCGCCCTGCTGCTGGCGACAATGATTTGGGGCGTGTGGGAAGTCGGGTTCGACTTCTGGGCGCTCACGCCGCGTAGCGATATCCTGGTATTTTTCGGCATCTGGCTAATATTGCCGTTTGTCTGGCATCGACTGGTGATACCTTCCAACGGCGCAGTGGCGGCGCTGGTCGTGGCGCTGCTGATCAGCGGCGGCATTCTGACATGGGCTGGCTTCAACGATCCGCAGGAAATAAATGGTACGCTTCGCGCCGACGCCACACCTGCTGAAACAAGCTCGCCAATCGCCGACGAGGACTGGCCAGCCTACGGCCGTAATCAGGAGGGCCAACGCTACTCGCCGCTAAAACAGATCAACGCGGATAACGTTCACCAACTGAAAGAAGCGTGGGTCTTCCGCACCGGCGATCTAAAACAGCCAAACGATCCAGGCGAAATCACCAACGAAGTGACGCCGATTAAAGTCGGTGACACGCTCTACCTGTGTACGGCCCACCAACGTCTGTTCGCGCTGGACGCCGCCAGCGGTAAGGAGAAGTGGCATTTTGATCCCCAACTGAAGACTAATGAGTCCTTCCAGCACGTTACCTGCCGTGGCGTCTCTTATCATGAGGCCAAAGCGGATAACGCCTCGCCGGAGGTTATCGCCGACTGTCCGCGCCGCATTATCCTCCCGGTCAACGACGGTCGCCTTTTCGCGGTGAATGCCGAAACGGGTAAGCTGTGTGAAACCTTCGCCAATAAAGGCGTCCTGAATCTGCAAACCAATATGCCGGACACCACGCCGGGGCTGTATGAGCCGACGTCGCCGCCGATTATCACCGATAAAACCATCGTGATTGCCGGTTCGGTCACGGATAACTTCTCCACCCGTGAAACGTCCGGCGTTATCCGCGGCTTTGATGTTAATACCGGAAAACTGATGTGGGCTTTCGACCCGGGAGCGAAAGATCCGAACGCGATTCCGTCCGATGAACACTCTTTTACCTTTAACTCGCCGAACTCGTGGGCGCCTGCCGCCTATGATGCGAAGCTGGATCTGGTTTATCTGCCGATGGGCGTGACCACGCCGGATATCTGGGGCGGTAACCGCACGCCGGAACAGGAGCGTTATGCCAGCTCCATTCTGGCGCTGAATGCCGCCACCGGGAAACTGGCATGGAGTTATCAGACCGTCCATCACGATCTGTGGGATATGGACCTGCCGGCACAGCCGACGCTGGCGGATATTACCGTTGACGGTAAAACCGTTCCGGTTATTTATGCGCCAGCTAAAACCGGTAATATCTTTGTGCTGGACAGACGTAATGGCGAACTGGTCGTGCCTGCCCCGGAAAAACCGGTACCGCAGGGCGCGGCGAAAGGCGACTATGTCGCTAAAACCCAGCCATTTTCTGATTTAACATTCCGCCCGAAAAAGGATCTCTCCGGCGCAGATATGTGGGGCGCGACCATGTTCGACCAACTGGTGTGCCGCGTTATGTTCCACCAGTTACGCTATGAAGGTATCTTCACTCCGCCGTCCGAGCAGGGCACGCTGGTATTCCCTGGCAACCTGGGGATGTTTGAATGGGGTGGTATTTCCGTCGATCCGGACCGTCAGGTTGCTATCGCTAACCCAATGGCGTTACCGTTTGTCTCCAGACTTATTCCCCGCGGACCGGGCAATCCGATGGAACCGCCGAAAGACGCGAAAGGCACCGGTACCGAAGCGGGTATTCAGCCGCAGTACGGCGTACCGTTCGGCGTCACGCTAAACCCGTTCCTTTCACCGTTTGGGCTGCCATGTAAGCAACCGGCCTGGGGTTATATTTCCGCACTGGATCTGAAGACCAATGAAATTGTGTGGAAAAAACGCATAGGTACGCCGCGCGATAGTATGCCGTTCCCAATGCCGGTTCCGGTACCGTTTAACATGGGAATGCCAATGCTGGGCGGGCCGATCTCGACTGCCGGTAACGTCCTGTTTATCGCTGCAACCGCCGACAATTACCTGCGCGCTTATAACATGAGCAACGGGGAAAAACTGTGGCAGGGACGTTTACCCGCCGGAGGCCAGGCGACGCCGATGACCTATGAGGTAAACGGTAAGCAGTACGTGGTGGTTTCGGCCGGGGGACACGGTTCGTTTGGTACGAAGATGGGCGACTATATCGTCGCCTATGCTTTGCCTGACAACGCGAAGTAACAGTAATGCCCGGCGCGTTCCGGGCATTTTTGCCGGGTGGCGGCTTCGCCTTACCCGGCATGTCAGATACCTCAGTTATACCGTAAAACCGAGCATCATCCCCGTATCTTCATGTTCTAACAGATGACAGTGCGCCATATAAGCATGTTCTTTCGGCGCGTCGTGATCAAACTTGACCAGCACTTCGCTGATGCCGCCTTCAACGCGTACCGTATCCTTCCAGCCCGTTCTGTGCGCCGCTGGCGCTTTGCCATTCTCTGTCAAAATACGGAACTGCGTGCCGTGAATATGGAAAGGATGCAGCATCATATCGCCCACACCGGAGATAACCCAACGTTCATGCCGGCCTTTCTGCGCCGCGAACATCGGTTTGTTCATATCGAATACCTGGCCATTGATAAAGTTGGCGTTATGGAAGTCGAATGTCCCGCCGTGACTCATATTGCCCATCGAACCATGATTCATCCCGCCATGGTTCATGTTGCTGTGATCCATCTCGCCGTGCCCCATAGTGCCGCCCTGCATATGCGCGTTCATGCTGTCATGATCCATGCCGCTCATCGCCTGAGCGCCATATTTCTTCATCAGCATTTGCATCCCCATCATGTCAAGGCGCGGGTCCATCGACAGTTTCAGGTTGCGCACCGTCAACCCTTCCAACGACGGCAAAGCCGGCATCGTCGCCAACGTATCCGGCAGCGTACCGGAGGCGGTAATCAACAGCGGCTGGATACGCATCACCGGATGCGGTTTATCAAACGGGGCTATCGCCATTCCCATCTGGCTGACCGGCAACGTCACCAGATCAAAGGCTTTCCCGTCGCTGATATCCACCAGCACTTCAAAACGCTCACCCATTAATAGCGGCAGCTCGGTGACTTTCACCGGTTCCGCCAGCAGACCGCCATCGCTGGCGATCACATAAAGCGGGCGATTATCGCTGGCGGCGATATTCAGCGAACGTGCATTACAACCATTCAGTAAGCGCAGGCGTAACCAGCCTTTCGGCGCAGAATGCTGTGGATAAATAGCGCCATTGGTCAGAAGCGTATCGCCAAACCAGCCGACGGCAGCGGTCATGATATCCAGTTGATAATCAATCTGGCCATCGGCGGAGAAGCGTTTGTCCTGAATGATCACCGGCACATCGTCGATGCCCCACTGTTTCGGCAGGCGCAATTTGCGAATCTCGTCATCTTCAATCAGCACCAGTCCGGCAAGGCCCATCGCCACCTGGCGCCCGGTTTTGCCGTGTTTGTGCGGATGAATCCAGCAGGTCGCGGCGCGTTGCTGCGGCGTAAACGTTACCGAACGGGTTCCGCCTGCGGGAATAATCCCTTGCGGGCCGCCGTCAACGACGCCAGGGATCTCCAGACCATGCCAGTGAAGCGTCGTGTCTTCAGCCAGTTGGTTATGGATATCAACGGTTACGCTTTTTCCTTTGTGAAGCTGTACCGCTGGCCCCAGCAAATTACCGTTATAGCCCCAGGTCGTCGCATTCTTACCCGCGAAGGTCGACTGACCGGCTTTAACAATTAACTGCATACGGTTGCTCGCATCTGCCGTTAACAGGTCAGGAATAGGTAACGCGGGACGTTCGGCGGCAAAAGCGGCGCGGCTCCATAGCGGCAGCGCTGATGCAACCCCCAGCGCCACTGAATATTTTAAGAAATCACGGCGTAACATAATCATTTCCTTATAATGAACAGGCGGGTGTCTAAGCTTAGACCCTCCCCTAACGGGAAGGTCAAGCCAGCAACACGTCTTTACCATTCCTGACAGCAATACAAAGAGCGAAGACGCCGCAGTCAATTCTAATAATAAAAGTCGTCGCTACGTCCGCAGTATGCTAACGTTGACTTTCCCTGATGCCGTGGTAGAAACAATGAAGATGTTTTTCAGACCCGTGTTGTTTGGCAGCCTGATGGCCTTATGCGCGAATAGCTATGCGCTTACTGAATCTGAAGCTGAAGATATGGCCGATTTAACGGCGGTTTTCGTTTATCTGAAAAATGACTGTGGTTACCAAAATTTACCTAACAGTCAGATTCGGCGTGCGCTGGTCTTTTTTGCCCAGCAAAATCAGTGGGACCTTAGTAACTACGACACCTTCGATATGAAATCGTTGGGCGAGGACAGCTACCGCGATCTTAGCGGCATCGCTATCCCCGTCGCTAAAAAATGCAAAGCGCTGGCTCGCGATTCCCTGAGCCTGTTAGCCTACGTTAAATAATCCTCTGCTCTCTATACTCTACATAATCCAGGTGGCAGGAAAGCGGCGAAGCCGTAAATCCTCAGGCGCTTACAGCAATGAAGACTGGGGTGAGCGAGTAATGCCAGCGCGCCTGTTGTTTGAAGCATGACGAAGATATATTGCTGAAATAATGACCGTGCATCTACGGTCATTGTTAGCTATGATGTTGCGCCCTTTTTTTACGGGTGTTAACAATGGAGGTATCAGCCAATGGCCGAAAATACGATGTGGCATGAAACGCTACACGACCAGTTTGGTCAGTACTTTGCCGTAGACAACGTTCTGTATCATGAAAAAACCGATCACCAGGATTTGATCATCTTTGAAAATGCCGCCTTTGGTCGCGTGATGGCGCTGGACGGCGTGGTGCAGACCACCGAACGCGATGAGTTTATCTACCATGAAATGATGACCCATGTCCCGCTACTGGCTCACGGTCATGCAAAGCATGTCTGATCATCGGCGGCGGTGATGGCGCGATGCTGCGTGAAGTGACGCGGCACCAGGACGTTGAAACTATCACCATGGTGGAGATTGACGCTGGCGTGGTCTCATTTTGTCGTCAATACTTGCCTAACCATAGTGCAGGTAGCTACGACGATCCGCGCTTTACGCTAGTGATCGACGATGGCGTGAATTTCGTTAATCAAACCCACCAGACCTTCGATGTAATCATCTCCGACTGCACCGATCCCATCGGCCCCGGCGAAAGCCTGTTTACCTCCGCCTTTTATGAAGGCTGTAAGCGTTGCCTGAATCCAGGCGGGATTTTTGTCGCCCAGAATGGCGTTTGCTTCCTGCAACAGGGTGAAGCGCTCGACAGCCACCGCAAGCTGAGTCATTACTTCAGCGATGTTGGGTTCTACCAGGCGGCGATTCCGACCTATTATGGCGGCATCATGACCTTCGCCTGGGCGACGGACAACGACGCTCTCCGCCACCTGTCGAGTGAAATTATTCAGGCGCGTTTTCATACCGCCGGCCTCAAATGTCGCTATTACAACCCAGCCATTCATGCCGCCGCATTTGCACTGCCGCAATATCTACATGACGCACTGTCCGCACAGTGACGCTAAGGAGGTGATAAAAATTGAAAAAGCTGAAACTGCATGGCTTTAACAATCTGACGAAAAGCCTGAGTTTTTGTATTTACGATATCTGCTACGCCAAAACCGCAGAAGAGCGCGATGGCTATATCGCCTATATCGATGAACTCTATAACGCCAACCGACTGACCGAGATCCTGTCGGAAACCTGCTCCATCATCGGCGCGAACATCCTGAATATCGCCCGTCAGGATTATGAACCCCAGGGCGCCAGCGTTACGATTCTGGTGAGCGAAGAGCCGATTGACCCGAAACTTATCGACCAAACCGAACATCCAGGCCCACTGCCGGAAACGGTGGTGGCGCACCTCGATAAGAGCCATATCTGCGTGCATACCTATCCGGAAAGTCATCCGGAAGGCGGGCTTTGCACCTTCCGCGCCGACATAGAAGTGTCAACCTGCGGCGTGATTTCACCGCTAAAAGCGCTCAATTACCTGATCCACCAGCTAGAGTCCGATATTGTCACCATCGATTACCGCGTGCGCGGCTTTACGCGGGACGTCAACGGCATGAAGCACTTTATCGACCATGAGATCAATTCCATTCAGAATTTTATGTCGGAAGATATCAAATCGCTGTATGACATGGTGGATGTAAACGTGTATCAGGAAAATATTTTCCATACCAAGATGCTGCTTAAGGAGTTCGATCTTAAGCACTACATGTTTCACACTAAACCGGAAGATCTTACTGAAACCGAACGCCAGGAGATCACCGCCGCGCTGTGGAAAGAGATGCGCGAGATTTACTATGGCCGCAATATTTCTGCAGCCTGATTCACCACTGACAGCGCCTGACGGCGCTGTTACTCCGGCTGCACCAGCGTGAGCGCAAAAGCGCGCTCCTTCAGTTCAGACTGTACCGACAGCGGAAGATTGACGTCGGTAATGACATCATTAAAACGCTCAAGCGGCGCCACATTAAAGAGCGAATGCGCGCCATACTTACTGCTATCCGCCAGCAACACTTTGCGTTGCGCGTTAGCAATAATCTCTTGTTTAAGTCCGGCTTTATCTTCCGTTGGAGTAGTCACGCCCGTTTTTACCCCCCACGAATTACAGCTCATAAACGCGATATTCGGATAAACGCTGCGCAACAACTTACGCCCGTGCTCGCCGACGCAGGACTGGCTGCTGTCATCGATACGACCGCCGACAATCGTCACTTCAATTTGCCGGAATTCAGCTAAAAACAGAGCAATATGCAGATCGACGGTAATGACCCGCAACGGAAGATGGGTTAAGCATTTCGCCAGTTCCATCATTGTCGTACCGGCATCCAGCACGACGGCATCGCCAGCATTGACCAGCGATGCGGCAACGCGTGCAATCGCCCGTTTTTCAGCCGGCGAACGCAGTTGTTTTTCATTAGTGGTGGGCTGGGCGGGTTCAAAACGCCGCAGCGCCACGCCGCCATGACTACGGCTAATCACGCCCTGCTCATCCAGCTTGATCAAATCGCGACGGATAGTGGCTGGCGATGCGTCAACCGCCTCAACCAACTGTTCTACCGTAACCAGCGTATGGTTTTTCAGATACGCCACAATGAGATCCAGACGGTGTTGTCCTTTCATAACAGGGAATTATGCCAGTTGCATTGCCAGTTTGATCGATACGGCCATGCTCTCAGATTTTGCTTTTCCCGTCCAGGCGATATCAAATGCGGTGCCATGATCGGCCGAGGTCCGAATAAACGGCAGCCCCGCAGTAATATTCACGCCATCATAAAATCCAAGCAGTTTCAATGGGATATGCCCCTGGTCATGGTACATCGCCACCACCATATCGTACTGCCCCTCGTAAGCCTGGAGAAACACGGTATCCGGCGGACACGGCCCATAAACGTCCATGCCTTTTGCGCGAGCATCGGTAATGGCTGGCGTCAGTATACGCGTCTCTTCATCGCCAAACAGACCATTCTCTCCCGCATGAGGATTTACGCCAGCCACGGCGATACGCGGTTTAGCGTAACCCACACGTTTGAGGAAAGTATCGGCGATACTTATCACCGTTTCGACACGCGAGGCGCTTAACGTATCAAGGAATTTACGCAGCGCGATATGGGTTGAAACGTGAATCACTTTCAGTTTATCGGTGTAAAGCACCATCGCGTAATCACGGCTATGGGTCAGGGTCGCGAGCAGCTCGGTATGGCCCGGATAGTTGTGCCCCGCCAGGTGCAGCGCCTCTTTATTCAACGGCGCGGTAGCGATAGCCTGTACGTCGCCCTGCAACGCTAACTCGGTTGCGCGCTTTACGCAGCGATACGCTAAATCCCCCGCCTGTGCCTGAACTTTTCCGGCCTCCAGCCCCTCCGGCTGCGCCAGCGGCTCATCAATCACATGCATGATGCCAGGCGCAAAACGCGCTTCGGCGACCCGTTCAATGGCCCGTAGCTCAACGTTCGGCGTGATACCCTTCGCCTGTAAACGTTTCAACGTTGCGAGGCATCCAATAACCACCAGCGGCGCGCCGTTGAGACCGTCTTCGCTTAGCGCTTTAACAATAATTTCCGGCCCAATGCCCGCCGGATCGCCCATGGTAATGGCAACGATTTTAGTCTCCACAATACATCTCCTCAATATAATAAAGCGCGTCACACAACGTACTGTCTGAACCGAATCCGCCAGCTTTGGTAATGACCGGCAGATCGTCAATTTCGCTGTTTACAAACGTTCCACAGGGAATACAGGGCGCTACCTCGCTCTGGATGCGATAACCTTCAGCGCCAAGCGCGCCAGCGACGGCGGTAGCGATATCGCCGCCGGTCAGGAACAACCCGCCAATCCGCGCCTGTTCGATAATGCTTAACGTGACGACGCCAAGCCGCTGGCTCAGTTGTTCGCCCAACTGCTGACGGCTCATTGCGGATTTTTCGCACAACGCGTCGATTAACTGTCGATCTTCTGCGCGACGGCTGGTGCGTAAAATCGTATGCCGATGCTGACTTAACAGCGCGCAGGCCTGCTCTACAACAGACGCGATTTCCTGCTCAGCGCGATCCGACACCATGCGCGCGGCATCAATCTCCACGACCTCCGCTCGTCCCCGGCACAGCGCATTATCCACCTGGCGCCGCGTGGCTTCGCTCATCGAACCGGCTACCACCAGCACCGGCAGTCGCTGCCGGTCTTGCATAAAAAGCTCAACCGGCAACGCATTCGCCAGACCAGCGGCGCCGACGAGCAGCGGCATCGACGGTTGTTCGCACGCCGCTTTCGCAATCAACGTCAGGTCCCGCTCTTCCACCGCATCCACAACGACAATCCCTTCGCCCTTAGCCGCATAAGCCGTAAGTAACGCGCTTAACCCGCCGCGTCGGACATCCTGCAAAAAGACTTCATACACAGGGATTGCACTTTGCAACGCCACTATCTCGGCAATACGGGAAGAGACAATGGGCGTTTTCGGATCGCTGGCAAATTCGGTTTCCAGTAGCGGGACGCCATTAACCAGACATTTTCCCTCGCGCGTCGTGCGTCCGGCCGCAGGGATCGCGGCGGCGATAATCGCCAGTTTTCGCTGACTGGCGCGCATAGCCGCCGTCACTTCAGCACCGATATTGCCACGAAATGTGGAGTCGATTTTTTTGTACACCAGCGGCGCTGGCGAGGTCTCACACCATGGGAAAAGCGCGGCATAAACGGCGGATGCCGCCTGCTCTGCGGGCATCGCCCGACTTTCCGTGTTAATGACTAAAACATCGGCGCGACGGGACGGTTTTTGTGATGCGCTCAACATCACCTCCGTCCTCGCCCCCTTCTTCGCCAACTGGACGCCGGTATCATTCGACCCGGTAAAATCATCGGCGATGACCATCATTTTCATGCGTTTTTCTCCAAAGAAGCCTGACGGGCCTGTTTCTTCGCGACCCAGGAGGTCAGGACCGGCGTCAAGATTGCCGTGGTGATCACTGAGGCGGCAATCAGCGGAGCGGCAGCGGCAGCCACCTCGGCGAGCGAAGGGTCCGCCTGCGCAATAGCCAATGGCGTCGCAACGGCATTACCTGCGGTACTGGAGGCCGCTGCCCCGGCTATCCCGGTTCCGCCAACCAGACGATCTGCGCGAATATTAAAGAATCCCCCCACGAACGTCGTCAGCACGCCGAGCAGGATCCCGGCAAGCCCGCCTTGCAGTAACATTTCCAGGTTGATGCCTGCCCCCAGCGCAAAAGCGAAGAAAGGAATAAGCAACGGGCCGCCTTTGGTCAGGAAATCACGCATATGAGGATCAAGATTGCCGAGGATCATGCCGACAACCAGCGGAACCAGTACCGCCACCAACGCCATAATGGGAATGTTTGCCATCCCTGCCGCGCCCAGCGCAATCATCGTAAAGAAAGGGCCATCATTAAGTGACAAAATAGAGATAGCGCCGACGTCGCGCTCATTGCCGAATTCGCCCACCAGAGCAGCATAAAGTCCGCCGTTAGAATTACTCATCGCCGCGATAATCGCCACGCCGCTCAGGCCAAAAATGCCCTCCGCGCCGAAAAGATGCTCTACGCCCAGGCCAATCACGATGGCGACAAGCAGCTTGGTGAGCGTAATCGTTCCCCCCTGCAATAGCGCCCTGGGCGCGGCTTTCACACTGATACCGGCTCCCATACATAACAGAAAAGCGCCAATCAACGGCGCCGCGCCGTTTTTAAATAAGGCCGTGGTAAAACCGCCGATCTCAAGCGCCTGTGGAGCGAAGGTGTTAATGACTGCGCCAATAACGAGCGGTACGACCATCATGCCGCCGGGTACGCGCTCTATTGCTTTTTTGATGTTCATGGTCTTACCGCCTGTTGTTTGCTGTGATTAAATAAAATCAAAAAGATTATATGTAATCAAATTTAGATCACAAACGCGTCAGATCACAGTTTTGAAATGATTAATAAAAATCAAAAAATCATTTTTGGTATAAAAAAGCCGGGATGCTCCCGGCTGGAATGGATAACGGCTCGGTTTTCACTACGGCCCCCGCCTGTCCGTCTGCTGGCCGTTATAGGGTGATAACGAAGAGAATGTCAGGCTTTACTGATAAATTCCCGATACGCAGCGACGACCCGCAAGAAATCCTCCACGCCGCACAGGGATAAACTCTCTTCATCGTAATAACTCATCCCCTCCTCCATCTCATCGCCGGAAAAATCCAGTTGATTGGCGCGAATCATCACTTCTTCGCCATCCAGCCAGAGCGTATATTCATGCCCTGCTCGTTGCCAGGAACGTTCACTGCCTTTGACCGTACGTGCGGCTTGCTCTACTTCATCCAGCAAGGCCAGGTTCTCTTTTACCTCTTCATTAAACCAGTGGCCGACCACTTCGTGCCCCATTGACATACGTACCAAAACCCGCCCGGTCACATCGCGCAGAAATTCGTAATCCATAATGTGTTCCTCTGCAAAGCCCTTACCATCATTATCGCAGCACCGGAAAAGAAAAAAAGCGGGAGCAACAGGCGGAATGAAAATAAAAAAACCCACCGCAGTAGCGATGGGTTTTGTAGGCCCGGTAAGCGTAGCCACCAGCGGGCAAATTACACCGCAGTCTGGAAAATCACCCCGTCGGCTTTCTCGGTATACTGGGAAAGCTGATCAAAATTCAGATAACGGTAGGTATCCACAGCGGTTTTATCCACCTGCGCCACAAAAGTTTGGTACTCTTCCGGCGTCGGTAGCTTACCAATAAGCGCCGCCACCGCCGCCAGCTCCGCAGAGGCCAGGAAGACATTCGCACCGGTCCCCAAACGGTTCGGGAAGTTACGGGTTGAGGTAGAGACGACCGTTGCCCCATCCGCCACACGCGCCTGATTGCCCATACACAGGGAACATCCCGGAATTTCGATACGCGCGCCGCTCTTGCCAAACACGCTGTAGTAGCCCTCTTCGGTCAGTTGGGCCGCATCCATTCGGGTCGGCGGCGCGACCCACAGACGGGTCGGCAACTGACCTTTGTGGTTATCCAGCAGCTTACCGGCCGCGCGGAAGTGACCGATATTGGTCATGCAGGAACCGATGAACACTTCGTCGATCTTCTCGCCCTGCACATCAGACAACAGACGCGCATCGTCCGGATCGTTCGGCGCACACAGGATCGGCTCTTTAATGTCAGCCAGATCGATGTCGATTACCGCCGCATATTCCGCGTCGGCGTCGGCTTCCAGCAGTTGCGGGTCCGCCAGCCATTTTTCCATGCCCTGAATACGACGCTCTAGCGTACGGCGATCGCCGTAGCCTTCCGCGATCATCCACTTCAGCAGGACGATATTGGAGGTCAGGTATTCGATGATAGGCTCTTTGTTCAGCTTGATAGTACAACCCGCAGCGGAGCGCTCAGCAGAAGCATCGGTCAGCTCAAACGCCTGCTCGACTTTCAGATCCGGCAGACCTTCAATTTCCAGAATGCGGCCGGAGAAGATGTTTTTCTTCCCTTTCTTCTCAACGGTCAGTAGTCCCTGTTTAATCGCGTACAGCGGAATCGCGTGGACCAGATCGCGCAAGGTAATGCCTGGCTGCATTTTGCCTTTAAAACGCACCAGTACCGATTCCGGCATATCCAGCGGCATTACGCCGGTCGCGGCGGCAAACGCCACCAGACCCGATCCCGCCGGGAAGGAGATACCGATCGGGAAACGAGTGTGGGAATCGCCGCCAGTGCCCACGGTATCCGGCAGCAGCATACGGTTCAGCCAGGAGTGGATCACGCCGTCGCCCGGGCGCAACGATACGCCGCCGCGGTTCATAATAAAGTCCGGCAAGGTATGGTGCGTGGTAACGTCAACCGGCTTCGGATAGGCAGCAGTATGACAGAACGACTGCATGACCAGATCGGCGGAGAATCCCAGACAGGCCAGATCTTTTAGCTCATCACGGGTCATCGGGCCAGTGGTATCCTGGGAACCGACGGAGGTCATTTTCGGCTCGCAGTACGCGCCCGGACGAACCCCAGCGACGCCGCAGGCGCGACCGACCATTTTCTGCGCCAGAGAGAAGCCGCGGCTACTTTCCGCCACGTCTTTCGCCTGACGGAATACCTCGCTGTGCGGCAGCCCCAGCGCTTCGCGCGCTTTGGTGGTCAGGCCACGACCGATGATCAACGGGATACGGCCACCAGCACGTACCTCATCAATCAGCACGTCGGTTTTCAGTTCGAAATTCGCCAGTAGCTCGCCAGTTTCGTGGCTACGCACTTCGCCTTTATACGGGTAAACGTCAATCACATCGCCCATGTTCAGCCTGGAGACATCCACTTCCACAGGCAGCGCGCCGGCATCTTCCATGGTATTAAAGAAAATTGGCGCGATTTTTCCGCCGAGGCAAAGACCGCCGCCGCGTTTGTTCGGCACAAACGGAATATCATCGCCCATAAACCACAGCACGGAGTTGGTAGCGGATTTACGGGAAGAACCGGTACCCACCACATCGCCAACGTAAGCCAGCGGGAAGCCTTTTTTCCCTAATGCCTCAATCTGTTTGATGGGGCCGACAACGCCTGGCTGATCCGGCTCAATGCCTTCACGGGCGTTTTTCAACATCGCCTGCGCATGTAACGGGATATCCGGGCGAGACCATGCATCCGGCGCCGGAGAGAGATCGTCAGTGTTAGTTTCACCGGTCACTTTGAAGACGGTAACGGTGATTTTTTCCGCCAGCGGCGGACGGCTCAGGAACCATTCGGCGTCGGCCCAGGATTGCATTACCTGTTTGGCGTAGGCGTTACCCGCTTTGGCTTTTTCTTCGACATCATAGAAGTTATCGAACATCAGCAGAGTGTGAGACAGCGCTTTCGCCGCGATTGGCGCCAGTTTAGCGTCGTCCAGCGCATCAATCAGCGGATGAATGTTGTAACCACCCTGCATGGTGCCGAGCAGCTCGATGGCTTTCTCAGGGGTGATTAACGGAGACGTCGTTTCGCCTTTCGCGACGGCGGCAAGGAAGCCGGCTTTAACATAGGCGGCTTCATCGACGCCTGGTGGAACACGGTGGGTTAACAGGTCTAACAGGAACTCTTCTTCGCCCACGGGCGGGTTTTTCAGCAGCTCGACAAGCGCGGCCATTTGGGTTGCATCTAAAGGTTTGGGCACAATCCCCTCGGCGGCACGTTCAGCTACGTGCTTACGGTATTCTTCTAGCACGACGGTTCTCCTCGCTCTCATTGTCATAGTGCGGCATACGCTTTGTGTATGGGCGATTCTCTTCACGCTCCTGTGAGACAGCAGTTAGTAGGGTAAATGCCCGGGTACCGCAACGGGCAGAATAGCAGGATTTTAGTAGGGTGTTAATCTGTTTACAAAAAAGCAACATAAAAAAGTGGCTGAATCGTTAAGGATGGTCTAATGCTCTACTTAGACGGGAGCTGCTGCCGTAAATGCTTACCTCATTTCGTGCTTTGATCGTCACGTAACGTTACCGATCCCAACATTAGCTAAAAATTAAACTATCGTCCCTTTATACTCACGCAAAACTGCACCCCGTCGGCGGCAGGCATAATGACCATAGCGATTCCCTGGAATCGGGAGAGATAAAATGACGTTGCCCTTTAAACCCCATCTCATTGCCCTTGTGTGCAGTGCCGGGTTATTTGCCGCTTCGGGCGTACTGTATGTTAAAAGCCGCGCTCCCGCCCCTGCGCAAACGCAGGCCGCTGTGCCCGCGCCTGTCGCGAAAACGACCTTTGCCTCTGCGCAAATCGATCAATGGGTCGCGCCTGTCGCGCTTTATCCCGATGCCCTGCTTTCGCAGGTGCTCATGGCCTCCACCTACCCGGCGAACGTGGTTCAGGCCGTCCAGTGGTCCCGTGATAACCCCACGCTGCAGGGCGATGCCGCTATTCAGGCGGTGGCCGGCCAACCGTGGGACCCCAGCGTCAAATCGCTGGTCGCCTTTCCCCAGTTGATGGCGCTTATGGGCGAGAATCCGCAATGGGTGCAAAACCTGGGCGATGCGTTCTTAGCCCAGCCGCAGGATGTGATGGATGCGGTGCAAAGGCTGCGTCTGCTCGCTCAACAAACCGGTTCGCTAAAATCAACGCCGCAGCAAACCGTCACCAGCGTGCCGACGCCCAGCGCTTCTACCGCCGTCACGACGACCACCACCACGTCTCCCGGTACGCCGGCGGCCTCTTCGACCGTCATTAAAATTGAGCCTGCGAATCCGCAGGTGGTGTACGTGCCGAACTATAACCCCGCGACGGTCTATGGCGCCTGGCCCAATACCGCTTATCCGCCGGTGTATTTGCCGCCCCCTCCGGGACAGCAGTTTGCCGATAGTTTTGTAAAAGGTTTTGGTTATAGTCTGGGCGTCGCCACCACCTATGCGTTGTTCAGCAGCATAGACTGGGATGACGATGATCATCACCACCATGACGACGACCATCATCATGACGATGATTACCATCATGGCGGTAACGGTTATCAACACAATGGCGATAATATCAACATCAATGTCAATAATTACAACCGGATATCCGGGCAAAATCTGCCTGGTCAAACGATGGGCTGGCAGCATAACCCCACCTGGCGCAACGGCGTCCCCTATCCGAATAATACCGTCGCGCAACGATTCCATCCCACCAACGTTAGCGGCGGGCTAAGCGCAACGCAGCAACCCCCAGTGTCTCGCGATAGTCAACGCCAGACGGCCATGGCGCAATTCCAACAGCGCAGCCATACGGCGAACGCGTCTTTGCCAGCGGCAAGCACCCGCGATGCCCAGCGTACGGCGGCCTCTCAACAGTTAAACCAGATAGTCCGGCGTAATAATTATCGCGGTTATGACAATCAGCATGACAGCGCGCAGCGGCAGATGACGCAGCAGCATAGCGCGGCGCTGAACTCCCGGACGCAGCTACATCACTTGTCGCAGCAACAGCGTAACGCGGCGCATCAGCAGATCGCGTCCTCTACGCCGCAGCAGCGCCAGTTAATACGCCAGAACAGGCACGCCAATGTGTTTAGCGGGAACGACAGTCGATCGCCGTCATGGCAATCGCAACAGTTACGCGGCCAGGAAAGCCGTCGCGGCAGTCACTTAAACACCGAGCAACGCGCCGCCGCGCGGGAGCGTTTTTCTGAACACCATGAATTTCATCGCCGTTAACCGGAGCAGATAATGAAAAAGGTTATGTTAAGCGCTCTGTTACTGTCGCTACCCTTGCTGGGCTACGCGCAGGAACGGTTCCCCTCGCCGGAAGCGGCCGCCAGCGCCTTCGCCGCGGCGGTAGCCGGAAAAAATGAAACGCAGCTTACCGCACTACTGGGCGATGACTGGCGGCAATTTCTGCCGCCGGAAGGCGCCGATCCAGAGGCCGTGGCCCGCTTCAATCGTGACTGGCGCGAAGGCCATCGCATTGTACAAAAAGACAATACGGCGCATCTGAATGTCGGACGAGAAGACTGGCAGCTCCCGGTGCCAATGGTGAAAGAGGCTGACGGCTGGCGCTTTGATATGGCGGCAGCCGGGAATGAGATCCTCACCCGAACTATTGGGCGAAATGAACTTTCTACCTTACAGGCCATGCATGCTTACGTTGATGCGCAGCAGGACTATTACCTGCAAAACCATCGCTGGGCGCACAGGATAATCAGTAGCGAAGGCCAAAAAGATGGCCTGTACTGGCCAACCAAAGCGGGCGAAGTCCCCAGTCCATTAGGCCCAAACTTTAGCCCCGCAGCGCCAGACGAGGGTTATCACGGCTACCATTTCCGCATTATCAGCGATAACGACGGTCACGGCGCGGCGCTTCTGGCCTGGCCAATGCATTACGGCGAAACCGGGGTGATGAGTTTTATGGTCAACCAGGACGATCGTATTTATCAGGCGGATTTAGGCAAGGAGACGGAGAGTAACGTTCAGGCTATCACGCGTTTTGCGCCAGACGCGCAGTGGCAGGTCGCCGAATAACCTGTAAGCGCCTGGCGTTATCGCCAGGCCATGATCATTACCCCTGATGCGGCATTAATTCCGGGTGGCCTTGTACCGGCGGCTTGTTACTGGTCAGCGCGGCTTCATCAGCCTGAATGCTGCCGGAATTGGCCGCCCATACGCCTTCACGCGTGTGGGTGATCTGCTGATGCTGCGCATTCAAATCCTCGCCCATTGCCGCAATATGCGTACTTTCCGTACCGCCGCTGTTAGTCGCCCAGGGGATGACGGGATCGCTGGCGAATGCCATGCCGGAGATCAACGTCGCGGTTAGCGCTGCTGTCGTTAGAAAAAGTTTCATATAGTAAACCTCATAATTATCTCGCTATTATTTTACATGGTTACTAATTTCAAAGTAATGACAAAGTAAGGAGAGGTATTTCTTATGAAACAATTAGTTGATCGAAAATTACTGACAAAGGCGTTACCGACGGCATAAGGTCTGAAAAGCGCACTTCTGCGGAAAAGATAAATTTTGTGGTTTCGTTATCCTTCGCCATCATTTGACACATTTGATTTGCCATGCATAAAAAAAGCGGCTGTAAAGCCGCTTTTCTGTGTCGGACGGTGCCTTGTCGGATGACGACTGACGTCTTATCCGGCCTACAATCGCCCGGTATTGCCACCCTCAGAAGATTATTTCTTCTTCGCTTTCGGGTTCGGCAGGTCAGTAATGCTACCTTCGAAGATTTCCGCCGCCAGGCCCACGGACTCATGCAGAGTCGGGTGCGCATGAATGGTCAGCGCGATGTCTTCCGCGTCACAGCCCATCTCGATCGCCAGTCCGATTTCGCCCAGCAGCTCGCCGCCATTGGTGCCGACAATCGCCCCGCCAATCACGCGGTGAGATTCTTTGTCGAAAATCAGTTTGGTCATGCCGTCTGCGCAATCGGAAGCGATCGCACGGCCAGAAGCTGCCCACGGGAAGGTGGCGGTTTCGTAGCTGATACCTTTCTCTTTCGCTTCTTTCTCGGTCAGGCCAACCCATGCCACTTCTGGCTCGGTGTAAGCGATAGACGGGATAACCTTCGGATCGAAGTAGTGTTTCTTACCGGCGATAACTTCAGCGGCAACGTGACCTTCGTGAACGCCTTTATGGGCCAGCATCGGCTGACCGACGATATCGCCGATAGCGAAGATGTGCGGCACGTTGGTGCGCAACTGTTTATCCACGCGGATGAAGCCACGGTCGTCAACTTCCACGCCGGCTTTGCCCGCATCGAGGTTTTTACCGTTCGGCACACGACCAATCGCCACCAGAACCGCATCATAACGCTGCGCTTCAGCCGGGGCTTTTTTGCCTTCCATCGACACGTAAATACCGTCTTCTTTCGCTTCAACGGCGGTCACTTTGGTTTCCAGCATCAGGTTGAATTTCTTGCCGATGCGCTTGGTGAAGACTTTAACGATGTCTTTATCAGCCGCCGGGATAACCTGGTCAAACATTTCAACCACGTCAATCTCTGAACCCAGCGCGTGGTATACGGTACCCATTTCCAGACCGATGATACCGCCGCCCATCACCAGCATACGCTTCGGCACTTCTTTCAGTTCCAGAGCGTCGGTAGAATCCCATACGCGCGGGTCTTCATGAGGAATAAACGGTAATTGGATCGGACGAGAACCCGCCGCGATGATCGCGTTGTCGAAGTTGATCACGGTCTTGCCGTTTTCACCTTCCACTTCCAGGGTGTTGGCCCCGGTGAATTTACCCAGACCGTTGACCACTTTTACTTTACGGCCTTTCGCCATACCCGCCAGACCGCCGGTCAGTTGCGTGATGACTTTCTCTTTCCAGGTACGAATCTTGTCAATGTCGGTTTTCGGCTCGCCGAAGACGATACCGTGCTCAGCCAACGCTTTCGCTTCTTCGATAACTTTTGCCACGTGCAGCAGAGCTTTAGAAGGGATACAGCCGACGTTCAGACAAACACCGCCAAGGGTGTTGTAGCGTTCTACGATTACGGTTTCCAGACCTAAATCAGCGCAACGGAAAGCGGCAGAATAGCCTGCCGGGCCCGCCCCAAGTACCACGACCTGAGTTTTGATTTCAGTACTCATCATGACCTCTTTATTTGTATCCGGCGGTCCGGGGTACTTGATCGCCCATCATCCACCGGGTCGTTCTATCCGCCCGTATCTTACAAAATTGTTAACAATTTTGAAACAACAAACGGATCACGAATTATCGCTTTCGCTAATAACCTCACAAAGTTTATGAGATTAGAAGACAAAAAGCCGGCCGTCGGGCCGGCTTTTTCGCTTACATCACCAGACGGCGAATGTCAGACAACATGTTGTTGATAATGGTAATGAAACGCGCGCCATCAGCCCCATCGATCACACGGTGGTCGAAGGATAGAGAGATAGGCATCATCAGACGCGGCACAAACTCTTTCCCATTCCACACCGGTTCCATCGCTGACTTAGAAACGCCGAGGATTGCCACTTCCGGCGCGTTCACAATCGGCGCGAAGTGGGTAGTACCCAGGCCGCCAATGCTGGAGATAGTGAAGCAACCGCCCTGCATCTCGCCAGCCGTCAGCTTACCATCACGCGCTTTTTTGGAGATGGTGGTCAGTTCGCGAGACAGCTCGGTGACGCTTTTCTTATTCACGTCTTTGAACACCGGAACCACCAGGCCATTCGGGGTATCAACCGCCACACCGATGTTGATGTATTTCTTCAGCGTCAGGCGCTGACCGTCTTCAGACAGCGAGCTGTTGAAGCGCGGCATCTGCTCCAGCGCAGCGGCAACCGCTTTCATGATGAAGACCACTGGGGTGTATTTCACATCCAGTTTGCGCTTCTCAGCTTCGGCGTTCTGCTGTTTACGGAACGCTTCCAGATCGGTGATATCGGTTTTGTCGAAGTGCGTAACGTGCGGGATCATCACCCAGTTACGGCTCAGGTTCGCGCCAGAGATTTTCTGGATACGGCCCAGTTCGACTTCTTCCACTTCACCAAACTTGCTGAAGTCCACTTTCGGCCACGGCAGCATACCCGGGATACCGCCGCCCGCAGCAGCCGGTGCAGCTTCCGCGCGTTTGATAGCGTCTTTCACGTAAGCCTGAACGTCCTCGCGCAGGATACGGCCTTTACGGCCAGTCCCTTTCACTTTCGCCAGGTTAACGCCAAACTCGCGCGCCAAACGGCGAATCAGCGGGGTAGCGTGAACGTAAGCGTCGTTTTCAGCGAACTCAGATTTGCTTTCCGCTTTAGCTGCAGGGGCAGCAGGCTTCTCAGTTTTCGCCGCCGGAGCCGGCGCAGCCGGCGCAGCCGCTTGTTGTTTAGCCGGCGCCGCAGCAGGCGCTGCGCCTTCTACTTCGAAGACCATAATCAACGAGCCGGTAGAGACTTTATCGCCAGTGCTGATTTTGATCTCTTTCACGGTGCCCGCGAACGGCGCAGGCACTTCCATGGAGGCTTTGTCGCCTTCCACGGTGATCAGCGACTGTTCAGCGTCTACTTTATCGCCGACTTTTACCATCACTTCGGTGACTTCAACTTCGTCGCCGCCGATATCCGGTACGTTAACTTCTTTCGAGCCGGAAGCAGCCGGAGCCGCTGCTGCTGGAGCAGCCGCCTGAGCCGGTGCTGCAGCAGGCGCTGCGCCCGCCACTTCGAAGACCATAATCAGGGAACCGGTAGACACTTTGTCGCCGGTGTTCACTTTGATCTCTTTCACGGTGCCCGCGAACGGCGCCGGCACTTCCATAGAGGCTTTGTCGCCCTCTACGGTGATCAGCGACTGTTCCGCTTCAACGGTGTCGCCAACTTTGACCATGACTTCGGTAACTTCAACTTCGTCGCTGCCGATATCCGGCACGTGAACGTCTTTCGCCGCGGCGGCTGCTGGAGCCGCTGCCGGAGCCGCTTCTTTCTTCTCTTCTGCCTTGGCAGGCGCAGCGTCAGCGGCACCCTCGGCGGAATCGAAAATCATAATCAGTTTGCCGGTCTCGGTTTTATCGCCGACAGAGACTTTGATCTCTTTAACGATGCCAGCCTGCGGAGACGGGACTTCCATAGAGGCTTTGTCGCCTTCTACGGTGATCAGCGACTGTTCAGCTTCTACTTTGTCGCCCACTTTGACCAGAACCTCGGTGATTTCAACTTCATCTGCCCCGATGTCCGGTACTTTGATTTCGATAGCCATTATTCTATTACCTCTTACGCCAGACGCGGGTTAACTTTATCTGCATCGATGTTGAATTTGGTAATCGCATCCGCTACCACTTTCTTGTCGATTTCGCCACGTTTAGCCAGTTCGCCCAACGCTGCGACAACCACATAAGAAGCATCAACTTCGAAGTGGTGACGCAGGTTCTCACGGCTGTCGGAACGACCGAAGCCATCCGTACCCAGTACGCGATAGTCGTCAGCAGGTACGTAAGTACGGACCTGCTCGGCGAACAGTTTCATATAGTCAGTAGAAGCAACCGCAGGGGCGTCGTTCATCACCTGAGCAATGTACGGTACGCGCGGGGTTTCCAGCGGGTGCAGCATGTTCCAGCGTTCACAATCCTGACCATCACGCGCCAGCTCGGTGAAAGAGGTCACACTGTAGACGTCAGAGCCTACACCGTAGTCTTTCGCCAGAATCTGTGCCGCTTCACGCACGTGACGCAGGATAGAACCGGAGCCTAAAAGCTGAACTTTACCTTTGCTACCTTCCAGGGTTTCGAGTTTGTAGATACCTTTACGGATACCCTCCTCGGCACCTTCCGGCATCGCTGGCATGTGGTAGTTTTCGTTCAGCGTGGTGATGTAGTAGTAAACGTTCTCTTGTTTTTCACCGTACATACGTTCCAGACCATCATGCATGATGACCGCAACTTCATACGCGTAAGACGGATCGTAAGAGATACAGTTCGGGATAGTCAGCGACTGAATATGGCTGTGGCCATCTTCGTGCTGCAGACCTTCGCCGTTCAGGGTCGTACGACCAGAAGTCCCGCCGATCAGGAAGCCGCGAGCCTGCTGGTCGCCTGCCTGCCAGCACAGGTCGCCGATACGCTGGAACCCGAACATGGAGTAGTAGATGTAGAACGGGATCATCGGCAGATTGTTGGTGCTGTAAGAGGTCGCCGCAGCCAGCCAGGATGCGCCTGCGCCCAGCTCGTTGATACCTTCCTGCAGAATCTGGCCTTTCTCGTCTTCTTTGTAGTATGCCACCTGCTCACGGTCCTGCGGCGTATACTGCTGGCCGTTCGGGCTGTAGATACCAATCTGACGGAACAGACCTTCCATACCGAAAGTACGCGCTTCGTCGGCGATGATCGGTACCAGACGATCTTTGATCGACTTGTTCTTCAGCATCACGTTCAGGGCACGCACGAAAGCGATAGTGGTGGAGATCTCTTTGCTTTGCTCTTCCAGCAGCGCGCCAAAGTCTTCCAGAGTCGGCAATTCCAGCTTCTCAGTGAAGTTCGGCTGGCGGCTTGGCAGGTAGCCGTGCAGCGCCTGACGGCGTTCATGCAAATATTTGTGTTCTTCAGAACCTTCCGGGAAGGTAATGTAAGGCAGTTTTTCGATATCAGCATCAGCAACCGGCACGTTGAAACGATCGCGGACGTAACGCACGCCGTCCATGTTCATTTTCTTCACCTGGTGCGCGATGTTTTTACCTTCGGCAGAGTCGCCCATGCCGTAACCTTTGATGGTATGGGCCAAGATGACGGTGGCTTTGCCTTTGGTTTCCTGCGCTTTTTTCAGTGCAGCGTAGACTTTCTTCGGATCGTGACCACCACGGTTCAGCGCCCAGATCTGCTCATCAGTCCAGTCAGCCACCAGCGCGGCGGTTTCGGGGTATTTACCGAAGAAGTGCTCACGCACATAAGCGCCATCTTTGGATTTGAAGGTCTGGTAGTCGCCATCAACGGTTTCGTTCATCAGCTGGATCAGCTTACCGCTGGTATCTTTACGCAGCAGTTCATCCCAACGACCGCCCCACATCACTTTGATCACGTTCCAGCCAGCACCTTCGAAGATGCCTTCCAGCTCATTAACGATTTTGCCGTTACCGGTGACCGGGCCGTCAAGACGTTGCAGGTTACAGTTGATGACAAAGACCAGGTTATCCAGTTTTTCACGGGTGGCGATGGTGATAGCGCCTTTGGATTCCGGCTCGTCCATCTCGCCGTCGCCCAGGAAGGCGTAAACGGTCTGTTTAGAGGTATCTTTCAAGCCGCGGTGTTCCAGATATTTCAGGAACTTCGCCTGATAAATAGCGCCGATTGGGCCCAGCCCCATCGAAACGGTCGGGAACTGCCAGAATTCCGGCATCAGTTTCGGGTGCGGGTAGGAAGAGAGGCCATTGCCATGCACTTCCTGACGGAAGTTGTCCATCTGTTCCTGGGTCAGACGGCCTTCCAGGAACGCGCGAGCGTAGATGCCCGGAGAGATGTGGCCCTGGAAGTACACCAGGTCGCCGCCATCCTGTTCGTTGCGCGCACGGAAGAAATGGTTGAAACAGACATCATAGATCGTGGCGGAAGACTGGAAGGACGCCATGTGGCCGCCCAACTCAAGGTCTTTTTTAGACGCGCGCAGCACGGTCATGATGGCGTTCCAGCGGATAGCAGAACGAATGCGACGTTCCAGCTCCAGATTGCCCGGGTATTCCGGTTCGTCTTCAACGGCAATAGTGTTGATGTAATTACTGACCCCTGCGCCTGCCGCGACTTTCACGCCGCCTTTGCGAGCTTCAGAAAGCAGTTGGTCAATCAGATACTGAGCGCGCTCAACACCTTCTTCACGGATGACCGATTCGATCGCCTGTAGCCAGTCGCGAGTTTCGATCGGATCCACGTCATTTGGGAAACGTTCTGACATGGGGGTATTCCTTATCTATCTAATACGTTGAGTTATCTGGAACCTGTCCCATTAAACTTTCGTAAGAAAGCTTAATAAGACAGGTTCTGCGTTTTAGTTGCCGCGCACATTTTTGCGCGTTATTCACAACATCTTCTGGTTAACGTTCTGCCAGAAAAAACTAATTCTTGCGCTGCTCCAGACGGCGTAAAGCGCGTTCACGACGGCTCTCCTCACGGCTTCTGTCCAACATAATCTCTTCGATAAATGCCAGATGCCGATGTGAAGCTTCACGCGCTTCTTCGGGTTTTCCGGCCATAATGGCTTCAAATATACGGGTGCGATGCGTACTCACCAGCGGCAGCATCTCCCGACGCGCATACAGCAATTCGAAGTTCTGCCGCACGTTTTGCGCCAGCATCGGCTCCATACACCTTAGCAGATGAAGCAAGACCACGTTGTGCGCCGCTTCGGTGACGGCGATTTGATACTGGAGCACGGCTTCGGACTCGGCATCCAGATCGCCGGACTCTTGCGCCAGCTCAATGGCATGATGCAGCTCGCGAATACGGTCTTTATCTTCGTCGGTGCTACGCAGCGCCGCGTAATAAGCCGCAATTCCTTCCAGCGCATGGCGCGTTTCGAGCAGGTCAAACTGGGATTCAGGGTGATCGGAGAGCAGTTCCACCAGCGGGTCGCTAAAGCTCTGCCACAGGCTACTCTGCACGAAGGTTCCGCCGCCCTGACGACGAAGCAACAATCCCTTCGCTTCGAGACGTTGAATCGCCTCACGCAAGGAGGGACGGGAGACGTCGAACTGTTTAGCCAGTTCACGTTCCGGTGGGAGTTTTTCTCCGGGGCGCAATGTCCCCTCAAGGATTAAAAACTCCAGCTGCTGCTCAATCACATCGGAGAGTTTGGGTTGGCGGATTTTGCTGTAGGCCATGATTTCCTGTCTTAAGCCATTTGCCCGGAGTCAATTGGTCTTACCAATTTCATGTCTGTGACGCTAAAGTAACAAAGTATTCACCTTCTGTCCATACAGGTTTTGATTGAAATCAGTAAAGGAGGCACATTTTAACAATTTTACAGAAATCATGTTTCAAAATTGTAACTATGCACAAATGTTAAATTTACCTCGAAAGCGGTAGTTTTAACGGAATTGAAACGAAAAAATATTGAATCTGAACCGATTCACCACGAAAGAAAACGCATAAATATTCAATATATCGAATAAGCATGGATGAACTGGGAAGGAAGAAACGGTAATATTTACACATTCTTTCTGTTTACACTGTTTATCATCCTCTCAGCGATCTCTACCGTCACCTCTCGACGCGAAAATCATCACTTAACCACAACACGATGATTTTCCGGTGACAGGTTGCGCCTGGTATTCATTCTGAATCTTTGAACAATGGCAATCCCTGGGAGCGCCGCCATTCTCTGACAATTTTCAAAATATTTTCAGGTTCACGCGCTTCTACTGATTCAGGGTAAAAGATAAGATCGCCTTGCGCTGGATGTCCGGTGATTTCAGTAAAATGCTCGGTCAGTCTATCGATATAATCCTCTAATTTATCTCCGTCTAATAATTTATCTTTTCTCGTAGAAGTTCTGAATTCGTCGAGTAACTCAATAAATTCTTTTCAGTATAATCTTCAATTTTCTCTTTAAAATTAAACATCATTACCTCCTGTAGTGAATTTCGTCATGTAACCGAGGTGTAACAATCCTCATATTATCAATAACATAAACACTACCACCATGCTCGATCGCAGTATCGTGATGTATATGGAATCTTCTCACTATTTC
Source organism: Salmonella enterica subsp. houtenae serovar Houten (assembly GCA_900478215.1). Taxonomy (NCBI): domain Bacteria; kingdom Pseudomonadati; phylum Pseudomonadota; class Gammaproteobacteria; order Enterobacterales; family Enterobacteriaceae; genus Salmonella; species Salmonella enterica. The sequence continues at coordinate 3,671,386 of LS483478.1, forward strand.
TTTGGGTCCAAAATAGTAACCATCTTTTGAAGAAAAAGGAGCATGACCACGGCTTAGTTTGTCCTGATTATCCTCAGTAAACTACTCCATTAACACCGGATCCTTACTCACTTCCAGCCACAGTGCCTCTCTAAAATCATCAAAATTTTTGAACTTCATCCCGCGCAATTTATCGGCAATATGCGCCGGGATAGGCGCGCCGTTACCCTGGTTAGTCACCGACATGTCCAGCCAGCGTGTTCCCGGCGATAGCTCAACCCCCTTGCCTGTCACCACGCCAGGCTGCTTTCTCGGCTCATCTTTCAGATAGACGTAGATCGGTTTAATACCCGAATTCGCCGGAAAGACCAGGATGTCGTCGTTAAAATCGGTTACATCGGGAAGCGGGAGTAAATTTATAACGCTGCGTCTCCTCGTTCCACAGCATGTTCGCCACGCGAACATTTTCATACGGCGTTCCTTCACCGGTATGCACGCCATAAACCTGCGGCCTGCCGTGAATATCATCCCGCCAGAAAAAACGCCCCCGGGTTGTGGCGGTACTCCCCGCCAGCGCTTTCTGCCGCAATTCTTCTTCATACCAGAATTCGTCACGACCCGGCACGCGGGCGCGATCTGATGGGGAATAAACATGCCATTATAGTCAGCAGGAAACGCCAGATAGCTAAATTCGGTATTCGCAATAAGATGCTTACATACGATATATTCATACGTGACGGCAATGGATTCTGTATCAAGATTATTAGTGAAGCTTGTGCGAATATCTGTTACTGAAGCACTCCTCAGTTGAATATAATAATAACGTTCCCAGCGCCCTGGCTTATTTATCCGGTAGAAGTCAATCTCAATATATAACCGTTCATTTTGTGTTATCGCATTGCAAAAAAGAGGTGTGCTTTTGTCTATCAACTTGCAAAAGCTAATCCTTTGTAGATTAATGCTATTACCCGTACTGGTTAGTGTATTAACTAAGGAAAATACAAAAATTTCATCCTCATGACTAACTTGCCAACGATTCCCAACGGACTCGTACGTTCCGCAGCCAGAGGATATATTCCCTTGTTTCTCACCTTTTATTTCAGGTAAAGCAGATCGCTCACGTTATGAAAGTCCCTTTTGCTACATCCGAATATAAATTAAACACCCCCGCCGACGATGCAAATAAAATAACGCCGTTCTGAATATTCTATTTATTGGTCTGCTCACTGCTAAAACTTATCCGCACATCACGTGCTATTCAAAATAAAGTGAGCAATGCTAAAAAGGTTTACAAGTGCTTTCTTTTTACGCAACCCGTCATCACCCCCGCACAAAGCAGGTGCATTCGCGGCCATATACCATTATTCTGATCAAGACAAAAGAGTTGCAGTGACATTTTAAAAAACGAATCTGTAAATAAATCAATACAAAAAGCGGAATTGCAAACTTACACACGCACTACTGCATCGTTCAAAATAGGCGCGTTATGAATAAACAACGCACGATACACGAGGTTTTATAATGGACAGTCAGCAGCACGGCGAGCAGCTCAAGCGCGGCCTGAAAAACCGCCATATTCAGCTTATCGCATTGGGCGGCGCGATAGGAACAGGCTTGTTCCTGGGAAGCGCCTCCGTTATTCAGTCGGCGGGGCCGGGAATTATCCTGGGCTATGCGATTGCGGGCTTTATTGCCTTTCTGATTATGCGCCAGCTTGGTGAAATGGTCGTCGAAGAGCCGGTTGCAGGCTCTTTTAGCCACTTCGCCTATAAATACTGGGGCGGCTTTGCCGGATTCGCCTCTGGCTGGAACTACTGGGTACTGTACGTGCTGGTTGCCATGGCGGAACTGACTGCCGTCGGTAAATATATCCAGTTCTGGTACCCGGAGATCCCAACCTGGGCCTCGGCGGCGCTTTTCTTCGTCGTTATCAACGCCATTAACCTGACCAACGTCAAAGTGTTCGGCGAGATGGAGTTTTGGTTCGCCATTATTAAAGTGATCGCCGTCATCGCGATGATTCTGTTCGGCGCATGGTTACTCTTCAGCGATACCGCTGGTCCGCAGGCCACCGTGCGCAACCTGTGGGAACAGGGCGGCTTTCTGCCGCATGGCTGGACCGGGCTAGTGATGATGATGGCCATTATTATGTTTTCGTTCGGCGGACTAGAGCTGGTAGGGATCACCGCCGCTGAAGCCGATAACCCGGAACAGAGTATTCCCAAAGCCACCAATCAGGTTATCTACCGCATCCTGATTTTTTATATCGGCTCGCTGGCGGTTCTGCTTTCGCTGCTGCCATGGACTCGCGTCACCGCCGATACCAGCCCGTTTGTCCTTATCTTCCATGAGCTGGGCGATACGTTTGTCGCCAATGCGCTGAATATCGTGGTTCTCACCGCCGCGCTATCGGTCTATAACAGCTGCGTCTACTGCAACAGTCGTATGCTGTTCGGTCTGGCCCAGCAGGGAAATGCGCCGAAAGCGCTATTGTCCGTCGATAAACGCGGCGTGCCGGTCAATACCATACTGGTGTCGGCGGTCGTCACCGCACTATGTGTGCTGATCAACTACCTGGCGCCGGAATCCGCGTTCGGACTGTTAATGGCGCTGGTGGTCTCCGCGCTGGTCATTAACTGGGCGATGATTAGCCTTGCCCATATGAAGTTCCGTCGCGCGAAACAGCAACAGGGCGTGAAAACCCGCTTCCCGGCCCTGTTTTATCCGCTCGGCAACGTTCTCTGCCTGCTGTTTATGGCGGCGGTATTGATCATTATGCTGATGACGCCAGGTATGGCGATCTCCGTATGGCTGATTCCGGTATGGCTGCTCATCCTGGGCGTCGGCTACCTGTGTAAGGAAAAAACGGCAAAAACGGTGAAAGCCCACTGATCGTAGCGTTACTTTTCCGCCCTCCCCGCCCGGGGAGGGTGTTATCTGCCTCACAGTTTCTCGCGCATAACCATTTTATCCATATCAGCGGCGTGATCCTGCTACGCAAATAAAAGCTCGCAGGCGAATAATTACCGCCATCATCTGATGGGGAGACGTCTCAATGGTTAAGGGCAGACTTTCGGTAAGAGAGAAAATCGGGTATGGCATGGGCGACGCCGGATGTAACATTATTTTTGGCGCTATCATGCTGTTTGTTAATTATTTTTATACGGATATTTTTGGTCTTGCCCCGGCGTTAGTCGGTGTTTTACTCCTTTCAGTACGCGTTATCGATGCCGTTACCGATCCGGTGATGGGCGCGCTTGCCGATCGTACCCAAAGTAAATATGGTCGTTTCCGCCCCTGGCTACTGTGGATTGCATTTCCCTACGCGCTGTTCAGCATTCTGATGTTCACGACGCCAGACTGGGGCTATAACAGCAAAGTTGTCTATGCCTTCGTCACCTATTTTCTGCTTTCCGTGACCTACACCGCCATCAATATTCCCTATTGCTCACTGGGCGGCGTGATCACCAACGATCCAAAAGAGCGCGTGGCCTGTCAGGCTTATCGCTTCGTGTTAGTCGGCATCGCAACGCTGCTGCTATCGTTAACGCTATTGCCGATGGTGGACTGGTTTGGCGGCGGCGACAAAGCCAAAGGCTATCAGTTGGCGATGACCGTGCTGGCGATTATCGGCATGGGTATGTTTCTGTTCTGCTTTGCCAGCGTCCGCGAACGCGTTCGCCCTGCCGTTCCGACGCACGATGATATGAAGAATGATTTCAAAGATGTGTGGAAAAACGATCAATGGGTACGCATTCTGCTATTGACCCTATGTAACGTCTGCCCGGGATTTATCCGTATGGCGGCGACCATGTATTACGTCACCTGGGTGATGGGACAAAGCACCCATTTCGCTACGCTTTTTATTAGCCTTGGCGTGGTCGGTATGATGATCGGCAGTATGCTGGCAAAAGTCTTAACCGATCGCTGGTGTAAATTGAAGGTATTCTTCTGGACCAATATCGCGCTGGCGATTTTCTCCTGTGCGTTCTATTTCTTTGATCCGAAAGCCACCGTGATGATTGTGGCGCTCTACTTCCTGCTCAATATTCTGCATCAGATCCCTTCCCCATTGCACTGGTCGCTGATGGCGGACGTCGATGATTACGGCGAATGGAAAACCGGCAAACGGATTACCGGTATCAGCTTCTCCGGTAATCTGTTCTTCCTGAAACTGGGCCTGGCGATTGCCGGGGCGATGGTCGGCTTTTTGCTCTCCTGGTACGGTTATGACGCCAGCGCTAAAGCGCAAAGTGCCTCGGCGATGAACGGCATTATGCTGTTGTTTACCGTTATCCCCGGCGTTGGCTATCTAATTACCGCAGGCGTTGTACGTCTGCTGAAAGTTGACCGTGAACTGATGAAAAAAATCCAGGACGATTTGGAAAAACGTCGCACTAATTACCGCGAATTGAGTGAATTGCAGGCGCTCAAAGCCGCTGAAAGCGTAAGGAAAGTCTGATGGCAAACTGGCCAAACCCGTTTATTGAACAACGTGCCGATCCGTTTATTTTACGCGACGGCAGCGATTACTACTTTATTGCCTCCGTACCGGAATATGACAGACTGGAAATCCGCCGAGCCGATTCGCTGGAAGGGTTGCGCGCCGCCGCCCCCGTCGTGGTATGGCGCAAGCCGAAAACCGGCCCGATGAGCGAACTGATCTGGGCGCCGGAAATGCACCGCATCAACGGTAAGTGGTACCTCTATTTTGCCGCGGCGCATACCCGGGCGCTGGATAAATTGAATATGTTCCAGCACCGCATGTTTGCCCTTGAGTGCGCCGATGCCGACCCACTCACCGGCATCTGGACTGAAAAAGGTCAAATTAAGACGCCGTTTGATACCTTCGCCCTCGATGCCACCACTTTTTATCATCAGGGAAAGCAGTGGTATCTGTGGGCGCAAAAAGCGCCGGATATCGCCGGTAACTCAAATATTTATCTGGCTGAACTGGAAAATCCGTGGACCCTTAAAGGCGAGCCGGTAAGACTCAGTAAGCCAGAGTACGACTGGGAGTGTCGGGGTTTTTGGGTTAACGAAGGTCCGGCTGTACTGGCGCACGGCGATAAACTGTTTATTAGCTACTCCGCCAGCGCCACCGATGAAAACTACTGTATGGGTTTATTGTGGATTGATCTGCGCGCCGATCCGCGCGATTCGGCCAACTGGCATAAATCACCACGTCCGGTTTTTACCACCAGCCTTGAGAATCGTCAGTTTGGTCCCGGTCACAATAGCTTCACCACCACGCCAGACGGTGAAGAGGTATTGGTTTATCACGCCCGAAACTATACTAAAATAGAAGGCGATCCGCTGTACGATCCCAACCGTCATACCCGCCTGAAGCTGATTCGCTGGGATGAGCATGGAATGCCTGATTTCGGCATCCCACCGGCAGATACGCTCTGACCCCTTTACCCGCTATCGTTCGTAGGCCGGATAAGGCGCACGCTACTATCCGGCAAAATCGCGTTACACCAGAGCGCCATAAAGAGTCAACACGGCAATAATCACTACCACGACAAATGAGGTCTTCTTCGCCATCGACACCGCTGCTTTGGGCGTTTCCACTTTGTCAGTATGCGGTTCGCGCGCCAGTGAGAACTGCGCCAGACGTGTGAGTACCTGATATTGCGAAGTATGCAGATCCGCCAGCGAGGCAAACCAGGCCGGTAACGCTTTCTCGCCATGCCCCAGTAATGCATACACAACGCCCGCCAGACGTACCGGAATCCAGTCCAGCACATGTAGAATAGCGTCAATGCCGGATTGCAAACGTTGGTGCGGCGTCTGATAGCGCGCCAGCCAGGTCTGCCAGGCCCGTAAAAACGCATAGCCCACCAGCGTTACCGGCCCCCACGGACCGCCAACGATAAACCAAAATAGCGGTGCAAGGTAAAAACGGAAATTTATCCATAACAACGCGTTTTGCAGCTCACGCAAAAACTCATGCTCATTACAATCCGGCGGCACGCCGTGAATCAGCGTAAGCTCGCCGGCCATCGCCTCGCAAGGATGCGGATCGTTACGGGACGCCGCTTTTAGCCAGGCGTGATAATGTACTCGCGCTTTGCCCGCGCCGATACACAACACGCCCAGGAGGATCCACACCACCAGCGTCGGCACGTTAAATAACAGCCCTTTTAACGCCTGGAGCAGTAGAAAAGTCACTGCCATCGCGATCGCCGTCATTCCCATCGTGCGCAACATCGAAAAATGCGTAATCCGACGGAATAGCGCCTCCAGCCGATGATCGAGCTGCCAGTGCTCGCCCAGCTTAAACAGGCGCTCGACAATCAGCACCAGTAATGTCGTAAACAGCGTCATGTCATCTCCTTGTGCGACGAGAGGGCTACCAAAGCGCGAAAGCGCGGCCAGTCAAAGGTAGGGCCAGGGTCCGTTTTGCGGTCAGGCGCAATGTGGCAGTGTCCGGTCATATTGTCGGCGATCGCCGGATAGCAAGCGATAAGCGTGCGCGTCACGGCGGCTAGCTGCTGATACTGCGCATCGGTATAGGCCAGCGTATCCGTCCCCTCCAGCTCAATACCAATGGAGAAATCATTACAACGTTCCCGCCCCTGATAGTTTGACACACCCGCATGCCACGCACGCTTATCAAAAGGCACATACTGGACGATTTCACCGTCGCGACGAATCAGACAATGGGCCGAAACACGAAGATGAGCGATTTCTGCAAAAAAAGGATGAGCGTCAGGATCTATTGTTCCGGTGAATAACGCATCAATCCATGGACCGCCAAACTCGCCGGGGGGCAGGCTGATATTATGCACCACCAGCAAGGACGGTTTTTCGTCATCCGGACGGCAATCATAATGCGGAGAAGGGACGCGTCGCGCCTCTACCAACCAACCCTTATCTAGCAACATGCGGAGCCTCCTTTTGAGTGGTGCTTATAGCTGCTTCAGAGTAGCATGTTTCTACCTTATGATTCGTTAGCAATTTGGAGTTTTATCATGCCGCCTCGCCGTTATAACCCAGACGACCGACGTGACGCGCTACTGGAACGCATTAATCTCGATATCCCTGCCGCCGTTGCTCAGGCGCTGCGTGAAGATTTAGGTGGAGAAGTCGATGCCGGCAACGATATCACCGCGCAGCTTTTGCCGGAAGATACGCGTACCCATGCCGCGGTGATTACCCGCGAAGACGGCGTTTTCTGCGGCAAGCGCTGGGTTGAAGAGGTTTTCATCCAACTGGCGGGCGACGATGTGCGCCTCACCTGGCATGTCGACGACGGCGACGCTATTCACGCCAACCAAACGCTGTTTGAGCTGGACGGCCCTGCTCGCGTATTGCTGACCGGCGAGCGCACGGCGCTCAACTTTGCCCAGACCCTTTCCGGCGTCGCCAGCGAAGTACACCGCTACGTTGGACTGTTGGCTGGCACCCAAACCCAATTGCTCGACACGCGTAAAACGTTGCCGGGTCTGCGCACCGCGCTCAAATATGCGGTTTTATGCGGCGGCGGCGCGAATCATCGTCTGGGCCTCACTGATGCGTTCCTGATTAAAGAAAACCATATCATCGCCTCCGGTTCTGTTCGCCAGGCGGTGGAAAAAGCGTTCTGGCTACATCCGGACGTGCCGGTAGAAGTCGAGGTCGAAAATCTGGATGAACTGGACGATGCGCTGAAAGCAGGCGCGGATATCATCATGCTGGATAATTTCGACACCGACCAGATGCGCGAGGCGGTGAAACGCGTCAACGGCCAGGCGCGGCTGGAAGTATCCGGCAACGTCACCGCGGAAACCTTACGCGAATTTGCTGAAACCGGGGTGGATTTCATCTCCGTTGGCGCGCTGACCAAGCACGTGCGCGCGCTCGATCTCTCCATGCGTTTTTGCTAATCCTCTCCACCCGATGGCGTCGCGCCGTCGGGTCTATAAATCACCTGTGCGTAGATCCGCGTCGTTATTCGGCAAAATATTCGTAGCGCCTCGCAATCACGTTGCTATGTCATGTAACGCAGCAAAAATCTTCAGAACCCGCATTCCCGTTTTACCTTTCGCCGCTCGCCCACTCTTCCCTCGTTTGCCAAAGTAGCGCCAGCTAACTCAAGGAGCGAACAATGGAAAAACAACGCGGTTTCACGCTTATCGAGCTGATGGTCGTTATTGGCATCATCGCCATTTTAAGCGCCATCGGCATTCCGGCTTACCAGAACTATCTGCGTAAAGCAGCGCTGACGGATATGTTGCAAACGTTTGTCCCCTACCGTACCGCCGTTGAACTCTGCGCTCTGGAACATGGTGGGACGAGCACATGCGATGCGGGCTCCAACGGTATCCCCTCGCCCGTCGTCACCCGTTATGTTTCAGGCATGAGCGTGGAAAAAGGCGTCATCACGCTTACCGGCCAGGAGAGCCTGAACGGGCTTAGCGTCATCATGACGCCCGCCTGGGACAATGCTAACGGTATTACCGGCTGGACGCGTAACTGCAATATTCAAAGCGACAGCGCGTTACAACAGGCTTGTGAAGATGTCTTCCGTTTTGACGCCAACTAAGGAAACTAAATGAAAGACGCACAGCTCAACACATTGTGTCAACGTCATCAGGCTGTAATGATAAATAGCGCCAGCAACAGCATCACTGTTGCGGTGGTCGACGCGCCCTCCCATGCGTTACTGGACGCTCTGCATTTCGCCACACAAAAACAGATTGATATTGTGTGCTGGACTCGCCAGCAAATGGAAAATCATCTGCATAAGCCGGATCAGGCTCCCCCGGCAAACGCCGCGAAAGGCGGAGAAACCGCGACCCAGCTTCTCAATCAGACATTACGTTCGGCAATGACGAAACGCGCTTCTGATATCCATCTCGAACCAGGCGCCAGCCGCTACCGGATAAGGCTCCGCATCGATGGCGTTCTTCATATCCTGCAGGACATCCCCAAAGAGACGGGGCTTGCGCTGACAGCCAGATTGAAAGTTCTGGGAAATTTGGACATCGCTGAACATCGGCTGCCGCAGGACGGGCAATTTACCGTTGACCTGGCGGGCGACAGCATCTCTTTTCGTATCGCCACGCTTCCCTGTAAAGAAGGCGAAAAAGTCGTCTTACGCTTATTACATCAGGTTGAACAAACGCTGGATCTGGATGCTCTTGGCATGTACGGGGCACAACTTACCGCTTTTAGACAAGCCCTACAGCAACCTCAGGGACTGGTACTGGTGACGGGTCCCACTGGCAGCGGAAAAACGGTCACGCTATACAGCGCGCTACAAACCCGAAATACGCCGGGTATTAACCTCTGTAGCGTTGAAGATCCGATAGAAATTCCTCTGGACGGGATTAACCAGACACAGATCCATCCCCGCGCCGGGCTCACCTTTCAAAATGTGCTGCGCGCGCTATTACGCCAGGACCCTGACATCATCATGGTGGGGGAAATTCGTGACGGCGACACCGCAGAAATCGCCATTAAGGCGTCGCAAACAGGCCACCTGGTACTTTCAACACTCCATACGAACTCCACCAGCGAAACCCTAATACGTTTGCAGCAGATGGGCGTAGCCCGTTGGATGATCTCATCGGCGCTTACGCTGGTGGTGGCGCAACGCCTGGTCAGGAAGCTTTGTCCGCACTGCAAACAGCGCCTGAGCGATCCTGTGGCGCTATCGCCCAATCTTTGGCCCAGCACGCTACCGCGCTGGCAGGCAAGCGGCTGTCAACATTGCTACCATGGCTTTTATGGCCGAACCGCGTTATTCGAAGTGTTAACCGTTACCCCGGCATTACGTCAGTTAATTGCGAACGGCGCATCGACGCAGGCACTGGAAGCCCACCTCCAACAGACCGGTACAGGGACGCTTTTTGAAAACGGCTGTCGCGCCGTTGAACAAGGCATCACGTCCTTTGAAGAGATACTGCGCGTCCTGGGAATGCCCCATGAACGTTAAACAGCTCTGGCGCTGGCAAGGCGTTAACGATAAAGGTCAACTGGAACAAGGCGTTACATGGGTGGACAATCGTCTGGCGCTAATTATCACCCTGCAACATCAACGCATTATGCCGCTTCGCGTAAAGCGCCAGACCGTTAACGCCGCACTGTGGAAAGAAGAGCAAAGCGCTGAAATTATTCATCAGTTGGCAACGCTCCTTCATGCAGGACTTACGCTTTCTGAAGGGCTGGAACTCCTTGCGAAACAGCATCCCCACCGCCAATGGCAAGCGCTGTTGCGCACGCTGGCTCACGAGCTTGAACAGGGCGTCCCTTTTTCCAGCGCAGTAGTCTCCTGGCCGCAGGCATTTCCACCGCTCTACCAGACGATGATCCGCACCGGAGAACTGACCGGCAAACTGGCCGAATGCTGCTTTGAACTGGCCCGTCAGCAAAAAGCGCAACGGCAGATTACGCTTAGCGTGAAAAAGGCGCTGCGTTATCCCGCCATTATTCTGACGATGGCCGCCCTGGTCGTTTTCGCCATGCTGCACTTTGTCCTGCCGGAATTTGCCGCCATTTACCGTAGCTTCAATACCCCGCTCCCTCTTCTGACACGCGGTATTATCGCGATAGCGCAATGGGGGTCGACATGGGGTTGGCTCATCTTGTTCCTGACGATTCTCGTTGCTATCGCTCACCGCAGGGTAAAACAAAAACCGTCCTGGCAAGCGCAGCGGCAGCGTCTTCTGCTACGGCTCCCCGTCATGGGGCGCCTGATAAGAGGTCAGAAACTGGCGCAACTATTCACCGTACTGGCATTAACCCAAAGCGCAGGTATTCCTTTTCTTCAGGGACTAGAAAGCGCTATCGACAGTCTCGGCTGCCCTTACTGGTCACAGCGTTTAACGCAGGTACATCAGGAGATCGCCGCGGGCAATCCGGTCTGGTTGGCGCTAAAAAATACTCAGGAATTTAGTCCGCTATGCCTGCAGTTGGTCAGAACGGGCGAAGCGTCCGGTTCACTGGATATCATGCTGCATAACCTTGCCCGTCACCACAGTGAAAATACGCTGGCGCTGGCCGATAATCTGGCGTCGCTGTTGGAACCGGCGTTATTGATCATCACCGGCTTAATTATCGGTACGCTGGTGGTGGCGATGTATTTGCCGATTTTTCATCTGGGAGACGCGATGAGCGGGATGGGATAAGGCTGGCGCACATTTTACGCCAGCCAGAACGTCAGAGATTATTGAAAATGCGGTTCTCTTGTTCCTGTACCCGAATAAAGGTGGTACGTTTGGTCAACTCTTTCAGGCGAGACGCGCCGACATACGTGCAGGCTGAGCGCAAACCGCCCAGGATATCGCGGGCGGTATTGCCCACCGGCCCGCGCAGCGGCAATTTAACCGTTTTGCCTTCTGCCGCGCGGTATTTCGCGACGCCGCCGACATGACGGTTCATCGCGGATTCCGAACTCATACCGTAGAACAGCATAAATTTCTCGCCGTTCTCTTCCACCACGCTGCCGCCGCTCTCTTCGTGACCCGCCAGCATTCCGCCCAACATGACGAAATCCGCGCCGCCGCCAAAGGCCTTCGCTACGTCGCCAGGCATAGTGCAGCCGCCATCGCTGACGATCATCCCGCCCAGGCCATGCGCCGCGTCAGCGCATTCGATAACTGCCGACAGTTGCGGATAACCGACACCGGTTTTCACACGCGTCGTGCATACGGAACCAGGACCAATTCCCACCTTCACGATATCGGCGCCGGAAAGGATAAGCTCTTCGCACATCTCGCCCGTGACCACATTACCTGCGCAGATCGTTTTTGTCGGCCATGCTTCACGCGCCTTTGCGACGAACTGCACGAAATGCTCTGAATAGCCATTGGCCACATCAATGCAGACAAAGTTCAGCGCAGGATTCAGCGCCAGAATCTGCGCGGTTTTTTCGAAATCAGCGTCAGAGGTTCCGGTGGAAACCATCACATGTTTCAGAACATCAGCCGGAGCCGTGTCGATAAACGTCGTCCACTCTTCAACGGTATAATGCTTATGTACAGCCGTCAGAATACCGAACCCGGCCAACGCTTGCGCCATTTCAAACGTCCCGACGGTATCCATATTTGCTGCGATAATCGGTACGCCAGACCAGGTCTGACCTGAGTGTTTAAAGGTGAATTGACGTTCCAGTTCGACATCGGAACGACTTTTAAGGGTAGAACGCTTAGGACGGATAAGAACGTCTTTGAAACCTAACTTCAGATCTTCTTCAATACGCATGTGCGGATTCCTGGGGTTAATGGCGAAAAATCGAAACTCACAACTCCAGTGACGCTATCATACGCACTAATCATGGCCGTACAAGACTGCGAAATTCTCTTTTTTTACGTTACAATCCCATAAATTTACCTGGCGAATAGTAGGTTAATGCTCAGACCGTATCGTCTTTGTATGTTTAAAATTTAACCTTTTGATTGTCAAACTAAAATTCCGGAAGCTGGAGATATGAGGTATACCGTAGCCTTAACCGGCGGTATTGGCAGCGGTAAAAGTACCGTCGCTGATGCCTTCGCTGACCTCGGAATAACCGTCATCGACGCGGATATTATCGCGCGCCAGATGGTTGAACCAGGGCAGCCCGCCCTGAACGCAATAGCGGAACATTTTGGTTCTGAACTTATCGCCGCCGACGGCACGTTACGTCGCCGGGCGCTACGTGAGCGTATTTTTTCGCATCCGGAAGAAAAAGCATGGCTTAACGCTCTGCTTCATCCCTTAATTCAGCAGGAAACCCAACGACAGCTTCAACAGGCAACGTCGCCCTATGTGATATGGGTTGTGCCTCTGCTGATTGAAAACAGGCTATATCAAAAAGCCAACCGCGTGTTGGTGGTCGACGTTACGCCCGAAATGCAGCTCATGCGCACCATGCAGCGTGATGATGTTACGCGCGAGCATGTTGAACACATACTCGCAGCGCAGGCGACGCGTGAAGCGCGCCTTGCCGTGGCGGACGATGTTATTGATAATAATGGCGCACCGGATGCTATCGCATCAGATGTGGCCCGCCTGCACGCCAGTTATCTTAAGCTCGCGTCGCAGTTTGTCTCACAGGAAAAACCGTAATGCATACCCAGGTCCTATTTGAACACCCTCTCAATGAGAAGATGCGTACGTGGCTGCGCATAGAGTTTTTGATCCAGCAGCTCTCCATCAACCTGCCAATTGCAGACCATGCTGGCGCACTGCATTTTTTCCGTAATATCAGCGATCTGCTGGATGTGTTTGAACGTGGCGAAGTGCGTACCGAACTGCTGAAAGAACTGGAGCGCCAGCAGCGTAAACTACAGGCCTGGGTTGAGGTTCCCGGCGTCGATCAGGACCGTATTGAAGCCTTGCGCCAGCAGTTAAAATCCGCGGGCAGCGTGCTGATCTCCGCGCCAAGGATTGGTCAGCAGCTACGCGAAGATCGCTTGATTGCCCTCGTACGTCAACGATTAAGTATTCCGGGCGGCTGTTGCAGTTTTGATTTGCCCACGTTGCATATTTGGTTGCATCTACAACAGCCGCAGCGCGACACCCAGGTTGAAACCTGGCTTGCTAGTCTGAATCCCCTTACGCAGGCGCTGACTCTGGTTCTTGATCTTATTCGCAATTCAGCGCCCTTCCGCAAGCAAACCAGCCTGAACGGTTTTTATCAGGATAACGGGGATGACGCCGATTTATTGCGTCTTATATTGACGCTCGATTCTCAACTTTATCCGCAAATTTCCGGTCATAAGAGCCGTTTTGCCATCCGTTTTATGCCGCTGGATAGTGAAAACGGCCTGGTGCCGGAGCGTCTTGATTTTGAACTGGCCTGTTGCTAAGGAGTAAAAATGTCTGACGTGACCGTCGTAAACTGCCCGACCTGCGGTAAGCCGGTCGTCTGGGAGGAGATCAGCCCCTTCCGCCCGTTCTGTTCTAAACGCTGTCAGTTAATTGATTTGGGCGAATGGGCCGCCGAAGAGAAGCGAATCGCCAGCAGCGGCGACCAGTCTGATAGCGACGACTGGAGCGAAGAGCGCTAACGGTGATGGCTCTGTTGAAACGGCAATATCGCCTTATGACAAAAATAATCAATAAATACGCGTAGTTTTGGCGCCATATGCGCGCGGCCGGGATAATACAAATAAAACCGGTCCGCCGCAGGCAGCCACTCCTCAAGTACGGAACACAGCCGCCCATCCTGTAAGTCTTCCTGGACATCCTGTTCAAAAACGTAGGTTAACCCTGCCCCATTACGCGCGGCGGAGAGACGCAACGCTTTATCATTCACCATTAACGCGGCTTCCGGCGTAATTTCCAGCCGTTGCGTTCCATGAACAAACTCCCACCGGTATAGCCCGCTCTCACGCGTAAAACGATGACAAAGGCAGCGGTGATTGATGAGTTCCTGAGGATGCAGCGGCGTGCCAAAACGCACAAGATATGCAGGGGATGCCACGATCGCCGGGCGTAAAACATCACCGAGCGGAACGATATTCATATCAAGTTGTACCGCATCGCCAAAGCGAATACCGGCATCAAAGCGTTCGTTAATTAAATCCACAAAACCGTCATTCACATCGATATCCAGCCGAATATCGGGATAATCGCGCATAAAGCCGGCGAGATTGGGTTGTAACAGAAGCGTAGCCGCCGTACGCGGTACGGTCAGGCGTAACGTTCCTCCGGGTATATCGCGACTCTGGCGGGCATGTTCCATCGCCTCATCAATATGATTCAATGCGGGCCTGATACTGGCAAAAAAGGCATGTCCTGCTTCTGTCAAACCGACACGCCGGGTGGTTCGGTTCAACAATTTCACGCCAAGTTCATCCTCCAGTTGACGCATATTCTGACTTAACGCCGACGTGGAAATATTTAACTGTGCCGCTGCCCGCGTGAAGCTATGGTTTTCAGCAATCATGCAAAAAGCATGCAATATGGACATCACATCATGACGCATTATTAAGCCAGCCTTCATAAACCATGCTTATTCCCCCAGTTTTTCATTTTATACGCCAGGTATAGACTGCCTGCCATGCACAAAATATCCTCATGGAGGCAGTATGCAATATCGTACATTAGGCGCAAACGGACCGCGAGTGTCAGCCATCGGGCTGGGATGTATGGGCATGAGCGCATTTTACGGCGCTCATGACGACAATACCTCAATTAAGACGCTACATTATGCGTTAGATCAAGGGGTAACACTGCTCGATACCGCAGATATGTATGGCCCTTATACCAGTGAAAAGTTAGTCGGAAGGGCCATCGCCGATCGTCGCGATCGGGTATTTTTAGCGACGAAATTTGGTATCGTTCTCGACCCTGCCAACCCTATGGCGCGTGGCGTCAATGGCAGACCGGAGTACGTTCGCCGCAGTTGTGAGCAAAGCCTGCAACGCCTGGGGGTCGATCATATCGATCTGTATTATCAACATCGCGTCGATCCATCAGTCCCCATAGAAGAGACTGTCGGTGCGATGGCAGATCTGGTGCGCGAGGGAAAAGTGCGTTATCTCGGGCTATCCGAAGCATCAACGCAAACGCTGGAACGCGCCCATAACGTTCACCCTATTACCGCGCTGCAAAGTGAGTATTCGCTTTGGTCCCGCGAAGCGGAAATGTCAACGCTTTCCACCTGTGAACGGCTGGGTATAGGTTTCGTCGCTTACAGCCCGCTGGGACGCGGTTTTCTGACCGGTACGATTAAAACGCCAGAGGATTTTGCTGCGAATGACTTCCGTCGCACAAATCCCAGGTTCATGGGTGAGAACTTCTCGCGCAATTTACGTCTGGCTGAAGCAATAAAACAAATGGCACGCGAAAAAGACTGTACCCCCGCACAATTAGCGCTGGCCTGGCTGCTGGCCCGCCACAGGCACATCGTTCCTATTCCCGGCACCCGCCATTGCGCCAGGGTGGATGAAAACCTTGGCGCGTTATCACTGACCCTAAGTCCGCAGGAGCTGGCGGCAATTGAGGCGGTTTTTCCTCACGACGCCGCAGCCGGCCCCCGCTACTGGCCGGAAATTATGTCCACATTAAATCGATAATAAGATCGATGGGGATCGTGTTGAGATCCCCTACTAATGCGCACATTGGCGTAATTTACGAATAATCGGTTCATTGGCAGGCGGAAAATCGTCCGCATTCAACGCGCTTTGCGCGATCCACTGTCCCGGCTGTCCCTCTTTCCCCCACGGTTCGCCCTCCCAGCGTTCAACCAGCCAAAACCACAGAGTGATGTGTCGGTCCGGGAATTGATATTCCAGCGTGTCGAATAATGTCACCTGGGTTGGCGTAATCCCCACCTCTTCCTGTAGCTCCCGGCTCAACGCCTGCTCTGGTGTTTCGCCGGCTTCAATTTTTCCGCCGGGAAATTCCAGCTTGTTCGCCATATGCGCATCCGCGGCGCGTCGGGTAATAAAAATTTCGTCGTTCGGGTTGCGGATAATCCCAACCGCAATTTGCAGTTTTTTCATCTTGTTGCATCCATAAAAAAGGCGCAGTCGCCTGCGCCTTTTATCTGTGTTCAATGCCAGGCCGAATAAGCGTAGCGCCAGTCGGCAATAATGCCAGCATCGACCTGGTGGCAACACATTACGTCCGTCAGGTCGATGGGTTTATCGCATTAGCTCAGGCGACCGTGACACTGTTTGTATTTCTTACCGGAACCGCAGGGGCAAGGATCGTTACGTCCAATCTTACGTTCGCCCGTTTGAGCGGCAAGATCGGCAGCCACGGCGGCATCGTCATCCTGATGGCTTAACTGCTGCATCTGCGCCAGACGCTCTGCTTCTTCGCGACGCTGCAATTCCATCGCTTCAACCTCTTCCGGCATACGTACCTGAACTTTGCTCAGAGTGCTGATCACTTCATATTTCAGCGATTCCAGCATCGCGGCAAACATCGCGAAGGATTCTCGCTTGTACTCCTGCTTCGGATCTTTTTGCGCATAGCCGCGCAGGTGAATCCCCTGACGCAGATAATCCATCGCCGCCAGATGCTCTTTCCACAGGGAATCGAGAGTTTGCAGCATCACGCCTTTCTCGAAGTGACGCATCATTTCAGCGCCAACCACCTCTTCTTTACGCTGATACATCTCGATGGCTTGCGCCAGGATACGCTCACGCAGCGTCTCTTCATGCAACTCCGGCTCTTTATCCAGCCACTCGGCAATCGGCAACTCCAGGTCAAAGTCGTTTTTCAGGCGCTCCTGCAAACCCGGGATATCCCACATCTCTTCCAGCGACTGCGGCGGAATGTAGGCGTCAATGGTCGCCTTAAAGACATCTTCGCGAATGCTGTTGATGGTGTCGCTCACGTCAGACACATCCAGCAGTTCGTTACGCTGGGTATAGATTGCACGTCGCTGATCGTTCGCCACATCATCATATTCCAGCAGTTGCTTACGAATATCGAAGTTACGGCTTTCTACTTTACGCTGCGCGTTAGCGATAGCTTTAGTCACCCACGGGTGCTCAATCGCTTCGCCCGGCTTCATCCCCAGTTTACGCATCATACCGGAGACACGATCGGAGGCGAAAATACGCATCAGCGCATCTTCCATCGACAGGTAGAAACGGGAAGAGCCCGGATCGCCCTGGCGACCGGAACGGCCACGCAGCTGGTTGTCGATACGGCGGGATTCATGGCGCTCGGTGCCAATAATATGCAGACCGCCAGCAGCCAGAACCGCGTCATGGCGTACCTGCCAGTCCGCTTTAATCTGCGCAATCTGTTCTTCCGTCGGCGCTTCCAGCGCGGCGACTTCCGCCTGCCAGCTACCGCCCAGCATAATATCGGTACCACGACCCGCCATGTTAGTGGCGATAGTGACCGCCGCAGGATAACCGGCCTGCGCAACGATACCTGCTTCGTTGGCGTGGAATTTAGCGTTCAGTACGTTATGTTTGATGCCCGCTTTGGTCAGTTCTCTGGAGACCACTTCAGACTTCTCGATAGAGATCGTCCCGACCAGCACTGGCTGACCGTTCGCGGTACGCTCTTTAATATCTTCGATAATGGCCTGGATTTTTTCCGCTTCGGTCATGTAGACCAGATCCGGCAAATCTTTACGGATCATTGGGCGGTTGGTCGGAACAACGACGGTGTCCAGCTTATAGATAGAGCTAAATTCGAAGGCTTCAGTATCCGCCGTACCGGTCATACCGGCCAGCTTTTCATACAGACGGAAGTAGTTCTGGAAGGTGATTGACGCCAGCGTCTGGTTTTCATTCTGAATTTCAACGCCTTCTTTCGCTTCTACCGCCTGGTGCAGACCGTCAGACCAGCGACGCCCCTGCATGGTACGACCGGTATGTTCATCAACAATAATGACTTCGCCGTCTTTCACAATGTAATCCACGTCACGGGTAAACAGCGCGTGCGCGCGCAGCGCGGCGGTGACGTGATGCATCAGCATAATATTGCCAGGAGAGTAGAGCGACTCGCCCTCATCCATAATGCCTTCTTGCACCAGTAGCTCTTCAATCAGCACCAGGCCGCGTTCGGTCAGGTTAACCTGGCGCGCTTTCTCATCAACGGAGAAGTGACCTTCGCCCTGGAAAGTATCAGAATCTTCCTTCTCCTGACGAATCAGGTGCGGAATGATTTTGTTCACTTTTTTGTACATTTCCGAGCTATCTTCCGCCGGGCCGGAAATAATCAGCGGCGTACGTGCTTCATCGATCAGGATGGAGTCGACCTCATCCACCAGCGCATAATGCAGTTTACGCTGCACGCGCTCTTCCGGGCTGAATGCCATGTTGTCGCGCAGGTAGTCAAAACCGTATTCGTTGTTCGTGCCGTAAGTGATGTCGGCAGCGTAAGCTTCACGCTTGGCTGGCGCAGGCATACCTGGCAAGTTGATGCCAACGGACATACCGAGGAATTCGAATAGCGGACGGTTGTTTTCGGCGTCACGCTGGGCCAGATAGTCGTTCACGGTCACCACATGAACGCCTTTGCCGGACAGCGCGTTCAGGTAGGCTGGCAGCGTTGCGGTCAACGTTTTACCTTCACCGGTACGCATTTCCGCGATACAACGATCGTTGAGCACCATACCCCCCAAGAGCTGAACGTCGAAGTGACGCATCCCAAAGACGCGTTTACTGGCTTCACGCACCACCGCGAACGCTTCCGGAATGAGGCTCTCTACGCTTTCGCCTTTTTCAATACGCGCACGAAATTCGTTGGTTTTCGCTTTCAGTTCATCATCGGAGAGCTTTTCCATCTCCGGTTCCATCGCATTAATCAGGCTGACAGCCTTACGCATACGACGCAGCGTACGATCGTTACGGCTACCGAATACTTTTGTTAATAGTTTGATTAGCATAATAAAATCTCAAACGCCCCGCGCCGCGGAGCTACAAATAAAGTTAAAGGGTCTTTTTTCGTTAGCTGAGACGTTGAGGACCGGCGCGGATACCTTGCGCCTGGCTTATCCAGGCCGGGATGCTAAATGCGGTTTGCGGCGCAAAATACGCCTGGGAAAGGCGGCGAACAATCGCCGGCGGCGTGCCCTCCTGCGTGAGCATCGCGCTAAGCGTATTCAGTAAGGCGATATGGTGCGCCTGTAATGGCGACGACGCGTCGGCAACGGGCAGCGTTTGCGGCGCCATTGCAAAAGAGAGGTGGCGGATCACCGTGCGAATAGCGTGCTGATGCCAGTAATCCACGGTGAAATTAGGACGACGGTTAGACGCCTCTAACAGCGCAAGATGACTAAAGTTAACTTTAGACGCGGTGCTGGCGGTCGTCCTTGCAGGCGTATTGGTTTCGGCGGCGTTACTGAGCGCGGGCAAACCAAAACTCGCCGCGACCATCCCTAATAAGAGATGCGGCCAGAAGTATCGTCTGCCTAACTGTCGCCAGCGCGTCAGTATTCCACTCACGTCATTGCCACCTGATATGCCCCTCATGGGCTTACGAAACCAAAACAATTTGCCCACAAATCTTATCATTAAAGCGTACGCGCTACAGCAGTAATGACGAGAAACAAAGATAAAACTGGCTAAGAAAACAGCGAACGCGCCATATTTCAATTCAATCCTGCTACGCAGGAGCGGGTATGGATAGAAACATTATCCTCCAACGCGTTTATATACTACCTTGACCAAAAAACAGCGCTGGCGTTGTTTCCCCACCATCATCGGCAGCTCAAACAGCTTACAACGTTTCTCGGTCAGACACAGACATACCATAGCGGATGGTCGGCGCCATTACATTGCAACTTTTATGAATACGCTAACTTCAAGTTTCTACTGCGTCCTTAATACTTTCGCGGATAGCCGCTAACCGCTCGCTAATCACTGCGCCCCGTTCAAGGATCTTGTTTTTACGTCGCTGGTTATCTCGTGTCGGATTCTTCTCAAGATACTCGAGCACTTGTTCATGTTCTTCATTCAATTTACTATGATATTTTACCAGCAAAGCTTCAATCTTAGACGCTTTTTCAGGTGTTAATCCTTTACGAGCTCTTTTATAATCATGACAAGCAGTAGCTATATCATGAACAGGTAAAGAGACCCCTCTTATTACTGACGAGATAAGGCTAGCCAGGAGAATGCCGCCCGTCTGCGAGGGTTCTACAACGCGTGATTTTATTTTTGCGTAATACTCCCAGACGACACCTTTCCTGGCAGATTTTATTTTCCGGTCAATCTCCCTGGTTTTTAAATGGGGATTAGGATTTATTTTATTGCTGACAACGCCTGCGGCATAATTGTAAAACCTTTTACCTGTCCATGCTAACCCTGTGCCAATCCCCCCGCCGATGATCGTACCAAAGCCGGGAGCGATTGCCGTGCCGACTACAGCCCCCAACATACTACCAGTGATACTAAACCCAGTATGTATCCCCGTTTGTAGCAAGAGTTCGAGCGTTTTATTCTCTTTAAAACGCTTCATTGCTTCATGGCTATTAAGAACATTTAATGATTTCTGAATGGAATGCAATTCGTGCTTAAAAGCAGATTGTATTTTCTTGAAATTCCTCACATCCTTCGACGCCACTTTTTCCTTTTCAGACGTCATTTTTTCCTCTTCAGACGTCATTTTTTTCTCTTCAGACGTCATATTTTCTTCTTCAGACGTCATATTTTCTTCTTCAAGAGGACTCTTTTTTTCCTGCGCCACTACAGGCATGGTATAAGGCGAACACTGAACCTTTTCATCTTTTAAAGTTGCGTTTGAATTTCCTTCGGCGAACGTCCTCCATAACGTATTCAGCCCATTACATACATCGGGGAAAGTCATTTTTACATGACCATTGGCATCAATAACATATTGATAAAGAAAATCTTTCATCAACTCATTAATCTCAGAGACATACAAAGGGAGCGCCCCTGTAGATACCGCCAATTGGTAGACATTACTCTCATCGCAGCATGGGGTTACCGCGTTTATAGACACGAGTAATGGATCTGCTGTTTCATGTGGATAGAGTTTAACCTGGTCAAGTAACATCTCAAATTGCACTGTTCGTTCTTCATTACTGCCAATAATACCAGGCTCAACGAGCTTATTTTCATCTAAAAGAAAATGAGTGCGCACAGATAATAACACACCATCTTTTACGGCGGATATTATAGAGAAAAGCATCATACTGCGTGCCTCCCCTTTATTAGAGAAGTTATAATATAAGCAATTATTCCATATCTTTCCTCCTTTAGTTACCAGGCATTTACCTGATTTATAATTTTCATTTCCAGCCATCAATACAGGACATCCAGTATCGGTCTGGTATAGCGTTGTCGCCACTGGCTAATTTCTTCCGCTGACACATCAACTCTGGCCAGGAGAAACAGGGTAGTATTCGCTATGTTCATTTTCCCGGCATTCAATTTTATGTTACCCTGGTTATTCGAGAAGGATGTGAAGGGAATATCGTTGAGTTTACAGTATTATTGGTCGGCCAGATTATTGGCGCGATAGATAATAATATGTTGTTGTTTTATTCATTGGCTCAGCATGGTTTTAACATCAGCCAATGCCATCAGGGTTGTGGTGAGAGGTCGTTAATATGACCTGTTGAAATTATTTTGAAAATATGAATTCGTAGGTAGCCTACACTAAAATGGCCGTCTTAAGGGAAGCGCAGATAATGATAATAAAAAACGACCGGCTCGCCTGGCCGGAGAGAGTGCCAGGTTAACCAGTCGAATTTATACGACAGCGTCTGTCGTTATGCCAGTACCGTCGAAGGCGCTTTAAAAGCCAACGGCAGTTCTGCGTCGTCTTGGAAGGTCACAAATTCCCAGGCTTCCTGCTTTGCCAGGACTGCCTGTAACAGTTTGTTATTCAATGCGTGACCAGATTTATACGCGGTAAACGCACCAATAATATTGTAACCACACATGAACAAGTCACCGATCGCGTCGAGCATTTTGTGACGAACAAATTCATCTTCAAAACGCAGGCCGTCTTCGTTCAATACGCGATAATCGTCAACAACGATGGCACAATCGAAGCTGCCGCCCAGGCACAAGCCACGGGACTGCAGATATTCGATATCACGCATGAAACCGAAGGTACGCGCACGGCTGATCTGGCGCATGAACGCATCCGCAGAGAAGTTCATCGCATAGCGCTGGCTGCTGGAATCGATCGCCGGATGGTTAAAGTCGATGGTAAAATCCAACGTAAAACCATTGTACGGTCTGAATTCAGCCCATTTATCGCCATCTTCAACCCGAACAGTCTCTTTGATGCGTACGAATTTTTTGGCGCAGTTCAGTTCATCAATACCGGCATCAAGCAACAGGTAGACGAACGGAGCAGCGCTGCCATCCATGATCGGAATTTCCGGAGCATCGACTTCAATAACGATGTTATCGATACCTAACCCCGCCAGAGCAGCATTCAGGTGCTCAACGGTTGAAATCCGTACATCATGCTCATTCACCAGACACGTACAGAGCATGGTATCACGCACAGATTTGGCATCGGCCGGGAAATCTACCGGTGGATTCAAGTCGGTGCGACGATAGATGACCCCGGTATTGGCCGGCGCAGGGCGTAATGTCAGGGTGACTTTTTTGCCGGTATGTAAACCGACGCCAGTCGCCTGAACGATACGTTTAAGTGTCCTTTGTTTGATCATCGTATAATCTCGCCAAATTACCTATCCAACCGAAGTGTACTATACATTCGGCGGGCCAGTTTAGCACAAAGAGCCCAGAATCCCAAATTCCAGCTAATTCTTAATCAGCTTGCTTACGCAGGAATGCGGGGATATCCAGATAATCCGGCTCTTTCGCCGCCTGTGGCGTATTGTCGTTAACCACTTTCGCGACCGTTTTTTGCTCCTGCGTCAGCGGCGCCATACCATGCTGCTGATAACGATCCATCACCGGCTGCTGCACCTGCTTGTTGGTCACCAGAGTGATTTCCGGACGTTTGTCCATACCAATACCGGTTGCCACTACGGTCACGCGCAGTTCGTCGTTCATATCCGGATCCAGAGAGGTACCGATAACCACGGTGGCGTTATCCGACGCAAATGCGCGAATGGTGTTACCGACGGTTTCAAACTCATCCAGACGCAGGTCGAAGCCCGCCGTAATGTTAACCAACACGCCGCGCGCGCCGGACAGGTCGATATCTTCCAGCAGCGGAGAAGAAATAGCCATTTCAGCCGCTTCTTCCGCACGGTCTTCACCGCTCGCCACGCCGGAGCCCATCATTGCGTAGCCCATTTCAGACATCACGGTACGCACGTCAGCAAAGTCGACGTTCATCAGACCCGGACGGGTGATCAGCTCTGCGATACCCTGAACCGCGCCTTTCAGCACGTCGTTAGCCGCGCCGAACGCGTCGAGCAGGGAGATACCACGGCCCAGCACTTTCAGCAGCTTGTCGTTCGGAATGGTGATCAACGAGTCTACATGCTTGGACAACTCGGTGATCCCCTGCTCCGCAAATGCCATGCGCTTTTTGCCTTCAAAATTGAAAGGCTTCGTCACCACGGCAACGGTCAGAATACCTAAATCTTTTGCCACTTCAGCAACCACTGGCGCCGCGCCGGTTCCGGTACCGCCGCCCATGCCTGCCGCGATAAATACCATGTCTGCGCCTTCAAGCGCCGCACGCAGCGCTTCACGGTCTTCGTCCGCCGCGTTACGACCGACTTCCGGGTTTGCGCCGGCGCCCAGACCTTTGGTAATGCCGCTACCAATTTGAATGGTCTGGCCAACCGCCGTTTTACGCAACGCCTGAGCATCGGTATTCACCGCGAAGAATTCAACACCTTCGATGCGCTCGCGCACCATGTGTTCAACAGCGTTACCGCCGCCGCCACCGACGCCGATGACTTTAATCACCGCGTCGTTGGTTAGTTCCATAGGTTCAAACATAATCTCTCTCCGTCATGTGCCTGTCGCCTGAGGCCGTAATATCTGGCGGCCTCATAAAAATTAAAACTCTTTTCGCAGCCAGCTATTAAGTCGCTTGATCCACGAGCCAACTGATGCCGTAACACGTTTTTCCACTTCTGCCTCACCGTTTAAGTGGGACTCTTTCCCGTAGTGAAGCAATCCCACCGCCGTTGAGTAATACGGCTCCTGGGCATAATCCGTCAGACCGGTGATATTCAGCGGCGCGCCGATACGCACCTGCGTATGGAACACGCGCTGAGCGCAAGCAGCAAGCCCTTCGATTTGCGCCGCGCCACCGGTTAACACAATCCCCGCCGCCAGGTGATGTTTCACCCCTTGTTGGCGAAGCTGTTCCTGTAATTGCAATATCTCTTCGTTGACCAAATTGAGCAGCTCGGTGTAACGCGGCTCAATCACTTCCGCCAGCGTCTGACGTTGCAGGCTGCGCGGCGGACGCCCGCCTACGCTCGGCACTTCAACGCTCTCGTCTTTACCGACGATGGAACCCAGCGCGCAACCGTGGCGGACTTTAATGGCTTCGGCATCGCTCGGCGGCGTACCAAAGGCATAAGCGATATCGCTGGTCACCACGTTCCCTGCGTAAGGAATCACTTTGGTATGACGCAGCGCGCCGCCAGTATAAACGGCGATATCCATTGTACCACCGCCGATATCCACGACACAGACGCCCAGTTCACGTTCATCTTCCGTCAACACGGAATAACTGGCCGCCAGCCCGGCAAATATCAGTTGGTCAACTTTCAGACCACAACGTTCAACAGCTTTGACAATGTTTTTTGCCATATCGTTGTGGCAGGTAATCAAATGTACTTTCGCCTGCATACGCACGCCGGAAAGACCTACCGGATTTTTAATGCCCTCCTGGTAGTCAATGGCGTACTCCTGAGGAATCACATGCAGCACGCGATGCTCATCGCGCACGCGCACCGACTTCGCAGTGTGCACGACGTTTTCCACATCTTCCTGCGTCACTTCCTCTTCAGAAATAGGCACCATACCTATCTCATTCTGACAGCTAATATGCTTTCCAGAAAGCGCCAGATATACCGAGGAGATCTGGCAATCGGCCATCAATTCCGCCTGGTCAATGGCTCGCTGAACGCATTTCACCACTGACTCAAGGTCATTCACCCCGCCTTTATCCATACCCCGCGATGGGCAACTGCCCACGCCAATGATATTGACCATACCGTCGGGCAGAACCTCCCCTACTAAAGCGGCAACCTTCGCGGTGCCAATCTCCAGTCCTACTACCAGTTTTCTGTCCGTCGCCTTGATCATTGTTGTTCTGCCTGTGCCTGATTCTGTTGCTGATTAGATTGCTCAGGGGAGAGCGGCGCCCAGCCAACTGCCGCACCTGAGTCATAACGCAAATCAACGTAGCTAATCCGTTTGCCATCGGTTTGCGCCTGCTGCTGTAAAACCGGATAGAGTTCTACAAAGCGAACCAACCTTTTCATCGTATCGCTCCTGCCGAGATTGAGCTTAATGCCGTTATTAAGCGTCAATTGCCAGGAGCGACGTGCGGTCATCGCCGCTTCCTTCAGAGTGAATTTATCCTTAGCCAGCACCTGCCCCATCTCGCGGTATCCCTGCAACACTTCACTCGCGCTGCCTTCCGGGCCGTACAACATAGGTAAAACCTGTTTGCCGATGCGATCTGGCGGCACACTGAAGGTATTCCCTTCAGCATCGACCATATGTTGATCATTCCAACGCGCAATCGGCACATATTCAACCAGATGAATCTTCAATTCATCAGGCCACTGTTTTCTGACGCTGGCCTGTTTAATCCATGGCAAACGTTCAATCTGGCTCTGAATAATGTTCACATCCTGAGTCATAAAGGTTCCCGGCGCGCCCAGAGCCAGTATCGCCTGGCGGATATCATCGTTACGCGTATAGTGGCGCTCGCCGGTTAATACCAGCTTTGATAACGGCAAACGCTGCGCATCTTCCATCCACCCTAACACGACCCACCCGCTAACAAACACGGTACACAGTACCGTCAGCAGGAATAAAATTCCTGCAAGACGCGTTCCATTATTGCGGCGTGAAGAAGGCGTCTCTTCGTCACTGTTTCGCGTGTTCAGCGCAGCCTGCGACATATCAGTCCGCCAACTCCAGAATTCGTACTACTAACTGCGAGAAGCTCATTCCCGCCTGACGCGCCGCCATCGGTACCAGACTATGGCTGGTCATACCCGGAGAAGTATTGGCTTCCAGCAGATAAAACTGACCATCGCTGTCCAGCATGACGTCAATACGCCCCCATCCTGTGCAGCCTAACGCTTTCCACGCTTGCAGGACGAGCGACTGTAGCGCGGCTTCCTGGGACGCATCTAAACCGGCAGGGCAAAAATACTGTGTCTCATCAGAGAGATACTTCGCCTCATAATCATAGAAGGTTCCTGCCGGTTGGATACGAATTGACGGTAAAATTTCTTCGCCAAGTATCGCCACCGTAAATTCAGGACCGCACAGCCATTTTTCAATCAGTATTTCGTCATCATGCTGAAAAGCCAATGATAACGCCTGCTGTAAAGCATTTTCCTCTACCACTTTCGTCATGCCGACGCTGGAGCCTTCACGGCTTGGTTTGACGATCAGCGGTAAACCCAGAGCCGAAATTCGCGCTTTTTGTTCTTCGCTAAGACCTTTTTCAAACCCGGCGCGCGTCAGTGCGACCCACGGCGCGACCGATAAGCCAGCGCCCTGCCACAGCAATTTACTGCGCAGTTTATCCATTGAAAGCGCTGAGGCCATCACGCCGCTGCCGGTATAAGGCAGGCCGAGCCGTTCAAGCATCCCCTGTAAGGTTCCATCTTCACCGCCGCGACCATGCAACGCAATAAAGACCTTATGAAAGCCCATAGCTTTAAGCTGCGCGACATCAACCTCTTGCGGATCGACCGGATGCGCATCAATGTCGCCTTCACGTAATCCTGCCAACACTGCCGCGCCGGAATTCAGCGAGACGTCCCGCTCCGCAGAGGTTCCGCCCAACAGGACCGCGATTTTATCAGCCATGTTGCTCTTCCTCCTGGATTTGCGGCTTCAGCTTGATTTCAGATAAGTAACGCGCAATTTTGCCAACATTTCCTGCGCCTTGCACTAATATCAAGTCGTTACCCGTCAGCACCGGCGCTAACATTGTCGCAACCTGAGCCGGATCGGAAACCAGAATCGGGTCAATTTTTCCCCGATTACGAATCGTGCGGCATAAAGAACGGCTATCCGCGCCCGGAATCGGCGCTTCGCCCGCCGGGTAAACGTCCAGCATCAGCAGCGCATCGACCTGCGTCAGCACATTAGCGAAATCGTCATACAGATCGCGCGTGCGCGTGTAACGGTGCGGCTGAAACAGCATCACCAGGTTTTTATCCGGCCACCCTGCTCGCGCGGCTTTAATGGTGGCGTCTACTTCGGTCGGATGATGACCATAGTCGTCCACCAGCATCGCCGTTCCGGCTTTACCATTCACCGGCTCAAGCGGAAACTCGCCGAGGAAGTCAAAGCGACGCCCGGTCCCCTGGAAGCTTTCCAGCGCGCGCAGGATAGCGTCATCGTCGATACCTTCTTCGGTCGCTACCGCCACTGCCGCCGCGGCATTCAGGGCATTGTGGCGACCCGGCGCATTCAACGTCACGCGCAGATCCGGCATTCCCTGGCGCAACAGCGTAAAGTGCCCCTGCGGCCCTATCTGCTGATAATCTTCTACGCGGACGTCAGCATCATCGCTAAAGCCATACGTCGTGGTCTGACGCCCCACCCGCGGCAGCAGCTCGCGGATAACCGGATCGTCAACGCACATGACCGCGCGACCGTAGAACGGCAGGTTATGCAGGAAGTTAATAAACGTCTGCTTTAAATTTTCAAAGTCGCCATGATAAGTATCCATATGGTCGGCTTCGATGTTGGTAACAATCGCGACCATCGGCTGCAAATGCAGGAAAGACGCGTCGCTCTCATCCGCCTCGGCAATCAGGTAACGACTATGGCCCAGACGCGCATGAACGCCTGCGGCTTTCACCAAGCCGCCATTCACGAAAGTCGGGTCCAGCCCCGCTTCGGCATAAATACTGGACACCATCGCGGTCGTTGTAGTTTTACCGTGGGTTCCGGCAATGGCGATGCCGTGGCGAAAACGCATCAGTTCCGCCAGCATTTCCGCACGGCGAATAACCGGAATACGCGCTTCATGCGCCGCGACAATTTCCGGGTTATCCGCGGAAATCGCGCTGGAAACCACAACCACGCTGGCATCGCGCACATTTTCCGGACGATGGTTAAAGAAAATCGTCGCCCCCAGGCTCGTCAACTGCTGGGTCACCGGATTCGGCGCTAAATCGGAACCACTGATCTGATACCCTTCATTGGCCAGAACTTCGGCAATACCGCCCATACCAGCACCACCGATGCCGACAAAGTGAATGTGCCGAACACGACGCATTTCGGGCACGATGGAACGCAGTTTTGCCAGTTGTTGTGTATTCATTCTTTACGCCATTAACTCCAATACCCGTCATACTTCAAATTGCAGATGCGTTGGCTTTCCTGCAACCCAAATTATTGAGGGTAGAAAAACCCTGCGATGCAAAAGGCACCGCTACAAATTATGTCCGGGCAACCCGGCTGACTTCACTGGCGACACGCTCGGTGGCATCCGGAATAGATACCGCGCGGGCACGCTCCGCCATGGTTAACAAGGTCTCTCGCGACCACCCCGCCAGAGTGTCGGCGACAGCCTCTACAGTAAACTGCGGTTGCTCATAAATCTTAGCTGCGCCGGCGTTTTCTAACGGCAGCGCATTCCAGTACTGCTGTCTGTCTTTATGCTGAAACGGCACGAATATCGCCGGTAACCCGGCGGCGGCGACCTCGCTCACCGTTAGCGCGCCGGAACGGCAAACCACGACATCCGCCCATGCATAGGCGGCGGCCATGTCATCGATAAATTCCGTCACCTTATGCTGCGGTTGTCCCGCCTCGGCATACGCCTGCTCTACCGTGTGCTGCGCGCCTTTTCCGCTTTGATGCCAGATTGTAACCGTATCGCCCAGTCTGGCGGCAACCTGCGGCAATGTCTGGTTCAGGACTCGCGCCCCCTGAGAGCCACCGACTACCAGTACGCGAATCGGGCCGTCGCGCCCGGCCAGACGCGTTTGCGGCAGCGGTAACGCCAGTACGTCGGTACGCACCGGATTACCCACCACTTTCGCGTCCGGAAAAGCGCCGGGAAAGGCCTGCATCACCGCTGTAGCGATTTTCGCCAGCCATTTGTTGGTCAGGCCTGCGATACCGTTTTGCTCATGCAAAACCACCGGAATACCTAAAGACCAGGCGGCAAGACCACCGGGGCCGGAAACATAACCGCCCATCCCCAGTACCACATCCGGTTTAAACCGTCTCATAATCGCCCGCGCCTGACGCCAGGCGTTAAAAATCCGCAGCGGCGCCGCCAGAAGCGCTTTTACGCCTTTACCGCGCAGACCGGAGATCCGAATAAAGTCAATATCGATACCATGCTTCGGCACTAAATCCGCTTCCATACGATCGGCGGTACCCAGCCAGCGAACCTGCCAGCCCTGGGCCATTAAATGATGCGCAACGGCCAGTCCCGGGAACACGTGTCCGCCAGTACCGCCCGCCATCACCATTAACCGCTTCGGTTGACCACTCATCGAGAACCTCGTGTAAACGCCTGCGCTTTTTCCAGACGCGTTTCATAATCAATACGTAATAAAAACATGATGGCCGTCGACATAATCAACAGACTCGACCCGCCATAACTGATCAACGGTAGCGTAAGGCCCTTGGTCGGCAGCATCCCCGCGGCCGCGCCAACGTTTACCAGCGCCTGGAAGCTAAACCAGATACCGATAGAACACGCTAAGAAGCCGGAAAAACGGTGGTCAATCTCCAGCGCCTTACGGCCAATCGACATCGCGCGAAAAGCGACGAAGAATACCATTAAAAGCGCCAATACCACACCGATATAACCCAGTTCTTCCCCAATAATGGCGAAGATGAAATCGGTGTGCGCTTCCGGCAAATACTCCAGTTTCTGTACCGAATTCCCCAGCCCTTGCCCCCATATCTCACCGCGACCAAAAGCCATGAGCGACTGCGTTAGCTGATAACCGCTGCCGAACGGATCTTCCCAGGGGTTCCAGAAAGAGGTGACGCGGCGAATACGATACGGTTCGGCGAGGATTAACAGAATCACCGCCGAGATGCCCATCCCGATAATGGCGATGAACTGCCATAATTTCGCCCCAGCGAGAAACAGCATCGCCAGCGTGGTGACAAACAGTACGACCACCGTCCCGAGGTCAGGCTGCGCCAGCAGTAACACCGCCAGCACCAGAATCACGCCCATTGGTTTTAAAAAACCGCGCAGGTTGTTGCGCACCTCATCAACCTTACGCACCAGGTAGTTCGCGAGATAGCAGAACAGCGACAGCTTGGTAAACTCCGCAGGCTGAATACGCAGCGGCCCCAGCGCAATCCAGCGTGACGCCCCGTTGACCGAACTCCCGACGACCAGCACGATAAGCAGCATAATGATCGACGCAATCAGCATCGTCGTGCTGTATTTTTGCCAGAAGGTCATGGGCAAACGCAGCGTGACCATCGCCAGACAAAATGCCAGGAAGATATAGAGCGCATCACGTTTGGCAAACAAAAACGGATCGTTCGCCAGGCGCTGCCCGACGGGCATGGAGGCCGACGTCACCATGACAAAACCAATCGCCGCCAGCCCGAAGGTCAGCCATAGCAGCGTGCGGTCATACATGATCAGGCTATCGGCGTCTTTATCGCGCGAAGCCATCACCCAGCCTTTAAGCGCCGCAAACAGCCAGGCCAGGAGGCCAAAACCGGGTACGCGCGGCATTCTCAGACGGGGGAGAGATAAACGCATCAACCTAACTCCTTCGCCAGACAGGTAAAAACATCGCCCCGTTGCTCAAAACTTTTAAACTGATCGAGGCTGGCGCAGGCGGGCGACAACAGCACCATATCACCCGGCTGAACGCGCGGCGCCAGCAAACGCATCGCCTCTTCCATCGTCTCAGTCTGTTGAGCGATTTCCGGACGCAGCGCGGCAAGCTGCGCGCCATCGCGCCCAAAGCAATACAGGCGGATACGGTCGCCGGTCAGATAGCGCGCCAGCGAAGAAAAGTCTGCCGACTTACCGTCGCCGCCCAGCAGCAGATGCAGCGTACCGTCCACATGCAAACCGTTTAGCGCCGCTTCGGTACTGCCGACGTTGGTCGCTTTCGAATCGTTGATCCAACGTACGCCGTTATGTTCCAGCGCTAACTGGAAGCGGTGCGCCAGCCCGGTAAATGTCGTCAACGCCTTCAGACTGCTGGCGCGCGGCAGGCCAGCGGCATCCGCCAGCGCCAGCGCCGCTAACGCGTTGGTATAGTTATGCTGACCGGAAAGTTTCATCTCTTTCACGTTCAACACTTTCTCGCCTTTGACCCGCAGCCAGGTTTCGCCCTGCTGACGGTTAAGGTGGTAATCACCCATATTGACGCCAAAGCTGACGCAGCGTTCGTCAGCGCCGCGTACCGGCATCGTCAAAGCATCATCGGCATTCACCACGCACACTTTCGCATTCTCATAGACGCGCAGTTTCGCCGCCCGGTACTGTTGCAAACCAAACGGATACCGATCCATATGATCTTCAGTAACATTGAGCACCGTTGCCGCCATCGCCTGCAAACTTGACGTGGTTTCCAGCTGGAAGCTTGAGAGTTCAAGCACATACAGCTCGCGTTCGTCATCCAGCAGCATCAGCGCCGGAAGACCGATATTGCCGCCAACACCGACATTGACGCCCGCCGCCTTCGCCATCTCGCCCACTAATGTGGTCACAGTGCTTTTGCCGTTCGAACCGGTGATAGCCACAATCGGCGCCTGCGCTTCGCGACAAAACAGTTCGATATCGCCGACAATTTCTACGCCAGCGCTGGCGGCGGCGCTAAGAGAGGGGTGCGCCAGGGCGATGCCAGGGCTGGCGACGATTAAATCCGCCGCTAAGAGCCACTCGTCATTCAGGCCGCCAACGTGACGCTCAATTTCTTGCGGCAGCTTATCCAGACCCGGCGGCGTCACGCGGGTATCCATCACACGCGGCGTCACGCCGCGGGCGAGGAAAAAGTCCACGCAGGAAAGTCCGGTTAAGCCCAGACCGATAATGACGACGTTTTTGTCCTGGTAATCAGCCATGATTAACGTACCTTCAGCGTTGCCAGGCCAATCAGGACCAGCATCAGCGAAATAATCCAGAAGCGCACAATCACGCGCGGTTCCGGCCAGCCTTTCAGTTCATAGTGGTGATGGATAGGCGCCATACGAAAAATACGCTGTCCGCGTAGTTTGAAGGAACCCACCTGCAAAATAACCGACAGGGTCTCCACCACAAAGACGCCGCCCATAATCACCAGCAGGAA
Organism: Salmonella enterica subsp. houtenae serovar Houten; assembly: GCA_900478215.1. Classification (NCBI taxonomy): domain Bacteria; kingdom Pseudomonadati; phylum Pseudomonadota; class Gammaproteobacteria; order Enterobacterales; family Enterobacteriaceae; genus Salmonella; species Salmonella enterica. The sequence continues at coordinate 3,704,171 of LS483478.1, forward strand.
TTCCTGACGCAGCAGCACGGCAATAATGCCCAACGCGCCGCCCAACGCCAGAGATCCGACATCGCCCATAAAAACCTGCGCCGGATAGGTGTTAAACCACAGGAATCCTAATCCCGCGCCAACAATCGCCGTACAGACAATCACCAGCTCACCCGCATGACGTAAGTACGGAATATGCAGGTAATTGGCGAAGTTCATGTTCCCGGTCGCCCAGGCCACCAACGCAAAGCCGGCGGCAACGAAAACAGTCGGCATAATCGCCAGACCATCAAGCCCGTCGGTCAGGTTTACGGCGTTACCCGTACCGACGATGACAAAGTAGGACAGCAGAATGTAAAACAGCCCCAATTGCGGCATAACATCTTTAAAGAACGGGACCACCAGTTGGGTCGCGGGCGTGTCTTTCCCGACGAGATAAAGCGCAAAGGCCACGCCAAGCGCGATAACCGACATCCAGAAATATTTCCAGCGCGCAATCAGCCCTTTGGTATCTTTCCGCACCACTTTGCGGTAGTCATCGACAAAACCGATAATGCCGTAGCCAATCAGTACTACCAGCACGCACCAGACGTAAGGGTTAGACGGATAAGCCCATAACAGAACGGAAATCACAATCGCCGTCAGGATCATGATGCCGCCCATCGTCGGCGTACCGCGTTTACTGAAGTGCGATTCCGGGCCATCGTTACGTACCACCTGGCCAAAAGAGAGTTTTTGCAGACGAGCGATCATACGCGGGCCCATCCATAAAGAGATGAACAGCGCGGTCAGCAGGCTGACGATGGCGCGAAACGTCAGATAAGAAAAGACGTTAAAGCCGGAATAATATTTGACCATATGCTCGGCCAGCCAAACTAACATGAACCTTTCTCCCGTAACGCATGAACCACATCTTCCATCGCGGCGCTGCGTGATCCTTTCACTAAAATAGTCATCATTGGTTGCTCCTGAAGCAGAGCGTGTAAACGCGCAATCAGCGCGGCTTTATCGGCAAAATGTTCGCCGACGCCGCTGGCGTGGCTGATAGCCTGACTGAGTTTTCCGGTGCTTAACACGCGATCGATGCCTGCCGCCTTTGCGGCCTCGCCGACCTGGATGTGGCATACTTCGCTTTCTGCGCCCAGTTCAGCCATATCGCCCACCACCAGCACGCGGTAGCCTGGCATTTCCGAAAGGACTTGCACTGCGGCGGTCATTGAGCCGACGTTGGCGTTATAAGCGTCATCCAGCATCAGTTGGTTTTCACTTAGCTGAATCGGGAACAGACGCCCAGGTACGGCTTTTAACGCCGCCAGCCCTGCTTTAATCGCCGTAAGCGTCGCCCCCACCGCCATTGATAAAGCTGAGGCCGCCAGCGCGTTGGCAATATTGTGCCGCCCCGGCAACGGCAACAACACATCAATGCTGCCCATCGGGGTCTGCAGGGTAAATTCGGTACCGTGTGACGTAACGTGAATATTCGCGGCGGTAAAGTCGCTGTTTGCCGCATTCGGCGAGAAGCGCCACACCTGGCGATCGCCAATAATACTTTGCCAGTTCAACCAGTCGTTATTATCGGCATTCATAATCGCGATACCGTTTTCAGGCAGACCGGTATAGATTTCGCCCTTCGCTTTCGCCACGCCGGCTAACGAGCCGAAACCTTCCAGATGCGCCGCCGCCAGGTTATTGACCAACGCCGCTTCCGGGCGCGTCAGGCTAACGGTCCAGGCAATTTCCCCCTGGTGATTAGCGCCTAATTCGATCACGGCATAGTCATAATCATGGTTTAAGCGCAGCAGCGTTATCGGCACGCCGATGTCGTTGTTAAAATTGCCTGCGGTATACAGGGTATTTCCGCACTGGCTAAGAATCGCGGCGGTCATCTCTTTAACCGAGGTTTTGCCGGATGAACCGGTTAACGCCACCACCCGCGCCGGTACCTGCATACGTACCCAGGCGGCCAGTTGGCCAAATGCCTGACGCGTGTCGTTTACAATCACCTGCGGAAGATCGATATCCAGCGGACGGCTAACCAGCAGTGCGCCAGCGCCGTTCGCTTTTGCTCTATCGGCAAAATCATGCGCATCAAAGCGTTCGCCTTTCAGCGCCACGAACAGGCATCCCGGCGTCACTTTCCGCGTATCGGTAATGACCGTATCGAGAGTGAGATCCGCCCCGCGATGTTCGGCGCCAAGGACATCGGCAATTTTGCTGAGCGTTACGCTAATCATGCGATCACCCCCAGCAAACGCGCTGCGGTCACGCGGTCTGAATAATCAAGACGCTGCGTGCCGACAATCTGGTAATCCTCGTGCCCTTTACCTGCAATCAGCACGACGTCATTGTCTTTTGCCTGCATAATGGCGTTGGTTACCGCCTCAGCGCGGCCTTCCATTATCCTGACCTGCCCGGCGTCCAGCATTCCGGCCAGAATATCGTTGATAATGGCGCGCGGCTCCTCGGTACGCGGGTTATCGTCAGTCACCACGACGATATCCGCGAATTCTTCGGCAATAGCCCCCATGAGTGGGCGCTTACCTTTGTCACGATCCCCGCCACAGCCAAAGACGCACCACAATTTTCCGGCGCAGTGCAGACGCGCCGCCTGCAACGCTTTTTCCAGCGCATCAGGCGTGTGCGCGTAATCGACAACGACGGTGGCTTTGCCCGGCGCGCTAAAGACTTCCATCCGCCCGCAAACTGGCTGCAAACGCGCGGCGGTTTTCAGCAAATCCGTTAACGGATAGCCCAGCGCCAGCAGCGTCGCCAGGGCCAGCAGTAAGTTGCTGACGTTAAACGCGCCCATCAGACGGCTTTCGATTTCGCCTTCACCCCAGCTTGAAGCAAAACGAATCGTCGCTCCGCGGTCGTGGTAGTCCACCGCCTCCGCTTTCAGCCAACGACCGTGACAGTCAGGGTTGATATGCCCTTCCATTGATACTGCGACCGCATCGGGTAGCGACGCCAACCAGCGGCGTCCAACTTCATCATCGGCGTTGACGATTGCCTGACCGTGATGGTGGGTTGAATAAAGCATCCATTTTGCCGCCTCGTAATGCGCCATATCGCCATGATAGTCGAGATGGTCGCGGCTCAAATTAGTAAACACGGAGGCGGCAAATTTCAGCGCCGCCACGCGATGCTGCACCAGGCCGTGAGAAGAGACTTCCATCGCGCCGAAGGTTGCGCCCTGCGCCACCAGGCTGGCCAGCACATGCTGAACATCCACAGCGGAACCGGTTGTGTTCTCTGTCGGGATCACTTTACCCAACAGTCCGTTGCCTACCGTTCCCATCACCGCGCTGGTTTCACCGAGCCACTGGCTCCACTGCGCCAGTAGTTGGGTGGTGGTGGTCTTGCCGTTGGTGCCGGTCACCGCTACCAGACGCATGTTTTCTGATGGCTCGTGGTAAAAGCGCCCCGCCAGCGCAGATAAACGCTCATTGAGCTGGCTGAGATAGATGACCGGTACGCCGTGCATTTCACGAATCTCACCGTCGGTCGCCTCGTCTTTCGCCTCTGCAATAATGGCAGCTACGCCTTGCGCTATCGCCTGCGGGATATATCGACGCCCGTCCGCCTGATGACCCACCACTGCCACAAAGAGATCGCCCGCCGCAGCCACACGGCTGTCGAGCGTCATCTCTCGCAGTTCTCGCGCAGGTAGTCCAGCTACCCACGGAGCAAGAAGGTCGCGCAAATTACGATCTGCCACCTGTTCCCTCGCCTTGATTAATTACGAATTCATTTTTTTCGCCCGTTTCCAGCGCGTCAGGTTCGATGTTCATGGTGCGCAGAACGCCGCCCATGATGGCACCAAATACCGGCGCGGAAACGGCGCCGCCGTAGTATTTACCCGCCTGCGGATCGTTGATCACAACCACCAGCGCGAAGCGCGGCTGACTCGCAGGCGCTACGCCTGCGGTATAAGCAATGTATTTGTTGATGTAGCGACCGTCCGGCCCCACTTTTTTCGCCGTACCGGTTTTGATAGCGATACGGTAGCCTTTAATTGCCGCTTTCACGCCGCCGCCGCCCGGCAGCGCCACGCTTTCCATCATGTGCACCACGGTACGCACGGTGGATTCCGGGAAGATGCGTTCGCCGGGTACAGGCGGATCGACTTTGGTAATAGACAGCGGGCGATAAATGCCATAGCTGCCGATCGTTGCATAGACTCGCGCTAACTGTAACGGCGTTACCATTAGCCCGTAGCCGAAAGAGAAGGTGGCCCTCTCTATGTCGGACCACCGTTGTTTTTGAGGATATAAGCCACTGCGTTCTCCGACCAACCCCAAATTGGTCGCCTTTCCTAGCCCAAAACGTGAGTAAGTATCTACTAACGCTGAGGACGGCATCGCTAACGCCAGTTTGGATACGCCGACGTTACTCGACTTCTGTAAAACCCCGGTCAGGGTTAATTCGCTGTAGCGCGCCACGTCTTTGATTTCGTGGCCGTTAATTCGGTAAGGCACGGTATTCAATACTGTATTTTCATTGACGATACCGCGCTGAAGCGCGGTCATCACCACCATCGGCTTAACCGTAGACCCCGGTTCAAACACATCGGTGATGGTGCGGTTACGCATCGCATCTTTCGGCGTACCGGCAAGGTTATTTGGGTTATAAGAAGGGCTATTCGCCATCGCCAGTACTTCACCGGTATTGACATCGACCAGAACCGCGCTGCCGGACTCCGCCTTGTTAAACGCCACCGCGTTGTTCAGTTCGCGGTAAACCAGCGCTTGTAAGCGTTCATCAATGCTTAACGCCAGATTGTGCGCCGCCTGGCTGTCAGTGGAGGAGATATCCTCAATCACGCGGCCATAGCGGTCTTTACGCACGATTCGCTCGCCTGGCTGGCCGGTAAGCCACTTATCGAAGCTCTTCTCAACGCCTTCAATTCCCTGACTGTCGACGTTGGTAAAACCGATGAGGTGAGCGGTTACTTCTCCTGACGGGTAGTAGCGGCGTGATTCTTCACGCAAATGAATCCCCGGCAGTTTGAGTTTTTTGATGTAGTCCGCCATGTCGGGATTTACCTGGCGCGCCAGATAAATAAAACGCCCTTTCGGGTTGGCGTTGATACGGGCGGAAAGCTGATCGAGCGGAATATTGAGCGCGGTGGAAAGCGCTTTCCAGCGATCGCCGACGCTGATGCCGCCAGCATCATGAACTTCTTTCGGATCGGCCCAAATTGCCTTAACCGGTACGCTGACCGCCAGCGGACGCCCGGAACGGTCAGTAATCATGCCGCGTGAGGTGGAGACTTCCTGTACACGCAGCGAACGCATATCGCCCTGACGCACCAGCATATCCGGGGCGATAATCTGTAGCCACGCCGCGCGCCCGAGTAAAAAAGCCAGCGCCAGTAAAATACAGCCGCACAGCAACGCAAAACGCCAACTGATGAAGTTGGTCTGTTCTTCCTGGCGTTTCGATTTATGCGTTTTTACCGCTGCTTTCATGCGTCGCGTTTATCCTTATTTTTGCACTACGATATTTTCTTGGGACGGATCAACATGCTGCATTTGCAGCTTTTCCGTTGCGATCCGCTCCACCCGGCTGTGATCGCCGAGCGCATTTTCTTCAAGGATCAGGTTGCGCCATTCAATGTCCAATGCATCGCGCTCCAGAACCAGTTGTTCACGCTGCGCGGTGAGTAAACGAGTATGATGCGCCGTCGTGACCACCGTCACCGCCGTTAAAATGATGCAAATGAACAAGCAGAGTGGCAGCTTCCCGAACCGCAAAAGATCGTCACCGATCACGCCAGGCAAGGCATGGCGCTCGTTGCTTCCTATCGATCCTTTAACTTTGCTTAGGGCTTCTGTCACTCTGCTGATCATGCGTTCGTCCTCTCTGCAATACGCAGAACTGAACTACGGGCCCGAGGATTTTCTGCTACCTCTTTTTCACCCGGCATCAACTTGCCTAACGCTCGTAACTCACGACCGCCCAGTTTTTTGAGCTGCGCTTCCGTCATCGGTAATCCGGCCGGCACCTGCGGACCGCGGCTTTGCTCACGCATAAAGCGTTTCACAATACGGTCTTCCAGCGAGTGAAAACTGATGATTGAAAGTCGCCCGCCCGGGGCCAGCACGTTGAGCGAGCTTTTTAGCGCTTGCTCTATCTCCTCCAGTTCACTGTTTACCCAGATGCGCACCGCCTGGAAGGTACGGGTCGCGGGATGTTTGAATTTGTCTTTTATCGGGGTCGCCGCCGCAACCACTTCCGCCAGCTCTTTGGTGCGGGTCATCGGCTGTTCGCGATTGCGTTCAACAATGGCGCGAGCGATACGTTTGGCAAAACGCTCCTCGCCGAATGTTTTCAGCACCCAGGCGATATCCGCCTCCTCCGCCGTTTGTAACCACTCGGCGGCAGACTGGCCGCGCGTCGGGTCCATTCGCATATCCAGCGGACCGTCGCGCATAAATGAAAAACCGCGCTCCGCATCGTCAAGCTGCGGAGAAGAGACGCCAAGATCGAGAAGAATCCCGTCAATCTTGCCGATAAGCTCGCGCTCGGCCACATAATCAGCCAGCGCGGAAAAAGGTCCATGAATGATGGAGAAGCGAGGATCATTAATGGTCTGCGCAACGGCGATCGCCTGCGGATCCCTGTCGATCGCCAGCAAACGCCCCTCTTCGCCCAGTTGCGAGAGGATCAGGCGCGAGTGGCCGCCGCGACCAAATGTGCCATCAATGTAGATACCATCCGGACGAATATTCAGCCCATTAACGGCTTCATCCAACAGTACCGTAGTGTGTTTAAAATTTTCCATCATCTTATAGAGACAAATCCTGCAGCCGCTCCGATAACGTTTCGGTAGCTGACTGTTCAGCGTCGATATCTTCCTTGACCTGTTGATACCAGGTCGTTTCATCCCACAGCTCAAATTTGTTGAACTGTCCAACCAGCATCACTTCTTTCGTCAGTCCGGCATGTTGCCGCAGAACTGGCGCGATCAGTAATCGACCTGCACCATCCATCTGACATTCGCTGGCATGGCCCAACAGTAAACGCTGTACGCGACGTTCTACCGGGTTCATGCTCGACAGACGAGATAACTTTTGCTCAATAATTTCCCATTCAGGCAGAGGGTAAAGCAGCAGGCATGGGTGATGGATGTCAATGGTACATACCATTTGACCGGTAGCGCTCTCGATCAGTTGCTCCCGATAACGGGTCGGCACGGTCAGGCGCCCTTTACTGTCGAGATTGACTAACGTTGCCCCCCGGAACATGCCAGTCTCACCCCTCCTTACCACTTTATCCCACAAATCCCCACTCGAAGGAGTTTACGGAGCGGAGGAAAAGCTTGTCAAGCAAGTCACAACGCTTACTTAAGTAAAAAAGCCAATGTTTATGGTGAATATCCGCGTTGATGAGTTTCCGTCCAGCGCGCCAGACAAATTAACGTTATGAATATTTGTAAGAAAAAAACCAAAGACCCACCACCGTTTAAAACGGACTCAATATAATCCGAGAAAAATATAAAGTGTCAGTTTGCGACGCGAGCGGCATTTTAGGACATATTGCACTGTGTTAACAGTGCCTGTTTAACGTGTGCGGCGCCTGCTATACCAGCGCCTACGGGCGACTGGCGCGCCAAAGAGAAAAAAGTGTCTGTTAATTCGACAATTTCTTGCCTACTTGTAACAAAACAAGACAAAGGAAAACACTCGTTACGTCTTAATTATTGGAATACGGACAATTTCGGACAAAAGAAAGGTAATAAAAAAGAATTTTCGGATAATTTTAAGGAATAATCTTAATTATTCGAGGGATATTTTTACTGATACGCATTTTGTTTGACGGCGGCAGAAGAGAGGGTCTTTTACCGCCGGTCCGTTAGCTACGGCTCAGAATGCCGCGACGATACAGGTTTCGCCGAATACGCGTTAAGCCCGGTTTCGGTTTACGCGGTTCATCAAGGCTTGCCAGCACAATCTCCAGCACGCGTTCCGCGACATCACGATGGCGCTGCGCCACCGCCAGCACCGGGCATTGCAGAAAATCCAGCAGCTCATGATCGCCGAAGGTCGCAATCGCCAAATCCGAGGGCAATTTTCCATCGCGCCGCAGCGTAACGTCCATCACACCCTGTAATAGCGCAAACGATGTAGTGAAGAGCGCCTGCGGCATAGGATGCGTTTCCAGCCATTTCTCAAACAACTGCGCGGCGGCTTCGCGCTCATAGCTGTTGGCATATAAGAAATTCACCTCTCGCGGATCGTCTTTCCATGCGGTGCGGAACCCCTGCTCGCGCAGGAAACTGACGGACAACTCCGGCAGCGCGCCCAAATAAAGCACCGTTTCCGCCGGGAATTTACGCAGCTCTTCCGCCAACATCTCGGCATCGTCCTGATCGGCGCCGACCACGCTAGTGAAATGTTCGCGATCCAGCGCGCGGTCGAGCGCGACGATGGGGAACGGATCGTTGGCCCAGCGCTGATAGAAGGGATGTTCCGGCGGCAACGAAGTTGAAACAATGATTGCATCCACCTGGCGTTGCAAAAGGTGCTCAATGCAGCGCATTTCGTTATCCGGCTGATCTTCAGAACAGGCGATCAGCAGTTGGTAGCCACGCTGGCGCGCCTGGCGCTCAAGATAGTTTGCGATACGGGTGTAGCTCGTGTTTTCAAGGTCCGGGATCACCAGACCAATAGAACGTGTGCGTCCAGCACGCAGCCCGGCAGCCACAGCATTAGGATGGTAATTGTGCTCACGCACTACCGCCATGACTTTTTCTACGGTTTTGTCGCTCACGCGGTATTGCTTTGCTTTACCGTTTATAACGTAGCTTGCAGTTGTGCGCGAGACACCGGCCAGCCGAGCGATTTCATCCAGTTTCACAATTGCCCCTTGTATAAATTGTACAAACCATAACCTTTATGTCGGCATGGGTTAAAATCTTTAACATCTAAGCGCAGTTTGATCACTCCGGCAACCGCTTTTATTCCGGGTTACCACGGATTTCGCAAAAAAAAGCCCAACCGGTGATATTGGGTTGGGGCGATAATTCCTGTTGCTGGATATCCGGCAAATCTGCCTGATGGCGCTACGCTTATCAGGCCTGGGCCAGATATCAGCCTGTAGGCCGGATAAGACGCGACCGTGTCATTATCCGGCGTATCTGCTCAGCGCATAATCTTATCGCCGCGCGAAAGCCCGACGACGCCTGAACGCGCCACTTCAACAATTTTCGCCACGTCGCGCAGCGAGGCCAGAAAAGCATCCAGTTTATCGCTGGTGCCCGCCAGTTGAACGGTATACAGCGTTGGCGTGACATCAATAATCTGACCACGGAAAATTTCCGTATTACGCTTCACCTCTTCCCGTCCGTAGCCGCTGGCCTGGATTTTCACCAGCATGACCTCCCGCTCAACGTGCGCTCCCTGTCCCAGCTCGCTGACGCGCAGCACATCAACCAGCTTGTGCAGTTGCTTTTCAATTTGCTCAAGCACTTTTTCATCGCCTACCGTCTGGATTGTCATGCGTGACAACGTCGGATCGTCTGTCGGCGCGACGGTCAGGCTTTCAATATTATACCCGCGTTGCGAAAAGAGGCCGATAACCCGCGATAGCGCCCCTGATTCGTTTTCCAGTAATACCGATAATATCCGACGCATCATCAGGTCCTCTCCGTTTTGCTTAACCACATTTCGTCCATACCGCCCCCACGAATCTGCATCGGATAGACATGCTCGCTGCCATCAACGGTGACATCGACGAACGCCAGTCGGTTATTACGCACATGCTCAAGGGCTTCGCTGAGTTTACTTTCCAGCTCATCCGGACGGTTAATCTGCAGCCCGACATGGCCATATGCCTCCGCCAGGCGCACAAAATCCGGCAACGACTGCATATAAGACTGAGAATGGCGACCGGAATAGATCATATCCTGCCACTGTTTCACCATCCCCAGATAACGGTTGTTCAGGTTCAGAACCAGTACCGGCAATTCATACTGTAAGGCTGTCGACAGCTCCTGAATGTTCATCTGTATACTGCCATCGCCGGTCACGCAGACCACCATTTCTTTCGGCAGGGCCATTTTAACGCCCAGCGCAGCCGGTAGGCCAAAGCCCATCGTGCCGAGCCCGCCGGAATTAATCCAGCGACGTGGTTTATCGAACGGGTAGTAGAGAGCGGCAAACATCTGGTGTTGTCCTACATCGGACGTCACGTACGCGTCGCCCTTCGTCAGACGCCAGAGGGTTTCAATTACCGCCTGGGGTTTTATGCTCTCGCTTTCCGTGTCATATTTCAGGCACTGACGGTCGCGCCAACGTTCTATCTGCTGCCACCAGTCGCGAATATCATCCAGCGGCTGAGCCGGCGCCTCCTGCGCCAGTACCTCCAGCATTTGTTCCAGTACCCGACGGGCATCGCCTACCACCGGGATATCAGCGTTAACCGTTTTGGATATGGACGTCGGGTCTATATCAATGTGTAATATCGTCGCGTTCGGACAATATTTAGCGAGATTATTCGTCGTGCGGTCGTCAAATCGTACGCCAACAGCGAAAATCACGTCGGCGTTATGCATGGCCATATTGGCTTCATAAGTGCCATGCATTCCCAGCATTCCTAACGATTGGCGATGAGTAGCAGGAAACGCGCCCAGTCCCATTAATGAAGAGACCACCGGCAGGTTAAAGGTTTCAATTATGTGGCGTAACGGCGCATAGCAGGCCGCGCTTATCGCCCCTCCCCCGACATAGACCACCGGTTTTTTCGCCGACGCCAGCGTTTGCAAGGCACGCTTAATTTGTCCTTTATGTCCTGACGTTGTGGGATTGTAAGAGCGCATACTGACCGTTTCCGGCCAGGCATACGGCATTTTTTTCGCCGGATTCAAAATATCTTTCGGCAGATCCACGACCACCGGCCCAGGACGCCCGCTTGCCGCCAGCCAGAAGGCCTTTTTAAGCACCAGGGGAATATCTTCCGTCTGTTTGACCAGGAAGCTATGTTTGACCACCGGTCGGGAAATTCCCACCATGTCGCACTCCTGAAAGGCATCATAGCCAATCAAGGAGGTGGCGACCTGGCCGGAAAGAATCACCAGCGGAATGGAATCCATATAGGCCGTAGCAATCCCGGTAATCGCATTGGTCGCCCCCGGCCCGGAAGTCACCAGCACCACGCCAACGTCGCCAGTGGCTCGCGCCAGGCCATCCGCCATATGCACCGCGGCCTGCTCATGACGAACCAGCACATGATCGATCCCCCCGACGGTATGTAGCGCATCATAAATATCGAGCACTGCGCCTCCAGGATAGCCGAACACCTGCTTTACGCCTTGATCGATAAGCGATCGGACGACCATCTCGGCTCCAGACAACATCTCCACGGCTTGCCTCCACTTTATACCTGTCATCACGGTTTGACGGACACCTTAACCGCTCGCTATCACGCCTGGCAATTGGGGGGAATGACGTAAAGGGGGGGAAGGTTAGAATAATCAGGAAGCAAGAAGAGAAGAAATGGAGAAATACTCCGTCTGAATCACAACAGGTAATAAATAATCGCTTATAAATGCAGACTTACAGCAATTCATCTATTTTTCACAACGACGAAAAGAATCGCTCACCGTTAATTCAGCATAAAATTTTTGATATACGCTAAAAAGCAGAATAAACCAGAATTTGTTTCTGATTTATTCTGTCCAGTTTTATCGCTTACAAACAGAGACTAATAACTCTTCCATCCATTGGTGCCCTTTATCACGCCCAGCCGCTTCATGCCAGGAAAGGTAGCATGTCCGGCTATTCAGTTTTAAAGGCAACGGCAATATTTGCAGATCCAGCGACTCCGCAAACTCTTCCGCCAGCCAGCGCGGGGCAATAGCGACCAAATGCGTCTGCGAAACCACATTCAGAACGCTGATAAGCGCCATGCCCTGATAAGCCACGCTCGACTGCTTATCCGGCGTGTCATACCACGGCTGACTAAATGAAGCATAACGTTCGAGAGAAACAACCGCATGTTGTTCATTATAAACATCGCTTTCCAGCAGGGGGCCGCTAATACGCGGATGTTTCCGACTGGCGACTAAAACCATTTCATCTTTAAATAGCGGTATGCTGGTAAATTCAGGACGACGGAACTCTTCATAACTAATAACAAATTCAGTTTCCTGATAGCGTAGCTGATGCTCGGTATTCTGATTCAACGACGCTTTAAAAACGACATGAATATTCGGCGCAATTTGTTCTACGCGATTATAAATCTGTGACGTCAGGATATTATCCAGTGGACTGCACACGCAAAGGTTGAATACACGTTCGCTGCTGGCCGGCTCAAACCCCGATCCCGGCAACTCATTTTGCACCAATTGCAGCGCCTGGCGGACTGAACCAAATAACTGAAATGCGCGGGCAGTCGGCTGAATTCCTCGTCCATACCGAACAAAAAGTTCGTCATTAAACATAACCTTCAGACGCGCCACGGCGTTACTGACCGCTGGCTGCGACATTCCCAGGGTATGGGCGGCGCGCGTAATATTCTGCTCTTGCATCACCGCATCGAACACGGTCAACAGGTTCAAATCAACCATGCGAAGCTGCGGTTTACTCATCTCTAAAAGATGCGGCTTTTCGGTTTTGACCTCTGGCATATTTAACTCCACTGTCACGCTTAACTCCCTTTTTCTGGCTAAAAGCAGAAATAATTCCTGAAAATATGATTTACCATGCATATAAAATAAGAAAAAGGGAAAGCGTTAAAATTCGGAAAACATAAAGGCGCTGACAGAGACAAATAGAATGCCAGCGCAAGCGTAATGTACCCTGAGTCACATCATCGCGATTCATAATGTTTAAATTACGCAAGCAATATAACCATAACTATGGCGAATGCACAATCATACATAAGGTGAATGATAATTTAAGTTCCAATTAAATGTTTATATTATTAAGACCGAAAAATTAACATTAATTTATCAATAACTTTATCCTTATCCTTTAAGTAAACAAGGTTATTCGTTAAAAAATAAAATAAATCAAAAAGATAAACCGAACCTTTAGCATACCTTTAGCAGGCCACTTCCCGAACCAATTTGCAAACAAAAATGCCTAAATATTTCAAACAATGAAAAGTATGAATGTCCACTCATTCTTTTATCCTTTATTGGACACTCAACCCAGCACAATTAGCTAAAGTACATATCCGGATATGGCTAATAAAATGCAATGGCGACAGAAATCAGAGTTGACATCAAACGGCATATCCAGTACCACTAAAAGCATATCGCATTCGCTGGAGTTGAATTAATGTCACATATCGTTCGTTTCACTGGGCTACTACTACTCAACGCATTTACTGTGCGCGGTAGACCGGTGAGCGGCATTCAACATTAAGTCAGCCCGAAGTCAAACAAAAACCCGCGCCGTTGCGCGGGTTTTTTTATGCCTGACGCAAGGCGCCCCAGGAGACAAGGACCACATCATGAGCCAGCAAGTCATTATTTTTGATACGACCTTACGCGACGGCGAACAAGCGTTACAGGCCAGCCTGAGCGCGAAAGAGAAGCTGCAGATTGCCCTGGCCCTTGAACGTATGGGCGTCGATGTCATGGAAGTGGGCTTCCCGGTCTCTTCGCCGGGTGATTTTGAATCCGTACAAACCATCGCGCGCACCATCAAAAACAGCCGCGTTTGCGCCCTGGCGCGTTGTGTAGAAAAAGACATCGACGTCGCGGCACAGGCGCTGAAGGTCGCCGACGCGTTTCGTATCCATACTTTTATCGCCACCTCGCCAATGCACATCGCCACCAAGCTGCGCAGCACGCTGGATGAGGTCATCGAACGCGCGGTATACATGGTTAAGCGTGCGCGTAATTACACTGATGACGTGGAGTTCTCCTGCGAGGATGCTGGCCGGACGCCTGTTGACGATCTGGCGCGCGTGGTGGAAGCCGCTATAAACGCCGGTGCGAGAACCATTAATATTCCCGATACCGTGGGCTATACCATGCCGTTTGAGTTCGCGGGAATCATTTCCGGCCTGTATGAGCGTGTCCCCAATATCGACAAAGCGATCATCTCCGTTCATACCCACGACGATTTAGGGATAGCAGTAGGCAACTCGCTGGCGGCAGTACATGCGGGCGCGCGTCAGGTTGAAGGCGCGATGAACGGTATCGGAGAACGTGCCGGTAACTGCGCACTGGAAGAGGTGATCATGGCGATTAAAGTGCGCAAAGACATTATGAACGTGCACACCAATATCAATCACCACGAAATCTGGCGCACCAGCCAGACCGTCAGCCAGATCTGTAACATGCCTATTCCGACCAACAAAGCCATCGTCGGCAGCGGTGCTTTCGCCCACTCTTCCGGTATTCACCAGGACGGCGTCCTCAAGAACCGCGAAAACTATGAAATCATGACGCCGGAGTCCATCGGCCTGAATCAGGTACAGTTGAATCTGACCTCTCGTTCCGGGCGCGCCGCGGTCAAACACCGTATGGAAGAAATGGGTTATCAAGAAAGCGACTATAACCTGGACCACCTGTACGACGCGTTCCTGAAGCTGGCGGATAAAAAAGGTCAGGTGTTTGACTACGACCTGGAAGCGTTGGCGTTCATTAATAAACAACAGGAAGAACCAGAGCATTTCCGCCTGGATTATTTCAGCGTGCAGTCGGGCTCCAGCGATATCGCCACCGCGTCCGTGAAGCTGGCCTGTGGCGAAGAGATCAAGGCCGAGGCGGCGAACGGCAACGGCCCGGTCGACGCTATCTATCAGGCGATTAACCGCATCACGGGCTACGACGTTGAGTTGGTTAAATACGACCTGAACGCCAAAGGCCAGGGCAAAGACGCGCTGGGTCAGGTCGATATCGTGGTGAACCATCATGGTCGCCGCTTCCACGGCGTCGGTCTGGCGACCGATATCGTCGAATCCTCCGCCAAAGCGATGGTACACGTACTGAACAATATCTGGCGCGCTGCCGAAGTTGAAAAAGAATTGCAACGCAAAGCTCACAATAAAGAGAACAACAAGGAAACCGTGTAATGTCGAAGAACTATCATATTGCCGTATTGCCGGGCGACGGCATCGGCCCGGAAGTCATGGCGCAAGCCCTGAAAGTCATGGATGCGGTACGCAGCCGTTTTGATATGCGTATTACCACCAGCCGCTATGACGTCGGCGGTATTGCTATCGACAATCATGGTCATCCACTGCCGAAAGCCACCGTTGAAGGGTGTGAGCAGGCGGATGCCGTTCTGTTTGGCTCCGTCGGCGGCCCGAAATGGGAGAATTTGCCCCCGGAAAGCCAGCCGGAGCGCGGCGCTCTGCTGCCGCTGCGTAAACATTTCAAATTATTCAGTAACCTGCGTCCGGCGAAACTGTACCAGGGACTGGAAGCGTTTTGCCCGTTGCGTGCCGATATCGCCGCTAACGGTTTCGATATCCTGTGCGTGCGCGAGCTGACCGGTGGGATCTATTTCGGCCAGCCAAAAGGCCGCGAAGGCAGCGGTCAGTACGAAAAAGCCTTTGATACCGAAGTTTATCACCGCTTTGAGATCGAACGCATTGCCCGTATCGCCTTTGAATCGGCGCGTAAACGCCGCCGTAAAGTCACCTCTATTGATAAAGCCAACGTACTGCAAAGTTCTATTCTGTGGCGTGAGATCGTCAATGACGTCGCGAAAGCGTATCCCGATGTGGAACTGGCGCACATGTACATCGATAACGCCACCATGCAGTTGATTAAAGACCCGTCACAGTTTGACGTACTGCTGTGCTCTAACCTGTTCGGCGACATTCTGTCCGATGAATGCGCCATGATCACCGGCTCAATGGGGATGCTGCCGTCCGCCAGCCTGAACGAGCAAGGGTTTGGCCTGTATGAACCGGCTGGCGGCTCCGCGCCGGATATCGCCGGGAAAAATATCGCCAATCCGATAGCGCAGATCCTGTCGCTGGCGTTGCTGCTGCGCTACAGCCTGGATGCCGATGAGGCGGCAACGGCCATTGAACAGGCGATCAATCGCGCATTAGAAGAAAGCATTCGCACCGGCGATTTAGCCCGGGGCGCTGCCGCGGTCAGTACCGATGAGATGGGCGATATTATCGCCCGCTATGTCGCAGAAGGGGTGTAATCATGGCGAAGACATTATACGAAAAATTATTTGATGCCCACGTGGTCTTTGAGGCGCCAAACGAAACGCCGTTGCTGTATATCGACAGACATCTGGTGCACGAAGTGACCTCCCCGCAGGCATTCGATGGTCTGCGCGCGCATGGCCGCCAGGTTCGCCAACCGGGTAAAACTTTTGCTACGATGGATCATAACGTCTCGACGCAGACCAAAGACATTAACGCCTCTGGCGAAATGGCGCGTATTCAGATGCAGGAGCTGATCAAAAACTGCAATGAATTTGGCGTAGAGTTGTACGATCTGAACCACCCGTATCAGGGCATCGTCCACGTGATGGGGCCAGAGCAAGGCGTGACCTTGCCGGGCATGACCATCGTCTGCGGCGACTCCCATACTGCCACCCACGGTGCGTTTGGCGCACTGGCGTTTGGTATTGGCACGTCTGAAGTTGAACATGTGCTGGCAACGCAAACCCTGAAGCAGGGTCGCGCCAAAACCATGAAGATCGAAGTTACCGGTACGGCTGCGCCAGGCATTACCGCCAAAGATATCGTGCTGGCGATTATCGGTAAAACCGGTAGCGCCGGCGGTACTGGACATGTGGTTGAATTTTGCGGCGACGCGATCCGCGCGCTGAGTATGGAAGGCCGCATGACGCTGTGCAATATGGCGATTGAGATGGGCGCCAAAGCCGGTCTGGTCGCCCCGGATGAAACCACGTTCAACTACGTAAAAGGGCGTTTGCACGCGCCGAAGGGCCGCGATTTTGACGAAGCCATCGAGTACTGGAAAACGCTGAAAACCGATGACGGCGCGACCTTTGATACTGTCGTCACCCTGCGGGCGGAAGAGGTAGCGCCGCAGGTCACCTGGGGCACGAATCCAGGCCAGGTGATTTCCGTCACCGACATCATCCCCGATCCCGCCTCCTTTAGCGATCCGGTTGAACGCGCCAGCGCCGAAAAAGCGCTGGCTTATATGGGCTTACAGCCGGGCGTACCGTTAACGGACGTTGCTATCGATAAAGTCTTTATCGGCTCTTGTACCAATTCGCGCATTGAAGATTTGCGCGCGGCGGCGGACGTCGCCAAAGGCCGTAAAGTCGCACCGGGCGTACAGGCGCTGGTCGTTCCCGGCTCTGGCCCGGTCAAAGCGCAAGCGGAAGCGGAAGGGCTGGATAAAATATTTATCGAAGCCGGTTTTGAGTGGCGTCTGCCGGGCTGCTCGATGTGCCTGGCGATGAATAACGATCGTCTGAATCCGGGCGAACGTTGCGCCTCGACCAGCAACCGCAATTTTGAAGGTCGTCAGGGCCGTGGCGGGCGCACCCATCTGGTCAGCCCGGCAATGGCCGCTGCCGCCGCCGTCACGGGCCATTTTGCCGATATTCGCAGCATCAAATAAGGAGAACAATCATGGCAGAGAAATTTATCCAACATACCGGCCTGGTTGTCCCACTGGATGCCGCCAACGTCGATACCGACGCCATTATCCCCAAGCAGTTTTTGCAGAAGGTGACGCGTACCGGTTTTGGCGCGCACCTGTTTAACGACTGGCGTTTTCTGGACGAACAGGGCCAGCAGCCTAATCCGGCATTCGTCCTGAACTTCCCGGAGTATCAAGGCGCGTCTATTCTGCTGGCGCGGGAAAACTTCGGCTGCGGCTCGTCGCGCGAACATGCCCCGTGGGCGCTGACCGACTACGGTTTTAAAGTAGTGATCGCGCCGAGCTTCGCCGATATTTTCTACGGCAACAGCTTTAACAACCAACTGCTGCCGGTGAAGTTAAGCGAAGAAGAGGTGGACGAGCTGTTTGCGCTGGTGCAGGCCAATCCGGGGATTCATTTTGAGGTGGATCTGGAAGCACAGGTGGTGAAAGCCGGCGACAAACGTTATCCCTTTGAGATAGACGCCTTCCGCCGCCACTGTATGATGAACGGTCTGGACAGCATTGGCCTGACGCTGCAGCACGAAGACGCAATTGCCGCCTACGAAAATAAACAACCGGCGTTTATGCGGTAATCCTTGACGCCTTACCTGGCCTATAGGTTATGCAATATCACCAGGTTGCCACTATATCCTGTAGGCCTGATAATCGTAGCGCCATCAGGCTCCAGGTTGGCCGTCGGTCGCTAATGCCGGAGATGTTCCGGCATTTTTTATACGTCTTTTACTCGCCCGGTCATGACCAGCGTGACCACAGAAATCGCCGCAATCACCCAGTAGACGGCAAAATGGCCGAAGCTTTGCGCCACCGCGCCCTGAATCACGCCCGCCAGAATAACGCCCGTTGAAATGCTATTGGTGAAAAGCGTCGTGGCGGCCCCTGCCCTGCCAGGCATCAAATCCTGAAACCACAGCATTCCAATCCCGGCGACAATGCCGATAAAAATAGCATTGAACAGTTGCAGCAACAGCAGCGCCGTCCGGCTGTGAAAAAAGATCAAACCGACATAAAACAGTACCCCCGCCGCCACGGCGACGATCATCATCCGCCGTTTACCAAACCGCTTCACATAAAAACCAGCCAGAATCATCGCCGGAATCTCCAGCCCTGCCGCGGTCCCCATCAATACGCCGGCCAGTTTATCCGACAACCCCAGCTCAGCGCTTATCCATAGCGGCATATCAATGATGTACATGGTATTGCAGGTCCACATCAACGTGGAGGCGATAAATAACATACGTACATTTTTATCCTGCCAGCCGTTTACCTGAGCGAGCGGCGCATCGACAGGCTGTTCGACACGCGCCACCGAAGGCAGCATCAGGGCAATCAAAACCAGGCTGACGGCAAAAATAACGGCGGCGATAGAGTACATGGCGGTGAAGCCATAATTCAGCGCCAGCATAAAGGCCAGCGGCGGGCCGATCACCCACGCCAGCGAAAGCTGGGCGCGCATCACTGAACTAAACATCACCACTTCGCGCGCCGAACTATCGGCATATTCCCGCGCCAGCGCAAACAGTTGCGGCATGGCGGTATTGGCCAACGACGCCAGCAGTACGCCGCAGGTCATTAGTGTTAAATAATGACGATTAAAAGCAAACAATAACGCATTGCCGATCGCCATCAGACAGCAAAACATAATCAGCTTACGGCGATCGCCGCGGCTGTCTGAGCGTTTCGCCAGCGCCAGACTGACCCCAATCCCGGCAATGGCGTTGGCGGTATAAAATAGCCCTACCCAAAACGGCTGCGCGCCCACCTCACGGCTAAGAAACAGACTTAACGTCGGCGCCTGAAGCGCGCCGGCGACGCCCATCATAAAAGCGACCAGCATAAACGCCGCATAAATCCCGTTGAGACGCCGTCCCATCGTCATAATCCAGAGCATAGAAAGTCCTTTAAGCGCAGCCGAAATAAATAAATATCCTCCGGCATAGCCGGAGGTTTTTCAGATGCGCCTGTAAGGCTCTCTTACCAGCCGCGCCCTAACAGGCGCACACGATCTGACATTTGCATCAAACTTCGTTACTTACGGCCCGTAAACGGGCTACCCGGATAAGGGATCGATAACTGCTCTCCCATTTTATCCTCTTCAAGCTGGTGCTTTATGTATTCCTGTATCTTCGCTGTGTTCTTACCCACCGTATCAACGTAGTATCCGCGGCACCAGAACTCCCTGTTCCTGTATTTGAATTTCAAATCCCCAAACTGCTCATAAAGCATCAGGCTACTTTTACCCTTCAGATATCCCATGAAGCTCGACACACTCATCTTCGGCGGGATCTCCAGAAGCATGTGGATATGATCTGTACAGCATTCTGCTTCCAGAATTCGTACATTTTTCCACTCACACAATTTTCTTAATATGCTGCCTACTGCTCTACGCTTCTCTCCGTAGAACGTCTGCCTTCGGTACTTCGGGGCAAAAACTATATGATATTTACAGTTCCATCGGGTGTGCGCTAAGCTCTTTTCGTCCCCCATCGGGACCCCCTTTTGATTTCTTGTTGAACTTTTGCAGTTGCCAGACCGCAAGGTGTTTTAACAAATCAAAAGGGGTTTTGATAACCGACTCAAAGCTGAAAGCTTTACGGAACCCCCAGCCTAGCTGGGGGTTTTCCATAGACAAAAAAGCCAGCAGGTATTATCTGCTGGCGGGTGATTTTAGGCCATAGCCCACACCAATACTCAGTCACACATGATGTCCGCAATTGGCTTCAATCGGTCGCCTCCCACTGCATCAGTTCTGCGAGCATTTTTAAGCGCTGCGGCGCGCTCAGACAAGCCAGCCAGGACGTTTTTTCCGTCGCGGCAAAATATCTCAACCAGAACTGGCGCATAGCGACCTCTTCCTCTTGCTTCATCGAAAGGTATTATTGGCCTAATATAGGGATAATAAAATTGCTGAGTTTTTCATCGGAGTTCCCCTTTTATGCCCTCAGGTCGCCTGCAACAACAATTTATCCGTCTCTGGCAGTGTTGCGACGGTAAAACGCAAGACACCACGCTTAACGAGCTGGCGGATCTGCTGAGCTGCTCGCGTCGCCATATGCGTACGCTGCTAAATACGATGCAGGCGCGCGGCTGGCTAACATGGGAAGCCGAGGTTGGACGCGGAAAACGTTCGCGTCTGACGTTCCTGTATACCGGACTGGCGCTGCAACAGCAGCGGGCAGAAGACCTGCTGGAACAAGATCGAATCGATCAGCTTGTGCAACTGGTCGGCGATAAAAGCGCCGTCAGGCAAATGCTGATTTCCCATCTGGGACGCAGTTTCCGCCAGGGACGGCATATTCTGCGGGTACTTTACTATCGTCCGATGCACAATTTACTGCCGGGAACCGCATTACGTCGCTCGGAAACCCATATTGCCCGGCAAATTTTCAGCTCGCTCACGCGGGTAAATGAGGAAAACGGGGAACTGGAAGCGGATATCGCGCACCACTGGCAACAGATATCCCCTTTACTGTGGCGCTTCTACCTGCGCCCCGGCATTCATTTTCATCATGGCCGCGAGCTGGAGATGGCGGATGTCATCGCCTCGCTGACGCGTATCAATACGCTTCCACTTTACTCGCACATTACAAAGATAGACTCCCCTACCGCATGGACGCTGGATATTCATCTTTCCCAGCCGGATCGCTGGCTGCCATGGCTGCTGGGCCAGGTTCCGGCGATGATTTTGCCGCGAGAGTGGGAAACGCTGAATAACTTCGCCAGCCATCCTATCGGCACCGGGCCTTATGCCGTGCGGCGTAATACGCAAAATCAACTCAAGATACTCGCCTTTGATGACTACTTCGGCTATCGGGCGTTGATAGACGAAGTCAACGTCTGGGTATTGCCGGATATCAGTGAAGAACCCGCCTGCGGCTTGATGCTGGAAGGGCCGATACAAGGCGGTGAAAAAGCGATAGAAAGCCGTCTGGAAGAGGGATGCTATTACCTGCTATTCGACGCCAGAACGCCGCGCGGCGCGCATCCGCAGGTCAGAGAATGGGTGAGCCACGTCCTCTCTCCCACCAATTTACTCTATCATGCCGATGAAGCGCTACAACAGCTCTGGTTCCCAGCCTATGGGCTTTTACCACGCTGGCATCACGCCCATCCAGGCCCAGGCGAAAAACCCGCCGGGCTGGAAACCCTCACGCTGACCTTCTATCGCGAACACATTGAGCACCGGGTTATCGCCCGTATCATGAGCGCGCTTCTGGCTGAGCATCAGGTGCATCTGCATATTCAGGAGATCGACTACGATCAATGGCACGCCGGCGAGATCGAAAGCGATATCTGGCTCAATAGCGCCAACTTTACCCTGCCGCTGGATTTCTCGCTGTTCGCGCATCTGTGCGAAGTGCCGCTCTTGCAAAACTGCATTCCGTGCGACTGGCAGGGCGACGCCGAACAGTGGCGCGCAGGTGAGATGAATCTGGCGAACTGGTGCCAGCAACTGCTGGCCAGCAAAGCGATTGTACCGCTGATCCACCACTGGCTGATTATCCAGGGACAGCGCAGTATGCGCGGGCTGCGCATGAATACCCTCGGCTGGTTCGATTTTAAATCGGCATGGTTTGCGCCGCCGGACCCGTGATTGCCGCCCGACGACAAAATCACTACACTAACGCCGAACTCAACGGGGTGCCGCGCCCGTGCGCGCGCTGAGAAAATACCCGTCGAACCTGATCCGGATAATGCCGGCGAAGGGATTTGAGGCTACCTCTCAAGTCCTTTGCCACTCTTTAACTGAGGTGCAAAGTGTTAAAAAAATATCTTCCGCTTTTACTCCTGTGCGCGGCGCCTGCTTTCGCCAAACCCGTGCTCACCGTCTATACCTACGACTCGTTCGCCGCCGACTGGGGGCCAGGCCCGGCGGTGAAAAAAGCATTTGAAGCCGATTGCAACTGCGAGCTGAAACTGGTGGCGCTGGAGGATGGCGTTTCGCTGCTCAACCGCCTGCGGATGGAGGGGAAGAACAGCAACGCCGATGTGGTGTTGGGGCTGGATAACAATCTGCTGGAGGCGGCCACGCAAACTAAACTCTTTGCCAAAAGCGGCGTGGCGAATGAGGCGGTCAAGGTGCCCGGCGGCTGGAAAAACGACACATTTGTTCCGTTCGATTACGGCTATTTCGCCTTTGTGTACGATAAAAGCAAGCTGAAAAATCCGCCGAAAAGCCTGAAAGAATTGGTCGAGAGCGATCAAAAATGGCGGGTGATTTATCAGGATCCGCGTACCAGCACGCCGGGGCTGGGGCTGTTACTGTGGATGCACAAAGTCTATGGCGATAACGCGCCGCAGGCCTGGCAAAAACTGGCGGCCAAAACGGTCACGGTGACGAAAGGCTGGAGCGAGGCCTACGGTTTATTTCTGAAAGGTGAAAGCGATTTGGTGCTCAGTTACACCACCTCTCCGGCCTATCACATTATTGAAGAGAAGAAAGACAATTACGCCGCCGCGAACTTCAGCGAAGGTCATTACTTACAGGTAGAAGTCGCGGCGCGTACCGTCGCCAGTAAGCAGCCGGAACTGGCGGAGAAATTCCTCAAATTTATGGTTTCTCCGGCGTTTCAGAACGCCATACCAACCGGCAACTGGATGTACCCGGTAGCGGACGTCGTCTTACCAGCAGGGTTTGAATCATTGGCAAAACCCGCCACAACGCTGGAATTCACGCCGCAACAGGTGGCAGCGCAACGCCAGGCATGGATTAGCGAATGGCAACGCGCCGTCAGCCGTTAATTCCCGGCTGGCTGATTCCGGGGCTGTGCGCCGCCGCGCTGATGATCACCGTCGCTCTGGCGGCCTTTCTGGCGCTTTGGCTGAGCGCGCCGTCGGGCGCGTGGTCGACAATCTGGCGGGATAGCTACCTGTGGCATGTGGTGCGCTTCTCATTCTGGCAGGCATTTCTGTCCGCGGTACTGTCTGTAGTCCCGGCGGTTTTTCTCGCCCGCGCGCTTTATCGACGCCGTTTTCCTGGACGTCTGGCGCTGCTGCGTCTGTGCGCCATGACGCTGATTCTGCCGGTACTGGTCGCCGTGTTCGGCATTCTTAGCGTGTACGGCCGTCAGGGCTGGCTGGCCTCGCTGTGGCAGATGCTGGGGCTTCAGTGGACATTCTCCCCCTACGGCTTGCAGGGCATTTTACTGGCGCACGTCTTTTTTAATCTGCCAATGGCAAGTCGTTTACTGCTGCAATCTCTGGAAAGCATTCCCGGCGAGCAGCGCCAGCTCGCCGCCCAGCTCGGTATGCGCGGCTGGCATTTTTTCCGTTTTGTCGAATGGCCGTGGCTGCGCCGCCAAATTCCGCCCGTCGCGGCGCTGATTTTTATGCTCTGCTTCGCCAGTTTTGCGACGGTCCTGTCACTCGGCGGCGGCCCGCAGGCCACCACTATCGAACTGGCTATCTATCAGGCGCTCAGCTATGACTACGATCCCGCCCGCGCGGCGATGCTGGCATTAATCCAGATGGTCTGTTGCCTGGCGCTAGTGTTGCTAAGCCAGCGATTGAGTAAAGCGATAGCGCCGGGGATGACGCTGACGCAGGGCTGGCGCGATCCCGATGATCGTCTCCACAGCCGCCTGACGGACGCCTTGTTGATCGTACTGGCGCTGCTACTGCTGCTTCCGCCACTGGTCGCCGTGGTGGTCGATGGCGTCAACCGCAGCCTGCCGGAGGTGCTGGCGCACCCCATTCTGTGGCAGGCTGTCTGGACATCGCTACGCATTGCGCTGGCGGCGGGCGTTTTGTGTGTAGTACTGACTATGATGCTGCTGTGGAGTAGCCGCGAGCTACGCCAACGCCAGCAAGTATTCGCCGGACAAACGCTGGAACTCAGCGGGATGTTGATCCTCACGATGCCGGGGATCGTGCTGGCGACAGGCTTCTTTTTACTGCTCAATAATAGCGTTGGCTTACCGGAATCCGCCGACGGCATCGTGATTTTCACCAATGCGCTGATGGCAATCCCCTACGCGCTAAAAGTCCTGGAAAACCCCATGCGCGATATTACCGCCCGTTATGGAATGTTGTGTCAGTCATTAGGAATTGAAGGCTGGTCGCGGTTAAAGGTCGTGGAACTGCGGGCGCTGAAACGTCCGTTGGCGCAGGCGCTGGCGTTTGCCTGCGTACTTTCTATCGGTGATTTTGGCGTCGTCGCGCTTTTCGGCAATGACAATTTCCGCACGCTGCCGTTTTATCTGTATCAACAGATCGGCTCCTACCGCAGCCAGGACGGCGCGGTGACCGCGCTGATACTGTTGCTGCTCTGCTTTACGCTATTTACCCTCATAGAGAAATTACCAGGCCGACATGCTAAAACTGATTGATATCACCTGGCTTTACCATCATTTGCCGATGCGTTTTACGCTGGCGGTAGAACGCGGCGAGCAGGTGGCGATTCTTGGCCCCAGCGGCGCGGGGAAAAGCACTTTGTTGAATTTAATTGCCGGTTTTCTCCCCCCAGCCCGCGGTATGCTGCTGATTGCAGGCGAGGATCATACGCTTACGCCGCCCTCACGCCGTCCGGTCTCAATGCTGTTTCAGGAGAATAATTTATTCAGCCATCTGAATGTGCAGCAAAATATCGGTCTGGGGCTTAATCCCGGGTTAACGCTCAACGCCAGCCAGCGGGAAAAACGGGACGCTATCGCACGTCAGATGGGCATTGAGAGTCTGATGACGCGTTTGCCGGGCGAGCTGTCCGGCGGCCAGCGTCAGCGGGTAGCGCTGGCGCGCTGCCTGGTACGTGAACAGCCGGTACTGCTGCTGGATGAACCCTTCTCCGCGCTCGATCCCGCGCTACGCCAGGAGATGCTGACGTTGGTCAGCGATATCTGCCGCGAGCGACAGCTCACGCTGTTGATGGTCTCGCACAGCGTGGAAGATGCGGCGCGGATTGCGTCACGCGCCATTGTCGTGGCCGACGGGCGTATCGCGTGGCAGGGAAAAACGACAGAATTACTCAGCGGACAAGCCAGCGCCTCGGCGTTGCTGGGGATTAACGCCTTATCCGGCCGATAAGATCCCGGCGAGTGGAACAGCGTTATCAGAAGCCGACGACTTTGTGAAGAATATCGATATACACCGGCATCAGCGGGTGGCGAACCAGCACCACCAGAGCGATAACCCCCACGCCAGACACCATCGGCGCCAGCCATAACAGCCGGGTGCGCGGTAAAAGCGCCGCGAGTCGATCGGTCGCCGCTTTGCCGCTGCGCCACCATCGCCAGCACAGCCAACCGCCAATCCACAATAACACTGCGGTCGCCAGCAATAGCCATTTAAAGCTGCCGCTTTGTTGATCGGCGGGGATATCAATGGCGGCGCCAGCCAGAATGCCCGGCAGGAAATAAAACGGCGGCCACAACAAACAGCCAATCAAGTTCGGCCCAATAAATTTCGCCACGGGCAGATCCAGCATCCCTGCCACCATCGGCACCAGCGGCCTCGTCGGACCGACAAAACGTCCGACCAGGATCGTGAACATACTGTGCTGATGCAGCGCGTGTTCAGTTTTATCCAGCAGCGACTTGTTCTTTTTCATAAAAGACCAGCGGTGTAGCGGCTTTTTAAAGCGCCACCCCAGCCAGAACGAAATCCAGTCGCCCATCAAACAGCCGATAATGCCCACCCCCCAGGCATGCCAAAAATTGAGCTCGCCGCTGCCGATAAGCGCGCCCAGCCCCGCCATCAGTACCGTGCCGGGTAAAATCAACCCCACCAGCGCCAGCGATTCCAGGAAGGCGACCAGCAACACGGCGATAAGCGAATACAGAGCGGATTGGGTGATAAAGTGTTCCAGCAGTGCTTGCATAGTGTGTCCGTCAGCGTGATGAAGCAGAAATTCTGCTTACCCCGTCCCTCTTCGTCAAGCCATCAATTATCTGAATAGTTACGGCTTATGACATTTTTGTGGACATATCATTCACTTTTTATTCACATCCAGCGCGATTGGGACGCTCAGGAACACACTTGCGTCACTTAGCGGTCTCAACGAATTCCAGTTCGAGAGTATCTGATTTTTGATAGACACAATAACGTTGATAATTCCTGGAGAAATCATTAGGGTCATGATAAATCCATAAGCAATCATATTTTATTGAAGAGCCACGTTGTTGTAGAAAATCATTTAAGAGTGTTTTTTTTCAGCAACATCATTAATATGACGCCATGTTATTACAACAAGTGTTCGCTGTTCATCTAAATCATATTCATATTCATATTCAGCATCTTTTGATATTAATGGCGTATTTTTCAGAATGTCGGGCGTGTATAACCAATAAGAAAAAAAATCATCACGTTTGTAATGATGTTCCCCTGATGTCAGGGCAAACCAACTATAAAAAACCAAAGGGGATAGTAGAAATAATGAAAAAATAAATAGAAAATATTTTTTCATCTCGTCATTCCCTTAAATGGAGAATGGGGATGAAGCAGAAAAAAAAATGGTCTCTCAAAAGGGGAGTCTGCGAACCTCCGTGTACCAGAAATTGAAAGCGTAGCATAAAGCTCATGATTCAATCTATTTTTCTTCTTAAAAAAGTTATCAACAAGATTATTATTAAACTGATTGTACAATAAACCTGAGAATGAATTACCTAATGGTTTTATATAACTCAACCACTCTGGGAGATTTTTTTTTGACAGGCTCACCATACTTCAATGGCGGTTTTGTTGAAAACAGGTATGGAGAAAACTCTGTATTCTTAAAAGTGCCAATGGGATCATGGGCATCCCATATCTGTATGGCTGTTTCATAGGATACAGGTTTTGCTCGCCACAGCGGATCTGGCCCCGTACCAAAAACGCGATAAAGGCCTACTAAATCAGAAACCAAATCCTCCACACTAAATCCACTATCCGTGTACCAGTTGAAAAGGACAGAGTTCTGCCATGCTTCGAACCGTTTTGCCGTCCCATACATAATAGTCAAAGCCACTCGCGCCTTGAGCGCAGGAGAAAGACAAGCACGCACCATGACTTGAGTATGTACACCAGTATGAAAAGCAAGGTTTATCCCAAATAAGGTTTTCCCTTTCCCCATTTCTTGATAATAATTTACCGGGAAGTACCAATCATTGAACTCTTTGGAGTACGTTGCCCACTGCTCTTGCTCAAGCTTTTTCTTTAAGAGTCTGGCATCGTTCCCCTGCGCGTGACCTAAATCTATCCATCCCAGCTCTTCTGTATAGATTAAACCCTGTTTTTTTGTGGTTGCAAAAGATCCATCAGTAATATCAAATCGCTTACTCATATAAACACCTCCAGCAGGTGAGTTTATAGCAAAGCAATCCTCATGGAACAAATGCCTTTTTCTATTCTAAAGTAATTAAAATTTATTAAATGAATGATTATATTTAATCAGAGGCAGCGCTGTAAGTTTGATCTTTACAGCGCTGCACATAAATTTTATTCACATCCAGCGCGAAACTCGCTCGGGCTGGCGCCGGTGCATTTTTTAAATACCCGCGAAAAATAGAGCTGATCGTCAAATCCAACATTGCGCCCGACGGTCGCGATCGGCATTCGCGTGGTGCTGAGCAGGAGTTTCGCCTGGCTAATACGCTGATCTTCGCGCCAACTCAATACGCTAATGCCTAACTGCTGACGGAACAGATGCGACAACCGGGAGGGCGACAGGCAGACATGCTGGGCGACGCTGGCGATATCAAAATGGCTGTCTGCCAGATGGTCGCTGATATACTGGCAGGCA
The DNA here is from genome assembly GCA_900478215.1 of Salmonella enterica subsp. houtenae serovar Houten. Lineage (NCBI taxonomy): Bacteria > Pseudomonadati > Pseudomonadota > Gammaproteobacteria > Enterobacterales > Enterobacteriaceae > Salmonella > Salmonella enterica. The sequence continues at coordinate 3,732,433 of LS483478.1, forward strand.
TCGCGCACACGGCTATCCATCGGCGGATGCAACGACTCATTAATTACAGCCATACGTCTGAGCAGCAACTGCTCCAGCAGATTGATCGCCAGTAGCTCAGAATAGCGACCTTCCCCTTGCCCGGCGCTGATGATCTGCCCGAACAGTTCGCTGAAATGCGGCTGGCGCGCCTCGTCCGGGCGGAAAAATCCTGTCTGGACAAAGATTGTCGGCCAGGTCAGCCACTCCTGCCAGTAGGCGCGGGGCCGGAAGTAAACCCACTGGTGATACCACTCGCTGGCGTCCGGATGCCGTCCATAGTGATGAATCTCGCCTGGCGGAAATAATAATATATCGCCAGGGCGACAGACAAACTGCTCGCCATGATTATTAATGACGCCCTCTCCGCGGATGGTCAGGTTAAGAATATATCCCTTCATGCCCAGCGGACGATCGATAAAAAAATCCAGATATCCATTCGCTTCAATCGGCGTCAGCCCGGCGACCAGATGGGCATTAAATGAATATCCCGGCAATAGCGGATCATTTTGCGTTTCAGCCATTATTTCCCTACCCCCCGATGTTCAGAGAAGAAACAAATTGTCCATATTGACCAGGACGACAGAGCTTACGTCTCCGCAAGACCTTGCGCTTGATGAAAGCACGCATCAACCCCGCATGTGAAAAGCACTTTGTAACAAAAGCGTACAGTGCAGGCGATAAAATTAAGTAACAGAAGTGTCTATAACTATGGCTGGAATGTCCACATTGAATATTTGCACAGCGTCACACTTTGCAAAGCATTAGCATTTTTGTCCATAAGATTAGCGGATCCTGCCTGACGGTTTTTGCCGCGACTCTCTACTGTTTCTCCATACCTGTTTTTCTGGATGGAGTAAGACGATGGCAATTGCAATTGGCCTCGATTTTGGCAGTGACTCAGTGCGCGCTCTGGCAGTGGACTGCGCCACCGGCGACGAGATCGCCACCAGCGTAGAGTGGTATCCGCGCTGGCAAGAAGGCCGTTATTGCGACGGGCCGAACAACCAGTTCCGTCATCATCCGCGCGACTACATGGAATCAATGGAGGCCGCGCTGAAAGCCGTTCTGGCACAATTAAGCGCCGCGCAACGCGCAAATGTCGTTGGTATTGGCGTTGACAGCACCGGCTCTACGCCAGCGCCGATTGACGCCGCCGGTAACATCCTGGCGCTGCGTCCGGAGTTCGCCGAGAACCCGAATGCGATGTTTGTGCTGTGGAAAGATCACACCGCGGTGGAAGAAGCCGACGAAATCACTCGTCTGTGCCATAAGCCAGGTAAGGTCGACTACTCCCGCTATATTGGCGGCATTTACTCCAGCGAGTGGTTCTGGGCGAAGATTCTGCACGTTACCCGTCAGGATAGCGCCGTCGCGCAGGCCGCCGTATCGTGGATTGAACTGTGTGACTGGGTGCCGGCGCTGCTTTCCGGCACCACTCGACCGCAGGATATCCGCCGTGGCCGCTGTAGCGCCGGGCATAAATCACTGTGGCATGAAAGCTGGGGCGGTCTGCCGCCCGCGAGCTTCTTTGATGAACTCGATCCGTGCATTAACCGTCATCTGCGCTACCCGTTATTTAGCAAAACTTTCACCGCCGATCTGCCGGTAGGCAACCTGTGCGCCGAATGGGCACAGCGCCTCGGCTTGCCGGAAAGCGTAGTGATTTCCGGCGGCGCGTTCGACTGTCACATGGGCGCGGTCGGCGCAGGCGCGCAGCCTAATACGCTGGTGAAAGTGATAGGCACCTCAACCTGCGACATTCTGATTGCGGATAAACAGAGCGTCGGGGATCGCGCCGTGAAAGGCATTTGCGGTCAGGTTGACGGCAGCGTGGTGCCGAACTTTATCGGTCTGGAAGCGGGCCAGTCCGCTTTCGGCGACATCTACGCCTGGTTTGGTCGCGTACTCAGTTGGCCGCTGGCGCAGCTTGCCGCGCAGCATCCGGAACTTAAAGATCAGATTACCGCCAGCCAGAAGCAGCTACTGCCAGCCCTGACCGACGCGTGGGCGAAAAATCCGTCCCTGGATCACCTGCCGGTCGTGCTGGACTGGTTTAACGGTCGCCGCACGCCAAACGCTAATCAGCGTCTGAAAGGCGTCATTACCGATCTCAATCTCGCCACCGACGCGCCAGCGCTGTTTGGCGGTCTGATCGCCGCGACCGCCTTCGGCGCGCGCGCCATTCAGGAGTGTTTTACCGATCAGGGTATCGCGGTCAATAACGTGATGGCGCTTGGCGGCATCGCCCGTAAAAATCAGGTCATTATGCAGGTCTGCTGCGATGTACTGAATCGTCCGTTGCAAATCGTCGCCTCCGACCAGTGTTGCGCATTGGGCGCCGCTATCTTTGCCGCCGTCGCTGCGAAAGTACATGCCGATATTCCTGCTGCCCAGCAAAGCATGGCGAGCGCGGTAGAACGCACTCTGCGCCCCCGCCCTGAACAGGCGCAACGCTTCGAACAGCTTTACCGCCGCTACCAACAGTGGGCGCTAAGCGCAGAACAACATTATCTTCCGACTGCCGCGCCGGCACCAACTACCCCGGCCAATCAGGCAACCCTGACTCATTAAGGATACGACAATGACGATTTTTGATAATTATGAAGTATGGTTTGTGATTGGCAGCCAGCATCTGTATGGAGCAGAAACCTTGCATCAGGTAACCCAACATGCCGGGCACGTCGTTAACGCACTGAATACCGAAGCTAAACTGCCCTGCAAACTGGTTTTAAAACCGCTGGGAACGTCGCCAGACGAGATCACCGCTATCTGCCGTGACGCTAACTACGACGATCGCTGCGCAGGTCTGGTGGTCTGGCTGCATACTTTCTCCCCGGCCAAAATGTGGATTAACGGTCTGACTATCCTCAACAAACCGCTGATGCAGTTCCACACCCAGTTCAACGCCGCCCTGCCGTGGGACAGCATTGATATGGACTTTATGAATCTGAACCAGACCGCGCACGGCGGCCGTGAGTTCGGCTTCATCGGCGCGCGGATGCGCCAGCAGCACGCGGTCGTCACCGGCCACTGGCAGGATAAAGAGGCCCATACGCGTATCGGCGCCTGGATGCGCCAGGCGGTCTCTAAACAAGATACCCGCCATCTGAAAGTGTGCCGTTTTGGCGACAATATGCGCGAAGTTGCCGTCACCGATGGCGATAAAGTGGCTGCGCAAATCAAATTTGGCTTTTCGGTCAACACCTGGGCGGTCGGCGATCTGGTCCAGGTCGTGAACTCAATTAGCGACGGGGATATCAACGCTCTGATTGACGAGTATGAAAGCAGCTATACCCTGACGCCCGCCACCCAGATCCACGGCGATAAACGCCAGAACGTGCGGGAAGCGGCGCGTATTGAACTCGGTATGAAGCGCTTCCTGGAACAGGGCGGCTTCCACGCCTTCACCACTACCTTTGAAGATTTACACGGTCTGAAACAGCTTCCGGGTCTGGCTGTACAGCGTCTGATGCAACAGGGCTACGGCTTTGCGGGCGAAGGCGACTGGAAAACCGCCGCTCTGCTTCGCATTATGAAAGTGATGTCAACCGGTCTGCAGGGCGGCACCTCATTTATGGAGGATTACACCTACCACTTCGAGAAAGGCAACGATCTGGTACTCGGCTCGCACATGCTGGAGGTGTGCCCAACTATCGCGGTGGAAGAGAAACCGCTCCTCGACGTCCAGCACCTCGGCATTGGCGGCAAGGAAGATCCAGCACGTCTGATTTTCAATACCCAAACCGGCCCGGCGATCGTCGCCAGCCTGATCGACCTCGGCGATCGTTATCGCCTGCTGGTCAACTGCATCGATACCGTGAAAACGCCGCACTCTCTGCCGAAACTGCCGGTAGCTAACGCGCTGTGGAAGGCGCAGCCGGATCTGCCGACCGCCTCCGAAGCGTGGATTCTGGCTGGCGGCGCGCACCACACCGTCTTCAGCCACGCGCTGGATCTGAACGATATGCGCCAGTTCGCAGAAATACACGATATCGAAATCGCGGTGATTAATAACGAGACTCGCCTGCCTGGCTTTAAAGATGCGCTGCGCTGGAACGAAGTGTATTACGGCTTAAAACGTTAATGACGTTGTTGCCGGATGGCGCTGCGCTTATCCGGCATACAGAAATTCGTAGACCGGATAAGGCGTTTATGCCGGCATCCGGCACACAGGAGTCAACATGCCAGAAGATCTCAAACGCCAGGTACTGGAAGCCAATCTGGCGCTGCCAAAACACAACCTGGTCACACTCACCTGGGGTAACGTCAGCGCCGTCGATCGCGAACGCGGCGTATTGGTGATTAAGCCGTCCGGCGTCGATTATAGCGTCATGACCGCTGACGATATGGTGGTGGTCAGCCTGGAGACCGGTGAAGTCGTTGAAGGTCATAAGAAACCTTCGTCCGATACGCCAACCCACCGTCTGTTGTACCAGTCATTTCCAACTATCGGCGGCATCGTACACACCCATTCGCGCCACGCGACTATCTGGGCGCAGGCGGGTCAGTCGATTCCGGCGACGGGCACCACCCACGCCGACTATTTCTACGGTACGATTCCCTGCACTCGCAAAATGACCGACGCAGAAATTAATGGCGAGTATGAATGGGAAACGGGCAATGTCATTGTTGAAGCTTTTGAAAAACAGGGCATTGACGCCGCTCAAATGCCCGGCGTGCTTGTCCATTCGCACGGCCCGTTTGCCTGGGGTAAAAATGCCGAGGATGCAGTGCATAACGCCATCGTGCTGGAAGAAGTGGCCTATATGGGGATCTTCTGCCGCCAGCTTGCGCCGCAGTTACCCGACATGCAGCAATCCCTTCTGGATAAACATTATTTACGCAAACACGGCGCAAAAGCCTATTACGGGCAGTAATGCCTCTAAAAACGCGTCCCATGTGGGGCGCGTTGATGAATCTGGTCGGTGATATATTCAACAAACACGCTTTGATAGACGTAATTATCAGAACTCATATATTCAATACTATTATCATAATATCCCTGCAACATTTTTCCTTCCAGCGCATGGAAGAAAATATAATCATCGATTGTTGACTGCCAGCGTTGCCCATTTAACAGATAGTTAATAATGGTATCCCGATGTCCGTTTTTTCTGTCGTGTCCTTGCCAGTGAAAAAAAGCATTGCCGTTTTCAATAATTTCGGTACGCCAAATCTGATCTGTCCATGTTTTATACTCAAAAAATCGACTCACGGTTTTTATGGAAGGGTTAGCGCGTTGAGTATTGACGAAAAGATAACGATCGTTCCCTACCAGACACACCTGCATATTCACACTCATAAAAGATAATTCCCGAATACCACAATTTTTGATAAAAACACCCGCACCTGAAAGTTAAAATAAAATTATATTCTAAAATAAAAATTAAATTATGCAGAGAGTTCCCGACGAATTCGCACTGTAATCCATTTTTATTTAACCATAGTGACCAATTGAAAATATTATATTTCTACCTGATGATGCTGATGTTTCAAATAAAATTCTTACACTTTCCATTAATTAAAACAAACAAAAAATATCGCTTTTTTGTTAATCCGAGAAATAAGTAACAAATCCGAACAAGCACTATTCTGAAAAATACAGAATATCCGGAAACAGACTTGACACAAAACAGCCAACCCATAGATAAAAAATGTAAATAAACATGATTCAAAATTAACAGTTATAGAATAATTATATCTGCTGTATACACCAGCATCATTATCTTGATAAATATACGTCCGCGAAAATATCTAACGCTAAAAGCCCTTTTAGCGTTAAAATATTCATTACCCCCGTCACGGGGAACGACCTCATTCATGAAATACCACGACATCATCAACGCAGCGATCGTTCTTCCACGAATACCGGCTTTTACGTTATATGCCTGTACAAAATAACAGTGTTACACCCTAAACCAGGTTATAATGAGCATGAATTTTTTAGACAGGTAATCAGCGTGGCGCAGGCAGGTTTCATTTTAACCCGGCACTGGCGGGATACGCCGCCAGGGACTGAGGTCTCTTTCTGGCTGGCGACAGACAACGGCCCTTTGCAGGCGACGCTGGCGCCGCAGGAGTCCGTGGCGTTTATTCCGACCGACCAGACCTCCCGCGCCGCCTCGCTGCTACAGGCGGAAAAAGAGTATCGCCTGACGCCGCTCCAGTTGCGAGACTTTCACCGCCAGCCAGTATCCGGCCTGTATTGCCGCACTCACCGCCAGCTTATGCGGATGGAGAAACTGCTGCGCGAAAACGGCGTCACCGTTTATGAAGCGGATGTACGCCCGCCGGAACGTTACCTGATGGAGCGTTTTATTACTTCGCCCGTTTGGGTAGACGGCGAGATGCGCAACGGCGTTATCCGCAATGCGCGTCTTAAACCCCATCCCGACTATCGTCCGCCGCTAAAATGGGTCTCGCTGGATATCGAAACCTCGCGACACGGCGAACTGTATTGCATTGGTCTGGAAGGCTGCGGCCAGCGTACCGTTTATATGCTGGGGCCGGCGAATGGCGATGACCGCCAACTGAACTTCGAGCTTGTGTATGTCGCCAGCCGCCCGCAGTTGCTGGAAAAACTCAACGCCTGGTTTGCCGAACATGATCCTGACGTCATCATCGGCTGGAACGTTGTGCAGTTCGACCTGCGTATGCTGCAAAAACATGCCGAACGCTACCGTATCCCTTTACGGCTGGGGCGAGACAATAGCGAACTGGAGTGGCGCGAACATGGCTTTAAAAACGGCGTTTTTTTCGCCCAGGCCAGAGGACGAGTCATTATCGATGGTATCGACGCGCTTAAATCCGCGTTCTGGAATTTTTCGTCTTTTTCGCTGGAAGCCGTCTCGCAGGAACTGCTCGGAGAAGGAAAATCCATTGATAATCCCTGGGATCGTATGGATGAGATCGATCGCCGCTTTGCCCAGGATAAACCCGCCCTCGCCACCTACAACCTGAAAGACTGCGAGCTGGTCACGCGCATTTTCCATAAAACCGAGATCATGCCGTTTTTGCTGGAACGCGCGACGATCAACGGCCTGCCGGTCGATCGCCACGGCGGTTCGGTCGCCGCATTCGGGCACCTTTATTTTCCGCGAATGCACCGCGCCGGCTATGTCGCGCCTAATCTCGGCGAAGTGCCGCCGCTGGCAAGTCCCGGCGGTTACGTGATGGATTCACAACCCGGATTATACGATTCGGTACTGGTGCTGGATTATAAAAGCCTGTACCCGTCGATTATCCGCACGTTTTTGATTGATCCAGTCGGGCTGGTCGAAGGCATGGCGCAGCCGGATCCGGAACACAGTACCGAAGGTTTCCTTGATGCCTGGTTTTCACGAGAAAAACACTGCCTGCCGGAAATTGTTAGCCAAATCTGGCACGGGCGCGATGAAGCCAAACGTCAGGGCAATAAACCGCTCTCGCAGGCGCTTAAAATCATTATGAACGCTTTTTATGGCGTACTCGGCACCACGGCCTGCCGCTTTTTCGATCCCCGTCTGGCATCGTCAATCACCATGCGCGGCCATGCGATTATGCGCCAGACTAAAGCGCTGATTGAGGCGCAGGGTTATGACGTGATTTATGGCGATACCGATTCAACATTCGTCTGGCTCCGGCGCGCGCATTCAGAAGCCGACGCTGCGAAAATCGGGCATATGCTGGTGCGTCACGTGAATGACTGGTGGGCGCAGACGTTACAACAGCAAAATTTGACCAGCGCGCTGGAGCTGGAGTTTGAAACCCACTTTTGCCGTTTTCTGATGCCGACCATCCGCGGCGCGGATACCGGCAGTAAAAAACGCTACGCGGGCCTGGTTCAGGAAGGCGACAGCCAACGCATGGTATTTAAAGGTCTGGAAACGGTGCGGACCGACTGGACGCCGCTGGCGCAGCGCTTTCAGCAGGAGCTGTATCTGCGCGTTTTTCGCAATGAACCTTATCAGGACTATGTGCGCGAGACTATCGATAAACTGATGGCGGGCGAACTGGACGCGCAACTGGTTTATCGTAAGCGTCTACGCCGCCCTTTACATGAGTACCAGCGTAACGTCCCGCCGCACGTACGCGCCGCCCGGCTGGCGGATGAACAAAACCTGAAGCGGGGGCGTCCGGCGCAGTATCAGAATCGCGGCACCATAAAATATGTCTGGACCGTTAATGGCCCCGAGCCTGTGGATTACCAGCAGTCGCCGCTGGATTACGAACACTACCTTACCCGCCAGCTACAACCCGTGGCGGAAGGAATTCTTCCCTTCATTGAGGATAATTTTGCTACACTACTGACCGGGCAACTGGGGCTATTTTGACGCGTGACGAAAGCGCCGCCTTCCAGTACCATAGCGCCCTTTCCATTCCTGGACCTAATTAACGCCACTACCACATTAGCCTGGTAGCGGGGTCGTATACTTGCAATTATCCAGCGCTGTCGCCTGGGTATGACGAGTAATGCCTGCAATCAAAGATATAGAGCCTAACAAAATATGCCTTTTACACTTGGTCAACGCTGGATCAGCGATACAGAAAGCGAACTGGGACTTGGAACCGTTGTTGCGATGGATGCGCGAACCGTTACCTTACTTTTCCCGTCCACGGGGGAAAACCGCCTGTATGCGCGCAGTGATTCTCCCGTGACCCGCGTCATGTTCAACCCTGGCGATACGATTACAAGCCATGAAGGCTGGCAGCTACATATTGATGAAGTAAAAGAAGAAAATGGCCTGCTTGCCTATGTCGGCACCCGACTGGATACCGAAGAGACCAATGTGACGTTGCGCGAAGTTCTGCTCGACAGCAAGTTGGTTTTCAGTAAGCCCCAGGATCGTCTGTTCGCCGGTCAAATCGATCGAATGGATCGGTTCGCGCTGCGCTATCGCGCCCGTAAATTTCAGAGCGAGCAGTACCGGATGCCATACAGCGGCCTGCGCGGCCAGCGGACCAATCTGATCCCGCATCAGCTTAATATCGCTCATGATGTGGGTCGTCGCCACGCGCCGCGCGTACTGCTGGCGGATGAAGTGGGCTTAGGTAAAACCATTGAAGCCGGGATGATTCTGCATCAACAGTTATTATCCGGCGCGGCGGAACGCGTATTGATCATCGTTCCGGAAACCCTGCAACACCAGTGGCTGGTAGAAATGCTGCGCCGTTTCAACCTGCGCTTCGCGCTGTTCGATGACGAACGCTATACCGAAGCGCAGCACGACGCGTATAACCCGTTTGAAACCGAACAACTGGTCATCTGCTCGCTGGATTTCGCCCGCCGTAATAAGCAGCGTCTGGAACATTTGTGCGACGCCGAGTGGGATTTGCTGGTGGTCGACGAAGCGCACCATCTGGTGTGGAGCACCGATGCGCCGAGCCGTGAATATATGGCCATCGAACAGTTAGCCGAACGCGTGCCGGGCGTGCTGCTGCTAACCGCCACGCCGGAGCAACTGGGGATGGAAAGCCATTTCGCCCGCCTGCGTCTGCTCGATCCGAACCGTTTCCACGATTTCGAACAGTTTGTCGAGGAACAGAAAAACTACCGCCCTGTCGCCGATGCGGTGGCCATGCTGCTGGCGGGCAATAAACTCAGCAACGACGAACTGAACAGGCTGGGCGATCTGATCGGCGAACAGGATATCGAACCGCTGTTGCAGGCCGCTAATAGCGATCGCGACGACGCGCAGGCCGCCCGTCAGGAGCTGGTGTCGATGCTGATGGATCGCCACGGCACCAGCCGCGTTCTGTTCCGCAACACCCGTAACGGCGTCAAGGGGTTCCCGAAACGTGAACTGCATACGGTAAAACTGCCGCTGCCGACCCAGTATCAAACCGCCATTAAGGTCTCCGGCATCATGGGCGCGCGTAAAAGCGCGGAAGATCGCGCCCGCGATATGCTCTATCCGGAACAAATTTATCAGGAGTTCGAAGGCGACACCGGCACCTGGTGGAACTTCGACCCGCGCGTTGAATGGCTGATGGGCTATCTGACCAGCCATCGTTCGCAGAAAGTGCTGGTGATCTGCGCCAAGGCGACCACCGCGTTACAACTGGAGCAGGTGCTGCGCGAACGCGAAGGCATCCGCGCCGCCGTGTTCCATGAGGGCATGTCGATTATTGAACGCGACCGCGCCGCCGCCTGGTTCGCCGAAGAAGATACCGGCGCGCAAGTGCTGTTATGTTCCGAAATCGGCTCCGAAGGACGTAACTTCCAGTTTGCCAGCAATCTGGTGATGTTCGACTTGCCGTTTAACCCGGATCTGCTGGAACAGCGTATTGGTCGTCTGGATCGTATCGGCCAGGCGCATGATATCCAGATCCACGTCCCGTACCTGGAAAAAACCGCCCAGTCGGTGCTGGTTCGCTGGTATCACGAAGGGTTGGACGCCTTTGAGCACACCTGCCCGACCGGTCGCGCTATTTATGATTCAGCCTACGCCAGTCTGATTAACTATCTGGCCGCGCCTGAAGAAACCGCCGGGTTTGACGATCTGATCAAATCCTGCCGCGAGCAACATGAAGCGCTAAAAGCCCAGTTAGAACAGGGGCGCGACCGCTTACTGGAGATCCACTCCAACGGCGGAGAAAAAGCCCAACAGCTTGCACAAAGCATTGAGGAACAGGACGACGACACCAACCTGATCGCGTTCGCCATGAACCTGTTCGATATCGTCGGCATTAACCAGGACGATCGCGGCGACAACCTGATCGTACTGACGCCGTCCGACCACATGTTGGTGCCGGATTTTCCCGGCCTGCCGGAAGACGGCTGTACTATCACGTTTGAACGTGACGTAGCGCTATCTCGCGAAGATGCGCAGTTTATTACCTGGGAACATCCGCTCATCCGTAACGGGCTGGATCTGATCCTCTCCGGCGACACCGGCAGTAGCACCATTTCGCTGTTGAAAAATAAAGCGCTGCCGGTTGGCACGCTGCTGGTCGAACTGATTTACGTCGTGGAAGCACAGGCGCCGAAACAGCTACAACTGAACCGCTTCCTGCCGCCGACGCCGGTACGTATGCTGTTAGATAAAAACGGTAACAATCTGGCCGCCCAGGTCGAGTTTGAAACCTTCAATCGTCAGCTAAGCGCCGTTAATCGCCACACCGGCAGCAAACTGGTCAACGCCGTTCAACAGGACGTCCACGCCATTTTGCAACTGGGCGAAACGCAGATTGAAAAGTCCGCCAGAGCGCTGATTGATAACGCGCGTCGCGAGGCGGATGAAAAACTGTCCGGGGAACTGTCGCGTCTGGAAGCGCTGCGCGCCGTCAACCCGAACATTCGCGACGACGAACTTGCCGCTATCGACAGTAACCGTCAACAGGTGCTGGAAAGCCTGAATCAGGCAGGTTGGCGTCTGGACGCGCTGCGTCTTATCGTCGTCACGCACCAATAACGGAGTCGTACATGGGGATGGAAAACTACAATCCGCCGCAGGAACCCTGGCTGGTTATCCTGTATCAGGATGAGCACATTATGGTGGTCAACAAGCCCAGCGGCCTGTTGTCCGTGCCGGGGCGTCTGGAAGCGCACAAAGACAGCATTATGACGCGTATCCAGCGCGATTACCCGCAGGCAGAGTCGGTGCATCGTCTGGATATGGCCACCAGCGGCGTGATTGTAGTGGCGCTGACCAAAGCCGCGGAGCGGGAGCTAAAACGCCAGTTCCGCGAACGTGAGCCGAAAAAGCAGTATGTGGCGCGTGTATGGGGGCATCCCTCCCCGGCGGAAGGGGTGGTTGACTTACCGCTCATCTGCGATTGGCCGAACCGGCCAAAGCAGAAAGTGTGTTATGAAACCGGCAAACCGGCGCAAACGGAATATAACGTGGTGGACCTGGCGGCGGATAACACCGCCCGCGTGGTGCTCAAACCGATCACCGGACGTTCGCATCAGCTTCGTGTGCATATGCTGGCGTTAGGCCACCCAATTTTAGGCGATCGATTTTACGCCTCGCCGGAAGCACTGGCTCTGGCATCGCGTTTGCAGTTACACGCCGAAATGCTGACCATTACCCATCCCGCTTACGGCACCAGCATGACCTTTAAAGCGCCAGCGGATTTTTAGCGAAAACGCCCGATTGTATGCCGGATAAGACGCCACGCGTCTCTATCCGGCAAAACGGTTACTTGAATCCTTTCTGTTCTTTAATTAATTCATATGCTTTCTGAATTTCCTGCGCTTTTTGCTTCGCCATCTCCATCATTTCCGGCGGCAATCCCTTCGCCACCAGCTTATCGGGATGATGCTCGCTCATCAGTTTGCGATAAGCGCGTTTAATGGTGGTCGCATCGTCGGTGGTTTTAACACCCAGCACATTACAGGCATCTTCCAGCGTCGGGCCGCGCTGCGACTGCTGCCAGCCGCCGCCGGACTGTTGATGATAACCGCCGCCGAACTGCGCGCCGCCCTGCATCATGCGCAGAAACTGATCGAACTGTACGCGGGAAATGCCTAACTCTTCCGCAATCACATACAGCACTTCCCGCTCATTAGGGTGCAGCGAGCCATCGGCAAACGCCGCCTGGATCTGAATTTCCAGAAACATCCTGATCAGATCAAAACGCCCGAAGCAGACGCTACGAAACTGCCGCATCTTTTCACGTAACGGGTAATTATCCGCTTTTCCGACCCGAAAGGCGTTCTGCGCGGCAGTACGTGAGTCGCCATGTAAATTCATGCGATCCATCAACTGACTGGCGATATGAATATCCGCCTCCGTCACCCGTCCTTTTGATTTGGTTAAGTGCCCCATCACCTCAAAGGTGGTGGCAAAAAACAGCGCCTGCCGTTCCCGCTGGTTGGCAAACCACGCCATTTTTCGGCTGCGGGCTTTGTCGAACATATGGCCCACCAGCAGACCCAGGACCACGCCCCAAAAGCCGCCGCCCATCATCAGGGCCACGGCGACGCCAATTATCTTTCCCCAGTACTGCATAGACTCCCCAAAACGTTACGCTATCGGTGAGGCTATCTCCCACAAAATAAGGTGCTTTTCCGCGAATGAAGGCTACGGTCAATTGTGGGACATCGCCTATAATTTGCATTATCATACCTGTCATTCAATGCCGTGCCTAACACCACAGACGCTAAACGGCAGGATTAACACTGGCGCAGCGAAGATGAGTAAGTTAGGCTGTGACCGTTTGTCACGCGCAACGCTACCGATGATGGAACAATAAATACAACGTATGAAAAAACGTATTCCCACTCTTCTGGCCACCATGATCGCCAGCGCCCTTTATAGTCATCAGGGGCTGGCAGCCGATCTTGCCTCACAGTGTATGTTGGGCGTGCCGAGCTACGATCGTCCTCTGGTAAAAGGCGATACCAACGATCTGCCGGTTACTATCAATGCCGATAACGCTAAAGGTAACTACCCGGACGATGCCGTTTTTACCGGCAACGTGGACATTATGCAGGGGAATAGTCGCCTGCAAGCGGATGAAGTGCAGCTTCATCAGAAGCAGGCGGAAGGTCAGCCGGAACCTGTACGTACCGTCGATGCGCTGGGTAACGTACATTATGATGACAATCAGGTCATCCTTAAAGGGCCGAAGGGCTGGGCGAACCTGAACACCAAAGACACGAACGTCTGGGAAGGCGATTACCAAATGGTGGGCCGTCAGGGGCGCGGTAAAGCCGATCTCATGAAGCAGCGCGGCGAAAATCGCTATACCATTCTGGAAAACGGCAGCTTTACCTCCTGTTTGCCTGGCTCCAATACCTGGAGCGTGGTGGGGAGTGAAGTCATCCATGACCGTGAAGAACAGGTTGCGGAGATCTGGAACGCCCGGTTTAAAGTCGGTCCGGTTCCGATCTTTTATAGCCCCTATTTACAGCTACCGGTCGGTGACAAACGTCGCTCAGGTTTCCTGATCCCGAACGCGAAATACACTACCAAGAACTATTTCGAGTTTTACTTACCGTATTACTGGAACATCGCGCCCAATATGGACGCCACCATCACCCCGCACTATATGCACCGCCGCGGCAATATTATGTGGGAGAACGAATTCCGTTATCTCACGCAGGCGGGCGCGGGGCTGATGGAATTAGACTATCTGCCTTCTGATAAAGTTTATGAAGACGATCACCCCAAAGAGGGCGATAAGCACCGCTGGTTATTCTACTGGCAGCACTCAGGCGTGATGGATCAAGTGTGGCGTTTTAACGTCGATTACACCAAAGTCAGCGACTCCAGCTATTTTAACGATTTCGACAGTAAGTACGGTTCCAGTACCGACGGTTACGCCACGCAGAAATTCAGCGTCGGCTACGCCGTACAAAACTTTGACGCTACGGTGTCGACCAAGCAATTCCAGGTCTTTAACGATCAGAACAACAGCAGTTACTCGGCGGAGCCGCAGTTAGACGTTAACTACTACCATAACGATCTTGGGCCGTTTGATACCCGGATTTACGGCCAGGCGGTACACTTTGTCAACACCAGAGACGATATGCCGGAAGCGACCCGCGTCCACCTGGAGCCGACCATCAACTTGCCGCTCTCCAACCGCTGGGGCAGCCTGAACACCGAAGCGAAGCTGATGGCGACGCACTACCAGCAAACGAATCTGGATGCCTATAACAGCAATTCAGCGAACGTGAATAAGCTGGAGGATTCGGTTAACCGCGTCATGCCGCAGTTTAAAGTTGACGGGAAATTAGTCTTCGAACGTGACATGGCGATGCTGGCGCCGGGGTATACCCAAACGCTGGAACCACGCGTGCAGTACCTGTATGTGCCGTATCGCGACCAGAGCGGCATCTATAACTACGACTCTTCTTTACTGCAATCCGACTATAACGGCCTGTTCCGCGACCGCACTTATGGCGGTCTCGACCGTATTGCTTCCGCCAACCAGGTCACGACCGGCGTCACAACACGCATTTATGATGATGCCGCCGTTGAACGTTTTAACGTTTCAGTGGGTCAAATCTACTATTTCACGGAGTCTCGCACCGGCGATGACAACATTAAATGGGAGAATGACGACAAAACCGGTTCGCTGGTGTGGGCGGGCGACACTTACTGGCGTATTTCAGAACGCTGGGGTCTGCGTAGCGGAGTGCAGTACGATACCCGTCTGGATAGCGTCGCCACCAGCAGCAGCAGTCTCGAATACCGTCGGGATCAGGATCGTCTGGTACAGTTGAACTACCGCTATGCCAGCCCGGAATATATTCAGGCCACGTTGCCTTCTTATTATTCCACGGCAGAGCAGTATAAAAACGGCATCAACCAGGTGGGCGCAGTGGCAAGTTGGCCGATTGCCGATCGCTGGTCGATTGTCGGCGCGTACTACTTCGATACCAATTCGAGCAAACCTGCAGATCAGATGCTCGGCTTGCAGTACAACTCTTGCTGCTATGCGATCCGCGTCGGATACGAACGTAAGCTGAACGGTTGGGATAACGATAAACAACACGCGATTTATGATAACGCGATCGGCTTCAACATTGAGCTGCGCGGTTTGAGCTCTAACTACGGCCTCGGCACGCAAGAAATGTTGCGTTCGAACATTCTGCCGTATCAAAGCTCTATGTAATCTGATTGATTTACCACGTAATCCGCATTGCGGTTAATTGAAATGGAAAAAGTATGAAGAACTGGAAAACGCTGCTTCTCGGTATCGCCATGATCGCGAATACCAGTTTCGCTGCCCCCCAGGTAGTCGATAAAGTCGCAGCCGTCGTCAATAATGGCGTCGTGCTGGAAAGCGACGTTGATGGCTTAATGCAATCAGTCAAACTCAACGCGGGTCAGGCAGGTCAGCAACTTCCGGACGACGCCACGCTGCGTCACCAGATCCTGGAACGTTTGATTATGGATCAAATTATCCTGCAGATGGGTCAGAAGATGGGGGTGAAAATCACGGATGAGCAGTTGGATCAGGCCATCGCCAACATCGCCAAACAAAACAATATGACGATGGATCAGATGCGCAGCCGTCTGGCTTACGATGGGCTGAACTATTCAACCTACCGTAGCCAGATTCGTAAAGAGATGATTATCTCAGAAGTGCGCAACAACGAGGTTCGTCGCCGTATCACCGTTTTGCCGCAAGAAGTTGACGCGCTGGCAAAACAGATTGGCACCCAAAACGATGCCAGCACCGAGCTCAACCTGAGCCATATCCTGATTGCGCTGCCGGAAAACCCAACCTCCGAGCAGGTTAACGACGCGCAGCGCCAGGCGGAAAGCATTGTTGAAGAAGCGCGTAACGGCGCAGATTTCGGCAAACTGGCAATTACCTACTCTGCCGACCAGCAGGCGTTAAAAGGCGGTCAGATGGGCTGGGGCCGAATTCAGGAGCTGCCGGGGATTTTCGCCCAGGCGCTGAGCACCGCGAAGAAAGGCGACATTGTCGGTCCGATTCGCTCCGGCGTCGGCTTCCACATTCTGAAAGTAAACGACCTGCGCGGTCAGAGCCAGAATATCTCCGTGACCGAAGTTCATGCTCGTCACATTCTGCTTAAGCCGTCGCCGATCATGACCGATCAGCAGGCACGCCTGAAGCTGGAAGAAATCGCGGCTGACATTAAGAGTGGTAAAACCACGTTTGCCGCCGCGGCGAAAGAGTACTCTCAGGACCCAGGCTCCGCTAACCAGGGTGGTGATTTAGGTTGGGCTACGCCAGATATTTTCGATCCGGCGTTCCGCGACGCGCTGATGAAGCTGCATAAAGGCCAAATGAGCGCGCCGGTACACTCCTCTTTCGGCTGGCATCTGATCGAATTGCTGGATACGCGTAAGGTAGACAAAACCGATGCGGCGCAGAAAGATCGCGCTTATCGTATGCTGATGAACCGTAAATTCTCAGAAGAAGCGGCGACCTGGATGCAAGAACAGCGCGCCAGCGCTTACGTTAAGATTCTGAGTAACTAATGAGCAGTGCGCAACGCGTTGTTATCACTCCCGGCGAACCCGCCGGGATTGGCCCCGACCTTGTTGTCCAACTGGCGCAACGCGCGTGGCCGAGTGAACTGGTCGTCTGTGCGGACGGCGCGCTCCTGACGGAGCGGGCCGCCATGCTCGGCCTGCCCCTCTCGCTTCTCCCCTACTCGCCTGATGTCCCCGCGGCGCCACAGCCCGCGGGAACGCTGACCCTATTGCCGGTCTCGCTGCGCGCGCCTGCCATCCCCGGACAGTTGACGGTAGAAAATGGCCCCTATGTGGTAGAGACGCTGGCGCGGGCCTGTGACGGCTGTCTGCAACATGAATTCGCGGCGCTGATCACCGGGCCGGTGCACAAAGGCGTGATCAATGACGCTGGCATTCCGTTCACCGGACATACGGAGTTTTTTGAGGAACGCTCGCAGGCGAAAAAAGTGGTGATGATGCTGGCGACCGAAGCGTTACGTGTCGCGCTGGCGACCACGCATCTGCCGCTGCGGGCGATTGCTGATGCGATTACGCCTGCGTTACTCCACGACGTGATTGCTATTTTACATCACGATCTGCGCACAAAATTCGGACTGCGCAACCCGCACATTCTGGTGTGCGGTCTTAACCCGCACGCGGGTGAAGGCGGCCATATGGGGACGGAAGAGAGAGACACTATCATTCCGGTACTCGACGAACTGCGCGCGCAGGGAATGCGCCTGACCGGTCCGTTGCCCGCCGATACGCTGTTTCAGCCTAAATATCTCGACCATGCTGATGCGGTGCTGGCAATGTACCACGATCAGGGCCTGCCCGTGCTAAAATACCAGGGATTCGGTCGGGGAGTGAATATTACGCTCGGCCTACCTTTTATTCGAACCTCCGTTGACCACGGCACCGCGCTTGAACTGGCGGGCCAGGGAAAAGCGGATGTCGGCAGTTTTATTACGGCGCTTAATCTCGCCATCAAAATGATTGTTAATACCCAATGAATAATCGAGTCCATCAGGGCCATTTAGCCCGTAAACGCTTCGGGCAAAACTTTCTCAACGATCGGTTTGTGATCGACAGTATTGTTTCTGCTATTAATCCGCAAAAAGGCCAGGCGATGGTTGAAATCGGCCCCGGTCTGGCGGCGCTGACGGAGCCGGTCGGCGAACGACTGGATAAGCTCACGGTCATCGAGCTTGACCGCGATCTGGCGGCGCGTTTACAAACCCACCCGTTTTTAGGGCCGAAACTGACCATTTATCAGCAGGACGCCATGACCATGAACTTTGGCGAGCTGTCTGCGCAGTTGGGCCAACCGCTGCGTGTGTTCGGCAATCTGCCCTATAATATCTCTACCCCGCTGATGTTCCATCTCTTTAGCTATACTGATGCCATTGCCGACATGCACTTTATGTTGCAAAAAGAAGTGGTAAATCGTCTGGTTGCAGGGCCGAACAGTAAAGCGTATGGTCGTTTAAGCGTGATGGCGCAATATTACTGTCAGGTGATCCCGGTGCTTGAAGTGCCGCCATCCGCCTTCACGCCGCCGCCTAAAGTGGATTCCGCCGTGGTGCGTCTGGTTCCACACGCAACGATGCCTTACCCGGTTAAAGATATTCGCGTGTTGAGCCGTATTACCACCGAGGCCTTTAACCAGCGCCGTAAAACGATCCGTAACAGCCTCGGCAATCTTTTTAGCGTTGAGACGTTGACGGAAATGGGTATTGACCCGGCAATGCGCGCGGAAAATATCTCTGTCGCGCAGTACTGCCAGATGGCCAACTATCTGTCGGAAAACGCGCCTTTGAAGGAGAGTTAAACATGATCAATTCGCCCAGAGTGTGTATTCAGGTGCAAAGCGTCTACATTGAGGCGCAATCCTCACCTGACGATGAACGTTACGTTTTTGCCTATACCGTAACCATCCGCAATCTGGGCCGAGCGCCAGTGCAGCTACTAGGCCGCTACTGGCTGATTACCAATGGTCATGGCCGTGAAACTGAAGTCCAGGGCGAAGGCGTGGTTGGCGTCCAGCCGCGCATTGCGCCTGGCGAAGAGTATCAGTATACCAGCGGCGCGGTCATTGAAACGCCGCTGGGCACCATGCAGGGTCATTACGAAATGATCGATGAAAATGGCGACGCCTTTACCATCGACATCCCCGTGTTTCGACTCGCCGTCCCTACACTCATTCACTAAAATTATAGCAATGGCAACTTACCTCATCGGCGACGTTCACGGTTGCTACGACGAACTGATCGCCTTATTACAGCAAGTGGAATTTACGCCAGACGCAGATACTCTGTGGCTGACTGGCGATTTGGTCGCCCGCGGTCCCGGTTCGCTGGACGTGTTACGCTACGTCAAATCACTTGGCGAGAGTGTGCGTCTGGTGCTGGGGAATCACGATTTACACCTACTGGCCGTATTCGCCGGGATTAGCCGCAACAAACCTAAAGACCGGCTGACCCCGCTTCTTGAAGCGCCGGACGCCGATGAGCTGTTGAATTGGTTACGTCGTCAGCCGCTGTTGCAGGTGGATGAGGAGAAAAAGCTGGTCATGGCACATGCGGGTATTACCCCGCAGTGGGATTTGCAGACGGCAAAAGAGTGCGCCCGCGATGTTGAAGCGGTGCTGTCGAGCGACTCGTACCCGTTTTTCCTCGACGCGATGTATGGCGATATGCCGAATAACTGGTCGCCGGAGTTAAGCGGTCTGGCGCGACTACGCTTTATTACTAATGCCTTTACCCGTATGCGTTACTGCTTTCCTAACGGTCAACTGGATATGTACAGCAAAGCGTCGCCGGAAAATGCCCCGGCGCCGCTGAAGCCGTGGTTCGCCATTCCGGGGCCGGTGAGCGAGGCTTACAGTATTGCGTTCGGACACTGGGCGTCGCTGGAAGGGAAAGGGACGCCGGAAGGTATTTACGCGCTGGATACCGGCTGCTGCTGGGGCGGAGAGTTGACCTGTTTACGTTGGGAAGATAAACAGTATTTTGTGCAGCCGTCAAACCGCCAGATGGATATGGGCGAAGGCGAAGCGATCAACGCCTGATGAAGATAGACCAGGCCGGATAAGGCATTTACGCCAGCGCATCAACGCCTGATGGCGCTACGCTTATCAGGCCTACACAGTCTGTGAGCGTAGGCCGGATAAGTCGCCATGCGTCGCCATCCGGCAACATACATACCCGCCGCCGCTTACCGCCGTTCCAGAATCTCAAAACAATAGCTGTGAGAGTTCTGCGCGTCGGCATCGTGAAACTCACTGAATACCGACTCCCAGTCATCCGGT
The DNA here is from genome assembly GCA_900478215.1 of Salmonella enterica subsp. houtenae serovar Houten. NCBI lineage: Bacteria > Pseudomonadati > Pseudomonadota > Gammaproteobacteria > Enterobacterales > Enterobacteriaceae > Salmonella > Salmonella enterica. The sequence goes on from LS483478.1 coordinate 3,752,629, forward strand.
TCATAATCCGGAAAATGGGTATCGCCTTCGACTTCCGCATCAATATGCGTCAGATAAAGCTTCTGCGCTTTTGGCAGGAACTGCTCGTACACGCGCCCGCCGCCAATGACCATAATTTCCGGCGCATCGCCGCAAGCGGCAATCGCCTCATCGACGGACTTCACCCACTGCACGCGATCGTCGGTGCCCGGCTGGCTGCTGATAATAATATTTTTACGTCCCGGTAAGGGGCGTCCGATAGACGCCCAGGTGTGACGTCCCATGACGACAGGTTTATTTAACGTGTTACGTTTAAACCAGGCGAGATCGGCAGGCAGGTTCCACGGCATGGCGTTTTCCATACCGATGACGCGATCCACCGCTAACGCCGCAATCAGACTGATCATTAATTATTTCCTGATACCAAAAAAATTGCCGCCACTATACGTAAAGCGCAATCTTTCGTCGACTGACGAAAAGAGGATGAGCACGAAAATTTTTCGTTCTGCTGGCGACGCCACTCATTTGATGTGGAGCGCCAGCATTACAGTAGTTCAAAAACAGCCAATTAGCAGTAAAGTTTGCAGAACATCACATTTTTTACTTTAGATTGACGGTTTGACCTCGGGTTCATCGGCGACCTCCCCGGAATGTTTGCCCTCAGCCGTTCCCTGCCAACCGTGGCGCTGAATCAACGACAGATGCTCCCGATCCTCGGTAATAATTTCGCTCAACATCGCGCTGGTACGTTTATAGGCGGCGGCGCGAGATAACGGATCGTTTTCCCCTTTCGCCATCTCTTCCACCATCTGGGTATTAAAATGGCGGAACAGATCCGCACGCTCGCGGGCTTCATAACGTCCTAACCCCAGAGCTTCCAAAGCCTGTCGCCCGCTTTTGAGCGCGCCTTCGAAGGTTTCACGTTCGGGCATTGCCACACCGGCCTGCCGCAGGCGAATGTAATGATCGACATCACGGGCGCGGGCGATAATCTGCAGATGCGGGAAATGCGTCTTCACCAGTTCGCTCAGTTGCAGATTGGTTTGCGGATCGTCAATGGCGTTAATCAATACCTCCGCCTTCGCCGCCCCGGCAGATTCCAGCAAATCCATACGCGTCGCGTCGCCATAAAAAACCTTCATGCCGAATTTACGCAGCGTTTCGATATGATCGGGATCATGATCGAGCACCACCATCTTCACCCCGCTCGACAGCAGCAGACGTCCGGCTATCTGACCAAATCGCCCAAACCCGGCCACAATAACCCGCGGCTGCTCTTCATCGATTTCATCCGCCTCGCGCGCTTCACCCGTCGCAGCCTTCTCCATGCGCGTCAGCAGCAGCAGAAAAATCGGCGTTGCCGCCATCGACAGCGCGACCGCCAGCGTCAGCGCTTTCGCCCATTCCGGCTCAAGCACATCCGCCATTTGCGCCGCGCCAAAAACCACAAACGCAAACTCGCTTCCCTGGCCTAATAAGACGGCAAACCAGCGACGCTGTTTTGCCGGTACGCCCAGGGGCCTCGCGACCAGCCACAGCATGACGATTTTGATCGCCAGAAAACCGACCAGCAATAGCAGAATACGCAGCGGATTCTCCACCAGCGTGCCGAAATCAATCGACATGCCGACGCCAATAAAGAACAGCCCCAGCAGCAACCCCTTAAAGGGTTCAATATCGCTTTCCAGCGCATGACGATATTCCGAACTCGCCAGCAGGACGCCCGCCAGGAACGCGCCCATCGCCATTGACAGCCCAACCTCTTCCAGCAACAGGCCGAAACCAAACACCAAAAATAGCGCTACGGCGCTGAACACCTCCCGCAAACCAGAACGCGCGACAAAGCGCAGCGCCGGGCGCGTGACGTAGCGTCCCAACAGCACCACCAGCGTCAACGCGCCTGCGACTTTCAACGCCGACAGCGCAAACGCGCCAAGCGTGGTGGATGCGCCGCTGGCGGCCAGCAACGGAATCATCGCTACCAGCGGGATCGCCGCGATATCCTGGAACAAGAGTACCGCAAATGCGCTACGTCCTACTTGCGAAACGGTCAGGTTACGCTCATTCATTGCCTGCATGGCGATAGCCGTGGACGAAAGCGCCAGCGTCATACCGATCAGCTCCGCCACCTGCCAACGCAGGCCAAGAAACATACAGAACAGGCCAATCAGTCCGCCGCAGACCACCATCTGCAACGCGCCGCCGCCAAATACCGAGGCGCGCAACTTCCATAACCGCTGCGGGTCCAGTTCAAGCCCAATGACAAACAACATCAGCACGACACCGATTTCCGCAAAATGCAGAATAGATTCGGCGTCCGTCACCAGCCGTAGCCCCCAGGGACCAATAATACACCCCGCAATCAGGTACCCCAGCACCGATCCTAAGCCCAAACGTACCGCAATCGGCACAATCAACGCTGCCGAACCAAGATAGATCAGCGCCTGCAGTAAAGTATGACTATCCATGATTCGCCTCCTGCCATGCCAGTAAACGCTGTTTATACTGACGCGCCTGCGCCTGTAAGGTGTCGTCATCGCAAATAAACGTGCAGTGCATGGCAAACGACGGCAGCCACGTTAAACCACAATAGAGCGCCGTCGCCTGTAGCGGCTGAGAAAGGACGTCAAATCCCGGATGTGAACCGATAGCAAAATGGTTTTCACCACCGCCGGTCGTTACCGCCCACAGCAGATGTTTACCGTGCAATGCCGTGCCGCCATGACCGTAGGCCCAGCCGTGGGCGAGGACTTTATCCATCCATAATTTGAGTAAAGGAGGGACGCTGTACCACTGCATCGGATGCTGCCAGACGATAAGACGCGCGCGCGACAGCGCCTTCTGCTCGGCGGCAACGTCAATATTGAAATCGGGATAGAGGTGATAAAGCGAACGTATTTCGACGTTTTCCAGCGTCCCTGCCTGTTCAAGCATCCGTTTATTCGCATGAGAGTGATGCGGATACGGATGCGCATAAATAATGAGGATCATGATTAGCCTGTGATTATCGGTTTTTTATCACAAAGTGTAGTGACAAATCCGCCAGGCTAATAGTGAATATTATTGAGCGGCTAATCAGAAAAAATTGAATTAATTATCCAGCTCGCTCATATTTTTCAGCTGATCTCGGTTAATCTGCTCGGTTTTCCCGGTGGCGGCGTTTTTGTAAGACACCATACCGGTATCGTTATCGACCTCGGGTTTCCCGTCGGTGACGATGGTTTTGCCATCCGTGGTTTCAACCGCCTGGTTAGAAGAGCATCCTGCGACGGTGAATAGGGTTGCTGCGGTAAACAGTGCGGTCATAAGACGTTTTTGCATGGTGTTCTCCCTGCTTTTCAGTTGTTTTAGCATGTGACTGTTAACTGTAGCGTTATTGGCGAAAAGCGGGGAGAAATGCAGAACACTCTTAACGAGGGTTATCCGATGGCGTTCCACGCAATGTCATGTTTCCGGTCTGTGTTAGCGTCAAGCCGCGTGTTTCCGGGGCAAACATCACCGATACGCCAAGCCCGACTAACGAAATCAACGCGCCAATCAGCATGACGTTATTAATACCGTAACGAGTAATAAAAATCGGTAATGCCCAGGTGGAGACAATGGTTCCAATGCGGCTTAATGACATGATGACCCCCACGGCCGAGGCGCGAATATCCGTAGGGAAGAGTTCGTTAGGATAAAGCCATTGCAGTATGCCCGGTCCGCCGGAAAAGAAGGCGTACACCGCAAACGCCACTACCACCACCAGGATACCCAGATTTGATACCAGCCCCAGCAGCGCCAGCGCGATAGTCATCATTGCGAAACTGCCAATAAGCAGAGGGCGACGGCCAATACTGTTTAGCCAGAACATCGCCGGTATACAGCCCAGCATAAAAAAGAGGCTAATCACCACATTGCCGAGCGCCGCGCTGCGTCCCTGTTCCCAGCCGAGTAAGCCGACGATCTGCGGCCCAAAGGTATAGATAGCGAACATCGGGATCACCTGACAGGTCCAGATAGCCGCGACGAACAGGACAAACGGGAAATGACGACGGTTAAACAGTTGCAGGAAGCGAGTCTCCTGCGGCGGCTCATCGTCAAAGCAGACCGGTTCGCCGAACAGTTTGATCATCATTTGTTCGCACTCTTTTACCCGTCCTTTTCGCAATAGCCAGCGTGGCGATTCCGGCAAGTCAAAGCGGCCAATCAAAATGATTAAGCACGGGATAAAGGCGCTGCCAAGCATCCAGCGCCAGCCGCCCTCCATGTCATACAGCCAGTACCCCACCAGATTGGCGCAGGTCGCGCCGACATACCACATCGCGGCGATAAAGCCGATGGAGAACGCGCGCTGGCGGGTATTGGAAAACTCCGTAATCATGGAAGTGGCGATAGGGTAATCCGCGCCGATCACAATGCCAATTAAAACGCGCATCACCAGCAATTCAAGCGGCGTGGAGACAAACATCGTCGCCACAGAGATAGCGCCGATAGCGATAATATCAAGCAGGAACATTTTACGCCGCCCGACCTTATCGCAAATATAGCCAAACAGCGAGGTGCCAATAAACAGCCCGGCAAGCGTAGCCGCGCCGAGCGCGCCAATCCATTCAGCATCAAGGTGCAAGCGCGGCGTTAGTTGTTCCAGCGCCACACCAATGATCACCAGCACGTAGCCATCAAGGAACGGGCCGCCGCTTCCCCACAGCATAATTCTGCGATGAATAGAGGAGAATTTAATGTCGTCAAAGTTCCTGGGCTGCGGCATGGTTATGTCCTGTTTTATCCTGGCTGCCTGATGGCGCTGCGGGTATCAGGCCGACCAGGTCCGTGAGCGTAGGCCGGATTAGCGCAGTTCACCGCGCCATCCGGCAGTCAATCAACCGTAGCGAAACTCCACGCCAAAGGTACCGCGCGGGTATTCCCACTTTTCCAGCGCGTTGTCCAGGCCGAGAATCCGACAGGTCCCGCACTCCAGACAGCCGGCATAGTCAAACCGCACGCTGCCATCATCCTGCTTTTTGTATAACCCGGCGGGACACGCCTTAATCAGCACCTCCAGCGCCTGCTTATCCGGTTCGGTTTTCAGCACGATATGCGGGTTGTTTTCATCGACGTTGAATTTATTAACGCCCAGCTTGACGTCAACATTGACGGGGGAAGTCATAATACGGTCGCTCCTTTAATACCGTCCTTCATCAAATTGATAAGGCCGACTTTCTTTGCATGACGCAGAATTTTTTTACGTATCGGCTCCGGCGCACCGCCGTCAACGGTAAACAGATCGCGGGCGATACCGACCACCATTTCCGGATAGCGGGTAAACATACGCGGGTTATCGAGAAACGCCGGCAGACGCTGGTACATTCGCATATCCCGCATCAGACCGTTGTCGAGATGCTGGCGATATTCCGCCAGTTTTTGCCGACTGAAATCCTCGCTGCGCAGCGCGGAAAGGACGGTTTTCGCCGCCGCGTCCCCTGCCGCCACGGCCAAATCCATACCACGGATAGTAAAGCCCAGATTCATGCACATTCCGCCAGCATCACCGGCAATCAATACCCCGTCGCCCACCAGCTCAGGCTGCATAGCAAACCCGGCTTCCGGGACGACGTGCGCGGCATACTCGACCAGTTTGCCGCCGGCGATCAGCGGCGCGACCGCCGGATGCTGTTTAAAATCTTCCAGCATTTGCGGCACGGATTTTGTCGCCGCGTTCAGATGGTGCAGACCGCACACCAGCCCCAGCGACAGCGTGGTTTTATTGGTATACAAAAATCCGCCGCCCATCAGCCCTGCGGTCGGCGCGCCGGCGAACAGGCAGGCTGCGCCTTCATTGCCCCGAAGTTGAAAACGATCTTCAATAACGGATTGGGGTAATTCGACCAGTTCTTTCACCCCCACCGCAACGTGCGAGGCGTTGACGCGTTTCGCCATGCCCAGCTTTTCCGCCAGCAAGGAGTTAACGCCGTCCGCCAGGATCACGACTTTCGCTTCGATAATATCGCCGTCGGCCTCCACGCCGACGACCTTGCCGTCGCGCTGTACGACGTTATCCACGCGGATACCGGTAATCAGTTGCGCGCCCGCGTCTTCCGCCTGCTCCATCAGCCAGGCGTCAAATTTACTGCGCAGCACGGAATAAGAACGCCGCGAAGGCGCTTGCTCCTCCGCGTTAACATAATCAACCGCCATTACCCCTTGTTCGGTCATAAAGGCGAGTTTTTCATGGGTGATGAGGCGTTCTACGGGCGCCCGCGCCGCAAAATCGGGTAGAATACGCTCCAGACTATGCGCGTAGAGGCGACCGCCGGTGACGTTCTTCGCGCCAGCGGAATTGCCTCGCTCAATCACCAATACCTGCGCGCCTTCACGCGCCAGCACCAACGCGGCGACTGACCCTGCCAGCCCTGCGCCGACAATAATGGCGTCAAAGATATCTTCAGACATAGAAACTCCCTGTCAGCGGCGGGACGTGCTTTGCCCCGCCTTACTCAATCAACGTGCCAATGCCTGGGTCAGCGCGGGCAGGATCTTCACCGCATCGCCCACAATGCCGTAATCCGCGTACTGGAAGATCGGCGCGTTTTTATCTTTGTTAATGGCGCAGATCGTTTGCGATCCATTCGCCCCGACCATGTGCTGGATCTGCCCGGAGATCCCGATGGCAAGATAAAGTTCGGGTTTTAACATCAGGTTGGAGATGCCGACATAACGCTCATGCTCCATCCATTTTTCGTTTTCCGCGACCGGACGAGAGCAGGCCAGCTCCGCGCCGATGCTCTGACACAGCGCCTGTGCCAGCGCGATATTCTCTTTACTGCCGATCCCGCGTCCAACGCTCACCACCAGCCGCGCTTTATCCAGATCGACGCGGTTGCTCTGGCGCGCCTGTGTCGCGGTACGCGTCACTACTATCGCCGGCGCTATCCACTCCACGCTCTGCGCCTCGCCGCGGCGCGCCGTATCCGCCTGCGCCGGTTCGAAAGCGCCGCTGCTCAGCGTGACGACCGCCCAGGGCGAGGTAATCGTCTCTTCGCCCATCGCCAGCCCGCCGTAAACCATGTGTTTTACCGCAGCCCCTTCCGCTTGCGGTACGACGCTACTGGCATCGTTAGACACCGCCGCCGCCAGACGGTAGCCGAGCTTAGCCGCCAGCAGTTTGCCGCGACGGGTATTCGGCAGTAGTACCATACCCGCCTCGCCGCCATGCTTGTGGAGGGTTTCCGCCATGGCTTCCGCATAGTCTTCCACCATACGGTCATCAGGTTTACCGCGTACAAGCCAGACGCGGTCCGCGCCAAAATGGAACGCTACTTCGCTATCCGCCTCGCTCAGTACGAAAACGTTAATCTGTTCGCCGGTATGCTGCGCGCCGCCTATCAGTTCCGCCAGACGAGAAGGCGTATCGCTGAATACCCAAACACTGGAAAATTTGCTCATAACTTCCCCTTACTTAATGATTTTGCGCAGGTTTTCGGCAAATGCGGCGATCTGTTCTTCGCCCTCGCCTTGAATGACAATTCGCTGACGCTCGCGCTGTTTCGGCGCGGCGACGCGTTGGCTGGAGTAGTCAGCCGCCGCGCTAAAGCCGATGTCCGCCGCAGACCAGACCTGGACGGGCTTTTTCGCCGCGCCGAGAATCGCTTTCATCGACGGGATTTGCGGGGAGTTAATATCGGTAGAGACCGCCACGACCGCAGGTAACGGGATATGCAGCGTTTCGATTTCATCTTCCAGCTCGCGCTCAACGATAAGGGCGTCTTCACTCAGCGAAAGGATGTTGCGCACGCCGTTAATGGCCGGGATATGCAGCGTTTCACCCAGCAGCAGGCTCACCTGCTGGGCATAAAGATCTGAAGAGCCATCGCCACAGATAATCAGATCAAAACCCGCTTTTTGCGCAGCGGCGGCGAGCGCGGCGGCGGTTTGTTGCGGCAGCGACTGTTCAAACAGCTCATCAATCACGACAATAAGATCGTCAGGGCCGCGAGAAAGCACATCTTTACGCCCTTTGGCGTTGGTCAGCGCCTGGCCGCCCACGCTCATTGCCGTAACCACGGCATCGCCGGCCTGCTGTTTTAACTGGCAAGCGGCTTCAATCGCATTTAAATCGTATTGGCTAATTTTGGCGTCGGCTTTACGGGTATCTAATGAACCATCTTCGTTATTAATCACAATATCCTGTTCATCAGGCACGCACTTGTAGCAAGTCAATATCTTCATTGCATCTCCAGAAATCATGAAAGTAACGTCATCTATATCGGCGGTGTTAAATACAGATATCACGCGCTTAAATTCGGGAATAAAACATTAACCACCAATATTGAAAAAGTCACATCCTGTTCTTCATAACTTTCAATATTGTTAAGCACCTCACCAATATTGAACGGTCGGCGACAAAATATAAAAATTTTCAATATTGTTTTACGGATCACCAATATTGAAAGAGAGGCGAGCAAAAAACGCACAATATCTTTATATTACTTTGATTATAAAGGAATAAAAACAAAATAAACCGTCAAAATAAACGACAAAAAAATGTGATCCAGCTTACAGAACGTCGTGCAGCGAATACTCATTATGGGTTACTCGCAAAAGCGCCCCGAGGTTAAATTATCACCGGTCGAATATTCAGGAAAATAAACAAAATATAATAGCCAGGAACGCAGCATAAATTTCGTTTGACACTGGAATTAACTCATGAAAACTGACAAGAAAAAGTCTGGAATAGAACCAAAGGTTTTTTTCCCGCCACTTATAATCGTAGGGATACTTTGTTGGCTAACGGTTCGGGATCTTGATGCGGCAAATAATGTTATTAACGCCGTATTCAGTTATGTCACCAACGTATGGGGATGGGCCTTTGAATGGTATATGGTCGTCATGCTCATCGGCTGGTTCTGGCTGGTCTTTGGTCCTTATGCGAAAAAGAAATTAGGCGATGAGCCGCCGGAATTCAGCACCGCTAGCTGGATTTTTATGATGTTCGCCTCCTGTACCTCCGCCGCCGTCCTGTTCTGGGGGTCGATAGAGATTTATTACTATATCTCTACGCCGCCATTTGGCCTTGCGCCCAACTCTGCCGGCGCGAAAGAGATTGGCCTCGCTTATAGCCTGTTCCACTGGGGACCTCTGCCGTGGGCGACCTACAGTTTCCTCTCCGTCGCTTTTGCCTACTTCTTTTTCGTCCGTAAGATGGATGTTATCCGTCCCAGCTCCACGCTGGTGCCGCTGGTCGGCGAAAAACATGCCAAAGGACTTTTCGGCACCATCGTCGATAACTTCTACCTGGTGGCGCTGATCTTTGCGATGGGAACCAGCCTCGGTCTGGCGACGCCGCTGGTGACGGAGTGTATGCAGTATCTGTTCGGTATTCCGCACACCCTGGAGCTGGACGCCATTATTATTACCTGCTGGATCATCCTGAACGCGATCTGTGTCGCCTGCGGTCTGCAAAAAGGGGTCAGGATCGCCAGCGACGTTCGCAGCTATTTAAGCTTTCTGATGCTGGGCTGGGTATTCATCGTCAGCGGCGCCAGCTTCATCATGAACTATTTTACCGATTCGGTCGGTACGTTGTTAATGTACCTGCCGCGGATGCTGTTTTACACCGATCCGATAGGTAAAAGCGGGTTCCCGCAAAGCTGGACGGTCTTTTACTGGGCATGGTGGGTGATTTACGCCATCCAGATGAGTATCTTCCTCGCCCGTATTTCCCGTGGTCGGACAGTGCGTGAACTCTGCTTCGGCATGGTGCTGGGGCTGACGGCTTCTACCTGGATTTTGTGGACCGTCCTCGGCAGCAATACTCTCCTGCTGATGGATAAAAATATCCTCAATATTCCGCAGTTAATCGACCAGCACGGCGTGGCGCGCGCCATTATCGAAACCTGGGCCGCCCTGCCGCTCAGTACCGCCACCCTGTGGGGATTCTTTATCCTGTGCTTTATCGCCACCGTCACGTTAATTAACGCCTGCTCTTATACCCTAGCGATGTCGACCTGTCGCGAAATACGCGACGGCGAAGAACCACCGTTGCTGGTGCGGATCGGCTGGTCGGTACTGGTGGGCATTATTGGCATTGTTCTGTTGGCGCTCGGCGGGCTGAAACCGATTCAAACCGCCATTATCGCCGGCGGCTGCCCGCTGTTCTTCGTCAACATCATGGTGACGCTCTCCTTTATCAAAGACGCCAAAACGCACTGGAAAGATAAATAAAATTACCCCCAAAAGATCAAGAGGTTGGAACATGGATTTTAATTTAAATGATGAACAGGAACTGTTTGTCGCCGGTATTCGTGAATTGATGGCCAGTGAGAACTGGGAAGCCTATTTTGCCGAGTGCGATCGTGACAGCATCTATCCTGAACGTTTTGTGAAAGCGCTGGCGGAGATGGGGATTGATAGCTTGCTGATCCCGGAAGAGCACGGTGGCCTGGAGGCCGGGTTCATTACCGTTGCGGCGGTATGGATGGAATTGGGGCGCCTGGGCGCGCCGACATATGTGCTGTACCAATTGCCGGGCGGGTTCAACACTTTCCTGCGTGAAGGCACCCAGGAACAGATCGATAAGATTATGGCCTTTCGCGGTACCGGTAAGCAGATGTGGAACTCGGCAATTACCGAGCCGGGCGCCGGTTCGGATGTCGGGAGTTTAAAAACCACCTATACCCGCAAAAATGGTAAGGTTTATCTCAATGGCAGCAAGTGTTTTATCACCAGTAGCGCGTACACCCCCTACATTGTGGTGATGGCAAGAGATGGCGCCTCGCCGGATAAACCTGTCTATACCGAATGGTTTGTCGATATGAGCAAACCGGGCATCAAAGTGACCAAACTGGAAAAGCTCGGTCTGCGTATGGATAGCTGCTGCGAAATTACCTTCGATGAGGTTGAACTGGACGAGAAAGACAGGTTCGGTCGGGAAGGTAACGGCTTTAATCGCGTTAAAGAAGAGTTCGATCATGAACGTTTCCTGGTGGCGTTAACCAACTACGGCACGGCGCTGTGCGCCTTTGAAGATGCGGCGCGTTACGCTAATCAACGCGTGCAGTTTGGCGAGACAATTGGTCGCTTCCAACTGATTCAGGAGAAATTCGCCCATATGGCGATCAAATTAAACGCCATGAAAAATATGCTGCTGGAAGCCGCATGGAAGGCGGACAACGGCACAATCACCTCCGGCGATGCGGCCATGTGTAAATACTTCTGCGCTAACGCCGCGTTTGAGGTTGTGGACAGCGCCATGCAGGTATTGGGCGGCGTGGGCATTGCGGGGAATCATCGTATTTCGCGTTTCTGGCGCGATCTGCGCGTTGACCGCGTTTCCGGCGGATCTGACGAAATGCAGATCCTGACGCTCGGTCGTGCGGTGCTGAAGCAGTACCGCTAAGCAAAGCGCCCGGCGGCGCTGCGCTTACCGGGTCTACGGATTGTGCATGTTGTAAGCCGGATAGGTTTCACGCCGCATCCGGCAACAGGAGTGATACCATGACAACGCATTTACCCATGCCTGCATTCGGCCCCCTCTCGGGGCTGCGGGTGGTCTTTTCCGGAATCGAAATCGCCGGGCCGTTCGCCGGACAAATGTTCGCGGAATGGGGCGCGGAGGTTATCTGGATCGAAAATGTGGCCTGGGCCGATACCATTCGCGTCCAGCCGAATTATCCGCAGCTTTCACGTCGTAACCTGCACGCCCTTTCCCTGAACATCTTTAAAGACGAAGGACGAGAAGCGTTTCTGAAATTAATGGAAACGACTGATATCTTTATTGAAGCCAGCAAAGGCCCGGCGTTCGCCCGCCGCGGCATCACCGATGAGGTGCTGTGGGAACATAACCCGAAACTGGTTATCGCCCATCTTTCCGGCTTCGGTCAGTTTGGCGACGAAGAGTATACCCATCTGCCGGCTTACAATACCATCGCCCAGGCGTTCAGCGGCTATCTGATCCAAAACGGCGATGTCGACCAACCGATGCCCGCCTTTCCCTACACCGCCGACTATTTTTCCGGCCTGACCGCCACGACTTCGGCGCTGGCGGCGTTGCATAAAGTACGGGAAACCGGTAAAGGCGAAAGTATTGATATTGCGATGTATGAAGTGATGTTGCGGATGGGGCAGTATTTTATGATGGATTACTTCAACGGCGGCGAGCTCTGCCCGAGAATGACCAAAGGTAAAGATCCTTATTACGCTGGTTGCGGATTATATAAATGCGCCGACGGTTATATCGTGATGGAGTTAGTCGGCATTACGCAAATTAACGAATGCTTTAAAGATATCGGCCTCGCGCCTATTCTCGGTACGCCGGAAGTGCCGGAAGGCACGCAGTTGATTCACCGTATCGAATGTCCTTACGGTCCGCTGGTGGAAGAAAAACTGGATGCCTGGCTGGCGACGCGTTCTATTGCTGACGTTCAGGCGCGTTTTGCCGAACTGAATATCGCCTGCGCAAAAGTGCTGACTATTCCGGAGCTGGAACATCATCCGCAGTACGTGGCACGTGAGTCCATTACCCAGTGGCAAACGATGGACGGCCGCACCTGTAAGGGGCCGAATGTCATGCCGAAATTCAAAAACAACCCGGGGAAAATCTGGCGCGCCATGCCGTCACACGGCATGGATACCGCCGCCATTCTGAAAAATATTGGTTATAGCGAAGCAGATATTAAGGAACTGGTCGGCAAAGGGCTGGCCAAAGTTGAGGATTAAACGCGATGCGCTAATCGGTTTTCCGGTTAGCGCTCACGCCTGATTTCGTGGATAAAAGTGCAATGGATATTGTAGGCGGACAACACTTACGTCAGATGTGGGACGACCTGGGCGGAATATATGAAGACAAAACGGCGTTAATTTTTGAATCCTGCGCGGGAGAAGTACAACACTTCAGCTATGCCGCGCTGAATAGAGAGATCAATCGCACGGCAAACCTTTTCTATTCCTTAGGCGTACGTAAAGGCGACAACGTTGCTTTGCATCTGGATAATTGCCCGGAATTTATCTTTTGCTGGTTTGGGCTGGCAAAAATCGGCGCTATCGTGGTGCCGGTTAATGCCAGATTATTGCGCGAGGAGAGCGCCTGGATCCTGCAAAATAGCCGGACGTCGTTACTGGTCACCAGCGCGCCGTTTTATCCGATGTATCGTCAGACTCAACAGGAAGGGCACACGCCGCTCAAGCATATTTGTCTGATCGGCCCGACGCTTCCGGTCGACGAAGGCGTTAGCCATTTTCACACGCTGAAAGCGCAGCAGCCCGACGTCCTGCTTTATACGCCGATGTTATCGCCTGAAGACACAGCGGAAATTCTTTTTACCTCCGGCACAACGTCCCGCCCGAAAGGGGTGGTGATTACTCACTATAATTTACGTTTTGCTGGCTACTACTCTGCCTGGCAATGCGCGTTGCGCGAAGATGATGTTTATCTCACCGTCATGCCCGCCTTCCACATTGACTGCCAGTGTACGGCGGCGATGGCGGCCTTTTCAGCGGGCGCTACGTTTGTGCTGATCGAAAAATACAGCGCACGCGCCTTCTGGGGACAGGTGAGAAAATATTGCGCGACCATCACCGAATGTATCCCGATGATGATCCGAACGTTGATGACGCAGCCGCCCGCCGCTGACGATCGTCATCACTGTTTACGCGAAGTGATGTTTTACCTCAACCTCTCCGTGCAAGAAAAAGAGGCCTTTATCGAACGCTTCGGCGTCCGGCTGCTCACCTCTTATGGTATGACGGAAACCATCGTCGGTATTATCGGCGACCGCCCCGGCGATAAGCGACGCTGGCCGTCGATTGGTCGTCCGGGTTTTTGCTATGAAGCGGAGATTCGCGATGAGCAAAATCGTGCGCTGCCTCCCGGCGACATCGGGGAAATATGCATTAAAGGTATTCCCGGTAAAACGCTTTTTAAAGCCTATTTCGAACGCCCGGACGCCACAGCCAAAGCGCTTGAACCTAACGGCTGGCTGCATACCGGCGATTCCGGCTATCGCGATGAGGAAGGTTTTTTCTATTTCGTCGATCGTCGCTGCAACATGATTAAGCGCGGCGGAGAAAATGTCTCTTGCGTCGAGCTGGAAAATATCATCGCCGGACATCCTAAAATTCAGGATATCGTGGTTATCGGTATTAAGGATGATATTCGTGATGAAGCCATTAAAGCATTTGTGGTACTCAATGAAGGTGAGACATTAACCGAGGAAGATTTTTTTACGTTTTGTGAGGAAAATATGGCGAAATTTAAAGTACCGTCATATCTGGAAATAAGAGACGATTTACCCCGTAATTGTTCAGGGAAAATCATTAAAAAAAATCTGAAATAACCTCTCCGGCGGGCACTGCCCGCTGAATACATCAGCATTATCGTGGAAATAGAGATATTTCTGGCGGATAACTGTGGCCCTGAAAAGGGAATAAGCGAATAAAGGATTGTAGATATGAGTGAATCATTGCACCTGACCCGTAATGGCCCCATTCTTGAAATTACGCTCGATCGCCCGAAAGCGAATGCGATTGACGCCAGAACCAGTTTTGCGATGGCTGAGGCCTTTCTGAGCTTCCGGGACGACCCGCATTTACGCGTGGCGATCGTCACCGGGGCGGGAGAGAAGTTTTTTTCAGCCGGCTGGGATTTAAAAGCCGCCGCCGAAGGTGAAGCGCCGGATGCGGATTTCGGCCCCGGCGGTTTTGCCGGTTTAACCGAACTTTTTGATCTTGATAAACCGGTAATCGCCGCGGTCAACGGCTACGCTTTCGGCGGCGGATTCGAACTGGCGCTGGCGGCGGATTTCATTATCTGCGCGGATCACGCCAGCTTCGCGCTGCCGGAAGCCAAACTCGGTATCGTGCCGGATAGCGGCGGCGTACTGCGTCTGCCAAAGATCCTACCGCCTGCGATCCTCAATGACATGGTGATGACCGGCAGACGAATGACAGCGGAAGAAGCGCTGCGCTGGGGAGTGGTAAATCGCGTCGTCAGCCTACATGAATTGATGGACAGCGCCCGCGAGCTGGCGCGACAACTGGTGCAAAGTGCCCCCTTGGCGGTCGCCGCCTTGAAAGAAATGACCCAAACCACTCGCAATATGTCAGTCGAAGAGGGCTATCGCTATATCCGGAGCGGCGCGCTGAGACACTACCCCGCCGTACTGCACTCGGAAGATGCCCTCGAAGGGCCGCAGGCGTTTGCGGAAAAGCGCGATCCGGTGTGGAAAAGTCGGTGATGATCGCAGCCTTGAACCGCTGACAAACCGGCTTAAGGCCTTTCTGTCGGACGGCGCTGCGCTAAACCCGCCTGTAATTATTGCAATATCAATAAATTACATGATGATACAGGCCCGATAAGCGCAGCGCCAACAGCATCTGAACCTCCAGACCACGGTGGACGCCAGATCGCCGACGCATAAATTAACCTAATGGATCAGGCGCCTAATCTTTCGCCATGCGGTTAACCTGCTCAATAGTAAGATCCCACGGCTCACGGGTAGCATCCGGCATAAAGCTGCCGTCATCCACGCCAATTTCGTCTCTGATCAGTTTATTCAGTTTTTCATTCATCATAAGAATGAGATCCTGATATTTCTCTTTATCAGCAGCAAGGTTATGGTTCTCATCGGGATCATTTTTAAGATCGTAAAGTTCAAGATCGTTATACTTAATAAGATCCTCCCAGGTTTCCGGCGTATTATGCTCCCTTAGCGAGAAATAGCGCGCAAACTTATAACGGCCATCGTTAATCATACGCGTCCCTGAACGATGGCTGAAATCAGGATGCAAATGGGATATTTCCTGCTTGATTTGCGTCACCGTTTTTTGCTTATCTCTTTGTAGCGCTATAACGCGGTGGAGATAATCGGCATCGGTATATAAGATCATGCCATAGCAATATAAGCTGGCGTTTCTCACCGCATTGACCGCAACGTCTTCCGGATTTTTTAGCAATCCGCTAAAATTAACGCCTTTCCGGTTGCCTAACGCTTTGTGCTGTTTTTCTTCCGGTAAACCGGTCAATCCAACTAATGTCGGCGCGATATCAAGGTGACAGGTCAACGCCTGACATTTCTTATTACCTGGATACGCCGGGTGGGAAATAATCATCGGCACATGGATCTGTTCTTTATAAACGGAAGCGCCTTTACCGTGCATCTGATGGCTTCCGCCTAATTCGCCATGATCGGCCGTAAATACAACAATCGTTTTTTCAGTTAACTTGAGGGCATCAAGTTCATTTAATATCCGATCAAGGTGAGTATCACAATCGCGGATACAGTTGAAATAGTAGTCAAGCAGTTTACGCCAACGACGATCTTCATCAGGAAACTGCCCTTCCAGCGCAGCGCGCGCCGTCTGGTATTCAAGATGCGCCGGCGGTCTTCCCTGCTCATTGAATGATTGATGTCTGTTTGCCGGCAGCGGATAGTTCGGCCAGCTTGCCTGATAAAGCTCGTTTTCCGGCGGCTGTGTGGGCGCCAGGGTATTATCATCCTGATCCAACTCGCCACGCCACTGTACCTTTTCTCCCTCTTTATCTGTATCAATAAACATTACGTCATGAGGATTAACGAGGTTAACGGCCAGGAACCAGGGCTTGTGTTGGTCATTCAATGGCTGCCCCTTGCATCTTAGCCAATTTATAGTCTGAGCCGTGGTGGTTGAATCATAAAAATAGCCGCCTTTACTATGGCCTATAATATCGCCGATGCCGTGATAGTCAGAAAAACCATATTTTTCCATAATTTTATGTAATTCTGGTTCAGGAATATTTCCGACATCAATATCCTCATCCTTTTCGTCAGGCAGAGGCTTCTCCAGTTTTTCTGTAAGATGCCACTTACCTTTATAGGCCGTATAGTATCCCAGTTCCTGCATCATATGGCCTGTGGTTCCAAGAGCGGGGTCAAGGTCATAGGGCATCCAGGGTAATCCCAGATTATCAAACATCTTTGTCTGAGGCATATGTAAGCCGGTATACAATACGGAGCGGGAAGGCGTGCAGACATTACTGGTATTCTGGTGGTTACAGAATGTCACCCCTGTTTTCATGAGCCGCTCTCTGCCGGGTACCGGGAAAGGAAACGCAGGAAAAAAACGCTCCTGGTCGGTCACCACTAACAGAATATTATATCCTTCTGGCAATTTTTCCGGGATTTCGCCGGTAAACGGTTTATCCCACGCCGGTTTCGCCCTGGCGACACACTTTTCATCAGCCTTTACCGCGCTGGATAACACGCCTCCAGCGGCAAGAATACCCGCGCTGGTTAGCAGCTTTCTACGCGTAAGATCCGTCTCATTTGTAGACAGATTTTTTTTATTACTCATATTATTATACCTGTGGTCAGTCAATTTATCACATATTTATTTATTACTGTACGAGGAAGCGTAGATGTGTATCAATGCCTTCCGGGTAAGAATATGTATTATAAATTAATTTGTATTTCAAATTAGAAATACATTAATAAATGACCATAGCCATCTGAAAATTATGTAGACGAAAAATTCATTGTTTTTATTTTAGAGATACAACTACAGACATTACTTCATAAAAAAATACATTATTAAACATACTCTATAGCGCTATGCTCGTTCCTTTTCCCCTCAACTACGGCGATTACCTTATGCCGCTACAATAAAATCCCCCCGAAAGAAACACTATTAGCAACAGGCCGCGCAATAACAGACATACAACCGGTAATATCACTCCTGGAAATTAAAACATAACTCAATTCTGTTATATTGCTTATGAATAAAACTATCGCATTGACGCGTGATTCAATAAAAATCCAGTCATTACAATAAGTAATATAAAAAACTATCATTTACAGCCGAAGTTTATAAAGATGCGATGAAATAAAAATGCCCTGATTGCCCATAACGATGGCACAGGCATGAAATAATAAGAGAGCGCCAGCAAGGCGCCATGTGGTGTCACAATCCACTCAGGGCCGTCTGGAAACAGATGCTGGCCCTTTTTTTATCAACAGTTCATCTGGGGCAGGCAAGCCAGTGGTATGGGCGAGCATAGGCAGTAAGTCCTTCGTGAGTAAGACGGTTTTCCAGGCTGTTTTAAGATAATATTTAGTGCGCTTTTACCTGCCTGAACCAGTAATTTTCCATTTTCGTTATCCATTTCCCCTGTTTATTTTTCGGTATTACGCCAGCCCAAAGTAATTGCAACTGTCGGTTATAGGTTCCGATAGCGTGTCCACCATACGCCCCTTCAAATGCTATCACCATTGGTCCCTGCCCTTTTACCCCCTCTTGTCCTTCATGGCAATAAAGCGCGTTGCGGTGAGTCATGTCAAGTTCATACTGCACGTTCAGTTTCACACATTTTTCCCCGCAGCTTTCTACCGGCGGCAATATTGTCATAGTATAAGGCGGGTGATCTGCCGTGGTTTTCCATGTTCCGATCAGGTCTTTGCAGGCGTTTATCTCCGTAGCCCAGGAGGCGGCGGAGAATAGCGCGAACAAATAATAGGGTATCAGTTTCATTTTCATCATAAGCTCCTGTTCCTTATACCTAATCATAAGATAAATTCCCTGCGATAGGTTTTTTTCCGGGAAATGTTGAGCCGCTGTTCAGAGAAATGTCGATGAGTGTAACGTCATGTTAGCGGATAGCGCGGTGGAGAAAGCGGGAACACGGACGTTTCCCGGACAAACGTACGTCAGTACGCCTGTCCGAAACGGTTTTACTCAGAGATGACCCGACACGGGCGCACGGTCTAACGACGCATACTTTTTGACAACATCATCTGCCACTTTTGCTCCCGGTTAAGCTCCGTCGGCGGTACCGTCGTCATACGCGGCGTTTTTCCTGCCCCTGCCATTTTTTCCCGGGCGCTATTTCCAATGCGCGCATACAGCTGCGAATCAATACTTTTAATACGCACCAGACGCTGGCACTGACAGCCTCGCCCTGCGAGTTGATTAGGAATGGTTTTAGTTTCGCAGTTTATTTCTCCCACTTCTGAAAGAATATAAGAAACCGTGTTTATCGCTTTGCAGTGGTCCATATTAAATTGCTTAGCAATCTCTTTAGCGCTCACCCAACGGTTCTCCGCCATTACCCAATCAGCAATTAACAAATAAAGTGGTTTTTCAACATATTCTTTACTCATAAGCACACCATTTTTACAAATTAAAAAATCTCGCTACGGCTTATTTCGGCAACCTTTAAATCACCTCATTAACCATGTTAAAAATGTGGATATAGGGGAATAGTATGCAACTTAACGGTCAATTAGTGTGAGCAAAATCTTGCTTATTAGATTGAAAATACGGTTAACGAAATACCGTTGGCCAGGAATTACCTGATGACGTAAAAAAACGGTTCCTTTTTCAGGAACCGTTTAAACAAAAAATAGTGGATGTTCGCTACCGATGGTCCGACAGCCTACACGTTATTTCTGAATTTGCGCGTGCATCTCCTGCACTGAGGTAACTTTTTCAGTAGCGTCCGCATTGAGCGCCATCGCCGTCGCAAAACCGCCGTTCAGCGTGGTGTCATAATGCACTTTATACTGCAGCGCGCTGCGGCGAATCACCCTTGAGTCTTCAATCGCCCGGCGGCCTGCGGTGGTATTGATGATATAAGTGTATTCGCCATTCTTGATACGGTCCTGAATGTGCGGACGACCTTCATGCACCTTATTCACCAGACGCGGGTTGATACCGGCTTCGCCCAGCACAATCGCCGTACCGTGAGTAGCATCCAGCTCAAAGCCCTGTTTCAGCAGTTTAGCGGCGAGATCCACCACGCGCTCTTTGTCGCCTTCGCGTACAGAGAGCAGCGCACGACCTGATTTCTTCATCGTCGAGCTGCTGCCCAGTTGAGCTTTAGCGAACGCTTCCGCGAAGGTGCGGCCTACGCCCATCACTTCCCCGGTAGAGCGCATTTCCGGCCCTAACAGCGGGTCAACGCCGGGGAATTTGTTGAACGGTAGCACCACTTCTTTCACCGAATAATACGGTGGGATGACCTCTTTGGTGATGCCCTGAGCGCTAAGCGTCTGGCCTACCATCACACGTGCCGCCACCTTCGCCAGCGGCACGCCGGTAGCTTTAGAGACGAACGGCACGGTACGCGCCGCGCGCGGGTTGACTTCAATCAGGTAAACTTCGTTGTCCTTGACCGCAAACTGCACGTTCATCAGGCCGCGCACCTGTAATTCAAAAGCCAGCTTCTGCACCTGCTGGCGCATCACGTCCTGAATTTCCTGGCTCAGCGTGTAGGCCGGCAGGGAACAGGCGGAGTCGCCGGAGTGTACGCCCGCCTGCTCGATGTGCTCCATAATGCCGCCAATCAGCACCATTTCGCCGTCGCAGATAGCGTCCACGTCCACTTCAACCGCGTCATCAAGGAAGCGGTCAAGCAGTACCGGCGCATCGTTAGAGACGCTGACCGCCGTCTGAAAGTAGCGACGCAGATCGGCTTCGTCATAGACAATTTCCATCGCCCGACCGCCCAATACGTAAGAAGGACGTACCACCAGCGGATAGCCAATCTCTTTCGCTTTTTCGACAGCCTGTTCGATGGCGGTAACGGTGGCGTTGGCTGGCTGCTTCAGCTTCAGGCGGTCAACCGCGTGCTGGAAGCGTTCACGATCTTCCGCGCGGTCGATGGCGTCCGGGCTGGTGCCGATAACCGGCACGCCTGCCGCTTCCAGCGCGCGCGCCAGCTTCAGCGGCGTCTGACCGCCGTACTGTACAATCACGCCTTTCGGCTTCTCGATGCGCACGATTTCCAGCACGTCTTCCAGGGTGACCGGCTCGAAGTACAGGCGGTCGGAGGTGTCGTAGTCGGTAGAGACGGTTTCCGGGTTACAGTTGACCATAATGGTCTCGTAGCCGTCTTCGCGCAGCGCCAGCGAGGCGTGTACGCAGCAGTAGTCGAATTCAATGCCCTGGCCGATACGGTTCGGGCCGCCGCCGAGAACCATGATTTTGTCACGATCAACGGACGGGTTCGCTTCACACTCCTCTTCATAAGTGGAGTACATGTAGGCGGTGTCGGTGGCGAATTCCGCCGCGCAGGTATCCACGCGTTTGTAGACCGGATGCAGGTCATACTTCTCGCGCAGCTTGCGGATCTCCGCCTCACGCACACCCGCCAGTTTCGCCAGACGCGCATCGGCAAAGCCTTTGCGCTTCAGGTGACGCAGGAAGTCAGCGTCGAGGCCAGTAATCCCGACGTCGGCTACTTTCTCTTCCAGACGCACCAGCTCTTCAATTTGCATCAGGAACCAGCGGTCGATGTTGGTCAGGTTGAACACGCCGTCCACAGACAAGCCCGCGCGGAAGGCATCGGCGATGTACCAGATACGCTCGGCGCCCGCGTCTTTCAGCTCGCGGCGAATTTTGGTCAGCGCCTCCGGGTCGTCAAGGCTCACTTTCGGATCAAAACCGGTGGCCCCCACTTCCAGGCCACGCAACGCTTTCTGCAGAGATTCCTGCTGCGTGCGGCCAATCGCCATCACTTCACCAACCGATTTCATCTGGGTGGTCAGACGGTCGTTCGCACCCGCGAATTTCTCGAAGTTAAAGCGCGGAATTTTGGTCACAACATAGTCAATAGACGGCTCAAACGACGCCGGAGTGCGGCCGCCGGTAATGTCGTTCATCAGCTCGTCGAGGGTGTAACCTACCGCCAGTTTGGCGGCCACTTTGGCAATCGGGAAACCGGTAGCTTTCGAGGCCAGCGCCGAGGAGCGGGATACGCGCGGGTTCATCTCGATAACAATCAAACGACCGTTTTTCGGGTTCACTGCGAACTGGACGTTGGAACCACCAGTTTCGACGCCGATTTCACGCAGTACCGCCATCGAGGCGTTACGCATGATTTGATACTCTTTATCGGTCAGGGTCTGGGCTGGCGCCACGGTGATGGAGTCGCCGGTGTGAATGCCCATCGCATCGAAGTTTTCGATAGAGCAGACGATGATGCAGTTGTCGTTTTTATCACGCACCACTTCCATCTCGTACTCTTTCCAGCCGATCAACGACTCATCAATCAGCAGTTCGTTGGTTGGGGAAAGGTCCAGGCCGCGCTCACAAATTTCTTCGAACTCTTCGCGGTTGTAAGCGATACCGCCGCCGGTGCCGCCCATGGTAAAGGACGGACGGATGATACACGGGAAGCCGACGTCAGCGGCAACCGCCAGCGCTTCTTCCATGGTGTGCGCGATACCGGAACGCGCGGTGTCGAGGCCGATTTTCTTCATCGCCACGTCGAAACGGCGGCGGTCTTCGGCTTTATCAATGGCGTCGGCGGTAGCGCCAATCATGGTCACGCCGAACTCTTCGAGCACGCCCTGCCGCTCCAGCTCCAGCGCACAGTTCAGCGCGGTCTGGCCGCCCATGGTCGGCAACACCGCATCCGGACGCTCTTTTTCAATGATTTTGCGCACCACTTCCCAATGAATCGGCTCGATGTAGGTGGCATCGGCCATTTCCGGGTCGGTCATAATGGTCGCCGGGTTGGAGTTCACCAGAATAACGCGGTAGCCCTCTTCGCGCAGCGCTTTACACGCCTGAGCGCCGGAGTAGTCAAACTCACACGCCTGACCGATAACAATCGGGCCCGCGCCCAGAATCAGGATGCTTTTTATGTCTGTACGTTTTGGCATTGTCTTAATACTCCTGATTACTTAGCGATTTTACGGTATTGCGCGATAAGCTCGATAAAGTGGTCGAATAGCGGTGCGGCGTCATGCGGGCCAGGGCTGGCTTCCGGGTGGCCCTGGAAGCTGAACGCAGGCTTATCGGTGCGATGAATGCCTTGCAGCGTGCCGTCGAACAGCGACTTGTGGGTCACACGAAGATTCGCTGGCAGCGTCGCCTCATCCACCGCAAAGCCGTGGTTCTGCGCGGTGATCATCACCATGTTTCGGTCCATATCTTTTACCGGATGGTTGCCGCCATGATGGCCGAACTTCATCTTAACGGTCTTCGCACCGCTCGCCAGTGCCAGTAGCTGATGACCGAGACAGATGCCAAATAGCGGAATGTCGGTCTGGAGGAATTTCTCAATCGCCTCGATGGCGTAGTCGCACGGCGCCGGGTCGCCAGGGCCGTTCGACAGGAAGATGCCATCCGGGTTCATTTTCAGCACCTCTTCGGCAGAGGTCTGCGCTGGCACTACCGTCAGGCGGCAGCCGCGATCCACCAGCATACGCAGAATGTTGCGTTTTGCGCCGAAATCATAGGCCACCACATGGAACGGCAGGTCATCCTCAGATTTCGCTTCCGGTAAACCATCTTTCAGCGTCCAGCTACCCTGCGTCCAGCGGTAGGTTTCCGCAGTGGTCACTTCTTTCGCCAGATCCATACCATTAAGTCCAGGAAATGCTTTCGCTTTTTCCAGCGCCAGCTTCGCATCCAGGCTATCGCCTGCAATGATGCAGCCGTTCTGTGCGCCTTTCTCACGCAGCAGTCGGGTCAGCTTGCGGGTATCGATATCGGCAATCGCCACGATGTTATGGCGCTTCAGCCAGGAAGAGAGGCCTTCGGTATTGCGGAAGTTGCTGGCAATCAGCGGCAGGTCGCGAATAACCAGACCCTGAGCGTGTACCTGAGAAGACTCTTCATCGGCTTCATTGGTGCCGACATTACCAATATGGGGATAAGTAAGAGTGACGATTTGGCGGGAATAGGAAGGATCAGTGAGGATTTCTTGATAACCGGTCATTGAAGTATTGAAAACGACTTCCCCAACCGCCGAACCTGTTGCCCCAATGGCCCGACCGTGAAACTGGGTTCCGTCTTCCAGAACCAATAGCGCTGACTTAATCAAAACACCCTCCAGAGAATATTCACTCACTTTATTTGCATATTAATTCATTCAGTCAGTATGAAGCAATGCAAATTTGCTTACCCGTGGATTTCTGGCAAACGGCGGCATTCTGAAGTTAAGCCGGATAAAAGTCAACTTAAAGAGGGTGTTTTTTATGTTATTTTGTACATTATAAGGAGGTTATTCGTTTTAATAGGTAAAAAGATCAACTAAGTGCCCATAGAAAACGCTTGCGCTTCCTTGAGTTCACAAAAAATTGGATGGCATGATAAAAAGTGGACCAACTGGTCAAATTTCACGTTAAACCAACAAAAAATCACAACAAAAACTTATTTAATTCCGATTAATCTCAATAAATAAAGAAAAAAGCAATATTTTATAATAAAACATCAAAAAAAACCTATAAATCAATAAATTATAAAAACAAAAAAACAAATAAAATAATGATAAATGCATAAAAAACCAATAATTAAGATTATATATTAAAGATTACAATCAAAACATGAGCATTAACTTCTTTTTGTTTGAGATAAGCGCATACGACTGGACTACAACCTGCCTCACCACAGCACAAAAAAAAGATAACTTATTGAAATAAAAGAGATAAAAAAGCATCACCTTAAAAACAAATGTGATCTATTTCACAAAATGCCACCTCCCGGCAGCCCATCATAGCCTTCGTTCTCTTAATCACATTCTTTTAATTCAATCACTTAAGGAAAAAACATGACTACTGAAAGCAATATTATTATCGATGGCGATTTTGAAGAAGGGTTTGATGGCTGGGTACTGTCATCGCAGTCATCTATATTTGTCGAAGATGGCGCGACAGGAAACAACCACTTTTGTCGAATCGAACCCACCAATACCATTACGCAATACTTTACCATTGAGCCCGAAACCACCTATCGGCTGACTCTCGCCGTCAGAGGCGGGGCGAAAGGAAACGTTACTATTTCTCAGACTTATCCAGTCCATACCTCTTTTATCGCTGACATTAATACTAACTTAAATGCTGAATGGCACAGGGAAGAGTATGCCTTCGCAACCAGCGCTGATACCGGTCGTACCGCGTTCAGGATTTCCGTTCCGTGGAACAGCACTAACAGCGCAATGGATATCGATCTTATCAGCCTGGTCGAGGTGCCTTTTGAATACAGTAAGCCGTTGTGGGTGAATATGACTAACGTCAGTTCAGGCAGTAACTTTTTCCAGTTGAACGTAATGACCCGTACCGATGCGCCTGAAGGGCAAATTAACCGCATTTATCGTAATGGCAATTACGTCACGCAGATGGATGCCGTTGGCCCGGATGACTTTAACCAAACCGGCGGCTATTCCAGCTTTGCTGTTGGCGATGTATTCCAGTTCCGCGCTTATAACAGCCTTACCGGGAAAGAGTATTTACTCTGTGAAACCACCTATGAGCAGCTTACTGCAAGCGGCGTTTTTAATATTGAATAACCCTCCACGCTTATTCATTTATCAGTAAATACTTTATTAATTCTATTTAAAAGAGATATATCATGGCTGAAATTAACAATATTATTATTGATGGTTCCTTTGAGGATGGTTTAACAGAACAGTGGCAAATTGGCTCACTGGTTGAAGTAGAAGAAAATGACAACAACCATGTTTGCCGTATCGATAGCGCTAACGCCTTAAGCCAGACGGTAACGCTGGAGACATTCATGACCTACGCGATATCTTTTTCAATCACGGGAAACCTTGCTGGAAAAATTATCATTCAGACCACAGACAGAACCACGACGTTTTTTGAACATGATATCAATATGACCACGCAAGATGACTGGCATACGGAATCACTGGAGTTTTCGACACAGACGGTAGCAGGCGAAGCCGTTGTCAGCTTTATCGCGCCAGGTGAGATTGGCGCAGGAAGT
Source organism: Salmonella enterica subsp. houtenae serovar Houten (assembly GCA_900478215.1). Lineage (NCBI taxonomy): Bacteria > Pseudomonadati > Pseudomonadota > Gammaproteobacteria > Enterobacterales > Enterobacteriaceae > Salmonella > Salmonella enterica. Next base: position 3,778,294 of record LS483478.1, read on the forward strand.
CTGTTTATCGATAATATGAACATGGTGGCGGTGCCCTTCGTATTTACTCGCCCACTGTGGGTCAATATGGATCGGGCATCCAGTAATTATGTCTACTATCAATATGGCATAATGACTACTGCGGATGCCGCGACACAAACCTATCGTTTATATAAAAACGAGGGTTTTCTCGCAGAATACAGCATCGGGGCGGATGATTTTGTACAAAGTACAACAATGAATACCGTTGTTGCCACGGATGTATTTAAACTGACTATTCTTAACGCGAAAACAACGGCAGAACATGTCGTGAGCGAAGAAACTGTCGAAACATTAATGGCGAAAGGTGTTATTTATCTGACCGAATAACCGGGTGGCAAAAAACAAAAGGGCAATAATATATTGCCCTTTGTAATCAATTAATCTTGATTACCACAACCACATCACGAAGGTATTTAGTCGTTATAATACATCCAGACCCAGCACATCCCGCATGTCAAATAGCCCATTTTTCTTCGTTTTTAGCCATAATGCCGATCGCAACGCGCCATTTGCAAAAGTCATTCGGCTGGAAGCTTTATGCGTAATCTCTACGCGCTCGCCAATATCGGCAAACATCGCGGTATGTTCGCCAACGATGTCGCCCGCCCGAACGGTTGCAAAGCCAATCGTCCCCGGTACGCGCTCGCCGGTATGCCCTTCCCGGCTGTAAACCGCACAGTCTTGCAGATCTTTATTCAGCGCATGGGCAATCGTCTCTCCCATCGCCAGCGCAGTTCCTGACGGCGCATCGACTTTATGACGATGATGTGCTTCGATAATCTCAATATCGCTATAGTCGCCCATCACTTTCGCTGCTTTTTCCAGCAGTTTAAGCATCACATTGACGCCCACGCTGAAATTAGCCGCAAAAACAATGGCGATCTCCTGCGCGGCATTGCGAATAGCCTGTTTACCGGCCTCATCAAAACCGGTGGTGCCGATCACCATCGCTTTACCATGTTTACGGCAGAATGCCAGATGCGCCAGCGTGCCTTCAGGACGGGTAAAATCGACCAGAACATCGAAATCATCTTTGACCGACGCCAGATCGCTTTGAATGATGACGCCCGTTTTCCCCACGCCTGCCAGTTCGCCCGCATCGCTACCCAGCAATGAAGACCCTTCACGTTCCAGCGCGGCGCCTGGCTGAATACCCTCCATGTGCAACGCGGCCTGAATTAACTGACGGCCCATGCGTCCTCCCGCGCCGACAATCGCGACGCGGATCTGTGCTTCATGCATAGTTATTCTCTTACGTTAAAATGATGTAAACCGTTTTCAGATTAACCAGCCTCTGACGAGGCCGCCATCTAAAATCGCCGATAATTAGAAATTAATGATAAACAGGGAGTGATATCAGTAAAAGACATGACATTACGGAATAAGTAACGTCATCGGGGTATAAGCGCAGGGATCATGGCGCCAACGCCAGCGTGTCTGCGGTCCACTGTTGAAATCCGGCAACATCAATGTCCAGCGCCACCTGAACGTTTGCCGGTCTTCCCAGCCGCCCCTCAATATCAACGACCGTCGTGCCTGCGGTATATTCCCCCTGCGTTTCCACCGCCACAAAGCAGGGTTTAAGGGTAAACAATTCCGGGCGCGCCAGCCAGGCGATCGCGCAGAGAGCGTGCATCCGGACGCCAGTGCGCATACTACCGCTGCGATAATGGTTGAACAGGCCGTGCAACATCTTACCGGTACGATTAAGCGCGGGCAGTTTATTCAGAAAATCTGGCGAGAGCATTGCTTGATTCGTGACGTCCAGCCCACACATCACAATCTCAATGCCGCTACGAAATACGTGGGCGGCGGCTTCCGGATCGACAGCAATGTTAAATTCAGCATTAGGCGTAAAATTGCCGCGCCCTGCGGAACCGCCCATCAACACCAGACGGCGAATGTTAAACGCGCACTCTGGATAGTGCATCAGTAGCAACGCAATATTGGTCAATGGCCCAATCGCCACCAATGTCATGGGCTCCGGGGCGTTCATCAGCACATCCCGGATAGCGATAAACGCAGGCTTTGCCAACGGTTGGCGCTGATGGTCGACAAAATCATAGCCTTCCATGCCGGACTCGCCGTGGACGTATGCCGCATCGCGTAACGGACGCAGCAGCGGCGTCGCAGCCCCCTGGGCAAGTGGGATATCGCTGTTCCAGAAATGCAGAAGCTGCAACGCATTACGGGTCGTTTTTTCAACGGACACATTGCCTGCGACGGTGGTTATCAGTTGCAAATCAAGCTGGGGGGCGAACAGCGCAGCGGTAATCGCAGCCGCGTCATCAATGCCCGGATCGGTGTCAAGTAGGATTGGCAAACGCATATCTGCTCCATAAAAAATGCCAGACAGAGTATCTGGCATCTTCGCATAACCGGAGCGTGAAAAATTTACTCTACCTCACGAACCTCCACACGCAGCTCTTTCGGCACTTCGAAAACAATATTTTCTTCGCGGCCCTCAAGCGTGACAGCTTCGCCGCCGCCAAACTCCCGCAGACGCGCAATAACATTCTGTACCAGAATATCCGGCGCGGAAGCGCCAGCGGTGACGCCGACGCAGGCGGCTTCTTTCACCCACGACGCCTGGATATCCGCCGCATCGTCGATAAGAAACGCGGTTCTTCCCATCCGTTGGGCCAGTTCCGCCAATCGGTTAGAGTTAGAAGAGTTTTTCGAGCCGACCACCAGCACCACGTCAGCCTGCTCCGCCAGCGCCCGCACCGCTTCCTGACGATTGGTAGTGGCATAGCAAATATCGTCTTTGCGCGGGCCGACGATTTTCGGGAAGCGTTTACGCAGCGCATCAATCACATCGGACGTATCGTCCACGGAAAGCGTGGTTTGCGTCATGAAGGAGAGCTTGCCTTCATTTTTGACATTCAGTGTCCAGACGTCCGCTGGCGACTCAACCAGGTACATCCCCCCTTCCGGGTTGCTGTACTGGCCCATGGTGCCTTCCACTTCCGGATGCCCGGCGTGGCCGATTAGAATAGATTCTTCACCGCGACGGCTGGCGCGCGCCACTTCCATATGGACTTTCGTCACCAGCGGGCAGGTGGCGTCAAAAACGGTAAGATCGCGGCTTTTCGCCTCGTTACGCACCGCCTGGGAAACCCCGTGAGCGGAGAAGATCAGAATGGCGCCATCCGGCACTTCGCTAATTTGTTCTATAAAGATCGCCCCGCGCTTGCGCAGGCTGTCCACTACATAGCGGTTATGCACTACTTCGTGCCGAACGTAAATTGGCGCGCCGTAAATGGCGAGCGCATTTTCAACAATGCTGATAGCGCGGTCTACCCCAGCGCAAAAACCGCGTGGGTTGGCCAACAGGATCTGCATGTTTATGCCTCCAGCGCCGGATCGATTTCCAGCACTTCAATATCAAAATGAACGGTACGCCCGGCCAGCGGATGGTTAAAATCAACAGTAATCGAATCGCCGTTAATTTCGCGAATCACGCCAGGCATTTCGCTGCCATCCATTGCGGTAAAAAGCATAATCGCCCCGACTTCCGGTTCGCCCGCCGCCATAAACTCACGGCGCGAGAAATACTGGATCAAGTCCGGACTGGGGACACCAAACGCGGCGTCAGGCTCGAGCGAAAACGCTTTCTTTTCCCCTTCTTTCAACCCCAGAAGCTGCTGCTCCAGGCCTTCGGAAAGCGAGGTATCGCCAAGACGGAACAGGGCTGGCTTGCCGTTGTTGCGGGTAGATTCCGCCGTTGAGCCATCATCCAGTTTTAGGGTGAAGTGAACGAGGATCGCGCTGTTGCTCTGTACGGATTTAGACATGCAAATTGCTCACGTGTTTTGCCCGGAGGCACAAAGAACGATAAAATCGCAGGCCGGATAAGGCGTTTTTACCGCCATCCGGCATAACGTTTGCCTGATGGCGCGGCGCTTATCAGGCCTACAAAACCTGATAAGCGCCACCCTGTATTTACGCTTATGCCTGTTCTTTCGCTGTCGGCTTCGGCAAAAAGCCTTCCAGTACAATCAGCGCCGCGCCGAGACAGATCGCGCTATCGGCAAGGTTGAAAGTCGCGAAATGCCAGTCGCCGACGTAAAAATCGATCATGTCGACAACGAAGCCGTGCCACAGACGATCGAACAAATTACCCAGCGCGCCGCCAATAATGAGCGCATAAGCGATGTTATTCAGCTTCTGCGTCGCTTTCGAGCGATACATCATCACCAAAAGGATCACGCAGATACCTATCGCAATCCCGGCAAAGAACCAGCGCTGCCAGCCGCCGCTATCCGCCAGGAAGCTAAAAGCCGCGCCGTAGTTACGCGCATAATGCAGATTAAGCGACGGGAACAGCCCTACTGTATCCCCCAGAGCGAAATTCTGGAGGATCAGGTATTTGCTGCCCAAATCGATAATCAGCACGACTACTACCAGCCATAGCCAGCGTAGTCCTGTTGAACAGAGTGGTTTACTCATCAGGCAAATTTACGTTGTTCGCCATTACCGGCGATGTTGCTGACACAGCGTCCGCAGATATCTGCATGTTCCGCCACCTTGCCGACATCAGTAGTGTAGTGCCAGCAGCGCGGACACTTATCACCCTCGGCACGCGTTACCACTGCCTGAACTGTCGTATTACCAGCATTGTACTGAATATTTTCATCATCAATACCCCCCGGCTGCTCAGAAATCACGAACTGGGACGTAATGAAGATAAATCTGACCTCTTCACCCAACAGTTTCAGCTTCTCGATCGTACCGTTAGCATCGTCAGCATATTTCAGCGTCACTTTTGCTTCCAGATTCGATTTGATGCCATTGGCTTTCTGATTTTCCAGCTCTTTGTTGACCTGGTCCTTGATATAGCGGACATCATCCCAGAATGCGTCATTAAATTCTTCATTCTCTTCCAGGCCAAACAACCCGTCGTACCATTCGCCGGTGAAGACATATTTTTCACGCTCGCCCGGCAGGTAGCCCCAGATTTCATCAGCCGTGAAGGACATGATCGGCGCCATCCAACGGACCAGCGCCTCTGCGATATGATACAGCGCGGTCTGGCAGCTACGACGCGCGACGCTATCGGCCTTCGCGGTATACTGACGGTCTTTAATGATATCGAGGTAGAACGAGCCCATTTCAACAGAGCAGAAGCGCATCAGGCGCTGTACCACTTCATGGAAGTCGTAAGCTTCGTATGCCTTCAAAATCTCTTCCTGCGCCGTTTTCGCGCAGCCCACCGCCCAGCGATCCAGCACGACCATCTCTTCCGGTTTGACCATATCGGTGGCCGGATTGAAGCCATTGAGGTTCGCCAGCAGGAAGCGCGCGGTATTACGGATACGACGATAGCTATCGGCGGCACGTTTGAGGATCTCGTCAGAGACCGCCATTTCGCCGGTATAGTCAGTAGATGCCACCCACAGACGCAGGATATCCGCGCCCAGTTTATTCATCACATCCTGCGGCGACACGGTGTTACCGATGGATTTGGACATCTTGCGCCCCTGACCATCGACGGTGAAGCCGTGAGTCAGTACCTGGCGGTATGGCGCTTTGCCTTTCATCGCCACGCTAATCATCAGGGAGGACATAAACCAGCCGCGATGCTGGTCAGACCCTTCCAGATACATATCGGCAGCGTGACCGGCGAATTCCGGGCACGCGTCAACCACGGAATAACTGGTGGAACCGGAATCAAACCAGACATCCAGGGTATCCGGAACTTTCTCGTATTGATCAGCATCTTCGCCGAGGATCTCTTTCGGGTCGAGATCCCACCACGCCTGGATACCGTCAACTTCGACGCGTTTCGCTACCTCTTCCATCGCCGCCAGAGTACGCTCAATCGGCAGCAGCTCCTGCGTTTCTTTATGCACGAACAGCGACATCGGTACGCCCCAGGTACGCTGACGTGAGATACACCAGTCAGGACGGTTAGCGACCATTGATTCAATACGCGCCTGCCCCCAGTCCGGGATCCACTGAACGCCTTTGATCTCTTTCAGGGACTGTTGACGGAGCCCTTCTTTATCCATGCTGACGAACCACTGCGGGGTCGCGCGGAAAATGATCGGCGTTTTGTGACGCCAGCAGCACGGATAGCTATGCTGCATTTTTTCGACATGCAGCAGCGCGCCTTTTTCTTTCAGCAGTTCAATAACGATATCGTTCGCTTTGAAGACGTTAACGCCGTCAAGCGTTGGATATGTGCCTGGCAGATAAGCACCGTCCGGCCCGACCGGGTTAGCGGTTTCCAGGCCATACTTTTGACCGATCACATAGTCATCCGGGCCGTGACCAGGCGCGGTATGTACCGCGCCGGTACCCGCGTCAAGGGTGACGTGATCGCCGAGGATCGCCGGCACGTCAAAGCCCATAAACGGATGGGTAAAGCGCAGCAATTCCAGCTCAGCGCCCTTCACTGTGCCAAGAAGGGTGTAATCCGCCGCGCCGATACGTTGCATCACGCTCTCTACCAGATCTTTCGCCAGGATCAGCGCCTGTCCGTCAACCTGCACCAGAGCATAGTCAAACTCCGGCGCGAGGGAGATGGCGCGGTTAGCCGGCAGCGTCCACGGCGTGGTCGTCCAGATGACCAACGAGATCGGGCCGCTCACGCCCGGCAGACCAAACTTCGCTTTCACCGCATCCTGATCGACGGCGCGGAACGCCACGTCGATAGACGGCGACGTTTTGTCGTAATACTCAACTTCCGCTTCCGCCAGCGCAGAACGACAGTCAACGCACCAGTGCACCGGCTTAGCGCCTTTGTGCAGATGACCGTTGCTGATGATTTTGCCCAGCGCGCGGATGATGTTGGCTTCGGTTTTGAAGTCCATCGTCAGATAGGGATGCGACCAGTCGCCCAGCACGCCCAGACGAATAAAGTCTTTACGCTGACCGTCAACCTGAGTGGCGGCATATTCGCGGCACTTGGCGCGGAATTCAGCGGCGGTGAATTTCTCGCCCGGCTTACCGTACTCCTGCTCGACTTTCAACTCGATAGGCAGACCGTGACAGTCCCAGCCCGGCACGTAAGGCGAGTCAAATCCCGACAGTCCTTTGGACTTCACGATAATGTCTTTCAGAATCTTGTTAACTGAGTGACCAATATGAATGCTGCCATTCGCATATGGAGGGCCATCATGCAGAATGAAGGTTTTTTTGCCTTTTTTGGCTGCACGAATGATGCCGTACAGGTCATCATCGGTCCAACGCGCCAGCATTCCCGGTTCACGCTTAGCGAGGTCGCCGCGCATCGGGAACCCTGTTTCCGGCAAATTTAGGGTCGATTTATAGTCACTCATCAGATTCTCGGTTCCGTATTTCGGTTTGATAAACACCGTCAGGGTTATACCTGCCCGGCTAGCCCAAAAAACTTGCGGGCCGTTAACTCATCGCGTGCGATTTGCGCTTTTAGCTCATCAAGCGACGCAAATCGCTGCTCATTACGTATCTTTTTACGCAGTATTACATCTATATGGCGACCGTAGAGGTCCATTACAACGTCCAGCAGATGCACTTCCAGTTGTTGACGCACGCCAGCCACCGTTGGGCGAGTGCCAATGTTCGCCACGCCGGGTAACGGCTTATCGCCAAGCCCGGTAACTTCTACCGCATAGACCCCTTTTACCGGGGAGACCTGACGGCGCAGCGGTAAGTTCGCCGTCGGGAAGCCAATGGTACGTCCCAGCTCGTCGCCATGAACGACACGCCCGGAAATAGTAAAGGGATGTCCCAGCAGGCTTTCGGCAAGCGCCAGGTTATCTTCCGCCAGAGCCTGTCTTACTGCGGTGCTACTGATACGCACGCCGCCTTCACAAAAGGTTTGGGTGCTGGAAACCGCAAAACCATACTCCGCCCCCGCCTTCTGTAATAACAAGAAATCGCCCGCGCGGCTAGCACCAAAGCGGAAATCATCGCCGACGGCAAGAAATTGCACGCCAAGTCGCTCCACCAGCAGTTCGCTGATAAACGTTTGCGCCGTCAAAGCGGCAAAGCGACGATCGAATTTCACGCACAGCACATAGTCCACGCCGCACTGCGCGAGGTAATGCAGTTTTTCACGCAGGCGCGTCAGGCGGGCGGGCGCTTTATCCGTCGCGAACAGCTCCAGCGGCTGCGGTTCGAAAATCATGACCACCACCGGCAGACCGCGTCTGCGTCCCTCTTCCTGCAGACCCTGCAGTAGAGCGCGATGCCCCCGATGTACGCCGTCGAAATTACCAATGGTCAGCACACACCCATGCGGGGCCTGACTGAGATTATGTATGCCGCGTATCAGCTTCATGTCTGACTCAAAACAGTGAAAATCGCAAGAGTATACCTTGTACAGCGGTCAAGGTTAACCGGCGATTGCTCAGGTGAAACATAAAGAAGATGCTTTTCATCGCCATGCGGTAAACTCCGCCCTAAAACCCGCCGCTTAATGTAATTTTTATCATGGAAAAGCTGTATTCACAGGCGCCAAGCTGGTAGAATCCTGCGCCATCACTACGTAACGAGCGTCGCCACATTAACGGCGCTTATTTGCACAAATCCATTGACAAAAGAAGGCTAAAAGGGCATATTCCTCGGCCTTTGAATTGTCCATATAGAACACATTTGGGAGTTGGACCTTGGCTAATATCAAATCAGCTAAGAAGCGCGCCGTTCAGTCTGAAAAGGCTCGTAAGCACAACGCAAGCCGTCGCTCTATGATGCGTACTTTCATCAAGAAAGTATACGCAGCTATCGAAGCTGGCGACAAAGCTGCTGCACTGAAAGCATTTAACGAAATGCAACCGATCGTGGACCGTCAGGCTGCTAAAGGTCTGATCCACAAAAACAAAGCTGCACGTCATAAGGCTAGCCTGACTGCACAGATCAACAAACTGGCATAATCGCCATTCGTTGACGCTTTGTGAAAAAACCCGCGAAAGCGGGTTTTTTTATACCTGCCGGATGGCGGCGTAAACGCCTTATCCGGCCACAGACGGTGCCGATTGCGTAAGCGGGCAATAAGTAAACTATTTGCTTATCGGCGTAAACAACGCAGAGTAATCGGCATTACATATACGCTGTACCGCCGGATGTTGAATCATTCTCTCGGCAAAAATCGCATGATACTCTTCCATGACATTCTCGACGCGCCCAATCTCTATGACTGACTCATCGGTATAAAAATCCAGCGAATAAAGACTCGGCGCCACAAAAATCGCATTGTGCGTCGCGCCAAACGCCTTCATTAAGGCCGCGTCGTCAAACTCGCCAAGAATCTCAACCTGCAAACCCTGCGAATTAAACCAGTTCAACAACTTACGTCCGAGCATCGAGCGGCGTCCCGGCACCAGCAACCGTCGTTCTTCCAGGCAGGCAGGGAACGCTTTTTCGGGAAGCGGATTCGTGCACCAGAAGCTGACGCTGCATTCGCCGATTTTAACTGAGAATAGCCCCTCCTGCTGCGTGGAATCTATCGGGCAGTCGGAGATAATCATATCCAGCTTGTGCTGGCTGAGTTGTTCGAGCAACATTTCGTGCGTGGACTCGAAACAACGTAGATGTATAGGTTCGTCCACCACCACCGCCGCATCCAGAACGCTACTGACCAGCCGTTTGGATAATGCGTCGGCGACACCGACATCGAACAACAGATTTGACTCCTTGCGGTAGTTGACGATATCCAGCATTTCCTGGCTTAACGTAAACATTTTATCCGCATAGCGAAAAACCAGCTCGCCCAGTTCACTGGGTTCAAGACCGCGTCCCTTACGTTTGAATAACTTCCCCTGTAAACGCTCTTCCAACGCTTTGATTTGGCCGGTAATGGTTTGCGGCGTCAGAAAAAGCGCCTCTGCGGCACCCACGACAGAACCTTCTTTATAGACATGCCAGAAGTAATAAAGATGGTTGTAGTTAATATGAGACATGCCCATTTCTCTCCCTGATCAATGTCGCAAGGGAGCACCAGATCGCTCCCCCTTTCCTTCGTTCCAGTTATGCCGGCGCGTTCAAACGCGCGCGCAGCCAGCTATATCCCACTACTGCAGAGAGCAATGAGCCAATCAAAATACCCAATTTCGCCCAGTTAATAAGTTCCGGATCGACATTGCCAAATGCCAGGCTGGCGATAAAGATGGACATCGTAAAGCCAATCCCGCACAAAATGCCGACCGCCATAATTTGCTGATAAGTGGTCCCCTGCGGCAGATGCGCCAGCTTTAAACGCAGCGCCAGCCAGCAAAACAGGCTAATCCCCAACGGCTTACCAATCAGCAGACCGGCAATAATCCCCAGCGGCAGCATCGAGGTCAAACCGTCTATCGTTATGCCCTGAAGAGAAACGCCGGCGTTCGCAAAAGCAAACAGCGGCAGGATCAGATACGCGACCCACGGGTGCAGAACATGCTCCAGCCGCTTCGCCGGCGAACGACCATGTTTTTCTTTCAGCGGAATAAAGAAACCGACAATGACGCCTGCCAGCGTCGCGTGAACGCCGGACTTCAGTACCGCCGTCCACAGTACTGCCCCGACCAGAATATATATCCCTGTCCGTCTGATGCCGCACAGGTTTAATAGCGCCAGCACGACAATCGCGAACGCCGCCACGCCCAGCGAGACAATAGAAAGATCGCTGGTATAAAACAGCGCGATAATAATGATAGCGCCCAGGTCATCGATGATTGCCAGCGCCATCAGAAAAATTTTCAGCGCCAACGGAACACGGCTGCCCAACAGCGCCAGCACGCCCAGCGCAAAGGCGATATCCGTCGCGGCTGGAATAGCCCAGCCCTCGCGAGTGACCGGATCGGAGTAATTAAAGGCCAGATAGAGCAGTGCCGGTACTATCATCCCCCCGATGGCGGCAATCACCGGGAAGGCCGCCTGGCGCAGGCTCGCTAACGAGCCCTGCATCAGTTCGCGCTTAACTTCCAGGCCAATCAACAGGAAAAATATGGCCATCAGCGCATCGTTGATCCACAGCAACATGTTTTTGTTGATCTCAAGCGCCCCAACCCGTAACTGAACCGGCGTCTCCAGAAAATGATGATACCATCCACTGGTCGCGCCCATATTGGCCATCAGCATAGCCAACGCCGCGGCGATGATGAGAATGATGCCCCCGGAGGCATCGCTGCTAAAAAATCGGTGCAGATGTTTCACTTTTTATTCTCTCATTCAGGTGAACTCTTCGAATCTACTATAGTACCTCGTCTGAATCATCGTTAAAATTAGATTATATGTGATGAATGGCTCGTTTTTTACGAAATGAGGTCCGGCTTACGCCGGACCTTTTTAATGCAGTCAGTCATTGATGATAGACCGCTACGCGTACAGATCCATTTTATACACCCGGAAGCTGGTAATATCGTAGCGATAGCCTTCCCCGTTCGTTTCCGCGTTTTTGTAGTAACCTGACGTCATGGTCGCTTCAAAAAGCACGGTTTTCTCCGTAGGCGCAACCTCCTGTAAAATGAGTAGCCCCATCGCCTCACTGCCCGCCTGTGGATCGATAGTATCGCTCTCGCCAGGCTGGCAAGAGATGGCGCGACCATTTTCATCAAACGTGCAGTCGGCAAAATGCACCACAATATTGCCATTCTGCTGGATCTCTTTCGCGCTAACGCAACTACTGTAGCCACGTGCGCCCAGCTCCTTGCCGTATTCAAATGGCCGCATAACGGTCATCTCATTTATATTCACTACGAAATGGACAACGCGGCTGTAGTTATCCGGCGGCAACAGGCTTTTGCTGTCATCACGCGAACGGTAGTTACCGTTATCAAATACCATAAACTCCACCATACCCGGCGTATTATTGGCGATTTCAACTACGTTATGCTGGCCCCACGTCCAAAAGTCACGGTCGGCCGCGTCGATATCCTCCTGTTTGCTAAAGTCGTAAAGCGCCACGCCTTCACTGTCGACCGGGGTTAAAAGATAAGGCTGATAAACGTCGTCCCAGTCTTCATGCGTTGACAAAATAAAGCGTAGCGCTTGCGTTTGCAGATCGACGCCAAACACCGCGCTCTGATGACGCCCGGACGCAATTAACAACTGATTCGTCTCGTTCACGTAGCTCTGGTTTATATGCAGCCAGTCTTTAACCGTCGGGTCTTCTCCCGGTGCCGTACCTGAAGGACGGGAAATCCGCGTCGTATCCAGCACCTTCGCCATATCGTAGTAAGCCGTCTCCAGCCCGGTAGTCAGATCGACAACCGACACGCCGTCTTCATTGGTTTTCAAATCGTCGGGCCGACCCGAGGTATATTCAGAGGGCGCAACAATGGTATTGCTGTCCCACGGCCAGATAGAATGGTGAAATTGGTTATCGAGATTATAAAATGTGTGAAGACGCCCCATCATGTCGAACTCATACATATCCAGATAGGTATTTTTCGCTTCTGAGGTGGTTAGAAAATGGCCATTATCAATACGAACAAAATTATAAGACGGATAATCCTGAGTTACGTACCAGCGCACCAGACCATTCTGATCTAATGCGTAATTATAGCGATCGAAATGAGTAATAAAATAAAACCCTGGCGCCATCTTGTCCGCATCGGTAGCAGGTTGCGTCACGTTGATAATCGGAAAACCTAATACGACCTCCGCGGAATCTACCGGCGGTAACGGCTGTGTGGTGAGCGTATAGACGGCAAGTGGCGTATCTGTCTGAGAAAAGACAATACGGTTTTCAGTATCCGCCACCAGCCCCAGAACCGGCAACAGATTTGCGCCTGGCGTAAGGGTATAAAGATGTTCTACCGGCATCGCCGTTTTTGCCGCATCCTGAACCGTGACCATGATCTCAGCCGGTTCCGGACTCCAGACGCCGGCATAAGCGCTTAAAGGCGCCGTGCCGTAAGGGTCTAACAACATGAGCGCATTTTCTACCGTATTCTCTTGCGTGACCTGCGCAAGGCAATTTTCATAAATAGCGGTATGGTTAAGCACCATTTCATTATTGATATCGATACCCTGATTCATCGCCGGACGCGGCGCAGGAAGGACAACAGACGTTGCAGTCAATGTATTCATGATAAATCTCCAGTGTATTAATCTCATCGCCCCTCATGGGGACCACGAAAATTAATACTCTGGATTTTTATTCCGACAGAATAAAATGCCACAAAAACATCTCATTACACGTTTTATTTTAACAATTCATTTTACGTGAAGCGTTATATTCAAATTTTAGATAATCCAGTACGGCAACAACATTGCCAGGAGACATCCGGTTAAGATGCGGCAGGAAGGGATGGTGGTGAACATAGCGAATAAACGCTGTCGCGCTATTTAACGTCGCATGGCGTAACAAACTCACCTTTTTATTTCCTGTGAGATTGCATACCGCCATCGCATAATCCCGTGTGGAAAATGTACGCCAGACGTTGTTGCGAATTCCGCCGCTCAAAAACAACCGCGGAGGGAGATCGCGTTTGGGCGGCGTAACGCCTCTTTCACGCACAAACGAAATATGGCAGCGACCCTGACGAAGATAGCTAAAATTCGCCATCATACAGCCGCCAAGAATGAAGCATTCGTGATCGAGATAATGCTGGACATTCAGAGAACGCTCATCTGTCAACGCCTGAACCAACTCAAAATGTCGATAAGCAGGTAATACGGGTTTTACTAACATTCCCGGATCGTTTTTATATAAAACGGCGGGACCGTAATCCACATCAAATAATACATTGCGGCGCATGGTCAGCGCCTCTTTTCGCTGCACCAGATGCGCCAGCGTGCCGGACGGGAGACGTTCTTCGTAATCAGAATGATACTGATAATCCGCTTCCACCGGTTGTGCAGAGTAATTCGTTGAGATCGCGACGACCTTACCGCTCTCTTCTTCCGCCGTCACCAACACGTATAAGCTGCTGTCGCCGCCGTTAAATTTCACGCGAAACGCCCGCGTGCTCATAGCGATGTCAAACGCAGGAAACATAAAATCGCGTTCCGCTTGATTAGCGCGACGGGACAGTTTTTGTAATTCGCGGCTAAAACCAGTGCTGTCTACCGCCAGCGCCGCGCGTATTTCAACTAGCGACGCGCCTTCGCCAATCAACGTAGCAAGGTTCTCTTGTCTGGCGTCGCCCCTGATAGCGGTATAGGAGATGAATGTTTTATTACACTGGCGGCAATACATACGCCGTTCACCTTTTGCGGAAAAACCATATTTTTTCAGCGACGCCCCGCCACAGTGCGGACAGGACTTCACCAGACCTTTCCAGGATTGATTCGCCGCCTGGCGAAAAAGATTAAGCGATCTGGCTGAGATAATGGGGAACAAAAAGCCGCACGCTCGACAGAGAACATTTTTCCCTTGCGGTAGATAGTCTGGACTCTCCAGAATCCCCAGATTTTTGCAGCCGGGCGTTTTGCAAGCATCGACATTAATGTGAGAGAACATATTCACTCCCTGCGAATACTACCTTCAAACAAATATTGACCTTATTTCTGCAGGTGAGATGCCTTTTTCATACAGGGTCCGCATGGCACTCATCGCCGTCGCGGTATGCGAGAAAAAAGTCTGATAACCTGCACACAGATAGTTATGAGTGGTTGCGCCTGACACAGAGGGTAAAAAACGATGTTTTGGGCAGCCGCCATAGCAGGCGAACTTCCATTGACAGCGATGGCACTCCTGCGCCATTGAACGCTGTTTATCGCTGCCGAACTGGCGATTTTGTTCGCCCTGGTTCATTTGACGCAGCGTCTTCTGGTGGATATTCCCCAGTTTAAATTGCGGATATACGAAGTGATCGCAGTTATAAACATCGCCGTTCATTTCCATCGCAAACGCGCTGCCGCAGGTGGGAGCAAAAACGCAAACCTGCGGCGGCAAGCCGCACCAGGCCGCCAGAGTCTGTTCAAATAGCTGGATGCCGATGTCGCCGATATCCTCACGGATCCAGACATCAAATACCGCATTCAGAAACTGACCAAATTGCAGGCTATCGACCGACCACGGCGTCATCGCGATGTGTTTATCCTGCGGCTGCGCCAGCCCATTCTCCCCGCAGCGTTCAACTAAAGGGATAAATTGCATATAGCGGCTACCAATGCTTTTCAGGTAGCGATAGACCTGAACAGGATGATGCATATTGGTACGGTTAACCACCGTGAGGGTATTAAATTCTACGTCGTGTTGCGCCAGACAACGCACCGCATTTTCTACTTTTTTATGCGTCGGCTTTCCGGAGCGCGTCACTCGCCACTCATCGTGTAACGCGGCATCGCCATCGATAGAGACGCCAACCAGAAAATCATGCTCCCGGAAGAAGGTCGCCCAGTCGTCGTTGATCAGGATGCCATTGGTCTGGAAGGTATTGACGATGGTTTTGCCGCCACAATAGCGCTGCTGAAATGCAATGGCTTTACGATAAAACGGGATGCCCATTAATGTGGGTTCCCCGCCCTGCCACGCAAAAATAACCTCATCAATATCCTGTGCGGCAATCTGCTGCCTGATGAAGAGTTCAAGGGTCTCTTCCGACATTTTGTAATGGTTTTTTCGATCCGGATAGAGCTTTTCTTTCTCCAGATAAAAACAATACTTACAGTCAAGGTTACACACCGATCCGGTTGGTTTAACCATGACCTGACAACTTTTCCCAAACATCATTACCTTCCCTGAAATAAAAGAACCTGATCCGGCACAGAGTGACCAGATCAGGTGGGCATCGCCCTAAGTGGCATACTTAATTTTTTATAATTATTTCATTAGCCCCAGGTGACAGGCGTCGGCTTATCGCCACGGGCTTTCATCAGCGAATCGTTATCAATATCCTGTTTATATTTCAGGAACTTACCGTAAAGCTGTTTCTCAATCTGCGGCTGTTTACCAATTTGATTGAGCGTCTCGAAACGATCGGTTTTCAGGTTATAGAGATATTTGGGTTTATTCTGGCGATCGATGATCATCTTCCAGTCGCCGTCGCGGATCGCCCACTCATCCGTCGGATCGTCCTGGAATGGCATATCGATACCGAAGATCAGTGGTTTCTGGCGTTTTAACGTCTTGTCCTTCAGTAGCGGAACTAAAGACTGGCCGTCGTAGGTACGATCGGTCGGGAGTTTAAAGTCCATCATGTTGGCCAGCGTCGGCAACCAGTCAAGACCATACACCGGCGTGTCCGTTACCATTCCCTGTGGAATATGCTTGCCGTATTTGATGATTGCAGGTACGCGAATGCCACCTTCCCACAAGTTGTCTTTACGTCCGCGCAGACCGTCGGTTTCCCCGGCCAGGTTCAGCTCGTACACCTTACGCGCTTCACGCGTGACAGGGCCGTTGTCGCTGGTAAAGATGACGATGGTGTTATCTTCCTCGCCCATCGCCTTAATTTTATCCAGCACTTTACCGACCTGCTCATCCATGTAGCTGATATTGGCGTAATATTCGCCGGTGCCACGCCACGGTTTGTCTGCCCAGTCGCCGTAGAACAGATCCGGATGCTGCTTCTGGTAGTCGGTCATGTACTGCGAATACATATCAAGGTATTTTTTCGGCGACGCCAGCGGACTATGGACTTCGGTAAAGGCGACATATAAGAAGAACGGATTATCGTCTTTTTTGTTATCCAGCCAGTTCACAACTTCAGAGCTCACAAATTCGCCGCTCATCTTATCTGCGCGGCCAATATGTTGGCCATTACGAATCCACCCCGTAGGATGCACCACGCCATAGCGCGGGCGCTCCTTGGCGTTGTCCAGCGTAGCATCGGTGACAAATCCCGCCGGATTAACCAACGTATAGTCAAAGCCCATGTCTTTCGCCTGCGGCTGATCGGTGCGATCGCCGCCCGCATTAAGGTGTAATTTCCCCATCATCGCCGTGTCGTAGCCCTGCTGTTTTAGCAGATTGGCGATAGTCAGTTCATTACGCCCCAACGCAACATCTTTGCCTTCCGGTATCCAGGAACGGATTCCGGTACGGAACGGCATACGGCCAGTTAACAGGCCCGCGCGGGAAGGAGAACACAGAGGCGCTGGCGCATAATAGTCGGTAAACTTCACCCCCTCCTGCGCCAATTTATCTATGTTAGGTGTTTTAACGATGCGGTGCCCGTAGGTGGCGAGATCGCCATACCCTAAATCATCCGCCAGAATAATGACTAAATTAGGGCGCTTTGCGGTTGCCGCTTGCGCGGTTGATAATACGCTTCCAGCGCATAGCGCCAACCCTATCATACTGGCAACGACTGTTCTTTTCATTTCAACTCCTTTGAGTTATCGCACGGTCTGATTACGATATATTTGCCGATAGACCCGGCTGCGGAATACAGCCTAAATTAATTGCACTATTACATTCGATTTATCTTATATTTCTTCCATCAGCATCTTTTTATCGCAGGAAATTATTCACATGCATTATAATATTAATACCATAAATATATTTCGTGCTAAAGAAAACACGCCTGAAGCAGTCTATAAAAAAAAGGATCGCGAACGAGTGATGCAGATCTCAAATATGGCTCATGTGTCAGAACCCTTGTTGTGATGTCAATATATGTTGCTGTTTCAACGATAACATCCTCATTCACTGACCGTAAGTTGTCTTTACGAGAAATTATTCCCATTCTAAGTTTCATTAATTTAAGGCTATCCGGTGTGACTTTTGCAACAGAGACATAAATTATAAATCAAACAGTTATCACACAACAAACAACATTATCTGACACTAATATTTAATGGATATATATCGCTGATATTTTTGAGACATCTATCACCTACGAATAAAAAGACACTCCTTAGAATTCGCTTCTTTACACAACATTTCACTGTGTTTTTACCTCATGGAGTTGAGCATGAAAAATAAGAAATATATTAATAGTCTACTCGCCGCATGTGTTCTTTTCTCTTGCTTTAATGGTCAGGCAGCGGAATTGAAACGCGTATACGGTAAACTTAGCTTCGGATACGGCGACTGGAATAAAGGCTTTGTCAATGTCGATCGCGGCGAAGTGTGGAAAGCAGTAGCGGATTTCGGCGCCGTGTTTGACAGGGGTGAATTTGCATCATTTTATGAAATGAACGTGCTCAACCATCCTGTAGAAGGCCGTAACCATGTTACCCAATTTCTGGGACATTATAGGGTGGTTGAAGGCTCTAACTTTACCGCAATGATGAAACTCTATATGTCGATGGAGAATAAATTCGGCGATGAATTAAACATGATGTACGGAGTAGGTTATCTGGGTTTAACCAGCCCATCAGGCTTTATTAAGCCCTATTTCGCTGTTCATAACTTATCGAACGATTATACCTCTAAAAAGTATGGACAGGCGACAGGCTTTAACGGTTATGTTCTCGGTTGGGTCGCGGCTTATAACTTCGATATGTTTAATGAAAAGTTCGTCATTTCAAACTGGAACGAAGTTGAAATGGATCGTAATGATGCCTACGCCGAACAGCAGGGCGGGACGACCGGCCTAAACGGCGCGGTAACGTTTACATGGAAATTTATGCCGCGATGGACCGCCTCCGTCTCTTACCGTTACTTCAATAATAAATTGGGGTATGACGGCTACGGCGACCGTATGAATTACCTGATCGGCTTCGAGTTTTAATAATTAATAAACTTGATGAATATTACTTAATTTGCCCAGTTTGTAGGCGTTAATGACACGACTACAGACGTTGTTTTTCTTTAATGTAGCGTAAATGGATGGTTTATATGAACAAAAAGTTTTCGATATCCCTACTGTCGCTGTGTATTGGTTTGTCTTCAGCCATTTCCTTTTCAGCCGATGCGCGTGACATCACAATTTATTATACAAACGATTTACATGCCCATGTGACCCCAGAAATTATCCCCTATGTATCCAGGACACGTCCGGTAGGAGGTTTTGCGCCCATCTCGAAAATTGTGAAAGATGCAAAAGCAAAAGAAAAAGATGTCTTTTTCTTCGATGCCGGCGACTATTTTACAGGACCCTTTATCAGTACGCTGACCAAAGGCGAAGCCATTGTTGATATTATGAATACTATGCCCTACGATGCGGTTTCTGTCGGGAATCATGAATTTGACCATGGGTATGAAAATCTAGTTAAGCAACTCAAAAATTTTAAATTCCCGGTGTTATTAAACAATGTTTTCTATAGCGGTACAGATAAACCGCTGATAGATACACCTTATACTATTGTCGAAAAAAACGGTTTAAAAATTGGTGTCATTGGCTCCCACGGCGTTTCCGCATTCTATGAAGCCATTGCCGCTGGCGTGCGTGAAGGCGTAGATTGCCGCGACCCCGTTCCTTATATCAAAAAAGCGCTGAAAGATTTGAAAGGTAAAGTCGATCTGACCGTGCTGCTTATTCATGAAGGCGTGCCTGGTATGCAATCCAGCGCAGGCGAGGCTGATGTCGCGCGTGCACTGAAAACCGATGTAGAAATGGCCAAAACGCTTTCAGGCTATGGGCTGGATGTGCTGGTTACTGGCCATGCGCATAAAGGTACGCCAGAACCGATTAAAGTGGGTAATACCCTTGTCGTCTCCACGGATGCGTACACTATCGAATTAGGTAAACTGGTGCTTGACTGGAACCCGGAAACCAAAAAAGTAGACAGCTACAATGGTAAGTTGATCACCCTGTATGCGGATACTTATAAGCCAGATCCAGTCACGCAGGCCAAAATTGACGAATGGGATAACAAGGTTAAGAAAATTACCGATGAGGTGGTCGCGCACTCTCCGGAAGTGCTGACCCGTTCTTACGGTGAATCCGCGCCAACCGGCAACTTAATCACCGACGCCTTGATGGCTACCGTTCCTGGCGCCGACGCCTCTTTCTATAATGCTGGCGGCATCCGTACCGAATTGCCGAAAGGTAATATCACCTATGGTGATGTGCTGAGTATGTATCCGTTCACCAACGATGTCATGAGCATGGAAATCAGCGGTAAGGATCTGAAATCCATCATGTCACACGCTGCCGATCTGAAAAACGGTATGCTGCACGTATCGAAAACCGTCCAGTTTAAATATGACAGCACCAAACCGCTGGGCCAGCGTATTGTCGAATTTGATATCAAAGGCAAACCGGTAGAAGACAGTAAACTCTATACCGTCGCGCTGGATTCCTTTATCGGTAAAGGCGGTGGCGGATTTACCTTCACTAAAGGTAAAAATATCAAATATATGGGGATACAAACCGCACCGGCGTTGGTTAACTATATGAAGCAGGTTAACAATATTCAACCTGACCACACCATGCGCGTGGATGATATTAGCAAATAAGCCATAATGTTATGCGGTCGATAACCGGCCGCATAACATGCTTAGTCATGCAAACAGCGGCATTTTATATACCCGAAATGCAGAAATATCATAACGATAATTCGCGCCATTCGTCTCTTCGTTCTTGAAATAGCCCGACGTCATCAGCGCTTCGAACAAGACCTCTTTCGTCTCTTTATTGATTTCTTGTAATACCAGTCGGCCTAATGCCTGTTGCCCTTCATCCGGATCGACAAGATCGCTGTAGCCAGGTTGCGCGGTAATGGTATGCTCAAACTCATCAACCGTCGTCGCGCCGAAGTGAATAACCAGGTGACCATTACTCAATAAATGCTTAGCGCTCACAAAACTGCTATAGCCCCGGTTCCCGACTTCCGTTTTACCATACTCATACGGACGCGTTACAGTCATCGTGTTAAGGTTTATTTTAAACTGAACCACCCGGCTGAAGTTATCGAGCGGCAACAGACTTTTCGCATCTTCGCGTGAACGATAGTTACCATTATCAAAGACCATAAACTCCAGAATACCAGGCTCATCATTTGGAATTTCAACAATGTTATGCTGCCCCCAGGTCCAGAAATCCTTATCTGCCGCATCAATCCCTCCCGGCGAGGTAAGATCATACAGTGGGACGCCATCATCATCGACAGGGGTTAATAAGTATTGCTTGAATTCATCAGACCAATCCTCATGGTTCGCCATGATAAAGCGCAGATCACCGGAATCCACATTTACGCCAAAAATCGCGCTCTGATGTCGACCGGAACAGATCAGCAAATTGTTGGGTTCATTAATATAGCTTTGGTTGATATGCAGCCAGTCATCCATTGATACATCCTGACCTGGCGCGCTTCCGGAAGGACGCGGCGATCTGGAATAATCCATCACATGCAGCATATCGTAATAAGCGACTTCAAGTCCGGTAGATAAGTTAATAATAGAAACGCCATCTTTTCCGGTTGAGTAACCATCTGGCCGTCCATTGCTGTATTCCGAAGGCGCAATCGCCAGATTGTTCTCAATGGGAAGAATGGAGTGATGGAACTCATTGTCGAGAAGATAAACCGTATAAACCCGTCCCATAATGTCAAATTCGTACATATTCAGACAATGGTTTATTCCCTGTGACGTCGCCAGGAAATGGCCATTATCTATTCTGACAAAATTATAAGAAGGGATTTCCTGACTTACATACCACCGGACAATCCCGTTATGATCAAAAGCCAGATTATACCGATCAAAATAGGTGGAGAAATAAAGTCCTTCATCCATCAGCGAGGCCTGCTGCGCAGGATAGGAGACGCTAATAATGGGGAAACCGAGGCTCACGTTAGCCGAATCTGTGGGCGGTAACGCGTCTGTCATCACTGTATATAGCCCGACAATTTGCGAGGCAAGGCGCAGGGTAATCTGATTATTCACCGCAGATACCATCCCACACACAGGAATAAGGTTAGCACCCGGATATACATCATATTGATAACGCATTGCCTCTGTTGTCGCTTCGCTATCAACAACATTGATCTCAAGCGCGGCGGCTTCATCAATCCAAACCCCCAGATAGAGACTCAACGGGGCGGTCCCGTAGGGATTTACGGTTACAATGGCCTTGTCACAGGTATTAGATTGAGTGATCTCCGCTAATCGTTGTTCATATATGGCGTTATGGTTTAACACCAATGCGTTATTAGTGTCGATTTTCTGGTTAATCGGCTCACGCGGTGCGGGCAAGTTAACCATTGACGAACTTTTCTTATTCATACGTTTCTCCTGATTAATTCAGATATAGACAACGAGGGGCCACAACATGCCAGCCAGTTGCTTAGCAAATTACCCTACTTCAACAAGAGAAATCGGTTTAATAATTTAAAATAAAACATCCATAAAATAAAACCCAGACTAAAACTATTCTTTATCATCCAGAGAGTTTATTTCCCTGGCACTAATATAAAAGCATAGCAGTTATGTAGTATTAATGCATTACAACTAATAGCCTATCCCTTTTTCATGATTGACATAAGCCTTATGGCATAATTCAAATTATTTTACACCAACAATAAACTAATCAAAACACATCAATCTACCGATAAAATTTAACATCAATAGCATTTGATTTTTAGAATAGCTAAAAATGGAATTTTAGCTATTCTAAAAAAACCTCATTTTTGTGACGTGATACAACTTTCCTCCGCAAAAAGATATTATTGTAGTTATACCAGTTGATCCATAAAATTAATATACATACTATTATTGCCACCCAATTAAATCAGTGAAATAATATCATGACTATTTATTTAATTAATAACACGCA
Source organism: Salmonella enterica subsp. houtenae serovar Houten (assembly GCA_900478215.1). Taxonomy (NCBI): domain Bacteria; kingdom Pseudomonadati; phylum Pseudomonadota; class Gammaproteobacteria; order Enterobacterales; family Enterobacteriaceae; genus Salmonella; species Salmonella enterica. The sequence continues at coordinate 3,800,835 of LS483478.1, forward strand.
CACTTACAATAATAAAACCAATGAGCTGAAAAGTATCAAGACGGGAAAGATGATAAAAATAGCCGCAATGCGTGTAAAGTGTCTGGAATATATGTTGAACCATGCTCAACAAGAAATTATTTATAAAAAACAACTCACCAACGAACTTTGGGGAGAAAGAAGCCAATTTATCAGCGATGCCAACCTGACCCAGATTTTGTATCTACTACGGCGCGATCTTAAAAGCTTTGGTCTTAGCCAGTTTTTTTCTACTGTACCACGAACCGGCATTAAAGTAGAGGCGGATATCATTATCAGCAATGAAAGTAAAAAAATACCGTTTCGTCTGAAAAAAGAAAGTTATAAATATACGGCATTATTTTTCGCTTTGCTAACCATGGTTACAATGTTTATTTATTTAATACAATAACTTTATGCCCAACCTATAAATGGCATAAGGATGTGCTATTTTCAGCCAAAGTATCAGGCTGCTTTTCTGGCCTAAAAAGAAAAGTGGACTGAAAGGTTGATATCAGTTTTTTGGCATTTTTATAACGAGCACTGTTCGTGGCCAGATAAGCATAAATGGGCAATTTACGGAAAATAATTTCATCCGGTATACGTATTATTTTTATATTATAATGTCTCACATCTCTAAAGTAAGCGGCAATCTTTTCTGGCAAAATCGCCACCATATCACTTTTTTCAACAATATTCATAACGCCAAATAGTGAATCACTATGATAACCTAACTCCCAGCGCCCCGTATAAGGCGTACTATTTTTGAACAAATCAATGGTATCAGAGATAAAAGAAGAAAACATATCCGAATGGTAAACAGCATACCTGGCGGCATAAAAATTATATAACGACATTTGCTCAAGTCCAACCAGTGGACTCTTTTCACCACAAATGCACACAAAATCAGATAAATTATCAATAAGATAACTTTCGATCATCTCGTTCTTAATTTCCTGAATTCCCATGATCACATCCGCATACCCACGCATTAGCATGGAGGCTGGCGAGTACTCTCCTGTTTTTTTAATCGCATAGTGTTTAATAACATGTCGATTAACTAGCATGGTATCCAGCAATGCTGAAAAATAATAGTTTTCTGTTATATCACTACCCAGCACAATAAGTTCATTACTCTCCTGAGTATATGTTTTATCGTAAAGCGTGCTTTCTATAGATTCAATTGCCTGGCGGAATACATGGTGGAGCGACTTACCTTTTCTGGAGGGAATTAATCCTTTACGGGTTCGGATAAATAACTCTTCGCCATAAAGATTTTGTAAGCGAAGAAGCGCTTGAGAGACTGCCGCAGGCGTAACATCAAGTTTCCTGGCCGCTCTGGTTGCATTTCCTTCAGTAATAACCATATCGAATACTTTGATCAGATTATAGTCAATTTTCCTGGCATTTTTTATTGGCTGCATATAAGTTATCCTGGCTGGCATACTCTGGCACTATCACTTTGGGCGCAGATTATCCTTGCATCTCTTTTATTTCAATAAATAAATCATTTCTTTTACCTGTTTGGCATTAAACTATAACTTAATTTGTATCATTCCAGTTCAAATAAAATAAAAAACCTATAAAAACATTCTATAAAAGCATCAAAAACATTTAACATGCTTTATAACAAAAACAAAAAACATGATATTTCCCTATTTAATCATAAATGATTCCCTTATTCCTTTGAGGATCTCTACGCTTATCCATGTCTATGTACGGAGCACTTTACCCCAGTGGAAACACTGATAGTGTGAAATTTACCTTATGAATATCAAAATGGAGTGAATTCATGAGAAAATATACTATTAATAGCGAATTTATTTATAATGAGTCATTGAGAGAAATAATATCATTACGTGATAAAAAAGTGTTAAAAGTCACGCTAATGCGTGCGCGTTGTTTAAGCTATCTTTTTGAAAATGCTTATAAGAAGTTGATTACGCGGGAGATGATTTCACACGCGGTTTGGGGAGAGCGAAGCCAATTTGTTAGCGATGCTAATTTGACGCAGCTTCTTTATCTACTACGGCGAGACTTACAACAAATCGGGCTTTCCGAACTGTTCGTCACGCTCCCCAGACAGGGTATAAAAATCGATGATAGATTTATCATACACTCTGCTGACATACCGCCACAAACTCTTCAATATCATACTCACCGATATAGTAAAATTATATCTATCGGTATTCCCGCTCTTCTATTGTTGATACTTTTCTTTTTAGCACCGTTTACTTAAAGATGACGTTTGTAGACCGTGTCCCGGGAAGATGAGAACATTTGACATATATCCTCACACTATATTAACGGGACACTGTCTATTGACTGCTGTGCCGTTCAGTCGTAAACAATGCATAGCCCTGCTAATTGCTTATCTTCATCCAAATAATCTTGTTTTACCGTTGCATGAGGAGACGATATCGGCGTAACCATATTCTCGACAATAATATAGCGCTCAATACCCTCTTTGTTATGCCATTAAATTTCTAAGGTTCCCACGTCATTTCAGTAGCCAGCCTCGACAACCGAGCCTATAAAATGAATCTGAGCGGTCGATTTTGCCTTCCCTTCATGCACGATAAAGGAAAGTAAAATTACCGGTATTACACAACGCATAGTATTCATTTTACTTTCACTTCTTTGCGCTCTCCTCTGAGCGAATATCCCCCCTTCGCTTTCTGAATCGCCATTTACAACATATCCTGAGTCGTGCACGACTTCTCCTACTTTATCCGGATGGCTAACGATGTATGCCTGCGCCGTTGGGACAATTTGCGGCGCCGGAGTAAGATCGGCGGCGATTGCCGCGCCAGATAGCGCAAGGCTTGCCAGCGCCAGCATCGCTGGCCGGGAAAGTTTTAACGCGTGATAATACATAATAAAAGTCTCGCTCGATAAGATCGGAAAGCCTCCCGCTATCGGAAGACGCCTGTAAAAATAGCTTAATGCCTACGCGTCAGTTTCACGGTCTGTGGCGGCATTCGTCGCCGAACCTGCTCCGCCCGTATTCGCCAGCGACCCCGGCTGGTTTGCGTCCTGCTGGCCATTAAAAATAACCGCCGCATTCTGGCTGGACTGAGTATCGTAGCCTTCCAGATTAATGGCGAAGTCATCTTTTTGATTCGCCACCATACCGGCCTCGGTTAATTTACTGGCGCGAACCTGATCTAATGTCATAGTCTGATCGGCAGAGTCAGCGGAAACAGAACAGGCGGCGTCAACGATCTACCCAGCAAAATTTACCGTACCGCCAGTGACGGTAGTAGTATCCGCTTGCGCGGTAGAACCCATTCCGCCAATCGCTTCATAGCAATATCACGGTTTTTTATTAGGTAAAAAAAGCGTCTTCTTGTTCTGGAATAAATGTCAGACGGCAATAAAACAGCAACTCAGCGTCGTGAGTTAATCTTTGCGTTATAATGAGATAACGAAGTTATTAATTATTAGCAAGCCAAAAGCAAGTTGTAATCATCGACGTTTGGTTTTAAAGAATCGGAGCTAACTTATTGTGTTAAATTAACATTAGCCACCTGGCCCATAACCTTTAGCGCATTGACTTTTTAAAAATAATTTCCATCACAATTTAAAATAAAACATTCTATTAACGATAAGATGCAAATCCAGCGGCAATATGTAAATGTATCGTTGCGTATAGTTCATTAATATGCCACGGGTAGTTTTCCGAGCGCTGTTAACCGACCATTATCGATATGGATATACCCGCCCTTTTTCAGTTCAGACAGAATTTTCATGGTCCGACTGCGTGATATCCCGGTACGCCGTTGAATAAAATTCAACACAATAATGTTTTCCCGGTAGGTCTGCGGATACGCCCAGATTTCAATTAGCAGCGTCCGGACTTTCAGATAAGAATCGACGCCGACTAATTCACAATCGCGCGCGCTCATCACCATCAGTCGGTAAGCCAGACAGCGGGCCACGTCATGCCACAAATCACATTCATCGGCTATTTTTATGAAATCAGCCAGGCAAACAAATCTACCAGTACAGGCCGTTTCTGCGAGCAAAAAGTGTTCCGGTCGCACCGGGACGTTATAGGTCGCACCATAGCTATCAACCATCCCCAGGACCGATGGCGAAAACGCTGAAGATATATGAAATCGGTTATTATTATGGCAGAAAGAAACGATCCCTGACTCCAGTAGTACAATGTAGTTTTCATCATTTTCCTGTAAGTAAATCTCATCGCCAATACCTAACGTAAACGGCTGACCAAATGGCAACAATGCCGAAAATAAGGCATCAATCGCCGCGTGAGGTTTAGCCTGCTGAGAAAAAAGAAAAGAGTGTAATAAATTCTCATTATTATCTTGAGCAAAAGCGTTGTTCATCATTTTTTCATTAACTGTTACTTACTTCATGTAGCACCACAGTATAACCTCTCAAAAAACGCTTAAATTAATAATAAATAACATCGCTATGCAGTATTTCTGTATTCATAAAGCACTAATACGCAATATTTTTATGATTAAGACAATTCTCAAAACAAAATGATTACAGAAAAGCAATAATAAGTTACGTAAAAAGAATGAGAGACAAGAATCACCGGAAAAGAGATTCGAAAGATCGTGGGTTCGAATATCAAACCACTAATCCGGATTAATGCAAATACGCAGCGTTATTATCTAAAATAATGTGGAAAAGCATAATACTCTACCCTCTTATCCGCCAGCCAGCCGCCGTTCCCGTTCACCTCAACCTCCACTACCAGAACCGGATCGCTACCGTGAGCAAGGTAATCAGGCCAACCTTTTACCTGTAGCGTCACGCCCGGCAGGCTGTATCTGTAGCGGGTATAACTGGCGAGTCTTCATCGGATATCGTTTCAGACGCAGCGCCTTCGGTGGAAGATGGCGCCAGCGTCAACGTGATGGCGGACATTTTTACCGGCACCTGTGTAGCCGCGAGACTCAGGGAAAGCGTCCCGCGTTCGCCCGGTTGAAGAAGTAATGCGTCGCTGCTATTAATGATGATGTCGTTAGTGTCCAGCGTACCGCCGCGATTTCCCCATGGATCGATGTGTCCGGAAGCCGTGAATATTATCGCGGCATGGTTCATATCGACCGGTTGATCGCTCTCATTGATGAAAGTTAAGATGATTTTTTGATACCCGCTGTTGACGTCAAATGTGTTGGTATGGATGGAAACGGTCATGGTGTAATCTTCCGCTGTCCCTGGTGGAGAAAAGCCCCGGTAAACCGGGGCTTGAATCATGAATCCAATATATCGTATTTAATGCCGTGTATTAGTAAGCGCCAAGATCGGTCCATGCGCCGCTGGCACTGCAGTTCAGGTCTGGCTGGTCACCCACAGACCACCATTTCACCTGATAGTTATGGCCTTTCCAGCTAACGATTTCGAAAGTGCCCCAACTTGCGCCATAGACAGTATCTTTATCCCACAGCGGATTCGGCGTATTGTCCTCAGCAGGTGTAACGTCATCTTCCTCAGGGGTCACATCTTCTTCGTCCGGAACAACGTCATCTGCGGGTTCTGGCTGGACGTCAGAAGCCGCCGGAACAACCGTCAGCACGAAACGCTGTTGAGAAGAGGGTTCACCCTGCTCATCACGGACAAACAGTGTGAACTGAAGGGTTGTTTTCGCGCTTACTTCCGGCGTGGTGAACTGAATGACTGACACGGTTTTGTCCGCAACATCGATCTCGGTCGGCACACCCCAGCTAAAGGTCAGCGCATCGCCATCTTCATCAGAAGAACCGGCGCCAGACAACTGTACGGTAGAACCACCAACAACCAGCAGCTCAATTGCCGCTTTCGGCGCATGATTGACAACCACGGTCTCATCTTCTTCATCCTCATCTTTTTCGACGTTGATGCCTTCGAAGTAGAACGGTTCCATATCAATGACTTCAGATTCGATCTCGTAGCCCAGACCTTCACGCGCCGCATTGACCAGCACGCCGTTGTCCTGGTCAACGGTCCAGGTAAACACACCACCCAGCCCCAGCTTCGCGGCGTATTCGCCTTTCGCTTTCACTGAACGCGGCGTATCCAGAGACAGGAACAGTTTGGATTCCGGGTTGTAGAGGTAATCCGCATCGGCAACCTGGTCGGTGTACACGTTAAAGCCGTTACGGCCTTTCTGGTTTTCCAGATCTAGGTAGTTATAGATAACGTCGTACCATTCACTGGTACCCGACTCAAACGTACCGGTAGTGGTGCCGGTACCTGGGTTGTAGCTGCCGTTTAAAGGAGAGAAGCTATTGATTTCGGCGTCGCGGCCATTGCGGGTGTAACCGGCATAACCAATATTGATGCGATCGGCCGGGAAGCCTTCCGCCAGCAGATGGTCGATAATAGTATCAACGCCCCATGCCCCTTTCTCCAGCGCGTTCAGGTTGGTGTGGTGAGTCAGCGTCTCTGCCCACGGCGTACCGAAGAAGTCATAGGTCATTACGTTGATATAGTATAGACCGGCCGCCATCAGCGCTTTCACATTGGAGTATTCAATGTTGGCGACAACCGCAGATGCGGCGATAGAAATTTTCACATCGCTACGGCCCGCGTTGTCCAGCTCTTTACGCAGTTCCGCAATCAGCAGCGCAAAGTTATCGCCATCTTCCGGGCCATACGGGTTGCCGGCAGCTTCAACGTTCGGGTATTCCCAGTCAAGGTCGACTTCGCTGAACATCGGGAACTGTTTGAACAGTTTCACTACGCCTTTCGCGAAGATAGAACGGGATTCGGCGCTGGAGGTCATTTCATGGAAGCCGTTACTCATGGTCCAGCCGCCAATACTCATAGAAAGCGTCAAATCGTGGCCCTGCTGTTTGGCTTTCGCCTGCAGATCGCGCAACCCGCCCAGGAAACCTTTGGTGTTGGACTGCGTGACCGTCTTCGGATCAACATCCCAGCCGCTGACTGAATGGCCGACGTTAACATAAGACTGGAAATCCCCCCACGGGTCGAGGAAGGTCGGCTCATATTTTACTTTGCCGCACGCGTCTGCCGCTTCCTGTACTACGTCACGAGACTGACCGTCAATTTTACGGAAACCAACAATACCAACAAAACCTGCAATAATTTTGTCGTAAGCAGTAGGAGAGACCTGGGCCAAATCGTAGCCACGACCACGTTCCGACGGCGTATCGTTACCCTGTAAACGTCCATCATATTGTGACCAGTCAGTGAAGTAGCCAAACACTTTCGGCTTATTGTCAGCTTTCTTATATTTGTTATACACACGCTTCGCTACGCGGGCGGAAGTGTAGCTAAATTTGCTGTCTTCTTTTGCAGGGTTAAAACCATCTGCTGCATTGCTGGTTTCAGTAAGCGTATCACCCTGGATCAGTTTGCTAGTAGCCATTTTTAATTTCCTTTTACGTTTCAAAATTGTCGCAGCTCGTTCTGCGGGGTCCATAATCGTTACAGACATAAAAAATAGCTAATCACAAAACATCATCTTTTTAGATGATATAAAAATCATAAAAATGAGGTTAACAGCACCGTCTACCGAAGAGAAAACAACACTTCTCATCACTCACTTACTCCGTTCTGGTGAGAACATAGTAAATATCATTTATCATGTAATTAAATATCATTTAATTACAATGAAATAATGTGACTACGCTCACTATAGACAGTGGCAATACAATAAAACCAGTGACATTTATTGGATTAAGATATTTCTCATACAATATAGTCACCACAGACAACCAGGATGTATATTTCTAAAGGATGACGTTATGAAAAGTTATATCATTAATAGTAACTGCATTTACAATGAAGGAAAATATGAGTTGAGAAAGGCTTCAAACTCGCAGATTATTAAAATGACTGCGATGAGAGCCAGGTGTCTCAGCTTCATCATCGAGAATGCTCATCTGGAGATTATCGAGCGACAAAAAATAACCAACGCGTTATGGGGAAGTCGAAGCCACTATGTTAATGATGCAAATCTAACGCAGATACTCTATTTAATCAGACGTGACCTTAAAGCGCTTGGTATTAACGATCTTTTTATTACCATTCCAAGACAAGGCCTCAAAGTTAATAGTGATATATCCATTATCGCGACGGATAGCGAAACAAAGGGAAGAAAAAAACAGATTGTACGGCAAACCATCGCCGCCCTGACGACCGTATTCTCAGTAACGTTAGGTTCTCTCATGTATCTGCATATTCACTAAGCGAAGGAAAGGGAAGATGAATCCAATTATAGATGGAATTATCGCACTTGAAGGCGGTTACGTATTTAATCCTAAAGATAAAGGTGGCGCTACTCATTGGGGCATTACCGAAGCAACGGCGCGAGCGCATGGTTATGCTGGCGATATGCGGGATTTGACCCGTGCCGAAGCCTACGCGATCCTTGAAGAGGATTACTGGATAAAACCAGGCTTTGATGTTATCTCGACGCTATCATGGCCGGTCTCATTCGAGCTGTGTGATGCGGCAGTCAACATAGGCGCTTATCACCCCAGCAAGTGGCTGCAACGTTGGCTGAACGCCTTTAATCACGAAGGTAAACGTTACCCGGATATTCATGTGGACGGTAATATTGGCCCGAAGACGATTACCGCTCTCGAACATTATCTGGACTGGCGAGGCCAGGAAGGGGAAGTCATTTTGGTGAAAGCCCTCAATTGCAGTCAGGGCGCGTATTACTTAAATGTTGCTGAGAAGAACTACAACAACGAACAATTTATTTATGGCTGGCTCAAGAATAGGGTGGCCTGACGCCGACTGAGAAAATACGCATAAAAGGCTCACGGATGAGCCTGATATCACGAAGGATCATTAATTTGAATTACTCCCTTCGATAATTTTTTTAATCCGCTGGCCAAGAATCTTTAAGATGGGGCCAGCAAAAACACCGCCTAAGCCTGCCGCCAGCAGAACAGTGTTGAAACTGCATTCTTTTTCAATCGCAATCGCGCTTAACAAGAAGCTGGTAAAGCAGGAAATAACGATTTGCGTTAATAAATATTTAATACTTTCATGGGAACTATTATGTTCTGACTTATCTTTGCGTAAAAGATAGCTGACAAAACCTCCCCACGCGCCAACCGCAATAATAGTGAGTAAGATCTCCAGCTCCAATAGTACAACTTCCGTTGTCGATACATGGTTGGGAATAGACATTTTAACACTCCTGAATCATTATAAATTAATAATTAACAAGAGGAGTGTAAGCGCCTTGTCCGGGAGGTAAAAATCAAAGCACATCATTTAAAATAATATTAACTCAAAAATTAAAAATGAGGTTTATTAGCGGCGAAAGGAGGATAGCGTTTGTAACATACTTACCATCTCATTAATCGTCGTTATATTGTTACTATTTTTGTTCCAGGATGCATACACCTGAATTGACTTAAAAGCCAGTTCAGGCGGTGGTTGAATAAATTTAATGTCATATTTACGGTGATTTTTATAAAAAAGCGCTAATTTTAAAGGCACTAACGCAATCAACGAGGTTCGTTCGATCATGCTCATCAAACCGTTAAGCGAATCACTACGATAGCCGACAATACGTCTGCCGGTATAATAAAGTTCATCCTTAAATAATTGGCTATCATGATATATCACCGAGGCTCCCATGCCCGGCTGATATAACGCATGACGCGAAGAATAAAAATGATGTAATGATAGTTGTGACAAAGTATTCAGCATATGTTTACTGCTACAGATACAAACAAATGTTTTGAAACTATCAATGACTTGATTCTCAATGCCGGATTCCAGCAAAGGCTCAGCGCCGATCAGCAGATCGCCTTGCGCAGTAAACAGCAGCTCGCTGAGGCGCTCCCGGCTCATATTCCTGACGGAGAAATGATTTATCAAGATACGGTCAAAAATGTCGCTGTTATAGATCTGAGAAAGATAATAACTTTCAACAATATCACTCCCTAAGAGCGTTATCTGGAATGCTTCATCTTTTTTGCTCTTACTGAGAAATGTGTCATCCACCAGTTTCATTACCTGACTGAAATTTCGGTGAATGTCGACAGCCTTAGCCGTGGGGATGAGCCCGCCTTTCCCTCTGCTAAACAGCTCTTCTGGGTAATAGCTCTGCAAGCGCTTCAACGCCAGCGAAACGGCAGCCGGCGTAATGCCTAACTTTTTTGCCGCCATAGCCGCATTTCCTGACAAAATTACAGCGTCAAGAATTTTGATCAAATTATAATCAAAGTTCTTGTTGGCACCTTTCGATCCCATTCGCTGCCTGCCTCCGGAAACTAAAAAAGCAATATAGATAATACTCAAAATAAATCAATTCACAGCATCTAAAAAGCAATCGTTAACGTCATCACATAACGTTTTTTTCAAAAATGAGCGTATCCAAACCTGCTGATTAACATCAATTTGTTTATCAGCAAAAACAAAATATCAACAAATGAGAAAATATGATGCGTTGAGCAGAGATCTGGGCGCGTAAAGGTAGAAAAAAGCCCGGTTAAACACCCGGGCTGGAGAAAAGAACAACGGAAAAATGGTTAGCGGGTCAAATCATCAAAGAACTTTTTCACGCCGTCAAAGAAGCTTTTTGAACGCGGACTGTTTTTCTCCCCCGTCGGGCCGCCAAAACTTTCCTGAAGATCTTTTAGCAGTTGCTTCTGCTTTTCGCTCAGACCGACCGGCGTTTCAACCACCACGCGGCACAGCAAATCGCCCTGCGCGCCGCCGCGTACGGACTTCACGCCTTTCCCGCGCATACGGAACAACTTACCCGTTTGCGTTTCGCTCGGTACTTTTAGCTTCACGCGACCATCTAACGTCGGCACTTCAATTTCACCGCCCAGCGCCGCCATCGCAAAGTTGATCGGCACTTCGCAATAAAGATTATTGCCTTCACGCTCGAAAATAGGGTGTTGTTTCACCTGGACCTGAACGTACAAATCGCCCGCCGGTGCGCCATGCTCGCCCGCTTCGCCCTCGCCTGCCAGACGAATACGGTCTCCGGTATCCACGCCCGCCGGGATTTTAACGGACAGAGTTTTACTCTTTTCAACACGCCCATGACCGTGACATTTATGGCATGGATCCTTGATCAGCGTACCGCGTCCCTGACAGTGTGGGCAGGTTTGCTGTACAGCAAAGAATCCCTGGCGCATCTGCACCTGACCGGAACCATGACAGGTCGGACAGGTTTGCGGTTGCGTGCCAGCTTTCGCGCCGCTGCCGTGGCAAACGTCGCATTCCTCCAGCGTCGGGATACGGATCTCTTTGGTCACGCCACGCACCGCTTCTTCCAGGGTGAGATCCATGTTATAACGCAAATCAGCCCCACGCGCCGCACGTTGGCGACCGCGCCCGCCGCCAAAGATATCACCAAAAACGTCACCAAAGATATCACTGAAATCAGCGCCGCCATTAAAGCCGCCGCCCATACCGCCTTGTTCAAACGCGGCGTGACCATACTGATCGTAGGCTGCGCGTTTTTGCGCATCGGTCAGCACTTCGTAGGCTTCTTTAATCTCTTTAAATTTAGCTTCGGCCTCTTTATCACCCTGGTTGCGGTCCGGATGATATTTCATGGCCAGGCGCTTATACGCCTTTTTGATTTCACGCTCTTCCGCTGTTTTGGAAACGCCTAAAATCTCGTAGTAATCTCTTTTCGCCATCTCTTTTTATCTGCCCTTAACATGCATGCACGGGCGGAGAGGAAACCTCTTCGCCCGTGCCAGTAATTACCCGTTCAAAGGGCGATTATTTTTTATCTTTTACTTCTTCAAACTCAGCGTCGACAACGTCGTCATCTTTCGCGTTGTTTGCAGAAGCGTCAGCGGAACCAGCCTGCTGCTGCGCATGTTGCTGCTGAGCGATTTCCATCAATTTCTGGGAAACCTGCGCCAGCTCCTGCATTTTCGCTTCGATAGCGGCTTTATCTTCGCCTTTCAGGGCGGTTTCCAGCGCGCTCAGCGCAGACTCGATAGCGGTTTTGTCATCAGCCGGCAGTTTATCGCCTGCTTCTTCAACCTGCTTACGGGTGCTGTGCAGCAGATGGTCGCCCTGGTTACGGGTCTGAACCAGCTCTTCGAACTTACGGTCGGATTCAGCGTTCGCTTCTGCATCGCGAACCATTTTCTGAATTTCTTCCTCGTTCAGACCAGAAGACGCCTTGATGGTGATCTTCTGCTCTTTACCGCTATTTTTATCTTTCGCGGAAACGTGCAGGATACCGTCAGCATCAATATCGAAGGTGACTTCGATCTGCGGCATACCGCGCGGCGCCGGGTTGATGCCATCCAGGTTGAACTGACCCAGAGATTTGTTATCAGACGCACGTTTACGCTCACCCTGCAGCACATGGATGGTTACCGCAGACTGGTTGTCTTCCGCAGTAGAGAACACCTGGCTGTGCTTGGTCGGGATAGTGGTGTTTTTGGTGATAAGCGGAGTCATCACGCCACCCATCGTTTCGATACCCAGGGACAGCGGGGTAACGTCCAGCAGCAGTACGTCTTTCACATCACCGGTCAATACGCCGCCCTGTACCGCTGCGCCGATAGCCACAGCTTCATCCGGGTTAACGTCTTTACGCGGCTCTTTACCAAAGAACTCAGCCACTTTTTTCTGCACCATTGGCATACGGGTCTGACCACCGACGAGGATCACGTCGTTGATATCAGACACGGACAGGCCAGCATCCTGCAGTGCGACTTTCAGCGGCTCGATAGAACGGTTCACCAGATCTTCAACCAGGCTTTCCAGTTTCGCACGAGTCACTTTGATGTTCATGTGTTTCGGACCGGTGGCATCTGCGGTAATGTACGGCAGGTTCACGTCGGTCTGCTGCGCAGAAGACAGCTCGATTTTGGCTTTTTCTGCGGCTTCTTTCAGGCGCTGCATTGCCAGCGGATCGTTACGCAGGTCAATGCCCTGATCTTTCTTAAATTCGTCAACGAGGTAGTTAATCAGACGGGTATCGAAGTCTTCGCCGCCCAAGTGGGTATCACCGTTGGTCGCCAGAACTTCGAACGTTTTTTCGCCGTCCACTTCGTCGATTTCGATAATGGAGATATCGAAGGTACCGCCACCGAGGTCGTATACCGCGATAGTACGGTTGCCGACTTCTTTATCCAGACCGTAAGCCAGCGCTGCGGCAGTCGGTTCGTTGATGATACGTTTGACTTCCAGCCCCGCGATACGGCCAGCGTCTTTGGTTGCCTGACGCTGAGCATCGTTAAAGTAAGCCGGTACGGTGATAACCGCTTCAGTTACCGGCTCACCCAGGTAATCTTCAGCCGTTTTCTTCATTTTCTTCAGCACTTCGGCAGAAATCTGCGGCGGCGCCATTTTCTGACCTTTCACATCAAGCCATGCGTCGCCGTTATCGGCGCCGATGATTTTGTACGGCATGATAGAAACGTCACGTTGAACTTCTTCGTCCTGGAAGCGGCGGCCAATCAGGCGTTTAATCGCAAACAGGGTGTTTTGCGGGTTTGTCACTGCCTGACGTTTAGCCGGCTGACCAACCAGAGTTTCACCATCCTGGGTATAAGCAATGATAGAAGGCGTAGTGCGATCGCCCTCGGCGTTCTCCAGCACGCGTGCCTGCGTTCCATCCATAATCGCTACACAAGAGTTGGTAGTACCCAGGTCGATACCAATAATTTTACCCATCTAAACGTCTCCACTAAAAATTCGGTCATCATGTGGTTGTGAATCTGTAATAAGGGCGAAACATGCGGTTTCAACTACCCTGAATCGTTTTTTTTCAGACTCACCACTGCGGTTGACTACAAGATGGGGTCGTAACCCACGTCATCAAGGGGGAGATGAAAAAATTTTTTATTGACGAGAGCGCGCGACGGAAAACCAGACAGATAGATATTCATCAAATAAATTAAACAACAAATATTATTCACAGAAAAATTGTAATAAAAAGAAAAGATTACAAAAATGAATCGTTGTCATGAGCAGAGTATGATAGACGGTAATTGCTTATTGAACCCGTCAAAGAGAAATTCCATGCGATCTGTGTTAACGATTTCCACCGGTCTGCTTTTCGGCCTGGCGTTAAGTAGCGTCGCGCACGCGAACGACCATAAGGTGTTGGGCATTATTGCCATGCCCAGAAATGAAACGAACGATCTCGCGCTGAAAATTCCCGTCTGCCGCATTGTGAAGCGCATTCAGCTCACGGCGGATCACGGCGACATCGAACTTAGCGGCGCATCCGTCTATTTTAAAACCGCGCGTAGCGCCAGCCAAAGCCTGAACGTCCCTTCTTCCATCAAAGAGGGTCAGACAACAGGCTGGATCAATATTAATAGCGATAACGACAACAAACGCTGCGTATCAAAAATCACCTTCTCAGGTCATACGGTAAATTCTTCCGATATGGCGAGACTTAAAGTCATCGGCGACGATTAATCGCTGTTATTTCTATTCCAAAAGCCAGACTGAAAATGAACGTCACCTATTTACACGACGAGGATTTAGACTTTCTTCAGCATTGCAGCGAAGAGCAGCTCGCCGATTTCGCCCGTTTGCTGACGCATAACGAAAAGGGCAAAGCTCGCTTGTCGAGCGTCCTTAGCCATAACGAACTGTTCAAAGCGATGGAAGGTCACCCGGAGCAACACCGCCGTAACTGGCGGCTCATTGCCGGCGAATTTCAGCATTACGGCGGCGACAGTATCGCCAACAAATTACGCGGACACGGAAAACAGTACCGCGCGATTCTGCTGGATGTCGCAAAACGGCTAAAACTCAAAGCAGATAAAAGCATGTCGACGTTTGAAATAGAACAGCAACTGCTGGAACATTTTTTACGTTATACCTGGCAGAAGATGGACGCGGCGCATAAGCAGGAATTTCTGCAAGCCGTAGAGGCCAAAGTTTCTGAACTGGAAGATCTGCTGCCGCTGCTCATGAAAGATCGCCGTCTGGCAAAAGGGGTCTCCCACCTGCTTTCCACCCAGCTTACCCGCATTTTGCGTACCCATGCCGCAATGAGCATCCTGGGTCACGGATTGTTGCGCGGCGCAGGTCTTGGCGGCCCGGTCGGCGCGGCGTTAAACGGCGTCAAAGCGATGAGCGGCAGCGCGTATCGCGTTACTATTCCGGCGGTGTTGCAAATAGCCTGCCTGCGACGAATGATGGCGGCGGTTCAGGCGTGAATGCCCTCACAGGGGAAAATATTTTCTTTTCCCCCTTATTAGATCATAGACAGCCCTCTCCCCCCTGATTATTATGCCGCGCCCCGAATACGGAACTCGTTATTTTGGGAAACTATTTCACCATTCAATTATGATGATTTTGAGGAATTATGGGCAACACTAAGTTGGCTAATCCGGCGCCGCTGGGCCTGATGGGCTTCGGCATGACCACCATTCTGCTTAACCTGCACAATGCCGGTTTTTTCGCCCTGGACGGTATTATTCTGGCGATGGGGATTTTCTACGGCGGTATCGCGCAAATTTTTGCCGGTCTGCTGGAGTACAAAAAAGGCAATACCTTTGGTTTAACGGCTTTTACCTCTTACGGTTCGTTCTGGCTGACGCTGGTCGCTATCCTGCTGATGCCGAAAATGGGCCTGACGGATGCGCCTGACGCCCAGCTACTCGGCGCTTATTTAGGCCTGTGGGGCGTGTTCACGCTGTTTATGTTCTTTGGTACGCTGAAAGCCGCCCGCGCGCTGCAGTTTGTTTTCCTGAGTCTGACCGTACTGTTCGCTCTGCTGGCGGTCGGCAATATCACCGGTAACGAAGCGATTATCCATGTCGCAGGCTGGGTTGGTCTGGTTTGCGGCGCCAGCGCTATTTATCTGGCGATGGGTGAAGTGCTAAACGAGCAATTTGGTCGTACTATTCTGCCAATCGGCGAGGCGCACTAAATCTCTTTTATTCCTCCCGCACAGGGAGGAATAACCCTACTCTGCAATGCCTGATGGCGCTTCGCTTATCAAGCCTACGTGGTACGAAACGTAAAAACGTTGGTCGATGCTGTTATCAGTCTCTCCTGGTCAGGCCGACATATTCTCACGTCTGGCGCTCTTCGGACGGAAAGAGGCGACCACTTCCGGCGCGGTTTCGACATACGGCCCGTCAAGCAGTTGTATGCAATACGGCACACTCGCAAAAATGCCCGGCACGCTAACGCTGCCATCGTCCGCTTTTACGCCTTCCAGCGTTTCTTTGATCGATTTTGGCTGTCCAGGCAGATTAAGAATTAACGCCTGTTTACGGATAACGCCCACCTGACGGGAAAGAATGGCGGTCGGCACAAAGCGCAGACTGATCTGGCGCATCTGCTCGCCAAAACCTGGCATTTCGCGGTCGGCGATGGCAAGGGTCGCGTCCGGCGTGACGTCGCGGCGCGCCGGACCGGTACCGCCGGTGGTCAACACCAGATGACAGCTCATTTCATCGACCAGTTCACACAACGTTTGCTCGATAATTTCCTGTTCATCAGGAATTAAGCGCCGTTGGACCTCGAAAGGCGTGGTCAGCGCAGAAGCGAGCCACTCCTCAAGCGCAGGAATGCCTTTATCCTGGTAAACGCCGCTTGAAGCGCGGTCGGAGATAGAAACTAAGCCAATACGTAAAGTATTCATAATTATTCCGTTAAAACTGTCACGTTATGCAGAATCATACACGCGAATGGACGGCAATACTAAATCCTCAAAAGGTAAACTATTGGGTTTTAAAAGAACGCTCTTCACTGCGGCATTAATAAAAAAATAGCCCGCTCTCAACCGGAAAGCGGGCTATTGTCATGCAATCCGTTAGTATTACAACAGATCGCCGATCATTTTTTCCAGTTTTTCCTGGTCTACCGCAAACTTACGGATACCGTCCGCCAGTTTGTCAACCGCCATGGGATCCTGGTTATGCTGCCACAGGAACTCGGCTTCGGTAATGCGTTCCGGACGCGCTTTGACTTCGCCGGAGAAAGAGAGCTTACGCTCAATCGCCCCTTCGCTTTCCGCCAGCTCTTTCAACAATGCCGGCGCGATAGTCAGACGGTCGCAGCCCGCCAGTTCCAGAATTTCGCCTACGTTACGGAAGCTTGCGCCCATAACGACGGTTTCGTAACCATGCTGTTTGTAGTACTCGTAGATCTCCGTTACGGAAACCACGCCCGGATCTTCGGCTGGCGCATACTCTTTCTTGTCGGTATTGGCTTTATACCAGTCAAGAATACGACCTACGAACGGCGAGATCAGGTAGACGCCCGCTTCTGCGCACGCACGCGCCTGCGCAAAGGAGAATAGCAGCGTCAGGTTACAGTTGATGCCTTCTTTTTCCAGTTGTTCGGCTGCGCGAATGCCCTGCCAGGTGGACGCCAGCTTGATCAGGATACGATCGTTGCTGATACCCGCATCATTGTAGAGTTTAATGATACGTTTTGCTTTGGCGATAGACGCTTCAGTGTCATAAGAGAGACGCGCGTCAACTTCGGTAGAAATACGCCCCGGCACCAGCTTCAGGATTTCCAGGCCAATATTCACCGCCAGCTTATCGGTCGCGTCAACAACCTGCTGCGCGCGGTCGCTGCTCTGCTGTTTCGCCCAAGCGACAGCATCGTCAATCAGCTTACGATATTCCGGGATTTGCGCTGCGTTAAGAATGAGAGAAGGGTTAGTTGTAGCATCCTGCGGCTGGTACAGCTTCATTGCCGCGATATCTCCGGTATCAGCCACTACGGTGGTGAACTGACGAAGGGAGGTCAATTTGTCCGTCATGATAGAGTTTCTCTTTAAACAGCTTGTTAGGGGATGTAACCGGTCTACCCTGATGATAACACGACGCACTCACAGCGCAACCGCCTACATGCGCCTGGCTGCCCTTGTGGATTGATTGCGTATCTGCCGACGGTTTATGCGCAATTAAAGGATACCGCCGTATTTATGGTAAACTGCCGTTAATATTAGCCTGACAAGGTCATCTCCATCATGGGTCACGCTTATACAGGAGCATCAAAGCGTGCCGGCATCAACAAGAGGGACGTTAATGCCTGAGTTTTTCAGTTTTATTAACGAAATACTCTGGGGCTCGGTAATGATTTACCTGCTGCTCGGCGCAGGATGTTGGTTTACCTGGCGTACCGGATTCATTCAGTTTCGTTATATTCGCCAATTTAGCCGCAGTCTGAAAGGCAGCCTTAGCCCGCAGACAGGCGGCCTGACGTCATTTCAGGCGCTGTGTACCAGCCTCGCGGCGCGGATTGGCAGCGGTAATCTGGCCGGCGTGGCGCTGGCTATCGCCGCAGGAGGTCCCGGCGCGGTTTTCTGGATGTGGATCTCGGCCATCATCGGCATGGCGACCTCCTTCGCCGAGTGTTCGCTTGCCCAGCTTTATAAAGAACGCGACCCGACAGGCCAGTTCCGCGGCGGCCCGGCGTGGTATATGGCGCGCGGACTGGGAATGCGCTGGATGGGCGTGGTTTTCGCCCTCTTTCTTCTCGTCGCTTACGGGTTGATTTTTAATAGCGTGCAGGCGAATTCCGTCTCACGCGCGCTCCATTTCGCCTTCAACATTCCGCCACTTATCTCCGGCATTGCTCTGGCATTCTGTTCACTGTTAATTATCATTCGCGGCATAAAAGGCGTCGCCCGCCTGATGCAATGGCTGATTCCCATCATCGCGTCATTATGGGTCGCCGGCAGCGTGTTCATTTGCCTCTGGCATATCGAGCAAATGCCTGGCGTTATCGCCTCGATAGTCAAGAGCGCATTTGGCTGGCAGGAAGCCGCGGCAGGCGCAGCCGGATATACGCTCACTCAGGCTATTACCAGCGGTTTTCAACGTGGGATGTTCTCTAATGAAGCGGGAATGGGGTCAACGCCTAATGTGGCCGCGGCGGCAGCGTCGTATCCACCTCACCCTGTCGCGCAGGGGATTGTGCAAATGATTGGCCTATTCAGCGATACCATTATCATCTGTACCGCCAGCGCGATGATTATCCTGCTGGCGGGGAATCACGCGTCCCACTCGTCAACAGAAGGCATTCAGCTTATCCAACATGCAATGGTTTCTTTGACCGGTGAATGGGGCGCCGGTTTTGTCGCGCTTATAGTCATTCTGTTCGCTTTCAGTTCTATCGTCGCCAACTATATTTACGCCGAAAACAATCTGTTTTTTCTGCGGTTACATAACGCAAAGGCCATCTGGCTATTACGCCTTGCGACGCTTGGCATGGTCATCGCCGGTACGCTGCTCAGTTTTCCGCTGATATGGCAGCTCGCTGACGTAATCATGGCCTGTATGGCCATTACCAATCTGACGGCGATTTTGTTGCTCTCGCCAGTGGTGTATACCCTCGCCAGCGATTATCTGCGACAACGAAAACTGGGCGTAAGACCGGAGTTCGATCCGCAGCGTTTCCCGGATATTGAGCCACAACTGGCGCCAGATACCTGGGAAACGTCGCTACGCGATTAAGCCGACAATCGCAACCATTGGTCAACTCTGCGGCGTTTTTTTGCTAAAGTCGCAGAAAATTCCCTGCAAGGACTGGATATGCTGATTCTGATTTCACCTGCAAAAACGCTTGATTATCAAAGCCCGCTGGCCACAACCCGCTATACCCAGCCGGAGCTGTTGGATCACAGCCAGCAGCTTATTCACCAGGCCCGCCAGCTTTCGGCGCCGCAAATTGCCAGGCTGATGGGAATTAGCGACAAACTGGCGGATCTCAACGCCACGCGTTTTCATGACTGGCAGCCCCATTTTACGCCGGATAACGCGCGCCAGGCGATTCTGGCGTTTAAAGGCGATGTTTATACCGGCCTACAGGCGGAAACGTTCAGCGACGCGGATTTTGATTTTGCTCAGCAGCATCTGCGAATGCTCTCTGGCTTGTATGGCGTATTGCGCCCGCTGGATTTAATGCAGCCCTATCGTCTGGAGATGGGGATTCGCCTGGAGAATCCGCGCGGCAAAGATCTTTATCAATTCTGGGGAGATATCATTACCGATAAGCTCAACGAGGCGCTTGAGGCACAGGGCGATCGAGTGGTGGTGAATCTGGCCTCCGAGGAATATTTTAAATCGGTGAAGCCGAAGAAACTGAATGCCAAACTGATTAAGCCCGTGTTTCTTGATGAGAAAAACGGCAAGTTTAAGGTGGTAAGCTTCTACGCCAAAAAAGCGCGCGGACTGATGAGTCGTTTTATTATTGAAAACCGCTTAACGAAGCCGGAACAGCTTACCGCGTTTGACCGTGAAGGGTATTTCTTTGATGAAGAAACCTCCACACAAGACGAGCTGGTCTTTAAACGCTGCGAGCAGTAATGACATCGCCGGGTGGCGGCTACGCCTTACCGGCCTACAAGTTCGACGCCACCCCATAGGCCCGGTAAGCGACAGCGCCACCGGGCACAATGGTTATTGGCGGGTCATCATCAACTTACGCAGGGCGGCAAAATCCGCAGGCAGATGATGTGAAAGCAGAGGCAGATCGGCGCGTTCGGCGAGCGCTTCAGGCAATGCCAGCGTTTCTCCCAGAATGGACTCCACGCTTTCTTTAAACTTCGCCGGATGCGCCGTTCCGAGAAACAAGCCATACTCGCCAGGGTTTAACTGGTCGCGTAATGCCCGATACGCTACCGCTGCATGAGGCTCCGAGATATAACCTTTCGCTTTCAGCTCGCGCATCGTCTGTTGTGTCGTCGTATCATCTACCACCGCATAGCCCAGCTCAGTCAGACGCCAGATTTTACGGCGGAATAGCTCCTCCACGCGCGGCCAGTTATTCGGCTGGCTGACATCCATCGCATTCGACAGGGTCGCCTGCGTCGCTTTCGGCGCCCACTTCCCGTCATGCAGAAAACGCGGCACCGTGTCGTTGACGTTGGTGGCGGCGATAAAACGTTTCACCGGTAGGCCTAACGACTTCGCCAGCAGCCCTGCCGTCAAATCGCCGAAGTTGCCGCTGGGTACGGAGATCACCAGTTGGTTACGCGCCCCCTGCGGCAATTGCGCCACGGCTTCAAAGTAGTAGCAAATTTGCGCCAGCAGGCGGCTGATATTAATAGAATTAGCCGAATTCAGCCCCAGCGCCGTTTTCAGATCTTCGTCATCAAATGCCTGTTTCACCAGCGCCTGGCAAGCGTCGAAATCGCCGTCGATCGCCACGGTTTCAATATTGCCGCCCAGCGTACAGAACAGCTTTTCCTGCAACGGACTAATCTTACCGCGCGGATAGAGAATGACGACCCGCACATTTTCCAGGCCATAGAAAGCGTGAGCCACCGCCGCGCCGGTATCGCCTGACGTTGCGGTCAGAATCGTCACTGGTTTGTCGCCGCTGAGATGCGTCAGCATTTGCGCCATAAAACGCCCGCCGAAGTCTTTAAACGCCAGCGTCGGACCATGGAACAGCTCCAGGCAGCCGACATCATTTTCTACCTGCGTTACCGGCGCCGGGAAAGCAAACGCCGCGCGGACGCGCTCTTCCAGAATTTCCTGCGGTATTTCATCGCCAATAAATGCCGAGAGGATCTTTGCGCTACGGCTGACAAAGTCCTGGTTGAGCATCTCATCAATTTCCGTCAGGCTAAACTCCGGCAGATCGTGCGGAAAAAAAAGTCCCTGCTGTTTGCCCAGTCCTTGCGTGACGGCCTGCGCAAAGCTGACCTGCTCATTATGGTCTTTCAGATTATAGAGTTTCATTGATTATCCCACTACTCGTGCGCCCGCCGTATCCAGCCGGCAAATATGAACGAAGCCTTCCTGATTTTGCAGATAATGTTTGCTCAGCCAGTCCGCGACGCGCTGCGCCGTCTCCGGTTTATCGCATAGCGCAAACAGCGTCGGCCCCGATCCGGAAATCCCGCTCGCCAGCGCGCCGATCTCCGCTACCGCCTGCCGCGCCTGGCTAAAGCCCGGCAGTAAACGCGCGCGGTAGGGCTCGGCAATAACATCTTTCATCAGCGCGGCGGCAAGCTGCGGCTGCCGCGAGTAACAGGCGTGAATAAAACCGGCCAGATGCCGTCCATGCGCAATGCAATCCTGACGGCGATACTGCGCAGGCAAAATGGCCCGTGCTTCTGCGGTGGAAACTTTAATGCCCGGATAAGCCAGTACCCATAGCCACTCATCAAAGCCCGGCACCTGCTGACTAATAATGCCGTTTTCTTCAATCATCAACTGCATACCGCCAAGAAAGCACGGCGCGACGTTATCGTAATGGATGCTGCCGGAGATACGGCCTTCCAGCTCGCCCATCAGCGCCAACAGACGCGTGTCGTTTAACGGTCTGCCGCAGTGCTCATTCATCGCGACCAGCGCGGCAACGACGGAACAGGCGCTGGACCCTAACCCGGAACCAATCGGCATATTTTTTTCCAGCGTCATCGCCACCGGGATGGTTTTCCCCAATGCCTGGCAAAAACGTTCCCAGCACTGATAAACAATATTTTCACGCGGCTCCGGCGGCAGTTTATCGGCAAATCGCCCCAGGTTATGCAGACGGAAATGGTCCGCCGCTTCAACGGATACCACATCGCCCAGCAACGCGCCGTCAACGGGCGTGACGGCCGCGCCCAGAACGTCGAAACCGACGCTCATGTTCGCGCTGGAAGCCGGGGCATACACTTTCACCATGTTAAACTCCTAACTTCCATGAGAGGGTCCGTAACAGATCGGCGAACACGCCCGCCGCCGTCACATCATTGCCTGCGCCGTAGCCGCGCAGCACCAGCGGCAAGGGCTGATAATAGTGGCTGTAGAACGCCAGCGCGTTTTCACCGTTTTTCACTTTGAAGAGCGGATCGTTACCATCCACTTCGGCAATTTTCACGCGACACACGCCATCCTCTTCGATATTGCCAACATAGCGCAATACCTTGCCTTCATCACGGGCTTTCGCCACGCGGGCGGCAAACGCATCGTCAAGCTGCGGCAGATTCGTCATAAAAGCCGCCACATCGCCGGAGGCGTCAAACCCATCCGGCAGCACCGGGTCAATCACGATATCGGAAAGCTCCAGCTCGCGGCCTGTCTCGCGGACAAGGATCAACAGTTTGCGCGCCACATCCATGCCGGAAAGATCGTCGCGCGGATCGGGTTCGGTATAGCCCATCTCGCGCGCCAGAGCGGTCGCCTGTGAGAGACTCATCCCCTCTTCCAGTTTACCGAAAATGAAAGAGAGCGATCCGGAAAGAATGCCGGAGAATTTTTGCAGTTCATCGCCCGCATTCAGCAGGTTTTGCAGATTTTCAATTACCGGCAAACCGGCCCCGACGTTGGTGTCATACAAGAATTTGCGCCGTGATTGCGCGGCGGCGAAACGTAGCTGATGGTAGTAGTCCATTGACGAGGTGTTCGCTTTCTTGTTCGGCGTCACCACATGGAATCCTTCACGCAGGAAGTCGGCATACTGGTCGGCCACCGCCTGACTGGAGGTACAATCGACAATCACCGGATTGAGTAGATGATATTCTTTCACCAGGCGAATTAAGCGCCCCAGATTGAACGGCGCGTTCGCTTGCGCTAACTCCGCCTGCCAGTTTTCCAGATTCAGGCCATGCACATTGGTTAGCAACGCCTTTGAGTTCGCCACGCCGCACACACGTAGATCGATGTGCTTGTTCTTCAACCAGGTTTGCTGACGTTTAAGCTGTTCCAGTAGCGCGCCGCCGACGCCGCCGACGCCAATGACAAACACTTCAATCACCTGATCGGTATTGAACAGCATCTGGTGCGTTACCCGCACGCCGGTGGTGGCATCGTCGTTATTCACCACCACAGAAATGGAGCGCTCAGACGACCCCTGAGCGATCGCCACGATATTGATATTGGCTCGCGCCAGCGCGGCGAAAAATTTCGCTGAAATGCCGCGTAGCGTGCGCATACCGTCGCCGACAACAGAGATGATTGCCAACCGCTCAGTGACTGCCAGCGGCTCCAGCAGCCCCTCTTTCAGCTCCAGATAGAACTCATCCTGCATCGCACGCCGGGCACGCGCGCAGTCACTCTGCGGCACACAGAAGCTGATGCTGTATTCAGATGAAGATTGCGTGATCAACACCACCGAGATTCCCGCACGCGACATAGCGGCGAAAACACGCGCCGCCATCCCAATCATCCCCTTCATTCCCGGGCCGGAGACGCTAAACATCGCCATGTTGTTAAGGTTAGAGATCCCTTTAACCGGCAGATCATCATCGTCGCTGGACGCGCCGATCAGCGTTCCTGGCGCCTGCGGATTGCCGGTATTTTTAATCAGACAGGGGATCTGGAACTGAGCGATGGGCGTAATGGTGCGAGGGTGAAGGACTTTGGCGCCGAAGTAAGAGAGTTCCATCGCTTCCTGGTAAGACATCGATTTCAGCAGCCTGGCGTCCGGCACCTGGCGCGGGTCACAGGTATACACGCCATCGACGTCAGTCCAGATTTCACAACAGTCAGCGCGTAAACAGGCGGCCAGCACAGCGGCGGAATAGTCGGAACCATTACGGCCCAGCACCACCAGTTCGCCTTTTTCATTACCGGCGGTAAAGCCCGCCATCAGGATCATGTGTTCGGCCGGAATCTGGCTGGCGGCGATACGGCGAGTCGATTCCGCGATATCGACGGTAGATTCAAGGTAATGGCCCACCGCCAGCAGTTTTTCTACCGGATCGATCACCGTGACGCGATGTCCACGCGCCTCCAGGAGTCCCGCCATAATAGCTATCGACATTTTTTCGCCACGGCAAATCAGCGCGGCGTTGATGCTATCCGGGCACTGACCCAGCAGGCTGATACCATGCAAAACATGTTTGATCTGAGCGAATTCTTGTTCGACAACCATTTTCAACCGTGCAAGCGGGAATCCCGGCTGCGCGTTGGCAAGTCCTGCGAGCAGGTCAGAAAAAATACGTTCGGCATCGCTGATATTCGGCAAAGCATCCTGGCCGCCGATGGTTTTTTCAATCATCGCCACCAGATGGTTGGTAATTTTCGCGGGGGCGGAAAGTACGGTCGCTACCTGCCCTTGCCTGGCATTGCTTTCCAGAATATCGGCAACACGCAGAAAACGTTCTGCATTTGCCACTGATGTACCGCCGAACTTCAACACTCGCATGGTTGTTACCTCGTGATCTCTGGTCGAAAAAAAAGCCCGCACTGTTCAGGTGCGGGCTTTTTTCTGTGTTTCCTGTACGCGTCAGCCCGCACCGTTACCTGTGGTAATGGTAATGGTGATGGTGGTAATGGTGGTGGTGCTGATGCGGTTCATGGATGTTGTGTACTCTGTCATTTTTATTTGTCTGTCTTGTATTCCTATATTGGTTAAAGTATCTGCTCGCCTAAGTCAATAAATTTTTAAATTGATCACATTCCGAAGCGTGTTCATGTGCTGCTGGCGATATATTTATTTTCGACCAATCCCCCCTGTCATGGCCTCTTGCAACCAGACGTAATCTCTTATTATTTTAAAAATTACAGCACGTTATTTTGTTAGCTTTTTTTCAATATCATGGACCAAACGGTGCAACATTACCGTATCTCGCTGTCCCAGCAGGCCGATTCGCTGTTGTAGCCAGTCGGTTAATTTGTGGTCATCGGCAGCCTCCAAAGTCGTTAACAGGCGTAAAAGGCGCGCGCGTAACGCCTGTAACTGCGATCCATCAGCAATATCAACGAATTCCGTGGTCTGTTGCATTAAACTTGCTAATTGATAGCAATACACCATGACTGCCTGACCCAGATTGAGCGAAGGGTAATCCGCCGCCATCGGCACGCCGGTCAATATATCCGCCAGCGCCAGTTCGTCATTGGTCAGACCGGAATCCTCACGGCCAAAGACCAGCGCGACATGCCGCATCCAGCGTGATTTTTCCTGTAATAAGGGAACCAGTTCAGCGGGCGAAGCGTAGTAATGAAATTTTGCCCGGCTGCGGGCTGTCGTCGCAACGGTAAAATCAACATCGTGGAGCGCGTCGGCAAGGGTGTGAAAAACCTCAATATTATCAATAATATCCCCAGATCCATGTGCGACCCAACGGGTGGCGGGCTCCAGGTGAGCCCGGCTGTCGACAATACGCAGGTCAGTAAATCCCATGGTCTTCATAGCCCGGGCGGCTGCGCCGATATTTTCCGCTCTGGCGGGAGCGACAAGAACGATTGTTACACGCATTTCATTACTCTTTTTGACTAATTTACAGGAAATTAGCTGGCGTTTGTCAGCATATTACGCTTCGCGAATTTACAAAATTTTAACGGATATCACTGAAAAAGCATTTTTGATTCCGTAAAAGACGCTACACTATTGCGTATCTGTACTATTGCTGTTTATGTTAACAGAACATCGTTATCCTGCTGTTTATTTAGGATAATTTAATTTAAAATAGATCCTGTTCTTTGGATTCATCGTATTTATTAGTTGGCTTACGTAACTAGTTGGAATATTGCAAATTTGTGATGAAAGCTAGCATTTAGCTACGATGATTTCATCAAACTGTTAACGTGCTACAATTGAACTTGATATATGTCAACGAAGCGTAGTTTTATTAGGTGTCCGGTACGTCTTAGCCTGTTATGTTGCTGTTAAAATGGTTAGGATGACAGCCGTTTTTGACACTGTCGGGTCCAGAGGGAAAGTACCCACGACCAAGCTAATGATGTTGTTGACGTTGATGGAAAGTGCATCAAGAACGCAATTACGTACTTTAGTCATGTTACGCCGATCATGTTAATTTGCGACATGCATCAGGCAGGTCAGGGACTTTTGTACTTCCTGTTTCGATTTAGTTGGCAATTTAGGTAGCAAACATGCAGACCCCGCACATTCTTATCGTTGAAGACGAGTTGGTAACACGCAACACGTTGAAAAGTATTTTCGAAGCGGAAGGCTATGATGTATTCGAAGCGACAGACGGCGCGGAAATGCATCAGATCCTCTCTGAATATGACATCAACCTGGTGATCATGGATATCAATCTGCCAGGGAAAAACGGTCTCCTGTTAGCGCGTGAACTGCGTGAACAGGCTAACGTTGCGCTGATGTTCCTGACGGGCCGCGATAACGAAGTCGACAAAATTCTCGGCCTCGAAATCGGCGCGGATGATTACATCACCAAACCGTTTAACCCACGCGAATTGACCATCCGAGCCCGCAACCTGCTGTCCCGTACCATGAACCTGGGTACCGTCAGCGAAGAGCGTCGTAGCGTTGAAAGCTACAAGTTCAACGGTTGGGAACTGGATATCAACAGTCGTTCACTGATCGGCCCGGACGGCGAACAGTATAAACTCCCGCGCAGCGAGTTCCGCGCGATGCTTCACTTCTGCGAAAACCCTGGCAAAATCCAGTCGCGCGCAGAGCTATTGAAGAAAATGACCGGACGCGAGCTGAAGCCGCATGACCGTACTGTTGACGTCACCATTCGTCGTATTCGTAAGCATTTCGAATCCACGCCGGATACGCCGGAAATCATCGCCACCATTCACGGCGAAGGTTACCGCTTCTGCGGCGACCTGCAGGATTAATTCGGCCCTGGTGCCGAACCGTAAAAACAGCCGGTAAGTTATTCTTACTGGCTGTTTTTTACGCTCCCCTTCTGCTAAGCGGCTTCACTCTCCTTCGTAGTCTGCCGTTATGACGTACTCTTTTACACAAAAATTGTGATATGGCGCTGTCTATCTCAACGTGCGAAAGCTAAAGTAGTTTGTGTATTAACATTGAAGAGTAATACACGGGATTTGTTGGTCCCCAAAAAATAAGGGGATGCTCACAGGATGTGAGGTTTCAAAGGATGAAAAAATCACCATCATGCTGCTACCTGTTGTGTGCAGCTATGTCAGCTTCATCGGCCGCGTTGGCTGCTACCGCGCCGGTCTCCGCAGGCGTTATTCATTTCAAAGGCCAGATTGTCGAATATGGCTGTAATCTTGCGCCTCACGATCGCAATGTCGAGGTGTCATGTTTGCGGAATAATATCCCACATTTGCAGACAGTCTCCATGCCGTCTGGAAGCGCTATTTCGTTGATGAATGGAATCGCCACGGTACGGCACGTGTCGTTAAAAGATCATCCGGAGATTCAAAGTCTGATCGTTCAGTACCGCTAACCGCTTATGGCTCCCGTCGGGAGGACTTCCGGCAGGCGGCGATTTCATTCAGTAAAACGCCGCCTGCCTGCATTTTGTACTTTTCTCTCATTCGTATCCTACAACAGCGATTTTCATCGCTTCGCTATCCTGTACGCTATACGCGCTCGTTAAGCGCTGTACCTATGATAGCTGTCATAAAAAGATTGCAAATAAAATCATCATATTTACTATGGTTAACGTTAAAAACAGCGTTGTCGCTCATGCATTGATGAGGTGAATGCATTAACTTAAACATTATTGTTGGCTATTTTAACTTACTTAATTATAATTTATAGTGAATATTAAATTTATGTTTATTTTTTAATAGTCAGCCACTTTACCATCCATAATAATGGGGAAGTTATGAAGCAGTTCAACGGCGGGAATGCGTATAGTCCCACAGGGAAAGAAAAAAACCTGGAGGCCATTTTAAATATTCATCGGCACTTTATTGAAGGTATTCCCCCAGCCACCATTACTGCCGGTAAAACAGTGGATATCCGGATTGATAATCAGTCCCACATCCTGTTAATCACCAAAGGCGCTATTAAAGCATGTCGGCGTGTCGATGGCATTGTAATTGGCAGCGGCGTCTCGCCAATGATTTTAGGCCTTGTTGATGCCTATGCTGACTTATACCAGTTAGAAGAGGATTCAGACGTCTTTTTTATCGCCGAAACCACCTGTGAATATTATCCTGTCCCTGTAAAGTATTTTGTGGAAATAGCCGATGAAAAGCATCTCTGGCGTGACATTTCGAACATCCTGATGTACCGCATCGCCTTCATGACCAACCGTGACAAAAACCTTATCGGCCAGGACGCCTATAGCCAAATAAAAGCGCTGTTAATTGAACTGTGGTCATATCCTGAAAGCTCGCGATTTGAGATCAACGCACAGAACTTCATACAGCAGAGAACCGGGCTTTCACGCAGCCGTATAATGCAGGTGCTTTCAGAGCTAAAAGCGGGGAACTATATAAAAATACTGCATGGAAGACTACTGGAGCTTCGAAACCTGCCAGTTTCCTTTTAAACGGGTAAATGCCATATATTATTAAAAACACAGCAACTTACAGTTAAATAAATTTCATCAGAAATAATAACCATTATCAAAAAAAACAGTTTTTGTCCTATACCCCCAGGTACTAACAATTCTTCTTTAGTGCTGTTTCATTAAAATTTGTTAGCGAGTCCAAAATTGGACCATTGTTCAATATTGCATCAGGATTTCTATTGAGTTCATAGTTGATATACGTAGAATAGCCGCCTGCTTATCTACAGAACAGAAAGAAGCGGATACAGAGTAAAATATAATATTTTATTTTATATAGCTATCTTTATTTTCCAGCGAATAGAATCAGGCAACAATTAATATGTTTAATAAGAAAATTATTCTCCTGGCAATGTTAACTGCCGTAGCATCCACACCAGTATTTGCCCAGAACACGATTACGTTCAATGGTAAAATTTACGACCAGGCGTGTACGGTTCAGGTTAATGGCTCCACAGATACCACCATTGATTTGGGCAATTACAGCAAAGAACGTATCGCGGAAAAAGGCGCCACAACCGATTACGTGCCATTTACCGTAAGCCTGGTTGGCTGCCCGGAGGCAGGAACTGGCGTGCCGACCCAGGCAATGTTCCGCTTCCACGGTACAGCAGATGATTCCAACCCAACGTACTTCAAAAACGTGGACGAAGGCTCGGAAACTGGCGCTGCGGGTGTCGGTATTTCTATCCAGAACGCCTCACATAGCGACGTGACAGATAATACGGACGATGCCGCAGTGAATCTGCCAACCGACGGTTCGAATGCAGATTTTACCTATTACGCCGCCATGGCAAATGATGGTTCCGCAACCGTAACCGGTGGAGATGTTAGCACTCAGGTAACCTATACCGTCTCGTATCAGTAAGACATTCTTATCCTGATGTGGACAGGCAGGATGCCAGTCCATAGCGCAAAACATCTGTACAGAGTAAAAAATGAAACACATAAAGAGATCCATGTTGGTAGTATTACTGGCAAGCCATGTTGCCCATGCCAGCATTGTTGTTGGCGGAACCCGATTGGTTTTCGACGGCAATAATGATGAGTCGTCAATCAATGTCGAGAATAAAGACAGCAAAGCGAATCTTGTTCAGTCATGGTTATCGGTTGCCGATCCCCAGGTCACAAATAAGCAGGCGTTTATTATTACCCCGCCTCTTTTTCGCCTTGATGCCGGGCAAAAGAACAGTATTCGGGTTATTCGATCTGGCACATCCCTGCCTGCAGATCGGGAATCTATGTACTGGCTCAATATTAAGGGTATCCCTTCTATTGATGATAATGCCTCCGCAAACCGCGTGGAAATTTCCATTAATACCCAAATAAAGCTTATTTATCGACCACCAGCATTAACAAAATCGACGCCTGATAGCCAGAGCCAACAATTAAAATGGCAGACAGCAGGTGATGTTATTACAGTAAATAACCCCACCCCCTATTATATGAACTTTGCCAGTGTAACGATTAACGGCCATGAAGTGAAATCGGCGACATTCGTTCCGCCAAAATCATCAGCGTCATTTAAATTGAGTTCTACTGCCACCCCTCACGGTACGGTAACGTGGCGATTAATCAGCGATTATGGAATGAGTTTAGAGCCGCATTCCGGTTCATTCTAGCCATTAAATACTTTACTTTTACCCTTTCAGGACTTTTACTGTGCAATTCTCCAGAGTAGAGCCCCGTTATCAATTAGCGTTATCGTTTCTCTTTATATGCTGCTCCATAAAGCCAGCGTTAGCGCATGATCATTTTAATCCATTATCGTTGGAAAATGATGAACCGGGCGTGGAGAATGTCGATCTGTCGGTTTTCGAAAAAGGGGGGCAGGCTGAAGGCACCTATAATGTTGATGTTTATATTAATAATGCTAGCGTTGAAACAAAAAATGTTGTGTTTAAAAATAAAAAATCAGCAGATAATAAACTCTCCCTACAGCCGTGCCTTAGCGTTGAACAGCTAAAGCAGTGGGGCGTAAAAACAGAAAATTTCCCCGAACTTAAAAATGACCCAAACGGGTGTACCAATCTTAATTTGCTGGCTGGCGCTGTCGCGAAGTTTAATGTCATCGGTAACCGACTAGATTTGGCGATCCCACAAATCGCATTGATCGCCGATCCACAAGAATTCGTCCCGACAAGCGAATGGGATGAAGGCATTAACGCTTTTTTACTGAACTACAGTTTTACCGGATCGCAGGATCACGATATAGACGACAATCGTACAGAAAACAGCCAATACGCAAACCTGCGTCCAGGTATTAACATTGGCGCATGGCGTTTTCGTAACTACTCAACATGGAATCGTGATAGCGATGGGCAAAATAGCTGGGATTCTGCTTATACCTATGTTTCTCGCGATATCGAATTTTTAAAAGGACAACTGATCGCCGGGGAAAATAATACCCCTGCGGACGTCTTTGACAGTATTTCCTTTAAGGGCGTACAGATCTCTTCTGATGACGATATGTTGCCGGACAGTATGAAAGGGTTCGCCCCGGTCATTCGCGGGGTGGCCAAAAGCAGCGCGCAGGTAACCGTAGAACAAAACGGGTATACCATCTACAAAACTAACGTTCCGGCGGGTCCATTCGCCATCAATGATCTTTATCCAACGGGCGGTTCGGGCGACCTGTACGTCACCATCAAAGAGTCCGACGGTTCTGAACAACATTTCATTGTACCCTACGCCAGCGTTCCGGTGTTACAGCGTGAAGGCCACCTGAAATACGATCTGACGGCAGGCCGTACACGCTCATCAAATACGCATTCCGCACAACAGAATTTCGCCGAACTGACGGCTTTATACGGATTAGCAGGCGGCATAACCGCTTATGGCGGCATAGAGAGTACGCTTAGCAATGATATTTATCATGCGGCGCTCATCGGGACAGGTTTGAACCTTGGCGACCTGGGCGCACTGTCTTTAGACGTCACCAACTCATGGTCAAAAATTAAAGCAGGCGACGCGGTGAGCGATACGCTTACCGGACAATCCTGGCGCATTCGTTACAGCAAAGATATTCAGTCAACAGGCACCAATTTCACCGTTGCTGGCTACCGTTATTCGACCAAAGATTATTACGCTCTGGAGGATGTGCTGAATACCTATAGCGATGATAGTCATTATGATCATGTTCGTAATCGCACCGACCTGTCGTTATCGCAAGACATTATCTACGGCTCCATTTCACTCACTTTATATAATGAAGATTACTGGAATGACGCTCATACCACATCATTAGGTATTGGCTATAACAACACATGGCATAACGTAAGCTATGGCATTAACTATTCTTATACGCTGAACGCCGATAATTCTCAGGATGAAGACGACGATACGGAAGACAGTAATGATCAGCAAATTTCAATCAATATTAGTATTCCGTTAGATGCCTTTATGCCGTCAACATATGCCACCTACAATATGAACTCCGCGAAAGACGGCGATACCACGCATACTGTCGGTTTAAACGGAACAACGCTGGCACAGAAAAATCTCTCATGGAGCGTTCAGGAAGGTTATTCCTCTCAAGAGAAAGCCACCAGCGGTAATGTCAGCGCAACCTATAACGGGACGTATGCAGATATTAACGGCGGGTATAGCTACGATAATCATATGCGTCGTCTGAATTATGGTGTTCAGGGCGGCGTACTGCTACATCGAAATGGTCTGACATTATCGCAACCTATGGACGACACCGTAATATTGGTTAAAGCCCCTGGCGCAGCGGGGGTCCCCGTGAATAACGAAACGGGCGTGGACACCGATTTTCGGGGTTATGCCGTCGTACCTTATGCTTCGCCTTACCATCGCAATGAAGTGTCTTTAGATACGAAAGGCATTAAAAAAAATATTGAGCTAATTGATACCAGCAAGACGCTGGTTCCTACCCGTGGCGCGGTGGTCAGGGCGGAATATAAAACCAATATTGGCTATAAGGCGCTGATGGTATTAACCCGCATAAACAATACGCCGGTTCCTTTTGGCGCGACCGTATCGTCTTTAACGAAACCAGACAACCACAGTAGTTTTGTCGGCGATGCCGGGCAAACCTGGTTAACCGGTCTGGGAAAACAAGGGCGATTATTAGTGAAGTGGGGGACAACAGCGGCAGACCAATGCCAGGTGACCTGGCGTATGCCGAATACCCCCTCCGCTTCTGGTGTAGAAATCTTACACGAGCAATGTCAGTGAGTTTGCTGGAATAAAAGATGAATATGAACAGATTTTCCGCAATAGCCACCGCGTTAACGCTCACGGGTATGGCGTTATGGTCGCCATCGATCAACGCCGCGTATCATACCGCAGATGCGGTAGCCATTAACGTAACAGGACTAATTTATGCCGATCCGTGTACAGTTACGGTACCCGACACACTCTCTCTTGGGCAATATGCCCGGGCGGATATTGCTGTGGCCGGTGGCAATACCGCCACCATTCCTTTCATCATAAAAATGACGAATTGCCCGGCAACTACCACAAAAGCCGCGATTTCATTTAACGGCGTACCCTATCCCGATCCGAATTATGCTTCTGCGATTTATGCCAACAGCGCGGCCAATCCGGCGCAGGATTTAGGGCTACAGCTTTTTAACCTGGACGGTAAAAGTCTGGTCAATCTGGCCAACAACGTCACCTACACGGTGGATATCAACAGTAATACCCATGAAGCCAATCTGCCTGTTGCTGCAAGGATGTATACCCCGTATGGAAAAGTCACTGCTGGGGATTTCATGTCCGTTGTGACGATCACTATCGCATGGCAATAACATCTTTCTAATTAACATAGTACAAAAGCAGGTATTTTTCATGAGAAGGCTATATCTGGCGCTTATTCTGCTGTTCGCATATTCCAGTCATGGCTACGCCTCCTGTAGACGTTCCGGTAATGAAGGCGCGATCACTATCACCCCGCCGTCGCAGCTTGTGGTGGATAGCCACGCTTATACCGCGGGCGAGGTGTTGTGGCAATCGGGCTGGGTTTCCACTTCCGAAGTCACAATGGATCACTGTAGTCGTGATTATAAGGTCGGTTTCTTATATGAACCCGGTAGCGCGCAGTCAAATACATCAGCGACAATCAATGCGAATGACGGGAACAACACGCCGGTATTTAGCACCGGGATTTCCGGCGTGGGCATTGCGATTAAAACCCAAACGAACGCGGGTCCCTACGATAATGTTATGCCAATCGATAATACCTACCATAATGGCGATGGCGATAAAACACACCATGCGATGGCCCCTGCCTACAATGTCGAACTGGTCGCCTTAGGCGGCCCAGTCACCTCCGGCACCGCCACATTCCAAAGCCCACTAGCGCGCGTATCCTTTCGCGATAGCGCAACGGAAAGCTCCGGCGGCGATATCCTGACACAACTGTATCTGGGTAATACGCAATTGGTTATGAAAGCAATGGGATGTCGGGTTGAAACCCCTACCGTCACCGTTGATTTAGGAAGCGTCAATTTAGGCAGTTTCGTTAACAGCCAAACCGCAGGCAAAGGCGAGCAGGATATCTTATTGACCTGCGAACAAGGCACCGCCATCTCTGCCTCGTTAAGCGCGCAACCAGCCAGCGGAAACAACCCGGATAATTCAGTCATCCAGTTGAGCAATGCAAACGCGCCAACCAGCGCAACCGGTGTTGGCGTACAGTTGGGAATTAAGGCGCCGGACTCCGGTTTCTTTACCGACAGTTTGCCAATCAATAAAAAAATTGATCTCTTTACTCACACCATTACCACGAACGCCGAGGGTAGCCAGACGGTTAACGGCGGAACCATGAATATGTCGACCACACTGAAAATTAGCGCCCGCTATTATAAAACCGCCACCACGGTGACTGCCGGGCAAGCGAATGCTACGGCAACGTTAAACCTGACCTATAACTAACGGCATAATATTTTCTGGCGCCACGCGAGAAAACGCTAACGTTGATCGCCGCGCGCCCAGTACACGCGTTCCGGCGACGGCGTAGAAAAATTTCTCGCCCGACGCAGCAATGGGCGCACGCGGGCGCTTACTTCGCGCGGCGAAAACGGT
The DNA here is from genome assembly GCA_900478215.1 of Salmonella enterica subsp. houtenae serovar Houten. Classification (NCBI taxonomy): domain Bacteria; kingdom Pseudomonadati; phylum Pseudomonadota; class Gammaproteobacteria; order Enterobacterales; family Enterobacteriaceae; genus Salmonella; species Salmonella enterica. The sequence continues at coordinate 3,835,948 of LS483478.1, forward strand.
TGGCGACATAATTACCTGCGCCAGCCAATCCCAGACCTGGCAATCGGTCTACGTCATCGCTACGGGCGGTCAGGAAAAGGAGCAACAGCGCCGGATAGCGTTCCAGCAACGGCCAACACAGCTCACAATCACTGATTCCAGTTGCTGCATACTCTTTTCCTGTCGTTATCGCCACGGCATGACAGGCACCGCGCTGATAGCGTTTTTCGGCGACCCCTCGACCACTTTGTCGGAGTAGGCCAGATACGCCAGCGTATTGCGTTTCTCATCATAGAAACGCACGACCTGGAGTGACTTAAATATTAATGAGGTACGTTTTTTAAAAACCACCTCTCCTTGCGCCTTACCGTTCTTAATTTTATCGCTCAGTTCAATAGGCCCGACCTGCTGGCAAGAGATGGCGGCGTCAGACGTATCTTCCGCCAGCCCTAATCCGCCTTTTATACCACCCGTTTTCGCCCGGCTAACATAACACGTCACGTTTTTGACATCAGGATCGTCAAAAGCTTCCACCACGATTTTATGGTCGGGGCCAAACATTTTAAACACCGTATCGACTGAACCAATTTGTTCCGCGTGAGCGCTCTGCCCCAGCATCAACAAAATTGAGGAAAGTACTAAGCTCTTGTATTTCATATTGTTACCATTCATAAAAGTTACGTTGCGCAATTATTAGACACCCAAGAATAAAAGGGTTATAGATCACAGGATTAGAATAATTACGTATTATGTTGTCCAAAAAAAGCATTTAAGCTCAAAAAAAACACTGAATGCTAAAAGAGCAAAAAATGCTATTATCCTCTTACCTGATATCGGATGCTCGTTGTTGAAAGGTGGGAATATTTTATGGATCAGGCTGGCATTATTCGCGACCTGTTAATCTGGCTGGAAGGTCATCTGGATCAGCCGCTGTCACTTGATAATGTGGCGGCAAAAGCGGGCTATTCCAAGTGGCACCTGCAGAGAATGTTTAAGGACGTGACGGGCCACGCCATTGGCGCTTACATTCGCGCCCGTCGTTTATCGAAATCAGCGGTGGCTCTGCGTTTGACTGCGCGCCCGATTCTGGATATTGCTCTCCAGTACCGCTTCGATTCTCAGCAAACCTTTACGCGCGCCTTTAAAAAACAGTTTTCCCAGACGCCGGCGCTGTATCGTCGCTCCCCGGAATGGAGCGCCTTTGGCATTCGCCCACCATTACGGCTGGGCGAGTTTAGCGTGCCGGAGCATCAGTTCGTTACGCTGGAAGATACGCTGCTTCTTGGTGTCACGCAGAGCTATTCCTGCTCGCTGGAACAGATTTCCGACTTCCGCCACGAAATGCGCGTGCAATTCTGGCATGATTTTCTCGGCCATTCGCCAACTATTCCGCCAGTGCTTTATGGGCTTAATGAAACACGCCCCAGCCTGGAGAAAGACGATGAGCAGGAAGTGTTCTATACCACTGCGTTGCCGCAAGAGCAGGCCGATGGCTATGTCCAGTCGGCGCACCCCGTGCTGCTACAGGGCGGTGAATACGTCATGTTTACGTATGAAGGGCCAGGAACCGGCGTGCAGGACTTTATCCTGACCGTTTACGGTACCTGTATGCCGATGCTGAATCTGACCCGCCGTAAAGGGCAGGATATAGAGCGATACTATCCGTCAGAAGATGCCAAAACCGGCGATCGCCCTATTCATCTACGCTGCGAATTTCTGATCCCGATTCGCCGTTAACGCTGTAGTTCATCTAACGCAGGGGCATCCAGATGCGAAACGTCCCCTGCGGTTTCAACTACCCACCCAGATGCCAGCCACTGACTTTCCTGGTAATCCACGCGGGAAATAGAGCAGTTACGCAAACGTAACCGACGTTCCGCCCAGGCGGGAAGTCCCAGAATGGTACTGACCAGACAGCCCAGCGCAATACCGTGGCTGACCAATAAAGGTCGGCTGCCCTGCGGCAACTCAAGACAGGACGCCAGCGCGGCATGAACGCGATCGCTCAACTCCTGCATAGACTCCCCACCAGGAATACGGCCATCCTGCGTGCCGTTGACCAGTTGCCGACGCCAACCTTCTTCTTCTTCCGTCAGCGAATCGATCTGGCGTTTTTCCAGCACGCCCATATCCAGTTCGCGCAGGCGGGAGTCAAAAGTGATATCACAACCGCACGCCTGAGCGATGATCTCCGCCGTGCGTTTTGTGCGGCCTAAATCGCTGCTGATGATATGGGTGATACCGAAGCTGCGGGCGCGTTCTCCTACCTGCATGGCCTGCTGCTCGCCTTTTTCAGTCAATGGACTGTCCGATTGGCCCTGAATACGTCGCTCGGCGTTCCACTTCGTTTCACCGTGGCGAACAAGGTATACCTGTAACATGTCTTTTTTCCGTTATACTGCGATAAATTTTTAAAACTGAGCTTAATTATGCACCAGGTTATCTCTGCGACCACCAATCCTGCCAAAATTCAGGCAATTCTACAGGCATTTGAAGAGATTTTCGGCGAAGGATCGTGCCATATTACGCCCGTCGCCGTCGAGAGCGGCGTGCCGGAGCAGCCCTTCGGAAGCGAGGAAACGCGTACTGGCGCACGAAATCGCATCGCGAATGCGCGTTTGCTGTATCCGGAAGCAGACTTTTGGGTCGCCATCGAAGCAGGCATTGATGATGACAGCACTTTCAGTTGGGTGGTGATCGAAAACGTCGAACAGCGCGGCGAGGCGCGTTCCGCGACGCTGCCCCTGCCAGCCGTTATTCTGGAAAACGTGCGTGGCGGCGCGGCTCTCGGCCCGGTGATGTCCCGTTATACCGGTATTGACGAGATTGGCCGCAAAGAGGGCGCCATTGGCGTATTTACCGCCGGAAAATTAACGCGCTCCAGCGTTTACCACCAGGCGGTGATCCTGGCGCTCAGCCCGTTTCATAACGCGATATACCGTTAACCAGGGCGTTATTGCCGGATGGTATTCGACCTACGGTAAACGCCGTCTGTTGTCGGCCTGATAAGCGCAGCGCCATCAGGCGTTTTTCAGCAGTACATTCTCAAGCCAATGACGCAGTTCAACCGGCGCGGATTTCAGGCTGTTTGACCCCCGCGTGATGGTGGCGATGCCTGCCCCCAGCTCGGTTTTCAATTCGCGCTGGCTCATTTCGCCACGCAGCAACTCCTCAATAATGCGCACGCGCGTTCCCAGCGCTTCACGCTCGTCCGGCGTAAGCATCAGTTGTAATAAAGGCAGATGCAGATCTTCTGCATATGCCCGGCGGAGTAACTCCACAAAACGAAGCCACTCCTGATTACGTTGTTCGGCGATAGCCGATGAATAAGGGGAATGCTGGGTCATGTTATACCGCCGTTTGTACTGTTACACGAGTACAAATGATAACATAACCCGTCCGCATTAATACCGTCGCTGCCACTCAGAATCACGCATTAAGGTCTCTTTCTGCCCCATAAAGTGGCGATAGTAAGCATCATAGGCCAGAACGTTTTTCACATAGCCGCGCGTTTCCGAAAAGGGAATGCTTTCGACAAACGCTACGGCATCGATACGCCCGGCGCTATTGCCAAGCCAGGTGCGTACTCGCCCCGGCCCGGCATTATACGCCGCAGAGGCGAGGATGCGGTTATTATCAAATTGCTGGTAGACATACTGCAAATAGCGGGTGCCGATGTTGATGTTAGTCTCCGGCTCCAGCAGTTGACCAGGACTGCGGTAGTTCGGGATCGAAAACATTTTCACCGTATGGGTGGCCGTTCCCGGCATAATCTGCATTAAGCCGCTGGCCCCCACCGGCGATTTTACTTTCGGGTTCCAGGCGCTCTCTTGGCGGGCAATCGCCATGGCATAACTTTGTGAGATATCTTTTCCGCGAATATAACGTGTAAAAAGATCGTTATACGCCAGCGGAAAACGCTCCTCCAGATGATCCCACAGTTTTCCGGCGATCGTCGCCTGTACGCTCAGATCCCACCAGTGCTGATTAAACGCATAGCGCGCCAACTGCGCCTGTTCGGATTTGGTACGGCTTTTTACCAGATTCGCCCATTCGCTGCGCGCCGTATTATCCAGGTTCCAGTACATCAGCTCACGCGCGCGCGCCATCTCCGGCCCCTGCGTCAGCGCGCTGTTTACGTTGGCGGGCGCTTTATCGATTTTAAGGGTGTACTCTTCGCCTAAACGCTGCGCCGCGACCATCGGATAAAAACCGCGCTTCTGCATTAAAGCATGAAGGATCTCTTTCGCTTCGGCGTCACGACCCCGCTCCAGCAATAAATCCGCCTGCCAGTAACGCCATTCGTCTTTCTCTTTCGCCTCCATCGGCAGCCGGGCAAGCCAGGTATTGAGACCGCGACGATCGCCCGTCCCCAACGCCATACGCACGCGCCGCTCGATAAGCGACGTCGATTGCGAGCGCATAATCGCGTCATCGCGCCATTTCGCCTGCGCATCGGTCACATCGTTGCTCATCAGTCGCCAGGCGACGATATCGCGTAGCGCCTGCGTTTGTTCCTCATTAAGTTTCTGCGCCTGTACCAGCGATGGGATCATCAGACGCGCATTTTCCGCGTCCTGGCGTGCGACGCTGGCAAACGCGACTGCCGCCATCTGGCGGGTAAAATCGGTAGCGCCAGTGGTACGCGCGAAGGTCAACACGCTATTAGGGTCGTTGGCCAGGGTAATGATCGCTGAGGCGATCGTTTGATATTCCGCCGGCATCTGTCCGGCCAGCACCGTGACCAGACCGGTATTTCCGGCTTTCATCGCCAGCCGAATACGCTCCAGGTACGCCAGCGGGTCTTGCTTGCCGGAGGCTCGCCAGACGCTGAACAGCTTATCGCAGGCATTCGGCTGGCTTTTGCCGGTCAGCCAAAGGTCTTTCGCACCCTGCCAGGCCGCTTCCGTTTGCCCGGTGCTCCATTTCGCGTAGTAATAGTTACATTGCGCCTCCGTGGTGCCGGGCTTCTCCGGGCTAAACGCCAGCAAGCCGCGCCAGTCTTCCCGCCGCGCCAGCTCATTGACGAAGCGCGATTGCAACGTACGCGCAGGCGGCAATGTTGGATTAGCGCGCACAAAATTAGCGACGGCAATGGTGGGCTGATTCATGAGATCGTCAGTAATCTGGCGATACTCCAGATAAGGGTACAGCGGATAACCTTTCAGGCCTGGCATCATCTGCTCTACCACATCCATCTGGCGGTTGTCCCAGGCCTGCTTAATCTGCGCATAGCGGTTACGCTGCTCTTCCAGTGAGTCGGCCCGCGCGAGTTGGCAAAAGGTCAGCAGACATACGCTGGCGGCGATAAGACGCCAGGCAAATGGTTTGGCTCTATCCACAAGCACTTCCTCAATTGTTATCCAATGCAGCATCATGCCGCGTAATGAATTTATGCTAACCAGTCATAGCCATTTGCGCCACGTTACGGACACTTTTTTACTTTTATTGCGAGTGCGATCTGCTGGCTGGGCTTAGGCAGGGAAAAAGGCTACACTTCGCCTTTGAAATCTATTCACCATCACGATAAACATAGAGGCGAAGTCCAACGTGGCTCAATTCGTTTATACCATGCATCGTGTCGGCAAAGTGGTTCCGCCGAAACGTCATATTCTGAAAAACATCTCGCTGAGCTTCTTCCCTGGCGCCAAAATTGGCGTGCTGGGCCTTAACGGCGCCGGTAAGTCTACCCTGCTGCGCATCATGGCTGGTCTCGATACCGATATTGAGGGCGAAGCGCGCCCACAGCCAGGCATTAAGATTGGCTACCTGCCGCAGGAACCTCAGCTAAACCCTGAACACACGGTACGCGAGTCGATTGAAGAGGCGGTTTCTGACGTGGTTAACGCCCTCAAACGTCTGGATGAAGTGTATGCACTGTACGCCGATCCGGATGCCGACTTTGACAAGCTGGCGGCAGAGCAAGGCCGGCTTGAAGAGATTATCCAGGCGCACGACGGTCATAACCTGAACGTGCAGCTTGAGCGCGCCGCTGACGCACTGCGACTGCCGGATTGGGATGCCAAAGTCGAAAAACTGTCCGGTGGCGAGCGCCGCCGCGTGGCGCTGTGCCGTCTGCTGCTGGAAAAACCAGACATGCTACTGCTTGACGAACCAACCAACCACCTGGATGCGGAATCCGTGGCATGGCTGGAACGCTTCCTGCACGACTTCGAAGGTACCGTTGTGGCGATTACCCACGACCGTTACTTCCTTGATAACGTCGCCGGCTGGATCCTGGAGCTCGACCGCGGCGAAGGTATTCCGTGGGAAGGTAACTACTCGTCCTGGCTGGAGCAGAAAGATCAGCGTCTGGCGCAGGAAGCCTCTCAGGAAGCGGCGCGCCGCAAATCCATTGAGAAAGAGCTGGAGTGGGTTCGTCAGGGCGCGAAAGGCCGTCAGTCGAAAGGCAAGGCGCGCCTGGCTCGCTTTGAGGAGCTGAACAACGTTGAGTATCAAAAGCGTAACGAAACCAACGAACTGTTTATTCCACCTGGACCGCGCCTGGGCGATAAAGTCATTGAAGTCAGTAACTTGCGTAAGTCTTACGGCGATCGCATACTGATCGATGACCTGAGCTTCTCCGTACCGAAAGGCGCTATCGTCGGGATCATCGGGCCGAACGGCGCGGGTAAATCGACCCTGTTTCGCATGATGTCCGGCCAGGAGCAGCCTGATAGCGGCACCATTACGCTGGGTGAAACCGTCAAGCTGGCCTCGGTCGATCAGTTCCGCGACGCGATGGACAACAGCAAAACCGTCTGGGAAGAAGTGTCCGGCGGGTTGGATATCATGAAGATCGGCAACACCGAAATGCCAAGCCGCGCTTATGTCGGCCGCTTCAACTTCAAAGGCGTCGATCAGGGCAAACGCGTTGGCGAGCTGTCCGGCGGTGAGCGCGGTCGTCTGCATCTGGCGAAGCTGCTACAGGTGGGCGGCAACGTCCTGCTGCTCGACGAACCGACCAACGACCTGGATATCGAAACCCTGCGCGCGCTGGAAAACGCCCTGCTGGAGTTCCCGGGCTGCGCGATGGTGATCTCGCACGACCGTTGGTTCCTTGACCGTATCGCCACCCACATTCTGGATTATCAGGATGAAGGTAAGGTGGAATTCTTCGAAGGTAACTTTACCGAGTACGAAGAGTACAAGAAACGCACGCTGGGCGCCGAGGCGCTGGAGCCGAAGCGTATCAAGTACAAGCGTATTGCCAAATAAAAGCCTGAATGCCGGGTGGCGCTTGCGCCTACCCGGCCTACGCCCAGGCCCAATAAGCGCAAGCGCCATCGGGCAAAAAAGTTTATCCCTGTTCGCCCATCATCTCTTTCACCAGCTCCACGCAGCGCAAGAAGCGGCCATCGTAATCAGCCTCTTTAACGTGAACAAACTCGATGTTGTTCTCTTTCAGCATCTCGACCAACAGGCTCTGGAACGCTTTGCGATCCACTGAACTGCCCAGGCTTCGCAGCCCGTCAGCTACCCACGGCGTATTGTTCTCCAGCAAAATCACCAGGTCGAAGCGATACTCGTCAATCAACGCCTGGACAAACGGATGCTCGCGTCCTTCGTATTTTTTGCAAAATGCCTGCGTGGTGACGAAATCGGTATCGATAAACGCCACTTTATTCGCATATTTCACTGCAAAATCAATATATTGTGCATGACCCAGCGCGATCTTATCGTAGTCAGAATACTGTAATGCCATCTCATCGCCGCCCAGATGCGAAAAGACATAGTCGCGGCCATATTCCCAGGCGCTGGTGGTATTAAAAATATTGGCGAGCTTATTGACCAGCGTAGACTTGCCGCTTGATTCCCCACCCAGAATAGCGACGGTACGCACGAAAAACGGCTTCACTTCGGTAGGAATATATTCCCAGTAACGAAACGGATTTTCGCGGATTTGCGCTCCGCTGATATTCATAAACGTGCGTTTAGGATCGACCAGCACCGTCTCAATCCCTAAATGCTCAAGGTACTGCGGCGCATCAGCCTCTTCAGAAGTGTAGATCCAGCTCGGCTGTATTCCCTTCTCTGCCATAAACGCTTTAATGCCGTTGCTCCAGACGTCCCAGCCATGCGGATAAGGCTCCATCCCCTCTTCATTAAAGGCGTGGATACGAATATTTTTTTGGTATTTGAAGGTTTGCAGCAACCAGCGCAGGCGATCCGACACGGTGGGCTGCTGCGACATGGCGCTATCCTCAAACAGTCCGCGATCGCGCGTATCGTCATATCCCATAATGATGTGCAACTCATCCACCTGGCTACAGGCGCGCTGGATCAAATAGATGTGTCCGGTATGCAATGGATAAAATTTACCGAACACCACGCCAATGTTTTTCTGCTGGCGGGGAAATTCCAGCCCCAGAAAACGGTGTAGCGCCTCCAGTTTTTGCGCGCTGGGACTTTTGATTTTGGCGTTAAGTAACTGACTCAGATACCCCTTGGTCATACCGCTGGCGTCAGCCACCTGTTGCAGGGTGCAACCTTGCTGCTTAATCGCGGTTTTGAGATAGTCGAACGATGACACAAGAGCCTCCTGCTGAAAAAGATCGTAGGCCAGGTAAGACGCCCGGCAACGCTACGCCTGGTGACCTACATCAAACACATACAGATTATTATAAGTCGTCAAAAACGCTTAGCGCATCTGCAAGCTTTTTAACGCCGAACACCTGCATTCCTTCCGGCGGCTTTTTCGGTACGTTGGCGGCAGGCACAATCGCCCGACGAAAGCCGTGTTTCGCCGCCTCGGAAATACGTTCCTGGCCGCTCGGCACCGGACGGATCTCGCCAGCCAGCCCCACTTCGCCAAACACGACCAGATCCTGCGGCAACGGCCTGTCACGCAGGCTGGAGACCATCGCCAGCAGTAAAGCCAGATCCGCGCTGGTCTCGGTAACTTTCACGCCGCCGACCACGTTGACGAAGACGTCCTGATCCGACATTTGCAGGCCGCCGTGTCGGTGCAGCACCGCCAGCAGGATCGCCAGACGGTTTTGTTCCAGACCGACCGCCACACGCCTCGGGTTCGCCATCATTGAGTGATCGACCAGCGCCTGAATCTCCACCAACAGCGGTCGCGTGCCTTCCCAGACCACCATCACTGAACTGCCGGAAGTCACTTCATCGCCGCGACTTAAAAAGATCGCGGACGGGTTACTCACTTCGCGTAGCCCCTGTTCGGTCATGGCGAAAACGCCCAGCTCATTGACTGCGCCAAAGCGGTTTTTGTGGCTGCGCAGAGTACGGAAACGAGAATCGGCGTCGCCGTCCAGCAACACAGAGCAGTCGATACAGTGTTCCAAAACTTTCGGCCCTGCCAACGAACCGTCTTTGGTGACATGGCCGACCATCACGATCGCCACGCCGCGCGTCTTGGCGAAACGCGTCAGGTAGGCTGCCGTTTCGCGAACCTGAGCGACGCTGCCCGGCGACGACTGAATATCCGCCATATGCATGACCTGGATGGAGTCAATAACCATTAGCTTCGGCTGCTCTTCTTCCGCAATCAGGCAGATCTGCTCAATGCTGGTTTCGGACAGCATGTTCAAATTCGCCGTCGGCAGGCCGAGACGGTGCGCGCGCATCGCCACCTGCTGAAGCGACTCTTCGCCGGTGACGTAGAGCGTTTTCATCTGCTCGGCGAGCTTGCACAGGGTTTGCAGCAGCAATGTTGATTTGCCCGCGCCGGGATTACCGCCAATAAGAATAGCGCTGCCGGGCACCACGCCGCCGCCCAGCACGCGGTCAAATTCTTTGAAACCAGTAGAAAAACGCGGTAGCGCTTCAAGACTGATGTCGGACAGTTTCTGAACTTTTGATACACCCGCACTACCGGCGTATCCGCTCAGGCGTTCGTTACGAGCGACAGTAGGCGATGCGGCGACACGCACTTCCGTGATGGTGTTCCAGGCGTGACAGGCGCTGCACTGCCCCTGCCAGCGTGGGTAATCGGCGCCGCATTCATTACAGACAAAGGCGCGTTTGGGAGCTTTCGCCACGGTATACCTCTTTCGTTAACACGTCGCCATCCGGCAATGTTATTATTTCTGATTCATGCTGCCGGAGAGAATGCAAAACACGCCCATCAGGTCAGCGTGACGGATCGTAATCTCCGTCTTTTCATTTACTTTTGGCTTGGCATGGAAAGCAATACCTAATCCTGCCGCTTTGATCATGGGGAGATCGTTAGCGCCGTCGCCAATCGCCACCGTCTGCGCCAGCGGAATTTCATGCTCTTGCGCCAGACGAAGCAAGGTATTGGCTTTATACTCCGCGTCCACAATATCGCCGATAACATGGCCGGTAAATTTACCGTCCATGATCTCCAGCTCGTTGGCGACCGCCGCCGTCAGGCGTAGCTGGTCACGCAGATAATCAGCGAAGAAAGTGAAGCCACCGGACGCGATGGCGACTTTCCAGCCGAGCGTCTCCAGCTTTAGCACCAACTGCGTTAATCCTGGCATCAGGGGTAAATTCTCGCGCACCTGCCGCAGAATATCGGCATCCGCGCCTTTCAGCGTCGCCACGCGGCTGCGCAGGCTGGCGGTAAAATCAAGCTCGCCGCGCATCGCGCGCTCAGTCACTTCAGCCACCTTCTCACCGGTGCCGGCCAGCTTAGCGATTTCATCGATACACTCAATCTGGATCGCCGTGGAATCCATATCCATGACCAGCAGCCCCGGCGTGCGCAGATGCGGAATTTTACCCAGCGGCGCGACATCCAGCAGCGCCTCATGCGCCAGCCGCGTCGCTCGCGGCGTTAGCGACCCCGCCAGGCGAATGACCTGATAATCCTCCACGCACCAGGCGGCGACAATCACCATTGCGGCGCCCAGTGTGGTTTGATATTGAGTTAAACGCTGCTTATCCAGCCCGCGCCCATACAGCAGCCAACCGCTGCGGCCTGCGTGGTAATCCAGAGGCATCACCTCGTCGCCGCTTAAAGAGAGAGGCAAACCAGGCCATAAAGAGACATCTTCAGGCAGATCGCACCAGGTAATGTTAGGCATTAAAGCTCCTGTAAATCGTTCAGGCCGGTAACCGCCCCGCGGAAAATAACGCATGAGGCTACCTTGTAACCATCGCTTCTGGCAACATTAAGCCTCAAATTTTCAGCAGGTGGAATATGGCTCGCGCAAAACTGAAATTTCGGCTGCATCGTGCAGTGATTGTATTGTTCTGTCTCACACTGCTTGTCGCGCTCATGCAGGGCGCCTCATGGTTTAGTCAAAACCATCAGCGGCAGCGTAACCCGCAACTGGAAGAACTGGCCCGCACGCTGGCGCGCCAGGTGACACTCAACATCGCCCCGCTGATGCACAGCGAAACGCCGGATGAAAAACGTATCAACGCCGTGCTGCGTCAGCTCACGCAAGCGAGTCGTATTCTGGATGCCGGCGTCTATGATGAGCAGGGCGATCTTATCACTCGCGCTGGCGAAAGCGTCAATGTGCGCGACAGGCTGGCGCTGGATGGCAAAAAAGCGGGCAGCTACTTTAACCAACAAATTGTCGAACCTATCCAGGGGAAAAACGGCCCATTGGGCTATCTACGTCTGACGCTGGATACCCATACCCTGGCGACCGAAGCGAAACAGGTAGATAACACCACCAATATTCTGCGTCTGATGCTACTGCTTTCGCTGGCGATAGGCGTGGTGCTGACGCGCACTTTGCTGCAGGGCAAACGTACCCGCTGGCAGCAGTCTCCCTTCCTGTTAACGGCCAGCAAGCCCGTCCCGGAAGAGGAAGAGTGTGAGAAAAAAGAGTAAAATGACGTCCAAATAAAGGTAAGGGAAACCACCATGACAACGTTACGCCTGCTTATCTCTGACTCTTACGATCCCTGGTTTAACCTGGCGGTAGAAGAGTGCATTTTCCGCCAAATGCCCGCCACCCAGCGGGTACTGTTCTTGTGGCGTAACGCGGATACTGTGGTTATCGGTCGTGCGCAAAATCCGTGGAAAGAGTGTAATACTCGCCGCATGGAAGACGATAATGTGCGCCTGGCTCGCCGCAGCAGCGGCGGTGGTGCGGTATTCCATGACCTCGGCAATACCTGCTTTACCTTTATGGCCGGTAAACCGGAGTACGATAAAACCATCTCCACCCATATTGTGCTCGCGGCGCTAAACTCGCTGGGCGTCACGGCAGAAGCCTCCGGACGTAACGATCTGGTGGTGAAAACCGCCGAAGGCGACCGCAAAGTCTCCGGCTCCGCCTACCGCGAAACCAAAGATCGCGGCTTTCATCACGGTACGCTGTTGCTGAACGCGGATCTCAGTCGTCTGGCGAATTACCTCAATCCGGACAAGAAAAAACTGGCCGCTAAAGGCATTACTTCTGTGCGCTCACGCGTCGCGAATCTCACCGAACTGCTGCCAGCCATCACTCATGAACGCGTGTGCGCCGCGGTCATGGAGGCCTTTTTCGCGCATTATGGCGAGTGCGTCGAAGCGGAAGTGATCTCACCAGACAAAACGCCGGATCTGCCCAACTTTGCGGAGACATTCGCCCGGCAGAGCAGTTGGGAGTGGAACTTCGGCCAGGCGCCTGCATTTTCACATCTGTTGGATGAGCGCTTCACCTGGGGCGGCGTAGAGCTGCATTTCGACGTCGAGAAAGGCTGTATTACCCGCGCGCAAGTTTTTACCGACAGTCTGAATCCAGCGCCGCTGGAAGCGCTGGCGGAGAGGTTACAGGGCTGTCAATACCGCGCGGAGGCGCTGCAACAGGCGTGTGATGCGCTACGGGTAGATTTTCCTGAGCAGGAAAAAGAGTTACAGGAGCTGTCGGCGTGGATAGCGGGCGCGGTACGGTAGGCATTTGCCGAATGGCGGCTACGCCTTCTCCGGCCTACGGAACGTTGTAGGCCCGGTAAGCGAAGCCGCCACCGGGCACAACACAATCTTACTCTTTATCGCCCAGCAGTACAGATTCCAGCGCGATTTTGATCATGTCGTCGAAGGTGGTCTGACGTTCAGCGGCCGTGGTCTGCTCATGAGTACGGATATGGTCGGACACGGTGCAGATGGTCAGCGCTTTCGCCCCGAACTCAGCCGCGACGCCGTAGATACCTGCCGCTTCCATTTCCACGCCCAGAATGCCGTATTTTTCCATCACGTCGAACATATCGCCTTCCGGCGAGTAGAACAAATCGGCAGAGAACAGATTACCGACGCGCGCGTCAACGCCCAGCGCTTTCGCTGCGTCTACCGCGTTACGAACCATGCCGAAATCAGCAATCGCCGCGAAATCGTGATCTTTAAAACGAATACGGTTAACTTTGGAGTCGGTGCAAGCCCCCATCCCGATCACTACGTCGCGCAGTTTAACGTCCATACGTACGGCGCCGCAGGAGCCAACACGAATAATTTTCTTCACGCCGAAATCGGTGATTAACTCTTTGGTGTAGATGGAGCAGGACGGAATGCCCATACCGTGACCCATCACTGAAATCTTACGGCCTTTGTAAGTGCCGGTAAAACCTAACATACCGCGCACATTGTTCACTTCACGCACGTCTTCAAGGAAAGTTTCAGCAATATGTTTCGCACGCAGCGGGTCGCCCGGCATCAAAACGACGTCAGCGAAATCGCCCATTTCTGCATTAATATGTGGGGTAGCCATTATTATTTCCTTTTAATTAATCAAACACCTTTACAGGCGTAGGCCCGGTAAGTTAAGCGCCACCGGGCAATAACATCAGAACATAGCTTTGCCATATTCCATATCGGAGGTACCAAAGTATTTCGCCAGCGTCTGGCCGATATCCGCGAAGGTTTCGCGGTGGCCCAGCGAACCCGGTTTCACTTTCGGGCCGTAGATCAGCACCGGAATGTGTTCGCGGGTATGGTCAGTCCCTGTCCAGGTCGGGTCACAGCCGTGGTCAGCAGTCAGGATCAGAATGTCGTCTTCCCCCACCAGTTCCATCAGTTCCGGCAGGCGGCGGTCGAACAGTTCCAGACCCGCCGCATAGCCCGCGACATCGCGACGGTGCCCCCAGGAGGAGTCGAAGTCAACGAAGTTAGTGAAGACGATAGTTTTATCGCCCGCGTCTTTCATCTCTTTGATAGTGGCGTCGAACAGCGCGTCCAGACCGGTCGCTTTCACTTTTTTGGTGATACCGCAGTTAGCGTAGATATCGGCAATCTTACCCACGGAAACCACATGGCCCTGTTTTTCATCGACCAGTTTCTGTAATACGGTCGGCGCTGGCGGCTCAACGGCCAGATCGTGACGGTTGCCGGTACGCTGGAAGTTACCGGCTTTGTCGCCAATAAACGGACGCGCGATCACGCGGCCAATGTTGTAACCGCCTTCGGTCAGCTCTTCACGGGCGATTTCACACAGCTCGTAGAGTTTATCCAGACCAAAGGTCTCTTCGTGGCAGGCAATCTGGAACACGGAGTCGGCGGAGGTATAGAAAATCGGCTTGCCGGTTTTCATGTGCTCTTCGCCAAGCTTGTCCAGAATAACGGTACCGGAAGAGTGGCAGTTACCGAGATAGCCAGGCAGGTTGGCGCGTTTCACCAGCTTATCCAGCAGTTCCTGCGGAAAGCTGTTTTCGTGATCGCTGAAATAGCCCCAGTCGAACAGCACCGGCACGCCAGCGATTTCCCAGTGACCAGACGGCGTATCTTTGCCGGAAGACAGTTCGTGCGCCCATGCGTATGCGCCAATGACGTCCGCGTTGCCATCCATACCGGCGGCAATTTTGCCGGTAGAGCCTTCATGCGCTTTCACCAGACCCAGACGAGTCAGGTTAGGCAGATTCAGCGGGCCCTTACGGCCATTGTCAGCTTCGCCTTTGGCGCAAGCTTCTGCGATATGGCCCAGCGTGTCGGAACCTACGTCGCCAAAGCGATCCGCGTCTTCAGTAGCGCCGATGCCGAATGAGTCCAGCACCATAATAAATGCACGTTTCATATCTTCTCCGTACTTAGTGCTTCAAAAATAATTGATCAGATCAGTATACAACTATTCAGTAATTCGACGATAGACCGAAGGTGTGCTTACTGGCGCTTTATCGTCAAGGATAATTGCCGCTTTAACGGCCCTCGCCGCTTCCTGCCAGCTTGCTTCGTCTTTGGCATGAATCACCGCCAGCGGTCGCTGTCCATCAATGCTATCGCCCAGACGCGCCATATCGGTAAAGCCAACGCTGTAGTCAATGGCGTCTGAGGCCTGGCGACGACCGCCGCCCATCGAGACCACCGCCATACCCAGCGCTCGCGTATCCATCGCGCTGACAAACCCTTCGGTATCAGCATATACCGCTTTGCTCAACATAGCGGCCGGCAGGTATTTATCATAGTTCTCAACGAAATCGACCGGGCCTTTCTGCGCTGCCACCATGCGGCCAAAAATCTCTGCCGCTTTGCCGTTATCCAGCACCGCCTGCAATTTCGCCCGCGCTTGCGCATCATCTTCAGCAAGCTGACCGGAGATCAGCATTTCGACGCACAGCGCCATGGTGACGTCAAACAAGCGCGGATTGCGATACTCGCCAGTCAGAAACTGCACCGCTTCGCGCACTTCTACCGCGTTACCGGCGCTGGAGGCCAGCACCTGGTTCATATCGGTTAACAACGCCGTGGTGCGGACACCCGCGCCGTTCGCCACGCCGACGATCGCTTCAGCCAGCGCTTCAGAGAGTTCATAGGTCGGCATAAACGCGCCGCTGCCGACTTTTACGTCCATCACCAGCGCGTCCAGCCCTTCGGCCAGTTTTTTGGCGAGAATGGAACCGGTAATCAGCGGGATAGAATCCACCGTCGCAGTAATATCGCGGGTGGCGTAAAAACGTTTGTCCGCTGGTGCAAGCGAGCTGGTTTGCCCAATAATCGCCACACCCACGTCTTGAATAATCTCGCGGAAACGGTTGTCGTCCGGGAAGATATCGAAGCCCGGAATCGCTTCCAGTTTATCGAGCGTACCGCCAGTGTGTCCGAGGCCGCGACCGGAGATCATCGGCACATAACCGCCGCAGGCCGCTACCATTGGCCCCAGCATCAGAGACGTCACGTCCCCCACGCCGCCGGTCGAGTGCTTATCGACAATCGGGCCATTGAGATTCAGGCTTTTCCAGTCGAGAACGGTACCTGAATCCCGCATCGCCATGGTCAGCGAAACGCGTTCCGGCATGGTCATATCGTGGAAGAAAATGGTCATCGCCAGGGCGGCTATTTGCCCTTCCGAGATGGTGTTATCACGAATACCATTGATAAAGAAGCGAATTTCTTCATCGCTCAGCGCATGACCGTCACGTTTTTTACGAATTATTTCTTGTGCGAGAAACACGGTACCCTCCTGAGGGAAAAGAGTAGAAGGCTGGCTGTAAGCCTGATAAGCGAAACGCCATCAGGCCTAATGTGCCGGATGGCGGCTAACGCCTATCCGGCCTACAACGGGTAACGCAACAATTAATAGCTGCTGGCGCTCTTACCGTCGCCGTGACCC
The DNA here is from genome assembly GCA_900478215.1 of Salmonella enterica subsp. houtenae serovar Houten. Taxonomy (NCBI): domain Bacteria; kingdom Pseudomonadati; phylum Pseudomonadota; class Gammaproteobacteria; order Enterobacterales; family Enterobacteriaceae; genus Salmonella; species Salmonella enterica. Next base: position 3,852,393 of record LS483478.1, read on the forward strand.
AGCGCTTTCAGCAGGCTTGCCAACAGGCTGGAGGCGCCAAAGCGGTAGTGACGAGAGTCTGCCCAGTCAGCGCCAAACAGTTCATCGGCGATAGCAAGGAATTTCTGCGCGTCTTCCGCGGTACGTACGCCGCCTGCCGGTTTAAAGCCTACGGTTTTTTCCACGCCCATATCGCGGATCACTTCCATCATGATACGCGCGCTTTCCGGGGTGGCGTTTACCGGTACTTTACCGGTAGAGGTTTTGATAAAGTCTGCGCCCGCTTTAATAGAAATTTCAGAGGCTTTACGAATCAGCGCCTCTTCTTTCAGCTCGCCGGTTTCGATGATCACTTTAAGCAACACGTTCGCCGCGGCGCACGCGTCTTTACAGGCTTTCACCAGATCAAAACCAATCTGCTCATTACCCGCCATCAACGCGCGGTACGGGAAAACGACATCAACTTCGTCAGCGCCGTAGGCAATCGCCGCGCGGGTTTCCGCCAGCGCAATATCGATGTCATCATTGCCATGCGGGAAGTTAGTCACCGTGGCAATGCGGATTTCCGGCGTACCTTGCTCTTTGAGAGTTTTACGCGCAATTGGGATGAAACGCGGGTAAATACAAATCGCCGCCGTATTTCCAACCGGGGTTTTTGCCTGATGGCACAGAGCGATCACTTTTTCATTGGTGTCGTCATCGTTCAGCGTGGTCAGATCCATCAGTTTGAGCGCACGCAGGCTGCTTGCTTTTAAATCAGTCATGACATTCTCCAACGGCATTGCCGTATAAAATTTCACCTTGCGAGTCTGTTAGTATTCTAACATCCACTCGCGATTACACTTCGATATACATCACAGTTAATGAAAACTACGTACAAATTTGCATTACTGTAATGGGATCTGAATCAAATTATTTACCCATCATTGCCCGTTCTCCAGGCAGTAAGCGCATCAGGATCAAAGTCGGTCTGCCGCCATTTTCTACAATAGCGCATCGTCCCGGCATAAAGAGGAAACGAAGATGCCTGCCTCATGCGAAACTGCGCTCCAGCAGCGTTGCCAGCAAATTGTGACCAGTCCGGTACTCACGCCTGAACAAAAACGCCATTTTCTGGCGCTGGAAGCCGAAAATGCCCTGCCTTATCCCGCCTTGCCGGAAGATGCCCGCCGGGCGCTGGATGAGGGAGTCATTTGCGATATGTTTGAGGGCCATGCGCCCTTTAAACCGCGCTACGTGTTGCCCGATTACGCCCGGTTCCTGGCTAACGGTTCACAGTGGCTGGAACTGGAAGGCGCGAAAGATCTGGATGACGCGTTATCCCTACTCACCATTCTGTATCATCACGTTCCTTCCGTGACGTCCATGCCGGTTTATCTCGGTCAGCTTGATACGTTGCTGCAACTATATGTTAGAATTCTAACACAAGATGAGATCGATATTCGAATAAAACGTTTCTGGCGTTACCTCGACAGAACGCTGCCAGACGCCTTTATGCATGCCAATATTGGCCCTGCCGATACGTCCATTACACGGGCGATTTTGCGCGCTGATGCCGAACTAAAGCAGGTGGCGCCTAACCTGACGTTTATCTATGATGGGGACGTCACGCCGGACGATCTGCTGCTGGAGGTCGCCAAAAACATTTGCGAATGCAGTAAGCCCCATATTTCTAACGGCCCTGTAAATGATAAAATTTTCACAAAAGGCCATTATGGCATCGTCAGTTGTTATAACTCGCTACCGCTTGCCGGCGGCGGCAGTACGCTGGTACGTCTCAATCTAAAAGCCGTGGCAGAACGCAGTACGTCTGTCGATGACTTCTTTTCACGCACGCTACCGCACTACTCCCGACAGCAGATCGCCATCATTAATTCACGATGTGAATTCCTCTATGAAAAGTCACATTTCTTTGAGAATAGCTTTCTTGTACAGGAAGGTCTGATCGATCCCGAACGTTTTGCGCCGATGTTCGGCATATACGGACTGGCGGAGGCCGTGAACCTGTTGTGTGAAAACGCAGGCCTGGATGCCCGGTACGGCAAAAATGAAACCGCGAACGATCTGGGCTACCGCATTAGCGCCTGGCTTGCGGATTTCGTCGAAAATACGCCGGTGAAGTATGGCTGGAAGCAACGGGCGCTGCTCCATGCCCAGTCAGGCATCAGTTCCGATATCGGTACTACGCCGGGGGCGCGTCTGCCGTATGGCGATGAGCCGGACCCTATCACCCATTTGCAAACCGTCGCGCCGCATCACGCCTTTTATCATGCCGGAATCAGCGACATTCTGACGCTGGACGAAACCATCAAGCGTAATCCGCAGGCGCTGGTCCAGCTTTGTCTTGGCGCGTTCAAAGTCGGGATGCGGGAATTTACCGCCAATGTCAGCGGCAACGATCTGGTGCGCGTCACCGGTTATATGGTGCGCCTGTCGGATCTGGCGAAATTTCGCGCCGAGGGCTCGCGCACGAATACCACCTGGCTGGGAGAAGACGCCGCACGTAATACCCGCATCCTGGAACGACAGCCACGCGTAGTCAGCCATGAACAACAGATGCGCTTTAGTCAGTAAGATCATTGCGTTTTCCTGCGTCGATGGGCCAGGCAGCCGCCTGGCATTATTCTTACAGGGTTGCAATTTGCGCTGCAAGAATTGCCATAACCCGTGGACGATGGGACGTTGTAACGACTGCGGGGAATGCGTATCGCAGTGTCCGCACCACGCCCTCAACATTGATGGCGGGAAAGTGGTATGGCGGTCGAACGTCTGCGAGCAGTGCGATACCTGCCTGAAAATATGCCCACAGCAGGCGACGCCAATGGCACAAACCATGAGCGTTGACGATGTGCTGCGTCATATTCGTCAAGCATCGCTGTTTATTGAAGGTATTACCGTCAGCGGCGGAGAAGCGACCACGCAATTACCCTTTATTGTGGCGCTGTTCACGGCGATCAAAGCCGATCCGCAGTTACAACGGCTGACCTGTCTGGTGGACAGTAATGGTCAGTTAAGCGAGACCGGCTGGCAAAAACTACTGCCGGTTTGCGACGGCGTAATGCTCGATCTGAAAGCCTGGAAGAGCGAGTGTCATCGCCGTCTGACCGGGCGTGATAACGCGCGTATTAAGCACAGTATCCGCTTTCTTGCCGCGCGGGGAAAACTGGCGGAGCTGCGGTTGCTGGTTATTCCCGGTCAGGTGGATTATGCGGCGCATATCGATTCACTGGCGGCGTTTATTACTTCGTTGGGCGAGGTTCCGGTACGCCTGAATGCCTTTCATGCGCATGGCGTCTATGGCGAAGCGAAAGACTGGCCAGGCGCGACGCCGCAAGAGGTGGAGCGACTGGCTGACGGATTGCGCGCGCGTGGGGTGACGAAGCTGATTTTGCCGACGTTATATTTGTAAGCGTCACTTGCCGGATGGCGGCTGCGCCTTATCCGGCCAGCGATGCCATCAGAGCCGAAACAAGGTAATGGTATTGCGATACAGCGCGTCGGCTATCACCTCTGCGGACTCCGGGCGTAATTCGCAAAGCACATCAAATACACGCGCCGCCTGCTCCGGGCGATTCGGCTGCCCCTGAAAACCTTTTAGCGGCATATCCGGCGCATCGGTCTCCAGCAACAGCGCGTCCAGCGGCAACCGCGCCATGACATCACGGGTTTTACTGGCGCGCGGGTAGGTGATGGTACCGCCGACGCCGATTTTATAGCCCAGTCGCACAAAACGTTCCGCCTGTTGCAGACTGCCGGCAAAACCATGCACCACGCCGGTTCGCGGCAGATCCTGGCGCTTTAAGCGCATCGCCAGTTTGTCATGCGTGCGCCGCGAATGCAGGATGACCGGTAGATCGTAGCGCTTTGCCAATTGCAGTTGCGTGTCTAAAAACCGCTCTTGCCTGGCGAACTGCGGATCGTCGCGATAAAGATCGAGACCGATCTCGCCTACCGCCACGACGTTCTGTTGTTGCGCCAGCGCCTGTTGCAGCTTATCAGGATCGTCATCGGCATGACGCTCAATCACAATAGGGTGCAATCCCAGCGCGGCATAAAGCGACGGGAAACGCGCCGCCAGCGCCAGCACGCGGGGAAAGTGAGCCGCCTCGGTCGCCGGTACGATTATTTTTTCAACCCCGGCATCACAGGCACGCTGAATGCTGGCGCGCTCATCGCCAGTAAAGGGCGGGAAATCAAAATGGCAGTGTGTATCGATAAAGCGCCAGCTCATGCCAGATCCTCGCCGGTAAAAGTCGTGTCGTTTGCCTGCGGCGCATTAATCACTTCCGATACATGCGTATCGTTAGCCACCGGCGCCGCAGGCACGACCACCGTTTCCGGAACGGCAATCCGCGACGTATGGCGCAACAGCGGCGGCGTTGCGGCAAGCAATTTACCGACGGTGGCAAGGAAATAGCGTCCGCATAATCGCCCGATTTTGTAATCCTCACGCAGCGCCGGGATACGGCTGCCCAGCGCCATGCTGTGCAGCGGTTTCGGCGGATAAATTTCAATAATTCTCAACTTACCCGGCGGCTTTTCAATAAACTGTTGGATCGCACTGTAGGTCATTTCATGATGCTGCACCAGATTGACCAACGGCTGCAGACTGCTCTCCCCCAGCCAGCGCTCCATACGCTTAAACCACTGCGGCGTGTAATACATTTGCGAGGGTACGGTGCGGATCACCACAATGGTTTTCGCCCCCCGTTTTGCCGCTTCCTGAACCGGAATGGCGTCGCTAATGCCACCGTCCAGATAATTGATGCCCTCTAACGCAACGCCGGTACGGTAGAAACCCGGTATGGCGCTAGAGGCGCGAATGATATCAAGCCAGTTTTGTTTTGTCGGCGAGAAATAGCCCGGCGTGTAATCATCCCCCCGGCAGGCGCACATATAAAAGGATTTTCCGCTATCGAACAGACGCGCTGCGGTATCCATCTGCAGCGGCATCCGGGCAGCGGTGGATTCCACCAGCCAGTCGAGGTCGATAAGGTTTCCTCCGCGCACAAATCGCAGCGGATCAAAAAATTCGCGCCTGGTGGTATAGCGCATAATGACTTTACGCCCGTAGCCGGGCTGGTTGCAGAGATACGCCGAGAGATTTTGCGCACCGGCTGATGTGCCGAAGTAGAGATGGAAAGGATTAAACTGCGCACGCATAAACTCATCCAGCACGCCTGCGGTAAAGATGCCCCGCTGCCCCCCACCCTCGCAGACCAGCGCCATACGACCTGGCCGGAACGGTGTTAATGATAACGGCGCAATATTGCCGAGCGTAACCGGTATTCGCTGGCCCACCTCTGCCTTCCTGTTTTTCATTTTTTTCCAGGATGACAAGGTAACGCAAAACGTTGGCGGCTAAAACCGTAAAAGCCAGTCCGCTGGACTGGCTTGGTAGCAATATATCTTTACAGATACCTGCTAGGGTCGTTTACGGCCCATGAACAGGCTGACCAGAAAGAGTACGATCCCGACGACGAAGACGATTTTCGCCGCGCCGGCAGCCGTACCCGCCAGTCCACCAAAACCCAATGCGGCGGCAATTAACGCGATAACCAGAAATATAATGCCCCAACGAAACATAAGCCTCTCCTTTACCATAGTTAATGTCGACCGCTAAATATGAGCGCTCAGGCTACTCATTCGCGATATTTTTAGTGTGGTGCACATTACGCCTCCCGACAAACGTCGGGAGGACGAATTACGACGAATTACTGAACTTTCAGATCGTTTTTAACACTTTTTACGCCATCAACGGCTTTCGCGATGCTTTCAGCGCGGTCGCTTTGTTCCTGAGTTTCAACGGTACCGGAGAGCTGTACGACGCCATCGGTCGTTTCTACTTTCACTTTACGGGAAGGGACGAGATCGTCCGCCAGCAGCTTAGCTTTGACTTCACTGGTGGTGGCCGTATCGCCGGCATAGCCTTTCACGGAACCTTCTTTATTGTCGCGAACGTGAAGTTTGTCGCTAACGGAGGTCACGCCTTCTACGCCTTTCGCCACTTTCACGGCGGCTTCAGCCTGCGCCTGGCTTTCCACAAAGCCGCTCAGAGTGACGACTTTCTTATTGGTTTCGACAGAAATATCGGTACTTTTAATATTGTCATGGTCTACCAGCGCAGCTTTTACTTTCGCGGTGATAGCGCTGTCATCCATGAAGTTACCGACTTTATTCATAGAGCTATCGACTTTTTGCCCCGCGGTTTCGGTTCCGCTTTGCGCCTTGTCCGTTGTTGCGTTTTCTGCAAAGGCAGAACCTGTCGCAACAGCAGAGGTCAACATTACGGCCAGCAGAGTTTTAGAAATCTTCAGTCTTGTCATAGTCATCGATTTTGTCCTGTATAGTTTGCTCGTAATTTGAGCTCAGGCAACACGAGGTTGCATTGCTGAATGCGGTGAAACTCACCGGTTTCTGAAGTCAATGACTGGCATCACATTCGTGAATTTGTAACGACGCGTCGCCTGCCATCCTTCCGTTTCAGTTATTAATATCGTGACTGAAACAAATCTCAGCTTTAAGCTCTCATATTCACGCATTGAACAGGGATTAAAGCCGACATTTATGTCATCACTTTGTTAAATATAGATCACAATTTTAAAATCGCTTGTCGGTGCGTATAAAAAATAGGCAGATCAGAGAAAAAACGCGGGATTTAAGAACATTCCGTAAGCGGTTAAAAAGGCAGGGAAAGTACGAAGGCGCGGCGGATGCCGCGCCCGGAAAGGGATCAGTGTTCGCGCGTTTTACGGAACTGAACGTCGGGGTAACGTTCCTGGGTCAGGTTCAGGTTAACCATCGTTGGGGCGATATAGGTGAGGTTGTCGCCGCCATCCAGCGCCAGTTGCGTTTCATTCTTACGCTTAAACTCTTCGAATTTCTTCGCATCGGCGCTTTCAACCCAGCGCGCCGTCGCCACGTTGACGGATTCATAAATCGCCTCAACGTTGTATTCGCTCTTCAGACGCGCGACAACAACATCAAACTGCAGAACGCCCACGGCGCCGACAATCAGATCGTTGTTGGAGATAGGACGGAATACCTGCACCGCCCCCTCTTCAGAAAGCTGCACCAGCCCTTTCAGTAGCTGCTTCTGCTTCAGCGGATCTTTCAGGCGAATACGACGGAACAGTTCCGGCGCAAAGTTCGGAATACCGGTAAACTTCATCATCTCGCCCTGGGTGAAGGTATCGCCGATCTGAATGGTGCCGTGGTTATGCAGACCCAAAATATCACCCGGGTACGCTTCTTCAACGTGCGAACGGTCGCCCGCCATAAAAGTTAACGCGTCGGAAATCACCACATCTTTACCGGTACGGACCTGGCGTAGCTTCATGCCCTTCTCATACTTACCGGATACCACGCGCATAAACGCCACGCGGTCGCGGTGTTTCGGGTCCATATTGGCCTGAATTTTAAAGACAAAACCGGTGAACTTCTCTTCCGAGGCTTCCACCGTACGGGTATCGGTTTGACGCGGCATCGGCGCGGGCGCCCACGCCACTAAACCATCCAGCATATGGTCAACGCCAAAGTTACCGAGCGCAGTACCGAAAAATACCGGGGTAATTTCGCCCGCCAGGAACAGCTCTTCATCAAACTCGTTAGACGCGCCCTGCACCAGCTCCAGCTCATCGCGCAGTTGCTGCGCCAGATCTTCACCCACGGCGGCATCCAGATCCGGGTTATTCAGCCCTTTAACGACGCGCACTTCCTGAATGGTGTGGCCCTTACCGGTCTGATACAGATAAGTCTCATCTTTATAAAGGTGATAAACGCCCTTGAACAGCTTACCGCAGCCAATCGGCCAGGTGATCGGCGCGCAGCCGATTTTCAGCTCGTTTTCCACTTCATCCAGCAGCTCCATCGGGTCGCGGATGTCACGGTCGAGTTTGTTCATAAAGGTCAGGATCGGCGTATCACGCAGACGGGTGACTTCCATCAGCTTACGGGTACGGTCTTCTACGCCTTTCGCGGCGTCGATAACCATCAGACAACAGTCTACCGCCGTCAGAGTACGGTAAGTATCTTCAGAAAAGTCTTCGTGCCCTGGGGTATCCAGCAGGTTCACCAGGCAATCGTGATACGGGAACTGCATCACGGAGGTGGTAATGGAGATACCACGCTGTTTTTCCATCTCCATCCAGTCAGATTTCGCATGTTGGCTGGAACCACGGCCTTTTACCGTACCGGCGGTCTGAATCGCCTGTCCGAACAGCAACACTTTTTCGGTAATAGTGGTTTTACCGGCGTCCGGGTGAGAAATGATGGCAAACGTGCGGCGTTTGGCCACCTCTTGCAAATAAGGAGACAACGTCATAGTCAAATCTTCTTGAGTAAGCGCGGCGTTTGACCACGCATGTTGAATACGAAAAATGCGGCTATTTTACCCATCAACCTGGGGGAGGCAATCAGTGTTTACACAGGAGTCGCTCCAGTTCGCTTAATGACGCCACCGTCCAGGTTGGATGAATACCCGCGGGTTGCTCGCGATGATGCGCGTTGAGCCAGCAGGTCGACAGCCCGGCGTTAATGCCGCCAAGAATATCGGATTCCGCAGTATCGCCAACCATTAATACGCGCGAGCGGTCAGGATTCCCCGCCTGCTCCAGGGCGTAGTTAAAGATTTTCGGATCGGGCTTTGCGACGCCAACCTGCTCGGAAATCACCAGCAGATCGAAATAGTCGCGCAGGCCGGTGCGTTCCAGACGAATTTGTTGTAGCGCGGTAAAACCGTTAGTAATGATACCTATTTTAGCCTGTCCGCGAATCGCATCAAGCAACGAAACGGCGCCCGGCAAAGGAGAACAGATCTCCGCCATCGCAGTAATAAAAGCGTCATTCAGCAGCCCAGGCGCAACGTTTAGCCGTTCAGCCCAACTTTGAAAGCGCGCATGTTGCAATTGTAATGAGGTGATCGCGCCGTTCTGATAATCCACCCATAGCGGCTTATTCACGGCCTGGTAATCCTGGAAATCCTCAGCGGTAAAGGTGACGCTATAGTCAAGGAACATCCGCTGTAAGCCGGTGAAAGAATCAAACGTAAACAGCGTTTCATCGGCATCAAAGAAAATCCAGTCCCACTTCATCATTCCACTTTGCCTCTTTTATGACATGCTTATCGGTAACGCCATGATGATGGCATCCTCGTGCCCTTGTGCCGTAGGATAATAATTGCGGCGAATCGTCGCCTCGTTAAACCCCAGACTTTCATACAGCGCGATGGCGGCAGCGTTAGAGGCGCGTACCTCCAGCCATAGCGTTACAACGCCGCGCTTTTCCAGCGCATCAATCAGATGCGCAAGCAGCATACGCCCCAGCCCCTGACGCTGAAAATCCGGATCGACGGCAATATTGAACAGCGTCGCTTCATCCAGCACCACCTGTGTAATAGCAAACGCGGCCATTCTGCCATCAGCGGTCAGTTGAAAGTTGAGATACCGTTCGCCCTGGTTGCCGAAAAACGTTTTTTCACTCCACGGAAACGCATGAGCGCGTTGTTCAATCTGCCAGGCGGCGGGGAGATCATTCGTGCTGAGGATAGATATCGTGTTCATGTTCGCAGATTTGTTGCCATAGTGCGGCGCGTGCCGCCGGGTTTGCCCGGAGTTCATTAAACGCCGGCGTCGTGACCTGGGCGCCTTCGAGTTGCAGCGGCGCGTCGGTTCCTAACCGCCAGCTATTACAACGGCTGCCCTGCGGCAGCATGGCGACGCGCTCAGGCGTCAGTGGTAACACCTGATCGGGACTCACGGTCAACGCGCGTAAAACATCGCGCATTAGCGGCTCGTTCAGCGCCGGTAACTCCTCTGCGACCACAATCAGACGCACGTGCGCGGGAAGGGAAATCGCAATCTCGCCCTGTAGCGCGCCAGGACGTCGCAGCGCCCACTGCGTAATACCCAGTTGCTGTAACTGCCAGTCTCGTCGGGATGTCATAGCGAAACGCTCCTGTAATCAGGGGCGCAAATATAGCAAATCTGTCGAATCTGCGCCATCAAACTACTATAATCGCCGCCAGTCTGAATTAAGGAGCATTCCATGTCTGCTTTTACCCCGGCAAGTGAAGTCTTGCTGCGCCACAGTGATGATTTCGAACAAAGCCGTATTCTTTTTGCCGGAGATTTGCAGGATGACCTGCCCGCGCGCTTTGAATGCGCCGCCAGCCGCGCGCATACGCAACAGTTTCACCACTGGCAGGTGTTAAGCCGCCAGATGGGCGATAACGTCCGTTTTAGCCTGGTCGCGCAAGCCAGCGATATCGCTGACTGCGATACGCTGATCTACTACTGGCCGAAAAATAAACCCGAAGCGCAGTTCCAGTTGATGAATATTTTGTCGCTAATGCCGTCTGGCGTCGATGTTTTCGTCGTGGGGGAAAACCGCAGCGGCGTGCGTAGCGCCGAACAGATGCTGGCGGACTATGCGCCGCTGAACAAAGTAGATAGCGCGCGACGTTGCGGCCTTTATCATGGGCGTCTGGAAAAGCAGCCGCGTTTCAGTCTCGAATCCTATTGGGCCGAGTATAGCATCGACGGTCTGACCATCAAAACGTTGCCGGGCGTATTCAGCCGCGACGGACTGGATGCCGGGAGCCAACTGCTGCTGTCTACGCTGACGCCGCACACCAAAGGTAAAGTGCTGGATGTCGGCTGCGGCGCTGGCGTGCTTTCCGCCGCGCTGGCCAGCCATTCGCCGAAAGTACGCCTGACGCTGTGTGACGTCAGCGCTCCGGCGGTGGAAGCCAGCCGCGCCACGCTTGCCGCTAATGGTCTTGACGGCGAGGTATTCGCCAGCAACGTCTTTTCGGAAGTCAAAGGACGTTTTGACATGATCATCTCCAACCCGCCGTTCCACGACGGAATGCAAACCAGCCTCGATGCGGCGCAAACGCTTATCCGCGGCGCAGTGCGCCATCTGAACAGCGGCGGCGAGTTACGCATCGTGGCGAACGCCTTTCTGCCCTATCCGAAGATTCTGGATGAGACTTTTGGCTTCCATGACGTCATCGCGCAAACCGGGCGCTTTAAGGTTTATCGTACTGTGATGACCCGTCAGGCGAAGAAATGGTTGGCCTGATAAGCGCAGCGCCATCTGGCTGCATGTGCCGGATGGCGACGCAAGGCGTCTTATCCGACCTACGGCTCGCGTCCATTTTTGCAGCAATCAATCTATCCCATGCAATTAACTATTGACGAATAGCTGAAAACCACTAGAATGCGCCTCCGTGGTAGTGATTCTTTTCAAGAATCGATGGTATGCGAAGGTGGCGGAATTGGTAGACGCGCTAGCTTCAGGTGTTAGTGTCCTTACGGACGTGGGGGTTCAAGTCCCCCCCCTCGCACCAAAACCACGTTGATATTGCTCGCACTGGGCGAAGGTGGCGGAATTGGTAGACGCGCTAGCTTCAGGTGTTAGTGTTCTTACGGACGTGGGGGTTCAAGTCCCCCCCCTCGCACCAACGAGGCCATATCAAAAAGTAAGATAACTGTGCGAAGGTGGCGGAATTGGTAGACGCGCTAGCTTCAGGTGTTAGTGTCCTTACGGACGTGGGGGTTCAAGTCCCCCCCCTCGCACCAATTATCTTATCCTCCCTTTGTCTCTTCATTTTCACCCCTGACTCCAGTTCATCATTGCCAACATCATGCCGCCAATAAGCGCCATACACGATGGCAGCAGTACAAAATGCCGTAATTGTTTGTGATACAACATCAGCGCAGACAGTAGCAATCCTGATACAATCAACAGCTTCAGCACATAAGCTGACAGGCCGGTAAACGCCAGTCCAACGATAATAACTCCAGGCAATAATACGCCCCATCCGCTGCCTAACGTCCGCTGCAACATGGTTTCACCTCTGTAATTGATAATGATAACCAATATCATATGATATATTTTCTCATTTGTCAGCCGGGGAGAACGCTAAATAGATGAGTTTTACTTAACGGTTGATGACACGTATTCAGTAAGGTGATAAATTGTCCGACTGTTAACGTAAAAACAACAACACTTCGCTTTATGCGACTTTTTCTCGCACGTTATTTTCATGTTGGCGCCCGATTCCGTGTATATCACCGATAAATAACGACAATTACCCATGACAACACCATCCTGGCGATCGCTTCGTGTTAAGAAGTATCAGCTTTCTTTACGCCTTTTCTTGTTTCTCAACGCCGTATCGGCGCTGTTTACTCTCGTTTTCCCCCTTTATCAGATCAATGTATTTTGCACGCCAATGATCGGGATATTGCTCCTGAGCGTATTACTGTTGATATGGCATGGGAAATATGGACAAAAAAGAATTAATCTCCCCTTAATCTCCATACTCTTTGGGGGATTATGGGCGGTACATATTGCACTAAAGTATCCGGCGTTAGGCCATTATGATTTTTCTTTTTTACTGATTTCCCTGCTTAGCGTTCTGTTTATCGGCTCGATAGCCTTTGCCGCGAATATCGTCGCGTTTACGCTCCATTCGCTACCGTCAGTCGCGGTCTGCCTGTGGCTGAACGGTAATGAACAAGGTTTGCGAATCCTCTATTTGCTGGCCCTGCCAATGGTGGGAATCGCTATTCAGCATGTTATCCAGAAACGCTACGATAATTTTGCCCAGCAGCTCATGTTTAAGCTGCTGGCCGAGCGGGAAACCCTCAACGGCCTGAGTATGCTTGATCCATTAACCGGCTTGTATAACCGCCGTGGCCTGCAAAATCGGCTGGATACGTTACAGGCGCTGGGCAGCCATGAACACTACGTCCTGCTATTGGATATCGATCATTTCAAAGCGTATAACGATCACTACGGTCATATGATGGGCGATCAGGCGTTAATTCGCGTCTCAGCGGCAATTCGGGACGCCGTGCGATCGCGCGATGTCGTCTGCCGTTTTGGCGGTGAAGAATTTCTGGTGTTGCTGACCGCCGCCGAACCACAGCAGGCCCGCGTTACCGCAGAACGTATCCGACAGGAAGTATACGATCTTAAAATCCCGCATATGTTTAACGAAAGCGTCGCCACCAATGTTACCGTCAGTATCGGCATTGCGCCGCTGACGGATCGCAATATCGGAGACGCTATCGAAAAAGCGGATAAAGCGCTCTACGAAGCCAAACATCTTGGACGTAACCACATTCTGGTCAGCGACGACGTGCGCGCCATATGAATCCTGCTGGCGTAATCGTGCTACGCCAACAGCGTTAACCATAAACCGCTTGCCATCGTTTATCGCTATCGATAGGATTAGCAATCATTATCATTTAGATTAACATCATTAAATTGCGCTATGGCCTACCGTTCCGCACCGATTGCTGACGATATTATCTGGCGAGCTGCTCTCCGGCCGGAAGACGCTTCACTGGCGGAAGCAGTACGCGAGACGATCGCCTCTACCCGTGAGCACCTGTTGGACTTCATCCGGCTGGATGAAACGCCGCCGCCAACGGCGATGACTCTTGCCCAGTGGACGCGCCCCGCGACGTTCCGTTCATTGCTGGCCGTCTATTCCGATCACATCTATCGGCACACGCCAGGCCTGCCACGTGAAGATAAGCCGTTACTCTCCCTGTGGGCGCAATGGTATATCGGGCTGATGGCGCCGCCGTTGATGCTGGCATTACTGACGCAAGCGCGCGCTATCAATGTCTCCGCGGAACATATTCACGTTGAATTTCATGAAACCGGGCGCGCCGCGTGTTTCTGGCTTGATGTGCATCAGGATAACCTGACAACGGGTCGTGCTCCGGAAGAACGAATGGAAACGCTGGTAGTCTCCGCCCTGCAGCCGGTCGTTCAGGCGCTGGAGGCCACTGGCGACATCAACGCGAAACTGATCTGGAGCAATACCGGTTATTTAATCAACTGGTATCTGACTGAGATGAAGCCGCTGCTTGGCGAAGCCCTGCTGGCAACGCTACGCCAGCGCTGTTTTTTTGAAAAGCAGCTATCTGACGGTCAGGATAACCCGCTGTGGCGGACCGTCGTAATGCGCGACGGTCTTCTGGTACGCAGAACCTGCTGCCAACGTTACCGCTTACCTGACGTACAGCAGTGCGGCGACTGCACGCTAAAGTAAACCGCTTTACGTTGCCTTCAGTTATCGTCACGGCTTACTGTTGCTGGCCTGTAACATTATTATATTTACAGCGACGCTCTCCTTATGACAAATTACGTTTTGCCATTTTTGGGTCTACCGTGGCTATTGGTAAGGTCTCAGGAGAGAAAAATGAGTCTGCAATCTGTACGGCAATTTCTGGCCGATCATGCTCCCGATATTGAAATTATCGAATTAAATCAAAGTACAGCGACTGTCGAGCTGGCAGCCAAAGCGCACAACGTAGAGCCAGGACAGATAGCTAAGACGCTCTCGCTTAAGGTAAAAGACACCATTATTTTGGTGGTCGCTAAAGGCGATGCCCGCCTGGATAATAAGAAGCTTAAAACCACGTTCGGCGCAAAAGCCCGTATGTTGAGCAGCGATGAAGTGGTCAATGCAACCGGACATCCTGTCGGCGGCGTCTGCCCCTTCGGGCTGGAGCACCCGCTGCCCGTTTATTGCGACATCTCTCTGAAGGGGTATAACGAAGTATTGCCTGCCGCAGGCGCCACGCACAGTGCGGTACGCATCACACCGGAAAGAATGGCTGAACTGACATCGGCGACTTGGGTAGACGTGTGCCAATAACGTGCCCTGGCACCCGGATTCCCCGAACAAGCACGGCGCATCCGGCGCGGGCTATACCCGATGCTGGAGCGCGGTAGCATCTCCGGCGCGCAGATATAACAGAATATCCGCCGCATCGAGTAACCCGGCATCAGAACTCACGCCCAGCTTGGACATCACATTAAACTTATGCGCCCGGATAGTCTTAATGTTACGTTCTAACTGGACGGCAATTTGCGGCATTGAGTAGCCGTTCGACATAAAACGCAGAATCTCCCGCTCGGTTGGACTAAGCATACAATTCTGGTGAAGCTCCCAAAGATTACCTGTGCGCTCCGTCGCCCGACGGGCGCCATTCAGCGATGTGAATAAGGCATCCTGTAAAACGTCTAACGGCGACGCTTTGCTGATGACCCCATCCAGCGGTAGGGGGGATAGCGCGCTGATTAAGCGGGCTTCAACATCATCATCAGCAATCACCAGACGCCGCATATGGGGATAATTTACCGCCAGCTCCGTCAGGCAAGCTAATCCTGTCCGGCGTTCAGTTCTTAACGCAGAGAGAGAAAAAATAACGACAGAAAACGGCGTCTTTGGCGCAGCCTTATAAAATGCGGACGGGTTTGAAAAAATATGAAGCGTATGTCGACAATCCGGCATTGCATCAAATAACCCTTTAATACCAATGTTGCTCATCACGCATTTTTCTACGAGCGCAACATTTCTCTTACTGATTCTGTTTTCCATTCCATGGTTTCTCCATATACCGAAGGTAGATTCAATTCTTTGGCTCCCTGAGAACTATTGATCCATGCATACATCTCTGCATTACTGTGTATTGATAAGCGTCGCATAGCGCTATTTTTTTGAGCGCTAATTGTTTTATTACTTTTTTTAAGTAGTGCCGCAATTTGGTTAATACCCCACCCTTTTCCTAAAAGGCGTAATACTTTTCGTTCAGACAGCGTAAGGACTATCGGCCTGTCGCCGGGCTCCGGAATTTCAGATGATACTTGAGGCGATAATAACGTTTTGCTTATTCTTTCTGATTGTGCGTTTCCCCCATGGATAACGCTAATAAGATTCTCGACAGGCTCTTCGTCTGAAAGCAGTGTGCTGATGGGAGCCATCAGGAAATCAACTGCATATATGTAACAGGATTCAGGCACCAGAAACACCCAATGTATGTCACGATATTGTGATAGTAAGCTATAAAAATATTCGCAGATAGTACGGGGGGAGGCATTGTTAACCGCCAAATCAGCGATAATCAAATCGCTTCGACGTAACTGTAGCAGTGTCAGTTCCTCTATCGTTCGACAATACGCCAGTCTATAATCGGGAAAATTACCTGTTATAACCCCTTTAAGACCTTCCTGTATAAGGGGCGTTTTACTGATAATAAGTCCATTTTTGCAGCATCCTGGCAGCATAATTCCTCCGCATCCACGCGTCCTCTTTTTCATTGCCCTATTAATAAATAGCACTATTAACAATGAGCACAAAAAAACATTGGCCGAGTGAATTAATTATCCTCGATTTATTTTTAGAGATATAACATTGATTGTGCTACAATCTACATAGCACAAAAACATGAAATCACTATCGTATAGTTACTCATAAAAATAGAAGCAATACAATTAAATTAACTAAATTTGCACATTAGCAATTCTAACGTCAAATGCTCATATTAATAAATTTAAAATATGGATTCACCATTGGCTCATATTGCACTACCTTACAATAAAAGCCCCATAATGCCGACAGTTACCCAGAAAATCCGCACTATACCTACAAATTACGCTATGCCATACCTAATTTTTACGCCTGCCGCACACACCGTTGTTGTTAAACGATTAATGCATAGCGTTGATAAAATTCACCACATAATTGGTTCAAAAATGAACGGCCCGGCGATCATCATGTCTCTATTCTGGAAACGGACATACGAAAACCGTCGCCCATTAGGGTAGGGGTATTCAGCCTGCGACGTGGCTCAAGACTCAAGAGTCTTATCCATTGCATCTGGCGTTTTTATCAACAAAAATTGATCTTAACCAACGCCATCACGCATAAGCTTCGTGTTAAAAAGAACGTCTCCGTCATAGTGATGGCGCATAAAATGTCTTTTCGGACAGGATGAGTCATGCCAGAAGAACAGTCAATTCAGCGAGCGGTAACACGATTATGTATTCAATGCGGACTTTTTTTATTGCAACACGGGGCGGAAAGCGCGCTGGTTGATGAGCTTTCCACCCGTCTTGGTTTAGCGCTTGGTATGGATAGCGTCGAAAGCGCGATCTCCTCTAACGCCATTGTACTGACGACCATCAAAGACGGACAATGCCTGACATCGACACGTAAAAACCAGGATCGCGGCATTAATATGCACGTCGTCACGGAGGTTCAGCATATCGTCATCCTCGCGGAACATCACCTGCTGGATGACAAAGGCGTGGAAAAACGCTTTAGCCAGCTCCGGCCGCTGCGTTATCCGCGCTGGCTGGTGGCGTTTATGGTTGGACTCTCCTGCGCCTGCTTTTGTAAGTTGAATAATGGCGGCTGGGATGGCGCGGTTATCACCTTTTTCGCCAGTATGATAGCGATGTATATTCGTCAGATGCTGGCGCAACGGCATTTACATCCGCAGATCAATTTTTGCATCACCGCCTTTATCGCCACCACGATTTCCGGGCTGATGCTCACCCTTCCCGCCTTTAGCCAGACGCCCACTATCGCCATGGCGGCGAGCGTACTGCTACTGGTGCCGGGCTTTCCACTGATTAACGCGGTCGCCGATATGTTTAAAGGGCATATTAATACCGGGTTGGCCCGCTGGGCTATCGCCAGCCTGCTGACGCTGGCCACCTGTGTGGGCGTGGTGATGTCGATGACAGTATGGGGGCTACGAGGATGGGTATAATTAACTTTTTACTGGCGCTCATGCAGGACATGATCCTGTCTGCGATCCCCGCCGTCGGGTTTGCGATGGTCTTTAATGTTCCCCACCGGGCGCTTCCATGGTGCGCGCTACTGGGGGCGCTGGGTCATGGTTCGCGTATGCTGATGATGAGCGCTGGCTTTAATATCGAATGGTCGACGTTTATGGCTTCACTGCTGGTCGGCAGTATTGGTATTCAGTGGTCACGCTGGTATCTCGCTCACCCTAAAGTGTTTACCGTCGCGGCCGTGATCCCGATGTTTCCGGGGATTTCCGCCTATACCGCGATGATTTCCGCAGTAAAAATTAGTCATCTGGGCTATAGCGAACCGATGATGATTACGCTGCTGACCAATTTTCTGAAAGCCTCTTCCATCGTGGGCGCGCTCTCAATTGGGCTCTCTGTACCTGGATTATGGCTGTACCGCAAACGGCCCCGCGTATAATCAGTGGAACGCCCTCCTGCTGTTCTTACAGGTCTGTGTGGTACTATAAAAACCGTCACCCTTCTCGGTTGTTGTTCCATATTGAGAAACATTATGTCTTCCAGAATTTTAACGTCGGACGTCATCGGTATTGACGCCCTTTTACACGATCATCATGCTGTGCTGGCGAAGTCAACGGGCGGCGCAGTGGCGGTATTCGCTAATAATGCGCCTGCGTTTTATGCCGTGACGCCTGCACGCATGGCTGAACTGCTGGCGCTTGAAGAAAAGTTATCACGTCCGGGAAGCGATGTGGCGTTAGACGCGCAATTTTACGAAGAACCCGAAGCCGCCCCCGTTGCGATTCCCTGCGGAAAATTCGCCATGTATCCCGCCTGGCAACCGGATGCGGATTTTCAGCGTCAGGCCGCCCTGTGGGGCGTGGCGCTCCGGGAGCCTGTCACCGCAGAAGAGCTGGCGGCGTTTATCGCCTACTGGCAGGCGGAAGGTAAGGTTTTTCACCATATCCAGTGGCAGCAAAAGCTGGCGCGCAGCGTGCAAATCAGCCGTTCTGGCAATGGCGGAATGCCGCAGCGCGACATCAATAGCGTCAGCGAACCTGACAATCATATTCCACCAGGTTTTAGGGGGTAACGATGAAAAATGTTGGCGACCTGATGCAGCGTCTACAAAAAATGATGCCTGCGCATATTACGCCGGCGTTTAAAACGGGCGAAGAACTGCTGGCGTGGCAGAAAGAGCAAGGCGAGATCCGGGCGGCGGCGCTGGCGCGGGAAAACCGGGCCATGAAAATGCAGCGTACGTTTAACCGTTCCGGCATTCGACCACTGCATCAGAACTGTTCGTTTGATAACTATCGGGTTGAGTGCGACGGACAAATGAACGCGCTAAGCAAAGCCCGGCAGTACGTTGATGAATTTGACGGCAATATCGCCAGCTTTGTCTTTTCCGGAAAGCCGGGAACCGGTAAAAATCATCTCGCCGCGGCTATTTGTAATGAGCTGCTACTGCGCGGAAAGTCGGTACTGATTATCACCGTGGCGGATATTATGTCAGCGATGAAAGACACGTTCAGCAATCGGGAAACCAGCGAAGAGCAGTTGCTTAACGATCTTAGTAACGTTGATCTGTTGGTGATCGACGAGATCGGCGTGCAGACTGAATCCCGCTATGAAAAAGTGATCATCAATCAGATTGTCGATCGTCGTTCTTCGTCAAAACGTCCCACCGGCATGTTGACGAACAGCAATATGGAAGAGATGACGAAAATGCTTGGCGAACGCGTCATGGACCGTATGCGTCTCGGCAACAGTTTATGGGTTAATTTTACCTGGGACAGTTACCGCAGCCGGGTGACGGGTAAAGAGTATTAAATTGCAGCGTGCTTCAGGGCGATACCACGCCTGACTGGCATAACACAGGTGATTACCATGAATACAGCGAAACATGTTCTGTGCTGCGCGGCGGTCGCCAGCGTACTGATTTCCACCAGCGGTATCGCCGCCTCCTGGCAGGATTCGCTTTCCGGCGCCGCCAGTCAGTTAAGCGCTCAGGGCGCGAACTCACAGCAGGGCGGGATGTCGCTTTCTGCGCTAACCGGTCTGCTCAGCAACGGCGCCCAGTCGCTCAGCGCCGATAATATGAACAATGCCGCCGGTATTTTGCAGTACTGCGCCAAACAGAAACTGGCGTCCGCCACCAACGTGGAGAACGTTAAAAATCAGATTCTGAACAAGCTGGGGTTAGATACCACACAGCAGGCGCAGGACACTAACTACCTGGACGGCCTGCAAGGGTTGCTCAAAACGAAGGACGGCCAGCAGTTGAACCTCAATAATATCGGCAGTACGCCGCTGGCGGAAAAGGTGAAAACCAAAGCGTGCGATCTGGTGTTGCAGCAAGGACTGAATTTTCTCTCCTGACGGCGCTTTTCTGACCGTGCGCCACGCAGGGACGCCCTGATAAAAGCCGTGTTTTGGCCCTTTATCCGCCAGCACGGCATTAACCCAGCGTTTCCCTTCCTCTTTTCCTGTTATAAACCGCTATGTCGGGGAGTGATGCCGATCAAAAAAACAACTTTCTCAACTAATTCTGAAGAACAGCACCGTGTAATGTCATTAGAATTGCAGCAATGTGACATCGCTATTACATTGTTAGAAATTTTTCCTGCCAGCGATAAGCCTGGTTTATTGAGGATCGTCAGTTGTCCGAGTTGCTCTCTGTCGCTCTGTTTCTCGCCTCTGTGCTGATATATGCCTGGAAGGCGGGCCGTAACACCTGGTGGTTTGCCGCCACTCTCACGGTGCTGGGACTTTTTGTCATTCTGAATATTACCCTGTATGCCAGCGACTATTTTACCGGCGACGGGATCAACGACGCAGTGCTTTATACGCTCACGAATAGCCTGACGGGAGCGGGAGTCGGCAAATATATTCTGCCGGGAATCGGCATTGTCCTTGCGTTAGTGGCGGTATTCGGCGCACTGGGATGGGTACTACGCCGCCGCCGTCACCATCCTCATCATGTCGGTTACAGCCTGCTGGCGTTACTGCTGGCGTTGGGTTCGGTCGACGCCAGCCCGGCGTTTCGCCAGATCACCGAACTGGTAAAATCACAAACGCGCGATGGCGATCCGGATTTTGCCGTTTATTATAAAGAACCAGCAAAAACCATTCCTAATCCAAAGCTCAATCTGGTCTATATCTACGGCGAGAGCCTGGAACGGACCTATTTTGATAATGACGCTTTCCCCAATCTCACGCCCGAGTTGGGCGCGCTGAAAAATGAGGGGCTGGATTTCAGCCATACCATGCAACTGCCGGGAACGGATTACACCATCGCCGGGATGGTGGCTTCCCAGTGTGGTATTCCGCTGTTTGCGCCGTTTGAGGGCAATGCCTCAGCGTCGGTGTCCAGCTTCTTCCCGCAAAATATTTGCCTCGGCGACATTCTGAAAAACTCCGGCTACCAGAACTATTTCGTGCAGGGCGCTAACCTGCGTTTTGCCGGGAAAGACGTGTTCCTGAAATCACACGGATTTGATCATCTGTACGGCGCTGAAGAGCTGAAAACGGTGGTGGCGGCCCCCTCTTATCGTAACGACTGGGGCTTCTACGACGATACGGTGCTTGACGAGGCATGGAAGAAATTTGAAGCGCTTTCCCGCTCAGGCCAGCGGTTTTCGCTGTTTACGCTGACCGTAGATACTCACCACCCGGACGGGTTTATCTCACGCACCTGTAACCGTAAACGCTACGATTACGACGGCAAGCCCAACCAGTCCTTTAGCGCCGTAAGTTGCAGCCAGGAAAACATCGCCGAGTTTATCAACAAAATCAAAACGTCACCGTGGTTTAAAGATACCGTAATCGTCGTTTCTTCCGACCATCTGGCGATGAATAATACGGCCTGGAAATACCTGAATAAGCAAGATCGCAACAATCTGTTTTTCATTCTGCGCGGCGATAAACCGCAGCAGGAGACGCTGGCGGTCAAACGCAACACGATGGACAACGGCGCAACGGTGCTGGATATTCTCGGCGGCGATAATTTTATCGGTCTGGGACGTAGCAGCCTTTCCGGGCAGTCGCTGTCGGAAGTGTTCCTGAATGTAAAAGAGAAAGTGCTGGCGATGAAGCCGGATATTGTTCGCCTGTGGAATTTCCCGAAAGAGATGAAAGCGTTCACTATCGATCGGGACAAAAACATGATCGCGTTTTCCGGCAGCCACTTCCGCCTGCCGTTACTGCTGCGCGTATCGGATAAGCGTGTTGAACCATTACCGGAAAGCGAATATTCCGCTCCGCTGCGGTTCCAGTTGGCCGACTTCGCCCCGCGCGATAATTTTGTTTGGGTCGATCGCTGCTACAAAATGGCGCAGCTATGGGCGCCAGCGCTGGCGCTCTCTACCGACTGGTGCGTCTCGCAGGGGCAGCTTGGCGGACAACAAACCGTACAGCATGTCGATAAAGCGCAGTGGAAAGGCAAAACCGCATTTAAAGAGACGGTGATTGATATGCAACGCTATAAAGGCAACGTCGATACCTTAAAGATTGTCGATAACGATATTCGTTATAAAGCTGATAGCTTTATCTTTAATGTCGCGGGCGCGCCGGAGGAGGTGAAGCAGTTTAGCGGTATTTCCCGACCGGAGTCCTGGGGACGCTGGTCAAATGCGCAGTTGGGCGATGAGGTTAAAATCGAATATAAAGCGCCGTTGCCGAAAAAGTTTGATCTGGTGATCACCGCCAAAGCCTTCGGCGACAACGCGAATCGCCCAATTCCGGTACGCGTAGGCAACGAAGAACAGACACTGGTGCTGGGCCACGATGTGTCCACTATCACGCTGCATTTCAACAACCCGACGGACGCGAATACCTTAGTCATTGCGCCGCCCGTTCCCGTCTCCACCAACGAAGGTAATATTTTGGGCCATTCGCCGCGCAAATTGGGGATCGGGATGGTGGAAATCAAAGTGGTGAACGCGGAAAGCTAAACCGCGTAAACCAATGTCGGATGGCGACGCTGACGCGTCTTATCATGCCTACAAACGTAGGCCGGACGCCGCCATCCGGCACAGTGGTTAATACTCAAACTGACGATAGTAGCGGCGAATATCCAGACTATGGCCGGTATACTTCTCAAAGTGCGCCGCCAGTCGGTCAACTAACAATGTCGAAACAACGCACGGCGCCATGATCCAGCGGAACGCCTCGTCAACGCCTTCCAGGGCGTACTCTTGCGGGTCAATCACCACTAAATTTTCGGTAATTTTACTGGCAAAACGCTCAACGCGTTCATCCAGCGCGCGGCATTTCCCTTCCCCTTTCACCAGAATGAGCGGAACGTCTTTTTCCAGCAGCTCCAGCGCGCCGTGGAAAAACTCCGCAGAGCTAACGGGGCGCGTGCGTTTCCACTGCATCTCTTCCAGGATGCACATGGAGAACAGATAAACCTCGCCCCACATCTCCGCGCCGCCCACCCACATCATATAATCGCTATTGAAATAACGGCTGGCGATAGCGTCCGCCTGCGGATCGAATTTTTGTTTGGCTTTCAGCAGATTCGCCGGCAGCGTTTCCAGTTGGCTGGCGAAGCGATCGTAACTGGCGAATTCGTTATTGCGCGACAGCACGCGGAAAAACAGCCAGTACAGCAGCATATATTCATATTCCACGCCATTTTTGTGGCGCATCGGAATATGCCAGGTCGCCGCCTGCGCCAGCGGAGAGTCCGCATTTTTGGTAATGGCGACTACGCGTATTCCCTGCGCTTTACACCACTCGGCGATCGCCACCGATTCTTTGGTATCACCGGATTTAGACAGCGTAACAACCACGGAATCTTTATTCAGCCGTTTATTTCCTTTATGAATTAATTCTGCTGCCTGCTCAACATAAACCGGCAACGTCGTTAATTCTTTGGCGAATTCATTCATTGCCATCATTGGCGCCAGTGAACCGCCAACAGAGGCAAAAAATAAAGAACTGAACCCGGCCTGATAAATCTCGTCAGCAACCTGTTCTGCCTTCTGGCGCGCAGCGATGATCTCACGAGCACTCGTCAGGTACTCGTCCTGATTAAAACCCAACATATTTTTCTCCTGATTGTTCAGATTTTACTTTTTAAAACGCGATCGAAATCGTCAAAAATGCGTACCGAAAGGTCGATGCCTTTCAGTGAGGCGATATGAAACGCCATGAGCTGTACCGGCACAATCAACAGCAATGGCGAAAAATGGTGATCAACCGCTACATCCAGCGCAAGCGTCTGGTCATCCTGCGCCGCCTTCGCCAGCGTGAGGGTAAAGGTTTTGGCGACCGCAGGCGTCATATACGCCCGTAGCGCCCTGGAGCGCGCGTCGGGCCGGTCCTCAAAGAAGAACATCACATGTTCCGCATTGGCTTCCAGATACGGGCCGTGCATATAGGCTTCCAGCTCAAACCCGCTTGAAGGAACACGCACCGTCTCGGTAAATTTAGTTTCCAGCTCTTTTGCCACCCCAACCAGCGCGCCGTAGCCTGTCGCCACAAAACGCTTACCGTTTTGCAAAACAGCGCGGTGTTGACGAATAAATGCTTCCGTACGCACGATAACCAACGGCAGGGTTGCCGCAATGCGTTGAAGCTGCGCCACATACTCCTCGACCTGCGGTTCTGTCAGTCGCTGCTGTTGACGGGCAATTAACACCGCGATAAGTAACAAATTCAGTACCGTCGCGCTAAATCCACGGGTAACAAAGCCGACGGACTCAATCCCGGTCAGAATATCCAGCGGATAATCACTGGCCTTGCCAAGAGGGCTTTGCGGATCGGCGGTCAGGGCGAATACCGGCCGTCCCTGAGCCTGAACTTTACGCATCGCCTCCAGGGTAGAAGCGCTTCTCCCGCTCTGAGAAATAGCAATAACCATATCGGCTTGCGGATCGCTATTCTCATGCTGGCTAAAGGTGTACGGCTCTTTAATATCGATAGAGATACCACAGCGCTCAAAGAAATAGCGGGCGCAAAAGGCGGCATTCAACGACGATCCGGTGGCTAATATCAGGATTCGTCGTAACGGTTTTTGGCTGGCGAACCGCGATACTTCCTCAAGCGACTGGCGATGGCGGAGAATGATATTCGCTAGGACGTCAGATTCTTCGTTAATATAGGTCAGCATGGTTGGTGACATTGTGTATCCCTCTTAAAATAACCCTATCCATGAACCAAAAATTCCCACCAGCGCAATACCGCCAATAATGGTTAACGGTTTCACCTTTTTCCCCAACAGCCAGTACACAATGGCGAAGCTAATTAACGGCAGCAGACAAGGCATGATGTCGTTAATAATGTCCTGAACATGGGTTTTCGCGTCTCCTGTACCAAACGTAATGGGAATGGTGATATCAATCATGGAGGCCGTCATCGCGCCAACCACCATCAGACCGATAATCGACGCGCCATAGGTTAAGCTCTCCATCATTCCGCTTTGCTGAATACGTTGCAGTACGCCGGTTCCCAGCACATAGCCCCAGCGGGTAAAGAACCAGCGGGCCAGAATATGCGGTACGTTAAACACCAGCAGAAATAAAATCGGCCCCAGAATATTGCCTTTCAGCGCCAGACTGGTACCGATGCCGGTGGCGATAAGACGTAATGTTCCCCAGAAAAAAGAGTCGCCAATACCCGCCAGCGGCCCCATTAACGACGCTTTGACGTTATCGATAGAACTGGCGTCCATCTCTTTCTGCTGGCTATTTTTCTCCTCCATCGCCACGGTAATACCGAGGATCAACGTCACAATGTGCGGCGTGGTATTAAAGAAAGCCAGATGGCGTTTTAGCGCTTCGGCAAGATCTTCTTTACGGCTATACAGTTTCTTTAATACCGGGATAAGCGTATAGACGAACGCCAGGTTCATTTGTCGTTCATAGTTCCAGGAAAACTCCATCTGGAATGACCGCCAGAAGACGCGGCGTAAATCACGCGCGGTGACCAGACCTGTGGTTTCCGCCTGCTGGCGGTCTTTATCAGAAATCATCTTCATCGTCATGAGACGCTCCTTGCGCGGGTGCCGGTTGCGAGGCCGCAAATTTCGGCATGTTGACCATCACGACGGCGACAATCGCGCCGAGAATCGCAATCCCCGTCACCGGTATTTTTAAATACGCCATTAAGACAAAACCGAGGAAAAAATACGGGGCGACTTTTTTATTAATTAATAATCGCGCCAGCATGGCAAAACCCAGCGCGGGAATAATACCTGTGGCAACGCTTAAACCATGTTTAATAAATTCAGGAATGGCATCCAGAAAACCTTTAACCACATTCACGCCCGCTAAATAAGAGACCGTGACGATAATCCCCAGCGTCAGCGACAGCCCAATACCGGAGATTAAATGCATACGCTCAATGCCCCGGGTATCCCCCACCTCAGCGTAAGCATCGGCTTTATGACAGAGCAACGGAATAAACATTCCGTTATAGATATTTTTCACAATTAACGCCAGTGTCGCGATAGGTAAACCTAATAACAGCGCGGTTTCCGCCCCGGCGCCGGAATTAATCGCAAAGGCCACACCTAAAATACCGCCAGTGACCACATCCGGCGGCAGTGACGCGCCCACCGAAAAGGAGCCGATAAACGCCAGCTCCAGCGTCGCGCCCATCACAATTCCGGTTTCCATGTCGCCCAACACCAGTCCGGTTAAAAGTCCGGTCACGATAGGCCTGGAAATCAGCGACGTCCCTAATGCATATTCAGACTGGGCGATAAACGCCACCAGTCCAAGTAAAAGCGCCTCTACCATAATATGTCCTCAGGAGGGTATCCGCTCAGGCAAAAAGTTGTTTACGATCGTTAGGCACCAGCCGAATTTCTACCTCTACTCCGCCAGCCGCCAGCTCCCGAAGTTGAGTCATTTCATCCGCTAACAGATTGATGGCTTTAGCAATATTCTGACTCCCTTCACGCACCTTCGTGCCGCCTAAATTAATGCTTTTAATGTCGGGTAATTCGCGCGCCAGCCGGTACGCATCCGTCACGGATTCAACAACAATAAAAAGTTTATATTTATCAGTAACACCGCTTTTTATCGCTTCAATTGAGTCGGCAATATTTTTAATAACCAGCTTCACCGCGGGCGGCTTCGCCATTTTAATGGTGGTTTTACGCAGGTCATCATTAGGTACGCTGTCGTTGGCAATTAAAATACAGTCGGCGCCAACGTATTGCGTCCAGGAAAAGGCGACCTGTCCATGTAATAAACGATGATCCACCCGTAAAAAAACAATCATGACGCTCCCTCCCCTTAAAAATCTTTATCGCTTTGCATGGCGCTAGTGATAGTTTGATTGCAGTACTGAATATTTTCTTTTGAATCCGCTAGCGCCGTCATTATGGTATGCGTGGTATTGCCATCGTTTTCCGACATAAAGAGATCGATAACCAGCGGCAGGTTAATCCCGGCCAGCAGATGAAAATTGGCACGCGATAAATAACGTATAAATTCGTTATTCACGCTGCCGGCAAAAATATCGGTCAGCGCAATAATTTCATCTTCCGGCGGGATCTGGGCAATTAGCGTATCTATCTGCTGGCTTAAATCCACGTCCTCTTCAACGTAAGCGCACAGCGTCCAGACATTTGACCGTTTGCCTAAAATCAGCTCCACGGAGTTTAAAACCCCGCTGGCCAGCGTGCCGTGGCTGGCGAAAATATAATGTCTCTTCATCCTGACCTCTAAAACACATTCCACTGTGATAAAAGAAAGCAAGCGGCGTGCCAGAAAAAGTGGCGCGCCGAAAAAAGATGCGGGTTAACAGAGGGGAATCGTTAAAATTGTTGATCTTGCTCGATAAGTTCTGTTTCGAAGGTCAGGATATTATGGATATAGCCAAGCTCGGCGGTGGGGATTTTGACACTGTAGTTACTCTCAATGACACTAAACGCTTCCCGTAGCCGATTCAGTTCCTGCTCCGGACACTGTTGCCCACTATAGGCAGTAATGCCCGCATGGCGGATCAGACGCTCAATCAGGCAACTAATATGCACATAGAGCGCCACCTTTCTTTCATTCGAGACGGTAACGCCCGCCAGATGCTCGTAGCGCAGCAGAAACTGCTCAACGTGGTTGATGACTTTGCTGGTGTCAAGGATGGTGACGGATTCGATCACTCGTCGGAGCGAGAAGTTTTTCAGCAGCAGATTGTTGATCTCCGCCACCTGCTCCGGCGTGGTCAGCGAACCAAACAACCGCATCAGATAGTGGTTCCCCTCGCCGGAGATCAGCGAGTCGAGCGAAATCCACGGCACGCTGGCGATGTGCGGGTCCAGCGTACCGACTATCGCCAGTACATCGTAGCGAATAAATACCGGCTCCTGGGTTTTATTGCTCGCCAGCATCGCATAATCGCAGGCGACGACATCAATCTCCAGCGCCTGTGGAATACTGGCGCTCAGTAATGCGCAAAGATTAGTCGCCACACCGATACCGGTCGCGCAGGTGGTCAGTATAGCGCGCGGTTTGTCGCTTTTCGGCCAGTAGAGCTGATACTCGACCGGCACATCCCGGGCGATATCGCGGGCGATCTCTTCAATAAAATGCCCCTGTAAAATACGCTCGCCTACATACAGGGCCATGCTGGTCGAGACGTTGTTGATAATCGTCACCGGCGTGGAGAGCGCGCGATCAAAATGACGATGAATGGCCTTGAGCGACCCCATATCCACCAGAATCATCAG
The DNA here is from genome assembly GCA_900478215.1 of Salmonella enterica subsp. houtenae serovar Houten. Lineage (NCBI taxonomy): Bacteria > Pseudomonadati > Pseudomonadota > Gammaproteobacteria > Enterobacterales > Enterobacteriaceae > Salmonella > Salmonella enterica. Next base: position 3,880,645 of record LS483478.1, read on the forward strand.
GCCGGAGGCGAGCGGATGCCCTTCCAGATAGCGCATCACCTGCTGCGCTATCGCCTCCGGCGTGACATCCAGCGGCATATCGAATGATTCAAAAATCGTATTTTTCAGTAACCGGTTGGCGACGTTAGCGATGCTGCTGGCGGTGGTATAGCCATGCGCCAGAATCACCGCATGTGTCACCTGTTTTTGGCTGTTAGCCCCCTGTTTATACAGCCAAAGCGCCAGCAGCAGCATATCAATGCGTCTTGGCTCCAGATCCAGCTTCTGGCCCAGCGTCTCCAGAATCTGTAAACAGAAACTGTACAGCAGCGGAGATTTCTGGGCGAGGAAGGCGTCCAGTCGGCGGATCTGCTCGCTGTTGAGACGAGAAGGCGCCTGTGCGGTACGATGGATTAAATAGTGGCTAAGCGCGTAAATACAGTTGCCGTTAAGCTGCATATTGAAGCGCTTCTCCAGACGATAAAACTCTTCCCGCACCTGGCTTGTAATTAACAGCAACCGCTGTGAGCGTACATTATCGTCGCCGGTAAAAATCAGGCGATCGAAGAGGGTTTCAATTTCATCGCCCATTCTTTTTTGTACCGTCTCCCACCCCTCTTTCCCGCTACGTACCAGCTCGTACAGCGCCAGCACATGACACTGCGTATCATGGATCATGCCCTGCATCTCGTCACGGGCGCGCAGCAGCCAGGTCAGGTTCGTGTCGGGCGAGATGCTCACCGGCGCGTCGTCCGCCAGCGGTTCATTCAGTGACGGCAATGCCGACAGCATGGCATCCGGCAGATCGTGCAGCGACACGGTAACGGTTTCCTGCCCAGGCTTTTTCGCCCATGCCGTCGCCACCGCATACTTCACCACATTTTTCAGCTCGCCGACGTTGCCGCGATAAACATACTGATTAAGGATCTGCAACAAACGCGGTTTGAGGATAAGCGTGGCCGAGAGTTTTTTCGCCTCCGTCCAGAAAAACAGTAAGATCAGCGCCTCTTTTTCCTGGCGGCTGCGGTGCTGGAGATCCGGCAGGTTGACCTGAATCGGGATGCGTCGCAAAAATGTCGTCAGAAAGGTGCTGTGTATCTCTTCGGTCGTCGCAAATACCAGACGTACCGAAACCGGATGCCCCTGCGCGGTGTCGCCTACCCGATAAATTTCACCACGATCGAGCCAGGTAAAGAGCTTCTCCTGCCCTTCGGCGCTCAGCCGGTGGACCTCATCCAGAAATAACATGCCGCCGTCAGCCGCCTCGAACGCGCCCGGTCTGTCGCTCTGCGCGCCGGTAAAAGCCCCTTTTACATAACCAAAAAGATTCGCCGCCAGCAGTTCGGGATTGCTCGCATACTGGGCGCAATTAAAACTGATAAATGGCGCATCCGGCGACAGAAGCGCCTGGGCAATGGCATATTCGTGCATGAGCTGCGCCAGATAACTTTTCCCGGTACCGCTTTCGCCGGTCATCAGTAGCGGCAGTCCGCCGTCGGGATAAAATAGCGCGGTTTTCAGTTGCTCAATCAGACGCTTCAGGCTTTCGTTATGGCCAATCAACAGGGAAAAGTGATCGTCCGGCGCGCACTCCTGTTCCCCGTGCGCTAACAACTCCGCGACACTGGCGTATTCATTACGCGAAAGGATAAAAAACTGCTGGCTAAATGCCTGCTTATGCAGGAAATAGACGGGGCGGGTGTTGATTTTGCAGAGCACGCCCTGCGCCACCAGTTGGTTCAGATAATGGCTGGCGGTATTGCGCTGCATATTAAAACGCTGCGCCAGATAGCGCGCGGTAAACACTTCACTGACATTCTCCGGATCAAAAAAATCCGTTTGGTTCATCAGGAAAGCAAGCAGGGCATCTTTGCGCATCGTATCCTCTCACGATTACCACATCAGCAATTATGATGCCGCGAAACAAGGCTCTCCTGTCGTGCGAACGCTCGCTTTATTCATTTTTTGTGGATCACCGCACACCTTCACTCAACGTTGGATTAGCGCGCTACGTCAGAAAAGAGAGGAAGAAGCGGCGCGCGGCCTGGCGTATAAATCACGCTGCGCCATGCGCCTGATGCTGGTTTAAAATCGGCCTGCGATCGTCTGTAGGCCGACTATTCACCACTACGCCCTTAAAATGTTTCCCAATTATCGCTGCCGTCGGTCACGGCGGCTTTGCGCGGCGGCACGGCTGCCGAGATTTTCAACGCTGCCACTTCACGCGCACGCTGCTGTTCCTGCTGAATACGGAACACCGCGACGGCCTGCGTCAGGCGACTGGCCTGTTCTTCCAGCGCCGCAGCCGCGGCGGCGGACTCTTCCACCAGCGAGGCGTTCTGCTGCGTTACGCGATCCATCTCCGCTACCGCCAGGCCAACCTGGTCGATGCCACGACTTTGCTCGTCGGACGCCGAGGCAATCTCGCCCATAATGTCGGTCACGCGGGTGACTGCATTGACGATCTCATCCATGGTTTCCCCGGCGCTTTCCACCAGTGTCGAGCCCATGTCAACGCGGCTCACGGAGTCTTCAATCAGGCTCTTGATCTCCCGTGCCGCCTGCGCGCTACGCTGGGCCAGGTTACGAACTTCACCGGCCACCACCGCAAACCCGCGCCCCTGCTCGCCTGCGCGCGCCGCTTCTACCGCCGCGTTCAGCGCCAGAATATTGGTCTGGAAAGCAATACCGTCGATTACGCTGATAATATCGGCGATTTTCTGTGAGCTGGAGGAGATATCGCGCATGGTTTGCACAACATTATCCACCACTTTACCGCCTTTCTGCGCCGTTTCAGAGGCGCTCAGCGCCAGGTGACTGGCCTGACGGGCATTTTCGGCGTTCTGTTTCACGGTGGCGGTCAATTGTTCCATACTGGCGGCAGTCTCTTCCAGAGACGCGGCCTGCTGCTCAGTACGGGAAGAGAGATCGTTGTTGCCCATCGCAATTTCGCTGGCGCCGCTGTAAATGGCGTTAGCGCCATTGCGCACATCGCCCACGGTACGCACCAGTTCGCTCTGCATATGGCGTAAATTGTCCGCCAGTTGCCCCATTTCGTTAGAGCCTTCCACATCAATACGTTTCACCAGATCGCCACTGGCGATATGACGAATACTTTCGATCAGACGATTCATCGGGGCGATAAGCGACATTTTGATACCGAACCAGACGGCGATAATGACCACCAGAACTGCAATCAGCACACTGATCAGTACCCACATCGCCTGGTTGTAGGAACTGTTGTTATCCTCAACAGCAATATCGTACAGACGATCATTTTGCTGCATATAGGCCATGTACTGCTTCTCAAAAGCGTCCTGATAGCTTTGAGTCGGTTGATCGAAAAACGCGTTGATCTTACCCGCGCCAAGAAGCTGAATAAGCTCCGCCAGTGCGCCATGGTAGATGTCATAGGTTCGTTTGATCTCAAGGAAAGCCGCCTCACTCTGACGTGGATCGCGCGGTAACGACTCATACTGCGCCCAGTTTTTTTCCGTCAGCTTCAGCGCATTGGTCGCCCCCTGCATCAGTTCAGCGACAGTGGCGCCGCTGCCAATATTGCTCTGGTCCATCATCCAGCGAATACCCGCGCGGTTCAGGGTATTACGCGTTTGCAACAGCTCCACCCAGGTGGCATTCAGGGCAGACTGCTGCTGACGAATGGTTTGCAATACGGTGAAGTTTTCTTTGTCATTCTTCAGCGAGTTGAAGAACAGCCCGCCGGATGTCAGTTGTAAAAGGCCAAATAGCGCCAATACCAGCAGTAAGCTGGTAACAATTTTAATTCGCTTTAACATGTTTTCTCTTTCCGCTAGACAGATACAGAATTTTCGGCCTGGAAAGGGAAAACTTTATGGGACTCACGCCATTAATATCACTATTAGCTCAGTTGAGCGGTTATTACGTGTGGAGCAAAAAGGATCGTCCCATTTTATATCGTGATCTCAATCACATAAAACCGCCCACGCGCCCTTCGCGAAACCGCTTACCGGTACGTCCGACCGCTTAAACCGCCATATAACCACTTACTGATTTACCGAACTTTACGCACGCGATGATCTGGCAAGATCCCTTCAGCATAGCAGTCAATTTACCTCCTCAAACACGAACTCAATGTCCACCCAGCTTCGGCTGATAATTAAACTTACAACCAGGTTTTACTATGGATACGAAAAAGATATTCAAGCACATACCCTGGGTGATTCTCGGAATCATCGGGGCTTTCTGCCTCTCGGTCGTCGCCCTACGTCGGGGTGAACACGTCAGCGCTCTGTGGATCGTGGTCGCTTCCGTATCGGTGTATCTGGTGGCTTACCGCTACTACAGCCTGTACATTGCCCAGAAGGTCATGAAACTCGACCCTACACGCGCGACACCGGCGGTCATCAATAACGACGGCCTGAACTACGTGCCGACGAACCGCTACGTGCTGTTTGGTCACCACTTCGCCGCCATCGCCGGCGCCGGTCCGCTGGTCGGGCCGGTATTGGCCGCGCAGATGGGCTACCTGCCGGGGACTCTGTGGCTGCTGGCGGGCGTGGTGCTCGCGGGCGCAGTGCAGGACTTCATGGTGCTGTTTATCTCTTCTCGCCGTAACGGGGCATCTCTTGGTGAGATGATCAAAGAAGAGATGGGTACCGTTCCAGGCACCATCGCGCTGTTCGGCTGCTTCTTAATCATGATCATCATTCTGGCGGTACTGGCGCTGATCGTGGTGAAAGCGCTGGCTGAAAGCCCATGGGGCGTCTTCACCGTTTGCTCAACCGTACCGATCGCGCTGTTTATGGGCATCTACATGCGCTTTATCCGTCCGGGACGCGTGGGTGAAGTGTCGGTCATCGGTATCGTATTGCTGGTGGCGTCTATCTACTTCGGCGGCGTCATTGCCCACGACCCGTACTGGGGTCCGGCGCTGACCTTTAAAGACACCACCATTACTTTCGCGCTGATCGGTTACGCATTTGTTTCCGCGCTGCTGCCAGTATGGCTGATCCTCGCCCCGCGCGACTATCTCGCCACCTTCCTGAAAATCGGCGTGATTGTCGGTCTGGCGCTGGGGATTGTGATCCTCAACCCGGAACTGAAAATGCCGGCGCTGACGCAGTATGTCGACGGTACCGGCCCGCTGTGGAAAGGCGCGCTGTTCCCATTTCTGTTCATCACCATCGCCTGTGGCGCCGTCTCTGGCTTCCACGCGCTGATCGCTTCCGGCACCACGCCGAAACTGCTGGCCTGTGAGACCGATGCGCGTTTTATCGGCTACGGCGCAATGCTGATGGAGTCCTTTGTTGCGGTGATGGCGCTGGTGGCGGCTTCGATCATTGAACCGGGTCTCTACTTCGCGATGAACACCCCGCCGGCAGGTCTGGGCATTACCATGCCAAACCTGCACGAGATGGGCGGCGAGAACGCGCCGCTGATTATGGCGCAGTTGAAAGACGTTACCGCACATGCGGCGGCCACCGTCAGCTCCTGGGGCTTTGTGATTTCCCCGGAACAGATCCTACAAACTGCAAAAGATATCGGTGAACCGTCAGTACTGAACCGCGCAGGCGGCGCGCCAACGCTGGCAGTAGGTATCGCGCACGTGTTCCATAAAGTCATGCCGATGGCCGACATGGGCTTCTGGTATCACTTCGGTATTCTGTTCGAAGCGCTGTTTATCCTGACCGCACTGGATGCGGGTACCCGTTCCGGCCGCTTTATGCTGCAGGATTTGCTGGGTAACTTCGTCCCGTTCCTGAAAAAAACCGATTCTCTGGTCGCGGGTATCATCGGTACCGCGGGCTGCGTCGGTCTGTGGGGCTATCTGCTGTATCAGGGCGTGGTCGACCCGCTGGGCGGCGTGAAGAGCCTGTGGCCGCTGTTCGGCATCTCTAACCAGATGCTGGCTGCCGTGGCGCTGGTGCTCAGCACCGTGGTACTGATCAAAATGCAGCGCACCAAATACATCTGGGTGACGGTGATCCCGGCGGTCTGGCTGCTGATCTGCACCACCTGGGCGCTGGGCCTGAAACTGTTCAGCGCCAACCCGCAGATGGAAGGTTTCTTCTACATGGCAAAGCTGTATAAAGAGAAGATTGCCAACGGCGGCGAGCTTACCGCGCAGCAGATTGCCAACATGAACCATATCGTGGTGAACAACTACACTAACGCTGGTTTGAGTATTCTGTTCCTGGTGGTGGTGTACAGTATTATCTTCTACGGTTTCACCACCTGGATGAAGGTACGCACCAGCGATAAACGTACCGACAAAGAAACCCCGTATGTACCCGTGCCGGAAGGCGGCGTGAAGACCTCTTCACACCACTAACCTGAAGCCGGGTGGCGCACGCTTACCCGGCCTGGATCACTTAGTGCCGCAGGCGTAATTGGCGCAGTCAGTTTGACCGCGGACAGCGCGTAGCAACCGGAGCGTACACGCAGTACGTGAGGATGATTCGCTTCGCTCCCCTTCGGGCCGCCCTGAAGGGCGTTCAAAACGCCGTCGCGTTTTGTGCGAGCACTGCCCGCGGTCAAAATAGCAAGTGAAATAGCCTGCATCTACGAGCTCAACATATATCCAGGGTGTTTCATGTTTGATACTTTAGGTCAGGCAAAAAATATCTCGGCCAGGCGGCAAAGATGCTGATTGGCATTCCGGACTACGACAATTACGTCGAGCACATGAAGACCAACCATCCCGATAAGCCGTACATGACCTACGAAGAATTCTTCCGCGAGCGCCAGGAAGCCCGCTACGGTAGCGGCGGAAGCAGTTGCTGTTAGAAGGAGAAGTGAATGACCCCGATTGCAGTTACCCTACTCACCGGTTTTCTTGGCGCGGGTAAAACCACCCTGCTGCGCCATATTCTCAACGAGCAGCACGGTTACAAGATTGCCGTTATCGAAAACGAATTCGGCGAAGTCTCGGTGGACGACCAGCTGATTGGCGATCGCGCAACACAGATCAAAACCCTGACCAACGGCTGTATTTGCTGTACCCGCTCCAGTGAGCTGGAAGACGCCTTGTTAGACCTGCTCGACAACCTCGACAAAGGCACCATCCATTTTGACCGTCTGGTGATCGAGTGCACCGGCATGGCCGACCCCGGCCCGATCATCCAGACCTTTTTCTCCCATGAAGTGATTTGCGAACGCTACCTGCTGGACGGCGTGATTGCGCTGGTTGACGCGGTACATGCCGACGAGCAGATGAACCAGTTCACCATCGCGCAGTCGCAGGTGGGCTACGCTGACCGCATCCTGCTGACCAAAACCGATGTTGCAGGTGAAAGCGAAAAGCTGCGTGAGCGCCTGGCGCGCATCAACGCCCGCGCCCCGGTGTATACCGTCACGCATGGCGATATCGACCTCTCCCTGCTGTTCGACACCAACGGTTTTATGTTGGAAGAGAATGTGGTCAGCGCCAAACCGCGCTTCCACTTTATCGCCGACAAGCAGAACGATATCTCCTCGATCGTCGTTGAGCTGGATTATCCGGTGAACATCAGCGACGTGTCGCGGGTAATGGAAAACCTGCTGCTGGAAGCCGCCGAGAAACTGCTGCGCTACAAAGGGATGCTGTGGATTGAAGGCGAACCCAACCGCTTGCTGTTTCAGGGCGTGCAGCGCCTGTACAGCGCCGACTGGGACAGACCGTGGGGCGACGAGCAACCGCACAGCACGCTGGTATTTATCGGGATTCAGTTGCCGGAGGAAGAAATAAGAGCGGCGTTTGCCGCACTGAAGAACTGATCCGCTATCCCCCTCACCCAACGGATAAGGGGGAGAATCAAGCTAATGACTCGTCTCTCATTTACCACATCCATACGCTATATCGGCAATCCAGAACAGGAGATTTTGATTACGTCATGTTTACTGTATGATGCCCGTGGATAAAACCACTTATATATTGAGGGATTAATAATGGCTACTTACCATCTCAGCACCCGTATTCAATCGAATGTTCCCGCGGATTCCTTACTATATGATCTGTGCATTTACCGCATGGACTCCGACAGAAATAAATATATCCTGGTAGATGTAAAAAAACAGTCACTCCGGGATAATTATGAAACACAGAGTCATATGACTGAAAATATAAATGATCCTGTCACCACCATTTATATTATGGAAGTCAAAGTTTACCGAAAAACCATGTTGTCTTCGCACGATGTAATGTTAATACCCTTCTCTAAAATGTACACACTCGAGGAATTTGCGTCAGGAAAATCCTGGTCTTCGATAAAGCGTGAAAACCCCAGTTATTTTGAGTCAGAAGGTACGACAAATCCTGAAAGCCATGGTAAGGAAATTATAACTATCAAAATATCGCAACCAGAACGTCCATTTATAGCAAAGAAATATCCTATCGGGACACCGCAAGATCCATTTGAGAAAAATAATACTCAAATTGATATTCAAGAGCGATTTTATCACAGGTCTTATCCCAATCAAAACAGTGCCAGTGTGTGCGGTCCTGCTGCATTTTTTTACTGCCTGCAAATGGATCGCCCTGATATATATGCGCAGGCGGCACGAGATTTGTGGCAGTACGGAAAAACAAAAATCGGTGCGCTTGAAATCGCTCCTGGTGAGGGATGTCGTCATCCTGAGGGGACTTTTTATAACGCTTATGGACCAAAAATTACGGGTCTTGACTGGATGACACTGGCAGGGTTAAGAGATTCAGAGAATGCGATATTCAGCTTTGATACTCTGGATGCCCCTATGGCGGGAATTACGATGTGGCAAACGCTGGCAGAATGGTTTGAAAAAGCTGGTTATGCAAAGGTATTCAGTAATGTCGGTATTACTCAAGCAGGCATTCAGGGAATTGATGATTTAAATAAATATGCCATGCAAGGATATAAAGTTATCACACTTATTAATGACAGTTTGTTAAGAGATAGTGCTGCCGAACATACTACATATCCAACTCACTGGATTGTCTGGAATGGTCCTGTGACTCAGGGGAATGATGGATTTGTAAATTTAAATCTGTTTTCATGGGGATATGTGTCAGATCAAATAAAACCTCAAAAAGATATATCATTCTTCATTCGTCGATTCTTCGGAGGGGTGGTCTTTAAACCGCTGAAATAGTTATGTTATATTTTCGATCTTTTTTGATCTTATGCTTGTTATCTCTTTCGGGCTGTAGTTTATTAAGTTCTAAAGCTGATTACATACCGAACAATGAAACATTACCAGAAGCGACAGTAGGTAAACTGTATTTTTCTAAGATTAAAATCCTGGGCGGTCGTGTTATTGGTGGAAAGAAAGTAAAAGCAGGTTTTGTCACTCCTGATAATGCAGGTATTTTTTTACGTAATTGCAGATTACCTAACTCGGTAATTACAGAGGGCACAAGGGATACTAAAGATCATAATTGTGTTGAGATCTATGGAACCCCTACAAAAACAGGAACTATAAAAATCAATATTGGTGGTGGGATGTATGGAAATATGATCGCTCCCGCGAGTGATTTCAGTAAAGATTATACGCTGAATGTAGTTAATCCTTGAAACAAAAAGGGGCTTCTTAAGAAAGCTTGAGGGAGAACACAGCATCATGTCATCAAGTTTTGCTCTCGCAGCATCGCTTCGCGCAGAATGGCATTGAGCCGCGACTGGTAGTCTTTTCCTGGCCGTTTCAGCCACGCCATAACGTCGGCATCAAAAGTAATGTTAATAACTTTCCATTCTGATCGATAAGTGACTCATCCCAAGGAATTTTGTACTTGTTATGGCAAACTATTGATACTGCAATAGTTAAGGGATCAACGTGAAAAATTACAAAGTGATTACCCCGCTTTTTCCGACATACGAACAGACCCGTGCCATGATGAAAGCCGTGGCGGGATACTCAGTCAAAGCGGTTCGTAATATGATCTCCGCCATTCAGGAACAGACTGGTACACCGCAGAATCCTGTTGACTGGTCCGAGCCGGATAACTGGATTAAAGAACGACTCAGCGGTGAAGATGCCAACATTGCGTGGCAAATCTGGAATAGGGACAATCATATTCTTAACCCCCGCCACAGCTACGGCTGCTACATGTTTATCAACAACCCGTTGTTCGATCTGATGCAAACCAATGAGGACGGAGGCTGGTATCCCAGCGAGCAAGGGCGACTATTCCTGGAGAGCGATGAGGCTACGCTACGTAAACTTGATGATGTCGAAGGCATGTTGCAATTACTGGAGCTTCTGGCTGGCCGCGAACAGGCCAGACGAGCAGACCTGCTACCCGAATGGCAGGCTTTCTTACATCAGCATTCTAAATTTGCCTCACCCAGCTCGGTCAAAACAACGCTCTATGCCCGGCTGTATAATCTGGTCGAGCGCAATCTGGTTACCCGCGAAGGGATGAGCTACAAAATTACCGATGCAGGTAGAAAATGGCTCGGCAAAGCGCTGCCTGAACGTCAAACTGACCCGCGCAAAGAGCTGCTCGACGCAGTGAAACGCTATAACGCGCAACAAAAAGAGGTATTACGCGAACAGCTCGCCACCATGAACCCGTACAAGTTTGAGCATCTGGTGGGACAGTTGCTGGAAGCGATGGGCTACGAACAGGTTGAAGTGACTAAAGCCTCCGGCGATAAAGGCGTGGACGTGATTGGCCAGGTACAGGTGGGCATCACCACCATTACCGAAGTCGTGCAGGTAAAACGGATGCAGAACACCATCACGCGCCCCTATATCGACCAGCTACGCGGCGCGCTACCCTATCACAAAGCGATTCGCGGCACGCTGATCACCACCGGGAAATTTGCTGCCAAATGTGCGGAAGCGGCACTGTTCCCCGGCGCTGCGCCAATTACGTTAATCGATGGTGACCGCCTGCTGGAACTGTTGATTGAAAACAACGTCGGCATTCGACGCAGCAACGCGGTGGAATTGCTGGATGTCGATTTACAGCTGTTTGATGAGCTGGAGATTGAATAACGTGCCAGACGCTGTAACACAGCCATTTCTGTTCATGGCTTGCATAACAATATTGTGTAAAATCAGAGCAATCCCATTATCGGTAGAGAACGGACATGGCTGACCTGAACCTGAGTACCCTGACGGAAGCAGACATCATCACCAAATGCGTTATGCCCGCCATCCTTGATGCTGGCTGGAACGACACCACGCAAATCAGACAAGAGGTCAAACTCCGGGACGGTAAGGTCATCGTGCGCGGCAAAGTCGCGGCGCGCAGAACGGTGAAATCCGCCGATATCGTGCTCTACCATAAACTCAATATGCCACTAGCTGTTATCGAGGCCAAAGCCAATAAGCATGAAATCGGCAAAGGTATGCAACAGGGGATCGAGTACGCACGCCTGCTGGACGTGCCCTTCGTCTTCGCCACTAACGGTGACGGCTTTATCTTCCACGATAAAACAGCAACCGGCGCGATTGAGCGAGAAATGACCCTCGACGAATTCCCAACGCCTGACGAATTATGGCAAAAATACTGCGTCTGGAAAGGCTACACCGAAGCTCAGCTCCCGGTGATTACTCAGGACTACTACGACGACGGCAGCGGCAAAGCGCCGCGTTATTACCAGCTGCAGGCCATCAATAAAACGATTGAAGCCGTCTCCGCCGGGCAGAACCGCGTTCTGCTGGTGATGGCGACCGGAACGGGGAAAACCTACACCGCCTTCCAGATTATCTGGCGCTTATGGAAAGCGAAAAATAAGAAGCGGATCCTGTTCCTCGCCGATCGCAACATTCTGGTCAATCAGACCAAAACTAACGACTTCCTGCCGTTTGGCACAGCGATGACCAAAGTCAGCGGGCGCACCATCGATCCGGCATTTGAAATCCACCTCGCGCTGTACCAGGCCATCACCGGCCCGGAAGAAGATCAAAAAGCCTTTAAACAGGTAGCGCCGGATTTCTTTGACCTGATTGTGATCGACGAATGCCATCGCGGCAGCGCCTCGGAAGACAGCGCCTGGCGCGAAATCCTCGACTACTTCAGCGCCGCCACGCAGATTGGCTTAACCGCCACGCCGAAAGAGACTCATGAAGTCTCCAGCACCGATTACTTCGGCGACCCGGTGTATATCTACTCGCTGAAAGAAGGCATCGAAGACGGCTTCCTTGCCCCTTATAAAGTGGTGCGCGTCGATATCGACGTTGATCTCCAGGGCTGGCGTCCCACCAAAGGCCAGACGGATAAAAACGGCGAGCTGATTGACGACCGTATCTACAACCAGAAAGATTTTGATCGCACGATGGTGATTGATGAGCGTACCGAACTGGTGGCGAAAACCATCACCGATTACCTCAAACGCACCAACCCGATGGATAAAACCATCATCTTCTGTAACGACATCGATCATGCGGAGCGGATGCGCCGCGCGCTGGTCAATCTCAACCCGGAGCAGGTCAAAAAGAACGACAAGTACGTGATGAAAATCACCGGTGATGACGACATCGGCAAAGCCCAACTGGAAAACTTTATTAACCCCAAAAAGGCTTATCCGGTGATCGCCACCACCTCCGAGCTGATGACCACCGGCGTCGACGCCAAAACCTGCAAACTGGTGGTGCTGGACCAAAACATTCAGTCGATGACCAAATTCAAGCAAATCATCGGCCGCGGCACCCGCATCGATGAACGCTACGGCAAGCTATGGTTCACCATCCTCGATTTCAAAAAAGCCACCGAACTGTTCGCCGACGAGCGCTTTGACGGCATCCCGGAAAAGGTGATGGACACCACGCCGGAAGATATCGCCGACCCGGACTCCGATTTTGAAGAGCAGTTCGATGAGCACGACGAAGAGGTTGGGGACGTTGTTACCGGTGCCGATGAAGATCCCGCCCCGTATACCGTTACCGGTGCAGACGATGTCGGCCCGCTGCCGGAAGATGACGAAAACAAAGTGCGTAAATTTCACGTCAACGGTGTCGCCGTCGGCGTGATCGCCCAGCGCGTGCAGTATTACGACGCCGACGGCAAGCTGGTCACTGAATCCTTCAAAGACTACACCCGCAAAACGCTGCTCAAAGAGTACGCCTCGCTGGATGATTTCACCCGCAAATGGCAGGACGCCGAGCGCAAAGAGGCCATCATCAGGGAACTGGAGCAGCAGGGAATTATCTGGGAAGTGCTGGCGGAAGAGGTCGGTAAAGAGCTCGACCCGTTCGACATGCTGTGCCGCGTGGTGTATGGTCAGCCGCCGTTAACCCGCAAAGAGCGGGCGGAGAACGTGCGTAAGCGCAACTACTTTACCAAATACTCCGACGCCGCGCAGGCGGTGCTGAATACGCTGCTGGATAAATACGCCGATGCGGGCGTGCAGGAAATAGAGAGTATACAGGTGCTCAAGCTCAAGCCGTTCGACAGCATGGGTACGCTGCCGGAGATCATTAAAAGCGGATTCGGCGACCGTAACGGGTATAATCAGGCCATCAGCGAGCTGGAGAGCGAAATCTACCACTTACCGCCCCGCTCCGCGTAACCACTCCCCTTTTGCGCCTTCTGCTGCCACCGCGTAGCAGAGGGCCTTATTGTTAATGAAACATGGAACACATCATGTCAATCAGCTCGGTTATCAAATCATTACAGGACATTATGCGCAAAGACGCCGGCGTGGACGGCGATGCGCAGCGCCTCGGCCAGCTCTCCTGGCTGCTGTTTCTGAAAATCTTTGACGCCCAGGAAGAGGCGCTGGCACTGGAGCAGGATAACTATCAGTACCCTATTCCGCAGCACTACCTGTGGCGCACCTGGGCGGCGAACGCCGAAGGCATTACCGGTGATTCCCTGCTGGAGTTCGTCAACGACGACCTGTTCCCGGCGCTGAAAAACCTCACCGCGCCTATTGATAAAAACCCGCGCGGCTTTGTGGTCAGACAGGCGTTCAGCGATGCCTATAACTACATGAAAAACGGCACCCTGCTGCGTCAGGTGATCAACAAGCTCAACGAAATTGACTTCACCAGCGCCAGCGAACGCCACCTGTTCGGCGACATCTACGAACAGATCCTCAAAGATCTGCAATCGGCAGGCAATGCCGGTGAATTTTATACTCCGCGCGCCGTCACCCGCTTTATGGTCGATCGCGTCGATCCGAAGCTCGGCGAGTCGATTATGGATCCGGCCTGCGGTACCGGCGGCTTCCTCGCCTGCGCGTTCGATCACGTAAAAAACAAATACGTGCAGAGCGTAGCCGATCACCAGACGCTGCAACAGCAGATCCACGGCGTGGAGAAAAAACAGCTCCCGCACCTGCTGGCGACCACCAATATGCTGCTGCACGGCATCGAAGTGCCGGTGCAAATTCGTCACGACAACACCCTCAACAAGCCGCTGTCGTCGTGGGATGAACAGCTGGATGTGATCGTCACCAACCCGCCGTTCGGCGGTACCGAAGAAGATGGCATCGAGAAGAACTTCCCGGCGGAGATGCAGACCCGCGAAACGGCGGATCTGTTCCTGCAACTGATCATCGAAGTGCTGGCGAAAAACGGTCGCGCGGCGGTGGTGCTGCCGGACGGCACGCTGTTTGGCGAAGGCGTGAAAACCAAGATCAAAAAGCTGCTCACCGAAGAGTGCAACCTGCACACCATCGTGCGTCTGCCGAACGGCGTGTTTAACCCGTACACCGGGATCAAAACCAACCTGCTGTTCTTTACCAAAGGCCAGCCGACCAAAGACATCTGGTTCTACGAGCACCCGTACCCGGCGGGCGTGAAGAACTACAGCAAAACCAAGCCGATGAAGTTTGACGAGTTCCAGGCCGAGATCGACTGGTGGGGCAACGAGGCCGACGGCTTCGCCAGCCGCGTTGAGAATGAGCAAGCGTGGAAGGTCAGCATCGACGAGGTGATTGCCCGCAACTTTAACCTCGATATCAAGAACCCGCACCAGGCGGAAACCGTCAGCCACGATCCGGATGAACTGCTGGCGCAGTATGCGCAGCAGCAGGAAGCAATCCAGACCCTGCGCCACCAGTTGCGCGATATTCTCGGCGCGGCGCTCTCCGGTAAGGGGGCCAACTGATGGCGGTGGAAAAACTGATTGTCGACCATATCGATACCTGGACCACGGCGCGGCAAACCCGCTCCACCGCCGGGCGCGGCAGCTCGGGCAAGATTGACCTGTACGGCATTAAGAAACTGCGTGAGCTGATTCTGGAGCTGGCGGTGCGCGGCAAACTGGTGCCGCAGGATCCGAACGATGAACCGGCGTCGGTGCTGCTGAGAGGAATGAAAAAGCAGCAAGAAGTCTTAATTAAAGACAAAAAGATAAAAAAACCGAAAAAGCTTCCGCCAATAGATGAAATTTTAGAATCAATTTCAATACCACAAGGCTGGGAGTTGTGTTATTTGAATGATATTGGCGATTGGGGGGCTGGAGCCACACCAAATCGTACAAATTCTGGATACTACGGTGGAAATATTCCATGGTTTAAATCTGGAGAATTATCTGAAGATTACATAACCGATTCAGAAGAACATATTACTGCATTGGCACTAAAAGAATGCTCCTTGCGTGACAACCAGCCAGGCGATGTATTGATTGCAATGTATGGGGCTACAATAGGCAAAACATCAATACTCAATACTCGTTCAACAAGTAATCAAGCCGTCTGCGCTTGTACCCCTTTCGATGGTTTATCAAATCAGTATCTGTTGACCTTCCTTAAAGCGAGTAAAAGAGTATTTACATCCATGGGTGCAGGTGGAGCGCAGCCTAATATTTCTAAAGAAAAAATCGTTGCTACCCAATTTGCATTACCGCCGCTTAAAGAACAGTTGCGAATTGTAGAAAAAGTCGAGCAACTCATGTCCCTCTGCGACCAACTGGAACAGCATTCCCTGACCAGTCTGGACGCTCATCAACAGCTGGTTGAAACCCTGCTAGCCACGCTAACCGACAGCCAGAACGCCGATGAACTGGCCGAAAACTGGGCGCGTATCAGCGAGCATTTCGACACGCTGTTTACCACCGAAGCCAGCATTGACGCCTTAAAACAGACCATTCTGCAACTGGCGGTGATGGGCAAAATGGTGCCGCAGGATCCGAACGACGAACCGGCCTCTGAACTGCTCAAACGTATTGCGCAGGAAAAAGCGCAACTGGTGAAAGACGGGAAAATGAAAAAGCAAAAACCGTTGCCGCCGATTAGTGATGAGGAAATACCGTTTGTTACCCCAAATCATTGGGAATGGGTAAGATTCGGAGAGATTGGTGAAATAAAGGGTGGTGGAACGCCAAGCAAGAATAATTCTGCATTTTGGGAAGGTGATATACCTTGGGTTTCACCAAAAGATATGAAAGTAGACTACATATCAAAAAGTGAACTATCTATATCTCAAGACGCTGTACAAAATAGTTCAGTAACTCTCATCTCTGAAGAGAGCCTTTTGTTTGTTGTCCGGGGTATGATCCTTGCGCATACATTCCCTGTTGCTATTGCTAAAAAAGAAGTAACCATAAATCAAGACATGAAAGCAATATCAACAGATTTATATCATCCTGATTTTTTAATTAAAATGATGAAAGCCTGTTCAATCCGGGTGTTATCTTTAGTAGATCGCTCCTCTCATGGAACATGTAAACTTGTTTCTGATAAACTTTTTAGCTTAGTCCTTCCTTTACCTCCATTGAAAGAACAGCTACGTATTTCATCTGAGGTGGATGGCTTTATTAATAATTGTGAAAATCTGAAGCAGATTATTAAAGAAACCCAACAAACCCAGCTCCACCTGGCCGACGCCCTCACCGACGCCGCCATCAATTAACCCGCCCCCATAAACCAATAAAGCGGCTAAATAGCCGCTTTATTCCCATCACCAGAAATAATCCTTCCCTTTATTCCCGCCGTTATTTTCATTCATTTTCAGCTGGACTTTCCTTCTATTCCCTGATGATAGGTACAGGTATTTTTCGCAAGACGCCCGTGGTGCAACACGAGCGTCTCGCTAATCACAATCACTATTTCAGGAGAATAGCCATCATGACTACCCCGCATTCTATTGCAGAATTCACCGATCCAGAAGTCTCCCCGGCAAATAACCGTCACCTTACCGTGAGTTATGCGAGCCGCTACCCGGATTACAGCCGTATTCCCGCGCTCACCCTGAAAGGCCAGTGGCTGGAAGCCGTCGGTTTTACCACCGGTACAGAAGTCGACGTAAAGGTGATGAACGGCTGCATCGTGCTCACAGCACAGCAGCCGCAACCTGAAGAAAGCGAGTTGATGCAGTCACTGCGTCAGGTTTGCAAACTGTCGGCGCGTAAACAGAAGCAGGTGCAGGCATTTATCAGCGTGATTGCCGACAAGTCCTGTAAGCAGGAAGCCTGAGCCCCGCAGCCCGGCAGCCTTTCCGCTGTCGGGCTTGCAACATCCCCATAGCAGAAAGCCCGATTCCCGCTTTACTCGCGCTTATCTGTTATTTCACACCCTTCCTGTCCAACCCGATATCCCTTAACTGTTGGTCGCTCATTCTCCGCAATGCCTGGCGGGCAATCCTTCTCAGCCACCATCTTCTCAGCCCCCGCCAAAGCTGTGCGAATCCGATAAAAGGTTGTCTGGCGCGGTTCTCGTAAAATTCCATACCGGCCTCCGCATAGAACAGAAAATGCGGACATCATGAATGTCTGTACAAATAATACCGGGATAAAAAGCACGGTTAATGCAACGTGGATAAATAAGGAGGGCGATTGAGGGTGTTTTGTTCGCTTATTTCGTTCTGATTTAAGATCCGTGTCCTTCGCTGCAAAAAGGCCAGGCCCCTCCCACTTTCAGAGGGGCAACAGGGATTAACGGCGAACCACCACCAGCTTCTGGTTCACAAACTCCTTAATCCCCAGATCCGACAGCTCGCGCCCGAAGCCCGAACGCTTAACGCCGCCAAACGGCAGTTCCGCTGCGGTGTCGGTCAGCCAGTTGATATACACCATCCCGGTTTCAATCCGCGAAGCCATGCGTTTCGCGCGTTCGATATCCTGACTAAACACCGCGCCGCCCAGGCCGTAGTGGGAATCGTTGGCGAGTTTTACCGCCTCGTCATCGTCTTTCACCACATACATCTGCGCCACCGGGCCGAAGAACTCGTCGAAGTACGCCGGGTTGTCACGGGTAATGTGGGTCAGAATGGTCGGCTCAAAGAAGTTGCCTTTGCTTTCCAGCGGCTTGCCGCCAACGTGCAGTGTCGCGCCATTTTTCACCGCTTCCTCGACCTGTCTGGTCAGTGTTTCCAGCGCCTCTTTTGACGATAACGGCCCCAGTTCGGTAGAAGCGTCCATCTGATCCCCCACCTTCACCTTGCTGAACGCCTCGGTGAACTGGCTGAGGAATTGGTCAGCGATTTTCTCATGCAGGATAAAGCGCTTCGCCGCCGTACAGACCTGCCCGGCATTAGTGAGCCGTGCCTGCACGCCAATTTTCACCGCTTTCTCAAGATCGGCATCGTCCAGCACGACGAACACATCGTTCCCGCCCAGTTCCAGCGTCGATTTTTTAATGTGCTTCGCCGCCTGTGCCGCCACAGCGCTCCCCGCTTTCTCAGACCCGGTTAACGCCGCGCCCTGCACGCGTGGGTCAGCGATGATGTTGGCGACCTGATCGGAGGAGACAAACAGGTTGGTCCACGCGCCTTCAGGCGCCCCGGCCTCACGCACCAGATGGGCAAACGTCTCGGCACAGTGCGGAACGATACTGGCATGTTTCGCCAGCACCGGGTTACCGGCGGCCAGGTTCGGCGCCAGTACACGCATTAGCTGGTAGTACGGGAAGTTCCACGGCTCAACGGCCATGATGACGCCAATCGGATGATGTTCTACCCATGCCTCGCCAAACTCGGTTTTATAAGGCACCGGGGCAAGAAACTGCTTCGCGTTATCCGCATAATAACGAGCAATCTGTGCGCACAGTTTGACTTCGCCACGGCTCTGCTCAATGAGCTTCCCCATCTCCTGACTGGCGATTTTTGCCAGTTCTTCGACACGGCTGTCGATCAAGTCAGCCAGCTTATGCAGTACCGGCAGACGCTGGTCAATCTTACCTTTTGACCAGTCGGAGTGGTAGAGCGCGTCAGCTTTTTGCAGCGCGGCTTCAATATCCGCGTCAGTATGCGGGGGGTATTCTTTAATGAGCTGATTATTGGCAGGATTCACTGTCTGGTAAGCCATATCACATGTCTCCTTGTTATCGTCATTAAGGCAGCCGTAAATGCCGCTCAGAACAATAAGGGTAGTAGAGATGGCTGAAGGTAACGGTAAAGTTTGGTATATAACCGGATGCGACAAGCGAAAATTTCCGTCTTATACTGTCTCCGATACGCCAGAACGTGCTGATTAATAATTGGCATTCATTCACGTTACCGCTTCTGTTAGCGTAAAAAATATTTATCTCTATATCGCTAAATATTTACGTCTTAATTTCTGTATTATCTGCAACCAGCGTTTACCACAACAAATAAACTATACTGCCAGTGAGTGCAGGCTCCTTCAACGGTCATCTAGATGGCGTGTAAACGAGTTTCATTTTTCCCCCGCTGATGAGTTGACTCATCCATTATCTGTCGCTATAAGCATGATTAATCCTATTAAAAAAACAAAGTCAACTTTATTTTGAGTTTAATGCCCACAGGAGCCATAATATGAACTCTAATAAGTTGCATGGGATTATTTTCGCCCTTATTGCTGCAATATGTAATAGTTCAATAGGTATATTTAGCGTTAAGTTATTTCAGGCTGGGCTTACAGCCAATGAAATCGCTTTTTATAAATGTCTGGTCGGTTTTTTGATTATCGGTTTAACCCTGGCGATCGCCAGACGATGGAAGACGGCTTTTTATTTTATAAAAACCCGGTGGAGAGCCGGGTTGGTATGCGCATTTTTTGGTTTTTTCATCCCCTATCACTTTGAAACCGAAGCCTATATAAATGATAACGTCTCTAGTGTGGTTTTTGTGCTTTTCGGGAGCTCTACTGTTTTTCTTTTTATTTTATCGGCGCTGGTAGAAAAACGATTTTTTAGTGTACAGGAAATTATGGCTACCTGCCTCTCGCTTTTCGGGTTGTACCTGATTTTTTCTCAAGGCCAGGGCATCCGTATTGGGCTTAGTAAAGGATTATTTTTTGCCTGTATCGCCGGGATAGGTTATGGCACATTTTTGTTTTTAACAAAAAGATTAAATTTTGGTGCAGGGCTGTCGCGGATATTTTCACTACTCTTTTTTGGCAGTCTTTATTTATCGCTTCCCTTTGCGTCAACAATCCACCCCGTGGAATTGGGGATAAATGATTTTTTATTTATTATTTGCCTTACCGTATTACCGACGATAGGCGGATTCTGGTTTACAACAAAAGCACTTACGATGGTAAGCAGCCAGTCTGTGCAGTTGGTGGAGCTATCAGAACCGATGTTTGCGGTTATTTTTAGCCGTCTGTTTTTGGGGCAATACACCACCGATTTACAGTACCTCGGCGGGTGTCTGATATTTTTCGCCATTCTGTTTTATGAGTGTCCTTTTACAACAAGGCTGTCCCGGAAAAAGAGTCATTAACAACAATGCCGCATAGCGATGTCGCAAAATTCGGCCAGCGCACTGAAACACATTTGATTAACATCAAAATTTAATTACACTTAGTGTGTATATTTTCCGTGCAACGTAAATGTCCCGAGGTGTGATGTGCTGATTGTTATCTGTAATCGCCACACGTTCTGACGAGGTTCAGAACGCGTCTCTTCCTGTCTGTGTTTTCACCGGCAGCGTTTTTGATTACATGAAATTCAGTACATCCGCAGCCGCTGTTTCCATCGCCTGCCTGACGTCACGATGACGGTATTGAGTTTCGCTGTTCCCATCATGGGGTTCTCCGACATGGAGCGCACTTTTTATGCAACGGATTCTTCAGTTTTTCTCACAACGCGCCACAACGTTATTTTTCCCGATAGCGCTGATTTTGTACGATTTTGCCGCCTATCTGACGACGGATCTGATTCAGCCAGGCATCATTAACGTCGTGCGCGATTTTAATGCTGACGTCAGTCTTGCGCCGGCCTCGGTCAGTCTCTATCTGGCAGGCGGAATGGCGTTACAATGGCTTCTGGGGCCGCTATCCGACAGGATTGGTCGCCGGCCAGTGCTGATTGCAGGCGCGTTAATTTTTACTCTCGCCTGCGCGGCAACGCTGTTGACGACCTCAATGACGCAGTTTCTGGTTGCCCGTTTTGTACAGGGCACCAGCATTTGCTTTATCGCAACGGTCGGCTACGTCACGGTACAGGAGGCCTTCGGTCAAACCAAAGCCATTAAGCTGATGGCGATTATTACCTCCATTGTGCTGGTCGCTCCGGTTATCGGCCCACTCTCCGGCGCCGCGCTGATGCACTTCGTTCACTGGAAGGTGCTGTTCGGTATTATTGCGGTGATGGGACTGCTGGCGTTGTGCGGCCTGCTGCTGGCGATGCCGGAAACGGTTCAACGCGGCGCGATGCCGTTCAGCGCGGTGAGCGTACTGCGCGATTTTCGTCATGTGTTTCGCAACCCGCTTTTTCTCACCGGGGCGGCGACGCTGTCGTTGAGCTACATCCCGATGATGAGCTGGGTGGCGGTGTCGCCAGTGATCCTGATCGATGCCGGCGGGATGAGCACTTCGCAATTCGCCTGGGCGCAGGTGCCCGTATTCGGCGCGGTGATCGTGGCCAATATGATCGTCGTGCGTCTGGTGAAAGATCCGACCCGCCCGCGTTTTATCTGGCGCGCCGTGCCAATCCAGTTAAGCGGGCTGGCGACATTACTCCTCGGCAATTTACTTCTGCCGCACGTCTGGCTTTGGTCTGTGCTGGGCACCAGTCTGTACGCGTTCGGCATTGGGATGATTTTCCCGACGCTGTTCCGCTTCACGCTTTTCTCCAACAACTTGCCAAAAGGTACGGTTTCGGCCTCGCTGAACATGGTGATTCTGACGGTAATGGCGGTGTCGGTCGAAGTTGGTCGCTGGCTGTGGTTTCACGGCGGGAGACTACCGTTTCACCTGTTGGCAGTGGTGGCCGGGGTGATTGCGGTCTTCACCCTGGCGACATTATTACAGCGCGTGCGTCAGCATGAGACGGCAGAACTGGCCGCTGAGAAGTAAATACTCTGCCGGATAGATGCTTATCCGGCACAGGATAATCTGATGTTTTTTGCACGTTCCTGCCGTCTGGCTCTATCCTTAACCCTATGAATAAAATCGCCGAACTCAAACGCGCTAAACGCCTGGCGCTCTCACTGTTGCTGATAGCCGCCGCAACGTTTGTCACCACGCTTTTCCTGCCGCCCAGTTTTTGGGTGCTGGGCGTAAAAGCCATTGCCGAGGCGGCGATGGTTGGCGCGCTGGCGGACTGGTTTGCCGTGGTGGCGCTGTTTCGCCGCATTCCCATTCCGTTTATTTCACGACATACGGCGATTATTCCCCGTAACAAAGACCGAATCGGCGAAAATCTCGGGCAATTTGTGCAGGAGAAATTCCTTGATACGCAGTCGCTGATCGCGCTGATCCGCCGCCATGAACCCGCGCTGCTTATCGGAAACTGGTTCAGCCAGGCGGACAATGCCAGCCGGGTCGGGCAGCATCTGCTGCAAATTATGAGCGGCTTTCTGGAACTGACCGATGACGCCCGTATTCAGCGGCTGCTCAAACGAGCGGTACATAAGGCGATTGATAAAGTGGATCTTTCCGGCACCAGCGCCCTGATGCTGGAAAGCATGACCAAAAACGATCGCCACCAGGTGTTGCTCGATACGCTGATCGCCCAGCTTATCGCCCTGTTACAGCGTGACAGTTCCCGGACATTTATCGCCAGACAGATCGTACGCTGGCTGGAAACCGAACATCCGTTAAAAGCGAAGATCCTGCCGACCGAATGGCTGGGGGAACACAGCGCTGAACTGGTCTCCGACGCGGTAAATTCTCTGCTGGATGATATCAGTCACGACCGCGCGCATCAGATTCGTCATGCCTTCGATCGCGCGACGTATAAGCTGATCGATAAACTTAAACATGATCCGGAAATGGCCGCGCGGGCAGAAAACATCAAAAGTTACCTGAAGGAAGATGAGGCGTTTAACCGTTATCTCGGCGAGATCTGGGCGGATCTGCGCCAGTGGTTAAAAACAGATATCAACGCCGAAGACTCGAAGGTGAAGCAGCGCATCGCTCATGCCGGACAATGGTTTGGCGAGGCGCTGATCGCCGACGACGCATTACGCGCCTCGCTTAACGGTCATCTGGAACAGGCCGCGCACCGGGTCGCGCCGGAATTCGCCGCCTTCCTGACGCGCCACATCAGCGATACCGTAAAAGGCTGGGATGCGCGCGATATGTCGCAGCAGATTGAGCTTAATATCGGTAAAGATTTGCAGTTCATCCGCGTGAACGGCACGCTGGTCGGCGGCGCTATCGGTCTGGTGTTATATTTACTGTCGCAAATACCCGCACTGCTCAGTATTTAAGAAGGGGAAGGCGCAATTCTCGCTCAGATTAACCGCCAAACCCCGCACGCGGGAGGCATTAATTTAATGCCATGTCCCACCGATGCCCCGCTTCTCAATCCGTTATTCGCCTGCGCTTCACTTTCTTTTCTTGCAAATTTGAAACATTAATTTTACTTTTTATTATCATTTTCAACAATAATCCGGCATTCCTGCCTTACTTTATCAGAGAGAAAAACCATGGTTCAGGGTCAGAGCGTTTCACCTCGCCATCCCATTTTTACGGCGCTTTTCGGTATGATGGTGTTGACGCTGGGAATGGGAATTGGCCGCTTTCTGTATACCCCCATGCTGCCGGTAATGCTGGCGGAAAAGCAGCTAACGTTTAATGAACTCTCCTGGATTGCCAGCGCCAATTATGCAGGGTACCTGGCGGGAAGCTTACTGTTTTCCTTTGGCCTTTTTCATCTCCCCTCTCGTCTACGCCCCATGCTGCTGGCTTCAGCAACCGCCACCGGTATACTTATTCTGGCCATGGCGCTATTTACCCAACCCGTAATCGTCATGTTGGTGCGCTTCCTGGCAGGCGTCGCGAGCGCGGGAATGATGATTTTTGGATCAATGATTGTGTTGCATCATACCCGCCATCCGTTTGTTATCGCCGCGCTCTTTTCCGGCGTCGGGGCCGGGATTGCACTGGGCAACGAATATGTCATTGGCGGTTTACGTTATGCGCTTTCGGCCCATTCGCTATGGTTGGGGGCCGGGGCGCTCGCCGGTATATTGCTGTTAATCGTGGCAATGTTGATTCCCCCCCGCGCTCAAGCGCTGCCGCCCGCGCCCTTAGCAAAAATCGAAAATCAGCCGATACCCTGGTGGCAACTGGCGCTGCTGTACGGTTTCGCCGGATTCGGCTACATCATTGTCGCCACCTATTTGCCGCTGATGGCGAAAAGTGCAGGTTCTCCACTGCTCACGGCGCACCTTTGGTCACTGGTCGGCCTGGCGATCATTCCCGGCTGCTTCGGCTGGCTGTGGGCGGCAAAACATTGGGGCGTCCTGCCATGCCTGACCGCGAATCTGTTGATCCAGAGCGCCTGCGTGCTGCTGTCTCTCGCCAGCGACTCGTTGTTGCTGTTAATACTGAGCAGTATTGGTTTTGGCGCCACGTTTATGGGTACAACCTCGCTGGTGATGCCGCTTGCCCGACAGCTCAGCGCGCCGGGTAATATTAATTTGTTAGGCCTGGTTACGCTAACGTATGGTATTGGGCAAATTCTCGGTCCACTAGCCGCCAGTCTGTCAGGCAATGGCGCGTCGGCAATTATCAACGCCACGCTTTGCGGCGCCGCGGCGCTCTTTTTTGCCGCGCTGATCAGCGCCGCGCAGCAGATAAAACAAAAACGGAATTTAATACGTGAATAAGCGGTTTAGTAAACTGCCGCCAGTCGCATAGGGGCTATATCTTTAACATTATTCGCCGCGCGATACGCCACTGTTTTTAATAAAAAATCCTCAACCCGTTATTTCATGTAAAAGATGACACCATTATTATTTTATAGTTTTTGGCGTTATCAACCTGAAGCTATTTTATATATCCCATTCTGATCATACTCGCTCTCTCTTAAATCATCACCGTCATCAATAAATCACATCATGAAATTAATTCAATTGTTAGCTTTTTTATTACCTGCCTGTACAATTTTTGGACGCAAACTGACAAATTAGCGGCCACTGGCTGGCTGTAACAATACGGCGTCAGGGGTAAAAAATTATAGTAAAAAGGTAAAATTGCGATTAAAAAAAGCCAATTTTTTAGCAACGATAATTAAGTGGCTCAAAATTGACTAGCGTCAATTTTATTCCCCTTTTTCCTGTCCCTCCAGGCCTGCTCTGCATCAACGTCTGTTTCTTCCGCTTTTTATCTCGCGTTATACCCTCTACGGCTCCCCAGCGTCTACGGCAGAGACGAGGACGGTGATTTTCTGTGCTGTTATGCAAGAAACGCATAGCACGATACATACTTGCATTTTGCCCTTACCCTCATGGCTGATAAGGTCTTTTTGTTTCAGGCTTTTGGCCTGTGGCTACAACCAACACATCATCAAAAAAATTCGGGGATCGTTATGGCGCAACAAGTAGATGAGGCGGCCATGCCGCTTGATACAGAAAAAGTCGGGATAAAGGGATATCTGGCGTTTTTTCTCACTATCATTTTCTTTTCCGGCATGTTTTCCGGAAGCGACGGCTGGTGGCGCGTTTTTGATTTTACCGTACTCAACGGATCATTCGGTCATGTAGCCAGTACGCAGACCTTTCGCGGCGCAGGCGGAACGGGTGCGAAAGATGGCTTCCTTTTTGCGCTGGAGCTGGCGCCGTCGGTCATCCTTTCTCTGGGCATCATCGCAATTACGGATGGACTGGGCGGTCTGCGGGCGGCACAGCAACTGATGACGCCGATCCTGAAACCGTTGCTTGGCATTCCCGGCATTTGCTCGCTGGCGCTGATCGCCAACCTGCAAAATACCGACGCGGCGGCGGGCATGACCAAAGAGCTGGCGCAGGAAGGCGAAATCACCGAACGCGATAAAGTGATTTTTGCCGCCTGGCAGACCAGCGGCAGCGCTATTATCACCAACTATTTCTCCTCCGGCGTTGCGGTATTTGCCTTTCTGGGGACGTCAGTCATCATTCCGCTGGTGGTCATTCTGCTATTCAAATTTATCGGCGCAAACCTTTTACGCATCTGGATTAACATCGAAGAACGCCGTCACCCTGCGCAAGGAGCCCAATCATGACGACTCAGGTACGTAAGAATGTCATGGATATGTTTATCGATGGCGCACGCCGCGGTTTTACCATCGCCACCACCAACCTGTTACCCAATGTGGTCATGGCATTTGTCATTATTCAGGCGCTGAAAATTACCGGTCTGCTCGACTGGGTAGGTCATATCTGCCAGCCCGTGATGGCGTTGTGGGGGCTTCCCGGCGAAGCGGCTACGGTACTTCTGGCTTCGCTGATGAGTATGGGCGGCGCCGTTGGCGTGGCGGCCAGTCTGGCTACCGCCGGCGCGCTAAGCGGTCACGATGTTACCGTGCTACTGCCAGCCATTTACCTGATGGGAAACCCGGTACAGAATGTCGGCCGCTGCCTCGGTACTGCCGAAGTCAACGCCAAATATTACCCGCATATTATCGCAGTCTGCGCCATCAACGCGCTACTGTCGATCTGGGTCATGCAGCTTATTGTTTAATAAGGAGTTATCATGCCTGATTTATCCGCCGCGGAGTTTACCTTATTGCAGGGAGCGCACCTGTTCGCGCCAGAAGACCGGGGCATCTGCGATGTTCTGCTTGCGAATGGCAAAATTATTGCCGTCGGCGCTGATATCCCCGGCGATATCGTACCGGACTGTACGGTTATCAATCTTAGCGGTCGTATGCTGTGCCCGGGCTTTATCGACCAACACGTTCATCTGATCGGCGGCGGCGGCGAAGCGGGGCCGACGACGCGGACGCCGGAGGTCTCCCTGAGCCGCCTGACGGAGGCCGGGATCACTACGGTTATCGGCCTGCTTGGCACCGACTCCGTCAGCCGTCATCCCGCGTCGCTGTTAGCCAAAACGCGAGCATTAAATGAGGAAGGAATCACTGCCTGGATGCTAACGGGCGCTTATCACGTTCCGTCGCCGACCATTACCGGCTCGGTAGAAAAAGACGTCGCGCTGATCGATCGCGTCATCGGCGTGAAATGCGCGGTCTCCGATCACCGCTCCGCCGCGCCCGGCGGGAATCAACTCGCCAGCATGGCCGCAGAATCACGCGTTGGCGGCCTGCTGGGCGGCAAACCCGGGGTCAGCGTTTTTCATATGGGCAGCAGCAAAAAAGGATTACAGCCGCTGTATGACATTCTGGAAAACAGCGACGTGCCGATCGGTAAACTGCTGCCTACCCACGTCAACCGTAGCGAGCCTCTTTTCGAGCAGGCGCTGGCGTTCGCGCTTAAAGGCGGCGTGATCGACATAACCTCCAGTATCCCGGATCCCGTCGCGCCAGCGGATGGCATTGCCAGAGCGGTAAAAGCCGGCGTCCCGCTTTCCCGGGTGACGCTCAGTTCAGATGGCAACGGCAGCCAGCCGCTGTTTGACGCGGCCGGCAATCTGACGGGCATCGGCGTCGCAGGCTTCGAAAGTTTGCTGGAGACGTTGCAGACGCTGGTTAACCACTACGGATTTAGCCTGACCGATGCGCTGCGCCCGCTGACGACCAACGTCGCCGCCTTTCTCAGTCTGGACGGGAAGGGCGAGATTCGTCCCGGTAACGATGCGGATCTGCTCGTTTTTAGCGCGGATTTACGCATTGAGCAGGTGTATGCGCGCGGCAAACGCATGGTCAACGAAGGTAAAGCGTGCGTGAAAGGTACCTTTGAACCAGCGTAATGCCTGCTAATTTCAGGTTGCCTCGTCACGACATTCTGAAAGAGGACGGGATAAGCGGTTGTCAGCCGCCCGAATGGACGTAGAATGCCCCTTCGGGCGGCTGGCAGGATAACGATAAATGGATGTAACTGGAGCAGGTTTGCACAATATTGAGACAAAATGGCTGTATGATTTTCTGACGCTGGAAAAGTGCCGCAATTTCTCTCAGGCCGCGATTATCCGCAACGTATCGCAACCCGCCTTTAGCCGGCGGATTCGCGCCCTGGAGCAGGCCGTGGGCGTTGAACTCTTTAATCGACACATCTCGCCGCTACAACTTTCCGAACAGGGTAAAATCTTTCATTCCCAGGTTCGCCACCTATTACAGC
Organism: Salmonella enterica subsp. houtenae serovar Houten; assembly: GCA_900478215.1. NCBI lineage: Bacteria > Pseudomonadati > Pseudomonadota > Gammaproteobacteria > Enterobacterales > Enterobacteriaceae > Salmonella > Salmonella enterica. The sequence continues at coordinate 3,908,860 of LS483478.1, forward strand.
AGCTGGAAAGCAATCTGACCGAACTGCGTGGCGGCAGCGATTATACGCTGCGTAAAATTAAGATTGCCGCCGCCCACTCGCTCTCCCTCGGCCTGTTGCCGACTATCGTTAAGCAGATGCCGACGCAGTTTACCTACTCCGTTGAAGCGATAGATGTCGACCAGGCGGTGGATATGTTACGTGAGGGACAGAGCGATTTTATCTTTTCTTATCACGATGAAAACCTGCAACAAGCGCCGTTTGATAATATCCGCCTGTTTGAGTCGCGACTGTTTCCCGTCTGCGCCAGCAATGGTCAGGGCGAGCCGCGTTATACCCTTGAGCAGCCGCACTTTCCGCTGCTTAATTACAGCCAGAACTCCTATATGGGCCGGTTGATAAATCGTACCCTGACTCGCCATGCTGAGCTGAGTTTTAGTACATTTTTCGTCTCTTCGATGAGTGAATTGTTAAAACAGGTGGCGATGGACGGCTGCGGAGTCGCCTGGTTGCCCGAATATGCTATCCGCCAGGAGATTACCGACGGACGCCTGATTGTGCTTAATGCCGACGAACTGGTTATCCCGATTCAGGCTTATGCCTATCGCATGAATACCCGTATGAGTCAGGTAGCCGAAACGTTTTGGCGCGACCTGCGCGGGCTTCAGGCCGCGCTGTAGACAATCAGGCGGTAAGGCGTTGAAGGCGTTGTTCCCCGGTCACAGAGGCGCAAGTGTCCGGCCAGGACTCATACCAACGAATCGCCGCGCGTACCAGCGATGCCGTGGAGTCTATCATCGGGCACGCTATCGCGCCTTCATGTTCGGCCACAATAAGCGGGATTTCGGTACAGCCCATAATAATTGCCTGAGCGCCGCGGGCGATAAGTCTATCGATTTGCGGCAGCAACAGCGCTTGCGCCGCTGGTTTATCGCCGCGTTTACGCGCATAAATAGCCTGCATGACCAGCGCCTGTCCCGCCTCCTCCGGCTGAATTAATGTCAGTCCATGCGCCAGAGCTTTCTTTTGATATAACCCGGTCGCCAGCGTCGCATTTGTCGCCAGCAGCCCAATGTGCCGCGCCGATGGCGGAATGTCTTCCAGGGTGGCGTCCAGGATGCTGATCATTCGCGCTTTCGCGACGTTCTGTAAATCATCAAACCAGTAATGCGCAGTGTTGCATGGGATAACGATACACTCCGCCCCGGCATCTTCCAGCATATGCAGATAACGCTCCAGATAACGGTATGGCGAAGGTCCGCCGGATAACAGACATGCCGTACGATCGGGAATATCAGGAATAGAGCTGACAATGAGCGGAATGTGTTGTTGATCGCAACTGGCATGTCGCAATTCAACAAATTTTTCTAACATATCCGCCGTTGCCGCAGGTCCCATTCCCCCCAGTATCCCAATGGTGTGTTTCATCGCTTTTCCCGCTTATTTACGTCAAGGTCAGAAACACACTATCAATTTGATGTGTATATAAAAAATGCCGTTTTATTAGCGGCTATGCGTAAAAATCATAACGGGTGTAAAGGGCCACGCGTTATAGCATATCTAAGCAATCGACTGGCTACACAAACGCTAACTTACCTTTGCAAGCCGCTAAACGCCGCTTCGCCACACGGGGTCCCCCGTGCAAGACGGTGTTGTCCTCATCGCCATAACACCTGCCGGCGGATAGGCAGCCGTGTTTTGCTTTTTGGCGCCAATGCGGGTATATCCCAGCGAATATGGCTATAAACCAAATCCACGGTCTCCGTGGCGTTGTCTGCAGCATCGCCATGATTGCTCACGCGTGAAATCCGCACATTGGTGAGCCTATAAATAATAAATGGCAGCATTGCGCCCTTATCACTACGGCATAATGTCAGCACACCTTCTTTCACCGTTTTCCCGCTACGATAGTGCTCATAGAGCCCTGGCGTAGCAAGATCGACAGGCTTCGTCAGCGTCAACCCTCCAATATATGTCCCTCTCGCTTCGCCGGACTTCCGCTTCGTCGGATGGTGGTTGTAAGCAATAAGTTTTATTTGTTTTTCGAAGCCTTTGGTCTGGCTTTCACCTTCAATACCGTCCAGTTTTAAATAGATGGCGTCCATCCTCCCTCCGTGATTATCAGGCGGCAAAGCGGGCTGACAAGGACAGAACGCAAACAATGAGAGAACGTTCCATTTTCCAGCCATCGCGTTGGCTCCTTATATACCAGATTAAATACCCAACAATCTGATATGACTGGATTCTTGCTAAATACCCTCTGCCATAGACTATCCCTTTTACAATAGCGTTACTGTCGTAAAATCTATTACGTCTGGCATTCGAGCATGGTTTTCTGAATAATCATAACCGCTATAAGAACCATATCAAAAAAGAAATATCAATATCATTTCTTATTTTTATCCGAGAAATTACTTAATTGCGCAAAATAAAAATATAGACAATTCTTATTCCTTTTCACATCAATGGCTTGTTTAGAATTTTGTAATAGCAATAACAACCATTCCAATAGAACATATTTAGTATGTGAATATATTTAATGCTTTTATTCCACGCGGAGTTATCACAGTAATAAATGATTTACATCAAAAATGCGCGTTTCAGCGCGACGTATTTTTGGGCTGCAATTTATAAAATTGTGTCTCAGCGTAAGCGATATGTTCTACGGTTAGGCGATATGACCTTGCTCCCGAACGGTACGCCAGCCGCTTTACCCTTACGTTTAGTCGTGATACGTTAAGTCACATGAACATGAAACGATCCAATGCTACGCAACGTCATCTCCGCTGGTGGCTGCCTTCCTGAAGGCGGCACGGATCAGTATTCCTCTTTCAGTAGCCGCCGAAAGGCGGCTACTGTATTTCAGGACGTCTTTCGGCTTCAAAGTAAGCATAAAGGAGTCCTTGATGAACACCCTCCCCATCATTCTGACAGGCGATCGTCCCACCGGCGCTCTGCACCTCGGCCATTATGTTGGTTCACTACGCCAGCGCGTCGCGCTGCAGCATGATCACCAACAGTATGTCCTGATTGCCGACCTGCAGGGACTCACCGATAACGGCAGTAATCCGCAAAAAATCCGTGATAATATCCCGGAAGTATTAGCCGACTATCTGGCCGTCGGTATCGATCCCGCGCTAACGACGATCTGTCTTCAATCCGCTTTACCCGCCCTCGCCGAATTAACGGTGCTGTATATGAATATTGTTACCGTCGCCAGAGTAGAGCGTAATCCTACGGTTAAAAATGAGATTGCCCAGAAAGGCTTTGCCCGTTCTCTGCCGGTCGGGTTTATGGTGTATCCCATTAGCCAGGCGGCAGATATCACCGCCTTTAAAGCCGAACGGGTACCGGTTGGCGACGATCAGTTACCCATGATTGAGCAAACGAATGAGATTGTTCATAAGATGAATAGCCTTTTCCCCTCGCCGGTATTACGGCACTGTCAGGCGCTACTGAGCGATACGGGTCGTTTGCCCGGCATTGACGGCAGCGCCAAGATGTCGAAATCGCTTGGCAATGCCCTGCTTCTTTCCGCCAGTGAGGAAACAATTCACCGTGCGGTCAGTGCGATGTATACCGATCCCGGTCATTTAAAAATTAGCGATCCGGGAAAAATAGAAGGTAACGTCGTCTTTACGTGGCTGGATGCGTTCCATCCGGATAAAGCCAAAGTCGCGGCGATGAAGGCACATTATCAAGAAGGCGGATTAGGCGATCGTGTCTGTAAAAATGAGCTGGAGACCTGTCTGCAAGAGTTGCTCGCGCCAATACGCGAACGGCGGGCAACCTTTATTGCGGATAAGGGAATGCTAATGGAATTGCTGAAAAAAGGTAGCGAGCGGGCGCATGAGGTCACTCAAAAGACGCTACAAGAAGTCAAACGTGGACTGGATCTGCCCACGCTATTGCAGGTATAATCAGGCGTCAACTTTGTCCAGCGGCCATGACTCAAACAGGTAACCGTCAAAGTAGATATCATCAACATTGGAAAACTCCAGCAGACGCTGCTTCACGTTTTCCAGGTGCTGCCACATCGCCAGCTTCGCTGCGCGGGCATCTTTCTTAATTAACGCCGCGAGGATCTGCTTATGATCGACCAGCCACTCCTTACGGTAAAGCGTATCGCCCAGATGGCTATGAAGCTGGAGCCACATCGGGTTATTTTCACGCCATTGCCAGGACTGGCGGAAGAGTTCGACCAACATACTGTTATGGGTCGCTTCAGCAATGGCCAGATGAAATTGCATATCGCCGCTTTCTGAGCCGCCCGGCGCGCTGGAGGCGAGCTCTCGCTCTTCCAACTGTAATGCCTGGCGCATTTTAATGATGTCTTCGCGGGTGGCCTGCAAAGCGGCAAATTCAGCGATATTGCTTTCCAGCAACTGGCGCGCCTGCAACAGTTCAAACGGCCCTGCGTCATTACAGTGATTTACCTCAGCACCTTCAATCTCGTCATCAGCCGCGCTGTCGAGCACGTAAATTCCGGCACCGCGGCGAACTTCAACCAACCCTTTAATTTCCAGCATGATCAGAGCTTCACGCACGACGGTACGCGTCACATTGAGCCTCTCAGCGATCTCTCGCTCCGGTGGCAATCGCTCCCCGGGGCAGTACGGCGTCTGAACAATCAGATCGCGTATCATTGCGCCCACTTCCTGGTAGGGTCTTTGCTGAGAAGTGTTTGATTTCATATTGGTCGTGCCCGTCCGATGCGATTTCCCGGTATCAGACTATAGCATTTGTAAAAAAGGATAGCACGCTTAGCACACCAAAAACGCGAAACTGGTCAACCAACAGAACAATAATGCGCCCCGTTATACCGGTAATAACGTCAGATGAAGGTAAAAATAAAAAATAATACCTGACTGATAATACTCCTTAAGCCCTGGGGCCTGACTATAAATGTCATTATTGGTTTACCAATATAAAATTTATCAACCAAAATTCAATCTATAAAATGTGCTTGCGCGTTAACAGGCACACAGCCTCTGACATAGCATGATGGGCGAAAAATTCGCGTTATCGCCAGTGCAAACGCATCGTCCGATTCAGAAGGCTTTTCAGCTTTAGTGGATACTTTTTTCAACAAGCTGTTCCAGCTTTTTCAAAGCCTGTATGGCTGTGGCATCAAGGCCATAACGTTGCAGCGTTTCGGCTGGATGATAACTGACTAACGCTCGCCCATCGGCTTGCTGACTAATGAGAACCCGAAACGGTAAATCCAGCGCCAGTTCGGGATGCGCCAGCATGAGAGGCGTTCCGCCTTTAGGGTTGCCAAAGACCAGAACCGTTGTTGGCGGCATTTTCAGGTTAACATTTTGTGCCGCTCTGGCATGGTCAAATTCCCCAAATAACACCAGACCGTTATCAGCGACAGCCTGCATCAACCGCGACCGGGTTTGCGGATAGTCATAGGCGCTGTATGTTTTAATCATGGTTATCGCTCCGTCATCCGTTGCAAATCCAGACCTTATTAAGATTAACATCAACGTTATCGCCAGTAAAAATGGCTTTAAAAGAGTACGCATTCTTCTCTCTCCCTGACCCAATGTTCATAAGTAAGTACGACACAAACGATATGCAGACTAAATATCAGTAATAGTACTGTATCGCTTATTATTACACTAAACAGCTCCCCATTAAAAAAGTAGACGGCAGGATAAAAAACTCAGACGCCTGAACAAATTTAAATAGAGATGATACATTCTGATCTGGCGCCTTGCCCATCAGGCGTAATTGTTGCAGACAGTTTGGACGCGGAAGAGCCGGCGCGTACACGTAGTATGCGAGCATACCTCGTGGTGATACTGGCAAATAAAATAGTCTGATGGGTCAGACAGTTAGCGACAACATGATTATTATCATAGTACGACATCATCTTCTTCTGCCCGCTGGATAAGGAAAAATATACTCCGCTCAGTAAGATAATAGATACTACAGGCCAACTCTTCAGAGATACGAAGCATCATTACGTAGTGATGATGCGACTTTTGTTCCGCAATCGGTGGAAATATTTCTGACTCCAGCACGTTACTTAAAAAGTGAAATTTACTTGCATATTCAGCAGAAATAATGCCTCTCGTCATCAGATTTGCCATGAGTGTATTTAGATTATCCTTTTCATGATATACGATACCTTTTCTCTCATGAATTCTGATAAGAACTTTTCTGAAGACAGCATGGCATTCACTTACGACGTGGGCAAAATCATTAAGCATCAGACGATTATACACTTCCATAAGATCGTATTCGACAAAGCCATACTCCCCTGGTGAATACAAATAATAACGTATATTTTTAAGCCGTTTTATTCTACGTAACCTGACGATTCTACCATTTTCAAATTTATATTTTAACCTATGATTATGAAATATATTATTTAATTCATTAATCGCCTTATCCGGCTCTAACCCAAGCGTGACTTCATAGGTCCGAAGGTAGGTATCTATATATTTAAAAGCCAGCTCAATTGTATCAATATGCTTTCTTTTATCATTTGTTTTTAATAACAAATTACTCAATTCATCCAGATATGACGTTGATTGCGCATATAGGGTGAATAAGCCATATTCTTTGCGTAGAGTCTTACATATTCTTCGATATACTTCGTCAGAATGACTATTATGATAACAGTATAATGTCATATCATAAAAAGAGGAGCAAGTGCCTAACGTATTGATAATCAATACAATAATCTGTTCACGTATTTCTAACGGAATATCTTCATATAACAGGTCGCTATGCCTTAGCGAGTATGGTCTGAAGGTGTGCATTCCTCCCCCTGTGAACCGCAACAGAACTTAACGCTATGGTTAACGTCATATTACTCTTTTTCAGTGGTTCAGACGTTAATATCAGCTCAACAGCAGGTAATTTCTTCTGATTTTTTAATTATGTTACGCGATCATTTACATCCACTATAAATGATAATCAAAGTAAGACGATGAGGCCGGAGCCTTCATATCAGGTGAGATGTCAGACCTCACCAATAAATCGGGGGTTGTTCTATTATTTCTCCCTGTAATCCTACTTTCTCACCCACTAAATCATCCCGACGAGCAAAATCAATAGGCCGTTCAATGTCAACAAAACAACGAAACGTCGCTCTGTTACCCGGGCATGATAACCCTTTATTATACAAATAGTTGTTGTATTTTATCTTAATCTACTCTCACCATTTCCCCATTCCCAACGCCGATAGCGTATGTCCGGAATAGATATAGACCTCTACGGCCCTCTTCTGATTTAATCGACTGATATATCGGGAATAATATCGTTTTACAAAATGTCAGGGAATATGTTGATACACCAGCCGATGATAGCCATCCCTTAGAAAGGTAGTCAGGCGGAATCGTCTGTAGTCAAAACCACAAGAACATAGGCAGGATAGCAGTAAATTTGTCCCTGGTTTGATGGAAGACAGGTTGCGGAAAATAACCTCCTGGCTTACATCAACACATAACCAATTGATTTATATGATGTAAATTATAAAGTATGGCTAAAGTTAACATTTTTTGTGACATGTTCCACAATTAGTAACGATGGTGGTTTTTAAAACACTGGTTTAGGTTCATATTGTAGACAATGAAAGAGAATGAAAAATGATGAAAGGTTTTAACAGCGTTCAATGGAGAGCTTATGAAAAGCGCGATTGAACGTCGCATGGAAATCGCGAATCTGGTCGGAGTGAGAGGCAAGGTCAGTGTTGGAGATCTTACCGAATATTTTGGCGTATCCGGAGCGACTATCCGTACTGACTTGCGTTTCCTGGAGTCAATGGGGCACATTGTCCGCTCTAACGGTTATGTCATTTTAAACAAAGGAGTCATTGCCAACTTTTCAGCGGAATCCCGAAATCGTAAAGAAACGGTAGTGATAGGGCATGAACAGGATGTTGCCATATCAGCAGAAAAGAGCAATAAAACCCTATTTTATTCAAATGGCGACGGATGGGAGCAGAAGCTGACGGAAATAATCGGCAGCCTGGAACAATCATTGTTTATTGGTGCCGGAGCGTTAACCCGACATTGGGCACAAATTCAAAAATGGGATTCAGGTCTAATACTGACAAATGATATCCAGTTAGTAACCTCCAGGTTATTCCCTGCGCCTAAAATGACGGTGATTATGCCCGGAGGCATAGTAAACAGTGAACAGATGATGTTTGAGGGCGGCAAAACAGAAGAGAATTTAAAAGAATACCGGGTAGAGAATGCAATTCTGGAGGTTGATAACTTTGTTCCCGAAGAAGGTTTTTTTGCTGCTCATGAAAATGATGTAAGATTCTTAAGAACATTACGTACTATTGCGAAAAAACTTGTACTTATTGTACGGAATGAGAATCTCTCACAAGTCGCCAATTTCTGGATTGGCGATGCAGACTTCGCCGAACACTTTATTTACGCATCAGAAATTAAGACCCCCTGATTTTCAGGTAAATACAGTATGGAGTAATATGAATTATTTCATACTGTAGTTTTAGTTGTAGTTCTATCATTTAAACCATCATTGATGGTTCGTTATCTTTCGGAGAAAATTTAAGTAATGGCTAATATTGTTCTGGTTAGAATTGATGAACGTCTTTTACATGGACAAATTCGAATCACATGGGGAAAATATTCTGGTGCAAATACCATTATTGTCGCCAATGATGAAATAGCTGCCAACCCTGTATTACAGGCTCCCTTTAAAGGCGCTGCCGGCGGCGAATATGTCGTACTTTTCAGAACAATCGAGCATTTGATTGGTAGTATCAATAAAGCGGATGAACGCAGACGCATACTTATTCTGTGTAAAACGCCAGAAGATGTCGCCAGACTTGTTGAGGGAGGAGTCAGTTTTAATGAGGTCAACGTCGGTAATATGCATCATAATACCGAAAGGAGACAAATTGACAAAAATGTTTCCGTTAGTCCGGTGGATATTCAGGCCTTTAAACGCATTCAACTAAAAGGCATTAAATCGATAATACAGCATATGCCAGAAAGCTCGCGGAAAGACATTTTCGACTGTATCTGATTAAATTTTAGGAGTCATCATGTATGAGGCTTTTTTGGTCGCCTTATGGGCTGCCCTGTGCGGAATAGATAAGTATGATGTTGCATTAAACTTTCATCGACCTTTAATTACAGGCCCTGTCATTGGATTTATTCTGGGCGATGTCCAGACAGGATTGATTGCGGGAGCTGCAATGGAATTAGCCTGGTTAGGGCTGGTGCCAAACGCCGGTTCACAACCACCAGACGTTACCATCGGAGCGATTGTCGGAACAGCTTTTGCTATCAAATTGGGTATTACGCCTGAAGCATCTATTGGTATGGCGATCCCGTTCGCTATGGCAATGCAGGCGCTTGTAATTTTCTTGTTCACATCATTTTCACCGGTGATGCAAAAATGTGATCGCTATGCCGAGCAGGGAAATGCTTCTGGTATTGATCGTATGCTTTATTTTGGGTTGGCAACCAGAGCAGTGTTATATGGCGTTGTAGCTTTTGCGGCAGTTTACTACGGAACCCAGGCAGCCGATTTTATTATCAGATATTTACCAGAAAAAGTTATTGATGGCATGGCCATCGCAGGAAAAATGATGCCAGCCGTGGGCTTCGCCATGTTGTTACGTACGATGTTTAATGTCAAATTACTGCCACATTTTTTCATCGGTTTCATTTTAACAACGTATTTTAAATTACCTATTATTGCTGTCGCGATAGCATTTCTTTGCGTGGCCATCCTTGATTATTTCCAGTCAGGAAGTGCTACCGGAAAAAATCAGGAAGGAATATTAGAGGATATTCATGATGATCTCTAAAGCAACCGTAGACACAGATACCACTGAAAAACTGACTGTATCACCTGATACCGAGTATCAGGATAAAGAAATCAGTTCTGCTATCACAAAAAGGGACCTGTGGAAAGTTGGTTTCCGTGGTCTTTTTATGGAGGGTAATTTCAATTATGAGCGTATGCAGGCTGGTGGTTTTTGTTTTAGCATTATCCCAGCGCTGAAAAAGATTCATCGTAATCCACACGATTTTTCACTGGCGCTCAAGAATAATCTTTCATTTTATAATGCCCACCCCAAGCTTTTTACATTTCCACTTGGGTTAGCAATTGCGATGGAAGAGAATAAAGAAAAACCAGAAACAATTAATGCTATCAAAGCAGCAACAATGGGGCCGACAGGAGGAATCGGCGACGCCATTGACCATATGACCATGATGCCTTTGACGTTAGGTATTGGCGCTGCGATATCGCTGCAAGGTAGTATTGCTGGGCCATTTGTATTTTTTATTCTGTACCAGCTCTATCACTTTTTTGTTTATTTCTGGCTGCTGTTTTTTGGCTATAAATCCGGTGTTGCGGCTCTCGGAAAATTATCCGAACAAGCGGATAAACTGGGACGTGCGGCCAATATCATTGGCTTAGGAGTCCTGGGTTCTATGACTGCCGCCTTTGTTAAAGTATCGACGCCATTAGTGGTTACAGCGGGCGCGGCTCATGTGAATGTTCAAACCGATCTTCTGGACAGGATATTGCCAAATGCGCTACCGCTGGCTCTGGTCTGGATTATGTTCTGGTTAGTACAAAAAGGTAAATCGCCCAGCGCTCTGATATTTGGCACGTTAGCTCTTGGCGTCGTGGGACACGTTATTGGTATTTTCTAAGGTAAAAATATGATTGGGATAATTGTTGTAGGCCATATAAATTTTGCCTCAGGGTTGCGTTCTGCCGTTGAAGCTATTGCCGGGGAGCAACCTTATATCGAGTATATAGATTTTATTCCGGGCATGAGTACAGAACAACTGGAAATACATATCCGGCAGGCGGTCGAAAAATGTCAGACAGGGGAAGGCATCCTGGTATTCACTGATGTTGCCGGAGGCTCTCCTTGCAACCGAGCGACAGCGGTTATGTCTGATTATTCTGATATACGAGTGATTACTGGCAGTAATTTACCCATGATTGCCAATGCCTGTCTTGAACGTGATGGCACAAATCTTGATGAGCTTACATCACTCATTGTAGAACTGGGGCATCATTCCATTGGGCTGATTGATATCAACAGCCTTGAGACAGACGATAAGCCAAATGACATGAATGATGGCCTCTGAGTGAATGACAATCTCCAGGAACTATTTTAATTATTAATATTCCGCCAGACAAAATCTGGCATCTACAAATGGGTTATTTTATGCAGCATCAATCAATTACGCAATTAATGCGTAAGGTCTATCTCTGGCAAAAAGAACACCAGGTTCGCTGGGTAATCAGGAGCCAGGGACAACGCCGCTATTTAAAATCAACCGACTGGGAACGCGGTGTTTTCTGGAGTGGCGTTGCCGCAGCATGGCGAGAAACGCAGGATGAAGTGTATTTAAATGGGCTTGCGGAATATACCCTTAATACCGGTTTTCGGGCAGGGCCGCTGGTGAATTTTGCTGACGATCAAGTCTGTCTTCAAAGCTATCTGGAGGTCTATCAAACATTAGGTTGTGATGACGCTCTTCAGTATGCGCAAAAGGCGCTTGAACCGATGCTGACAAGCGAGAAAAGAGGTAGAGAAATCTGGTGGTGGGCCGATGCCTTATTTATGGCGGCACCAACATTAGCCGCATTCGGCGCTCATTCTCAGCAACCCGCTTATTGGGAACAAATGGATCGCTTCTGGTGGGATGCTGTGGATTTTCTTCACGACCCGGAAACTGGACTTTACTACCGTGACAAGCGATATATACCTTTCCCAGAGGGGGACGGCATCTGTGAACAGAACGGTCAGAAAGTATTCTGGGCCAGAGGCATTGGCTGGATCCTGGCGGCAATACCACGACTCCTGGCCTGGTTGCCCCAGGACTTTCCTTCCCGAGAACGCTATCTGGCGCAGTTTTTACTGTTAGCTGAACAGGTGGTGAAATACCAGTCTGCGGATGGCTTATGGCGTACTAGCTTACTTGATCCTGAGCATTTTCCTGAGCCTGAAAGCAGCGCCAGCGCGTTGTTCTGTTATGCGCTGGCATGGGGCATTAATCATGGCGTGCTGGATGCCAAATACCGTCCTGTCGCGCTACGGGCCTGGCAAGGGCTGACAGAATGCGTCGACGAGCAGGGGAAATTAGGATGGGTACAGCTTCCTGCCTATAACCCCCGAAGAGTGGACGCCAGCCATAATATTGATTATGGCGCAGGCGCCTTTTTGTTGGCCGGAACTGAAATGTTGAATCTGCTTTAAACCTGTCCGGGAATATGAGGAGTGATGAGAGAAATGATATCACCGACACAACGCCCCTGGTTACCCCATGAGCATCCCGGATGGAAGGAGTATACCCTTTTATTCCTGCAAAAATTGAAACGTGATGTGCTATTACGTAAACCCTTTATTTCACATGACTGTGAAATGGCTGCGTTGTTTGCGAAAAATCATCTTTCATTTAAGGAAAAATGCGAACGGATGGCCGTGTACTTTATTGATTCATTTTTCTATTACTCCCGTTTTGAGTTTTGTCGGGCATATTTACCCGGCTGGCCCAGTGAGCAAGGTTCTGAGTCCGATGCGATTGAAGCAACGGCCCGAACATTGCCACTGATGGCCGCCTGGCTCCATTATCAAACGACAAACCAGGGGAAATTAGACAGCTACGGAAAATGTGTCCATCAGGCGCTAAAGCAGGCTTTTATCTGTGGAACTGACCCTGAACATCCAGGATATTGGGGAAAAATTAAAGATTATGATCAGCGCATTTGTGAATGCTGCGATATTGCTCTGGCACTGTGGTTGGTACGCAATACCGTCTGGAAAAGCTATAGCGCGCCAGAGCGGGAACGTATTCTTTGCTGGCTTCAAGGGGTAAATAACTGTAAAACCGTTGATAACAACTGGCATTTATTTATTGTATTAACCCAACAGGTCGTACTGGCTCTTTCCGGTAAAGGAGAAAACAGCGAGCAGCGCTATGCGCGGGTGAAAGCGTTCTACGTCGGTGAAGGCTGGTTCCGTGATGGGGCGAATGGAAATTTCGATTACTATAATTCGTGGGCATTCCACTATCTTTTATTTTGGATCGACCGTATAAACCCCGACTTTGATCATCAATTTATTACACAAAGTTGCGCCGAATTCGCCCACACATTTCGCTATTTCTTTACCCCGTGCGGATTTCCTTTTTTTGGAAGAAGCATTAGTTATCGACTTGCAGCGCCTGTAGCGCTCATGGCGAATGCCATTCAATCGGGCCGCGCTGATGGGCAATTAAAGCGGATCATTTCCACGCTAACCCATTTTTTCATGCTGCATGGCGCAGAACAACATGGCGCCATCACCCAGGGATTGTTTCAAGCCGATCGTCGGTTGATGGATGGCTACAGCGGTAGTGGCAGCAGTTTATGGTCATTGCGTACGCTAATACTGATGCTGTATGCGGGCACGGAATGTGAACTGTGGGATATTGATGAAGCGCCTCTGGAGGTTGAAATTGCATCATTTGATTTTACTATCGACGCTATTTCAGCTCGCGTTACAGGAATTAAAGAAACGCAGGAGGTCATCGTAACATTTACCCATGACCAGTATCCTGACGCTCCTTTCAGAGATGGTAAATTAATAACGCAAGGATGGTGGCCAATTGTTCTTGAAAGTATCTCCGGGCGCTCAACGCGTCCTAAAAACAATTTATTACGTAAGGGGGTGACAACTTTTAGTTCCCGATTAAATTTATACCTCTGAGATTATAACGACATAAATAAATCTACTATTAATAAAGGTAGCTTATGAAAAACTATCAACGGCCCTGCATTCTGTTTTTTACAGCATTAATGATGATAAGTGCGTTTCCCGCGTTTGCCGGAGGATATATCCAATTCGGTAGTGAGTACGAATATTATCCACAAAAAGAAAATATTGCCTATCATCGACTGACGTCTTACAACCCGTATATTCGCTTCAGTTATCGACCGCAAGACTCTGACTGGACGTATTCCGGACGTATTCTTTTAAAAGAGTATCCATATAAGAATGATTATAATAATAAAGTGAGTACCTCTCAATCCGGATTGTATGAACTGTACGCCACTAATTATATTAAAAGTGGTAATTTTATCTTCAGACCAGGTATCGGTTTTCGGATCGTTCCTTATGATAAAGCGAACTACTATGGCGAGCGATATGAACGACAGCTCAGAATACTGCCTCAGTTCGATTATCTACTTACGCAGGATTCCCGCTTTTATCTGAATGGATTCTTTTATATCGCCGATTCAAAAGGAAGCCGTAAGAATGACAGAACTACCGATCCTTATAATAAGGGCGAATGCAAAGCCAGTGATGCTAATGCCTTTGGTTTTTGTTCTAAAAAATACAGTGACTGGGGATATGAGTTCGACGCAGGCATCCGCCATAACATTAACAGCACGAATAGTGTAGCGTTGGGGGTTCATACGGAATTTGATGATGTTACGAATAATTATGATGATCAGTTAATTCAGGGAACGCTGGATTACCAATATCGTACAGGCAAATTAACGTTAGGGCCATATGTCCGCATTGCTCTTGATCGCAGTATTAAACTGAAATCAGAAAAGAACCCTGCTTCAAACATCACATTAAAACAACCGTATAACCGCTATGGCATACGCGCAAATTATTCCTTTAACGGACGTTGGTCTATGGGTGCCGAAACCTATTATCAGGAAGAGAAAATGCAGGATCAGTCTGGCAACGATATGCAGTCGCGACAGAAATGGTTTTATAAGCTGAACGTTCAGTATAATTTCTGATTATAGAGGGTGACATCAATGAAAAAGACAAATTTAGCATTTTCGCTATTGTGCTTAAGTATGGGCAGCGTACACGCACAGATCGCCACAGAAAATGTAAATCTGCCAGTAGTAAATTCAGCTACCACAACGTCAACCCAGCAACAGCATATTATTAAACGTATGCGTGATACCTGGCGACAGAATTTTGTACCCTCAGGCCCAGCGGCGCCAGAATTATCAGCAGAATACGTAGCAAGTTTAAACAAAACGGCCAATAAACTTTGGCAAGGAATAGATAAAAATACCCCTGCAGGCCAGTTATGGGCAGATACTGTTCTGGATAATGAAAGCACATCAGGACGCCTTAAACTGGGCGGCACTCTTTATACTGTATATCAACGCCTGTTCACCCTGGCCAAAGCCTGGGCTACGCCGGGAACAGATCTTTATAAAAATGCTCAGCTATATACTGTACTTAACTCTGCGTTAATCAATCTGAACCAGGATTATTATAATGATCAAACCCCAGAATGGGGAAACTGGTGGAACTGGGAACTAGGAATTTCACGCAGCGTTAACAATACTCTGGTGATCCTCTATGAGGATCTCCCTGCCTCGCTGATTGAGAAATATAATCTCGCAACCCGCCATTTTGTTCGCGACCCTCGTTATTTAGCGGAAGGAAGCGGTGCCCCCTACTCCACCACAAAAAATGCCTTTACATCGACTGGCGGAAACCGAATTGACAGTGCAATGGTCGTATTTGTTCGGGGTCTTTTAGCTAACGATCCTGGAGAAATTAGCGCCGCGGTAGCTTCGGTACCTGAAGTACTTAACACGGTTCAGTCCGGAGATGGTTTTTACAAAGACGGATCGTTTATCCAGCATAAAGATTTACCCTATAGCGGAACTTATGGCCAGGTTTTGCTGAATGGTCTGGGGCTAATTAAAAATAGCGTGGCGGATACGCCATGGGATTTCTCAGCTGAAGATAATCGCCGTATTTATGATGTGATCAGGCAAGCTTTTTTACCTTTACTCCATGAGGGAAAAATGCCCGATGCCGTCAATGGCCGCAGTATTTCACGTAAAAATGGGCAGGATCAGGATGTTGGCGCATCAGTTATGAATGCCGTTGCATTGTTTGTTAATGGTGCGCCACCAGAAGAAAAGCGTCACATTGAACAGGTATTAAAAGCCCAGCTAAATTCAAAAACAACGGAATATTATCACACTCACTTGCCAGAAAACTTAACCTCCTGGCAGGTTATTACGCGTATTCAACAGGATAGCCATTTGCCACCGGCCCCCCGAACAGCGGGCGGTAAACTGTATGCAGATATGGATCGTCTGATTTACCAGGGTACAAACTATCTGGCCGTTGTCGCAATGCATTCCAGTCGTACTGGCAGCTACGAATGTATTAATAACGAGAATCTAAAAGGGCAGAGAACATCTGATGGGATGACCTGGCTGTATTTGCCCGATGACGATCAATATCGTGATTATTGGCCTGTGGTCGACAGTCGATTTTTACCAGGCACTACCTCTGCTGGCGAGCAGGGTTGGTGTGATGAGCAATACCGTGTGACTCAGTTAGGCCGGGCAAATATTGCCTGGGCAGGGGGCAATACTCTGAATAAATGGGCAAGCGCGAGTATGCATTTAAAAGTACCGACTTATTCGCTCAAGGCAAAAAAATCCTGGTTCATGGCGCCGTATGAAATGATCATACTTGGCAGCCAAATATCCAGTAGTAGCCCGGCGGTAACGACCATTGCGAATCAGAAAATCAGTAGCTCGGCAAAAGTACTTGTTGATGGCATAGTCTTACAACCCGGAGAAGAGAGAAAAGCAACCCAATCTGTCGTTTTAAACGATAAAGGTAATAACATTATCTGGAAGCCACTCGCTGGCTCAAGCGCGCAAGTTAGCGTGAAACATCGTCAGGGTAACTGGGCCGATATCGGAACCTCATCCGGTAAAGTTTCAGCGCAATTTTTAACTATTATCCAGCCTCATAGCGCAGAATCAGATAATCATTATGCCTGGGTTGTCTACCCCTCGGCTTCCGTATCTTCCCCCGTAAATTCCGACATAACGCTCCTTGCGAATGACGCAAAAGTTCAGGCCGTGTCGTTACCGGGCCAGCAGGTTATCTATGCCAATTTCTGGCGTTCTGCAACGGCGGGAGGAGTTCATGCGTTGACGCCAATGTCTCTGATTATGACATCAACAGCACAGGGTTATCAGATAGCAGTATCTTCACCACGCCGTGATCGTCGAGTGTCATTCCAGTTGCCCGATAATGCAGCCCCATTCCCTATTTCCAGTGACCCTGATAAGCGTGTATCTCTTAACGGGAACATCATCAGCGTGAATATGACCAATCTACGCGGCAGTAGTTATTCTTTTGAATTATCTAAAAATAAATAGGATGCAGCCATGGATAAAATAATTTTCTGTCATCGCTCTGCTGGATATGGTTCTTCCCTGCTATTGGCGGTGTTTTCATTATCTTTTATTTCCAGCTCAGTGAATGCGGCTATTTCTTCTGATTGTTCTGGATCAGCTTATTGCACTAATAAAACAATAGATGCCAATACTGCTGGCTATATCGATAAATCTCCTGTTTATTTTTTGGGGAATACAGATCTTACTGTTTCTGCCAGCCGCGCCTTTAATAATAACAAAGGAACCTATGAGTTCAGAGAGAATACGCACGTTAAAGTCAACGCCGAGTCAGGATTAAATGGCGGTACATACACTCTAAGAGGCGGAAGTACATCAGGGAAAGTTGAGATCGATATCAATGCCGGTTCTGGTATAAACAATGCCAGGTTAACCGCTCTGGCTGGTAGTAATGGCGTTGTCAATGCCAATGCTGAAAAAGCGATTAATGGCGGCAGTCAGATATTCAATGCTGGAACAACACTAAACATCAATGCAGCCGATGGTGTATTTAACAGTACGGGGCTGACTTTCACAGATGCGACTCTTAATTTAAACGCATCCGATGCCTTTAGTAAAAATACGATGTCTTCTGGAAAAGTGGGCAGTGTTAAAGGAGCATCAACGGTCAATATCAATGCCGTGGGAGGAATGTCTGGTGGGCAGTTAAATATTCAGGATTCCAGTGAGGTCAATGTGACTGGAGACGGTAGTATCACTGGAGGCACGTTACTGTTCACTGGGAATTCAGTATTAAATGCGGATAGCGCTAATGCAATCGCAGGAGCAACGAACAATACTAATAAACAGATATTTCAATCTGGTACGACAATGAATGTAAATGCAGCCATGGCGCTAAGTGGTGGCAATCAAACCTTTAACGATGCAACATTAAATGTCAATGCCAGTCAAGGCATCAGTGGAGGATATCAAATTCTGGCTAAAAGCTCAGTCCTGAATTCAGAAGCAAACCAGACTATTATAGGAGGACAAATAAAATTACAGGATAATTCAGTATTTAATGCTAACGGTAAATCAACAATTACCGGAGGAACACAAAACTTTAATGATAATAGTATCTTAAATGCTAATGGCGAAGATACTTTGTCTGGAGGCAGCCAGAATTTCAGCGGGAACAGCACCCTGAATGGCAATAATAAAGGGGTGATTGCCGGCAACAGCAAACAAATATTTAGTAATAATGCTATATTTAACGCCAATGTCAGCCAGGCAGTGACTGGCGGCACATCGACAACTTTTAAAGACAATGCCGTCATGAACATTTCAGCACAACATGGTGTGGATGGCGGAAATTTATTATTTGATGGCAATTCAACATTAAACATTAATACTACTGATGCCATTAATGGTGGCGAGCAGCGCTTTAAAGGAAATTCACTGATAAACCTGAACCATGAAAACTCATTATACAATACAACATTGAAACTCGAAGGAAATGCCAGTGTCAATATAAACGCGGATAATGCCTTGAATTATACTGATAATATCGTTTTCTCAAAAACTTATGATACCACAACAGGCAGTATACTGGATGTTAACGGACACTCCCTCACCATTGGTAGCATCAGTGGTAATGATTCCAATGCGGTAATCAAAAATAGTAGTGCTCAGGATGCCATTCTGACTACCGGTTTGTATGATTATGGTGTATTTGCCGGACAAAGTTACCAATATGATTCTTTTCTACAGAGTGGCGCGATGCGCGCAGATGCTGTCGTCAGCAGCGCCCTGGGAGATATTACTCGTCAGGCTGGACTGGCGCTAATACCACAGTTTGCTGACAGACTCGTTCCGGAACCCAGCGGAATGGCTCAAAATGGCCAGGGGATCTGGGTGCGTACCCTTTACGGACAACAAGAAAATCAAGGTGACGGAGCCACAAATGCGGCATGGAACGGCCACGTGAAAGGTATCCAGGTTGGGGCTGATTTATGGCCCGTTGATGAAGACAGCAGTCATAAACTGGGTTTTTACGTGGGTTATCTCGACAGTAATGCTGATGTATCAGGCAAAACCATTTACGCCTCGAATGCCCAGCTTGGAAGCTACCAGCTCAGCACTTACGCGACAGGCTTATACTGGCGTTATACGGCAACCCAGGGCTGGTACACAAACACCACTTTACAACTAGCCCGGTATTCTGGACAGGTAGAATCAAACAACAGTACACGTAAACCTGATATTCATGGTCGTGGGCAGGTTCTGGCTTTTGAAGCGGGCTATCCGCAAGAACTAAATGAGGCGCTGACACTGGTGCCACGAATGTCTGTCTCCTGGCAGAAAGTTAAACTGGACGATTATCGTTATGAGGATCTAAACGTTAATAACGATCTGGATAATCAGTTAACCGCCTCTGCTGGAGCCCGTCTGTACTGGAATACCATGACGATATCAGGGGTCCAGTGGTCCCCCTTCCTTGACGCAGAAGTGAATAATCAGCTGACCGCCAGAGACCGAAACAATGTTACAGTCGGCAGTACAGGGTACCAGGATTCATTACTTACATCCTATAACGGTTCTGCGGCAAAAATAAGTGGCGGCGTGACTGTAAAGCTGAATGATTATACCCATTATTATATCAAGGTTGATTATCAAAACGGTCTTAGTGAACGTTCTGAAAACACGTGGCAAGGAACAACAGGGATCAGTTTGTACTGGTAACTATTGGCCAATATTAAACACTTTAAGGAGTGGCGATGAAATACATCATGCTGTTTCTCATGGTTATAATGCTAAATGCATGTGAATCAGCTCAAAATTTTAAACGTCCAGAATTATCTCAACAACACTGTGACACATGTAGCGTTGACGATGCTGACAGCCCAATATTTGATGATTAATACGCAAAATCCATGTTAACACTTACCTTGCGGAGCACCTTCATCAACGTGCTCCGCAAGCGAAGGGCGGGCTTTTTACCCGCCCTCTTCAATATGCATTCTCGCGAACCAGACACTGATGCCTTGTCTCATCTTTATCGATAATGTTGCCTCCATGACTCCCTCATGTCTGAGCGGGTATCGCATACAATATTTATTCACTTTATAAATTTGAAACTCAAGCTCACCTGCCCGGTAGTCCTTTTCTCCTTCCGCTGGACCGTTGCCATACCAGTACGCTCGACCTCCAGGTGAGCTTATTACTTTTATCGACGGATCAGCATAATCCTTCGTCGGTGGTACAGTGTTTCCGCTGAGAGTTGAAAATCATATTTCGCGTTCTTCAGCTTTCGCGATTTAAGCATTTTCATCGTGATGCCGCTTATCTGTCCTGTCTCTATCCGCCTCTTGATTTCGGCAACGCTTAACATGAGTTGCTTCTTCAAAATCGACAGCAGGCTGACCTGAAAAGAACGGGAAATTCTGACGCTAACACTGACCTGCCTGTGGGCGGCGATACTAACCGACCACCTCTCCTGAATCTGGAAATCCGGCCGCCCCGATAATTCAGCGTTGTTTCGCTTCAGAATCGCGTTGTCATAAGCAAAATGTTGCACCGTAGTAGCATCATTCGTCATCAGCCGACAATAAAGATCGCGGTGAATTTTGCTGACTGGCAGACGCGAAAACAAGGAGATATTCCAGGTGTAATCGCAGTGCGTGCATTTATAAATACTCCAGACATCCAACACCTTTTTTTGAGAATTAACCCGAAATGCCCCGGAAGGCGTGAAGTCCCTTTTTACACTGCATGAAGGGCAGCGTTTCGCTATGCGCTGATACCCCACGGGGGTGACAGTCCATATAACTTTCATAACGTACCTTTTTTAACCCATACAAAACCGAATCCGAACTCAGCGGACCCTAAATGTTTAGGTATGAAAAATATTTAAGTGATATTTTTCAGCGGGTTAAAAAAAGATTTCCAACGCTACAATCCTGTCAACGACCAAAGAGATACGTCGAGACTACCAAAGCAGTCATCATCGGGTATATGAGTTCAATCAATATTCATTATGGTAGCGGTAGGAGCTATTTATCCGGCACGCTAAACACCATCAGACCACTTCGGGATCACACTTTTCACTCCCGCGTATTCCCTTACAGAAACCAGGAGTTATTATTGACTGTGTAAATACCTTTCAACTCAACCCGAGGCTTTGATGCTGGAGAATGTCATCATCCGATAATCAGTGCCCCGACCTTTCAGGCCGGACTGATTATCAATGCGCCGAAATCGAATGCGGACACCGCTGTGTGTTCGTACGTTTTGCACATGATGATTAAACAGGTTCTTCAGTATGAATTTATCCCGTCAGGAACAACGTACCTTACACGTTCTCGCCAAAGGCGGACGTATTGTGCACGTCCGCGATGCGTCAGGTCGCGTCACCGCCGTTGAATGCTTTAGCCGCGAAGGGCTACTGCTCGCCGATTGCACGCTCGCGGTATTCAAAAAACTCAAAACCAAAAAGCTGATCAAATCCGTTAACGGTCAGCCCTACCGCATTAATACGACCGGGCTGAACAACGTTCGCGCCCAGTCCGACAATCGCTAAGGAGTTAATGATGGATACCAGCGCCGTTATTTTTGCGGCTCATCGCATTCGGCGATTATCCGATGAAAGCAAAATTCCCAGGGACGAACCGGCCTTCAACCAGGGCATGATGGAAAATCATCTGTCGCAGATCCACGCCTGGCTGGCCGACGAAACTTTTGCAGGCAATCTGTTTACGCGGCTGGCTGAAAAAGCACAGCCCTCTGCAGGAATCTTTCTCAGTAAAAGGAATGAACCAATGGATATCCCACGTATCTTTACCATTAGCGAAAGCGAACATCGCATCCATAACCCGTTTACACCGGAAAAGTACGCCACACTGGGCCATGTGTTACGCATGAAACCTGGCGCGCGAATTCTCGATCTCGGTAGCGGCTCAGGTGAGATGCTCTGCACCTGGGCTCGCGATTATGGTATTACCGGTACTGGCATTGACATAAGCCCGCTCTTCACTACACAGGCAAAACAACGTACAGAAGAACTCGGTGTCAGCGAATCCGTACATTTTATTCATAACGACGCGGCCGGCTATATTGAGGAGGAAAAGTATGATGTGGCCGCCTGCGTAGGCGCGACCTGGATTGCAGACGGTGTCGCGGGGACAATGAATCTGCTGGCCAAAAACCTCAAGCCAGGCGGGATCATTCTCATCGGTGAACCGTACTGGCGTCAGGTCCCCGCAACAGAAGAGATCGCTCAGGCCTGCGGCGTCTCGTTTATCGCCGATTTTCTCCCCCTGCCCGAGCTTGTCGCCTCTTTCGACCAACTCGGCTATGACGTGGTAGAAATGGTGCTGGCGGACCAGCAAGGCTGGGACAGATACGAAGCGGCGAAGTGGATGACCATGCGCCGCTGGCTGGAGGAAAATCCTGACGATGACGCCGCGCAAGAAATTCGGGCAGAACTGACGATAGCGCCCATACGTCACGTCACCTGGACACGGGAATACTTTGGCTGGGGCGTATTTGCGTTAATCGCGAGATAAAGTAAAACTGGAGGTATAGCGTAAAAAGGGCTATACCCCCATTTAAGACTATTCTACAAACTAATACGATACGCTCACTATCGACAGAGCGTGTTATGGTTCCAGAAGCGTCGCTGCTCAAGAACGGAATATATCGTTTGCATTATCTCTTTTAAGCTTCCGCGACGATATGTCGTAAGAGGTGCAACTGACTGAATATAAAACTGAATAGTATTGCGCATTGGTTGTCGACAACGCACAAGCCATACTGTAAATAGACCCGTTTTACTACGTACTTTCTGAGATCCTGGCCAGATGATGTTGTAGTCAATATTTCATCCGGCGTCAGGTTGTCCAGTGATTCATGCGGGCGTTCACAGATAATTCTGATAACCCTCTCTCCGTGAGATCTCACACTTCATTCAATGTGCTGAACAGAAAGAAATCGAGAAATTTTGTGCGGTATGTCCAGTTAACGTGCTCCATAAATACGTTCTGAGTTGGTCTGCCTGGTTTAATAAATTCCCACGTTATTCCATGCTTTCTACCCATTCGGCCAGAGTCAGTGAAATAAATTTCGGGCCATTATCCATGTGAAGCATGTAGTCAGAGGTAATGGATTACGTACAGGCACACGTTGCTTGCCTTTGCGAGGAAGATTCCGCTTCAGCAGATAGTCGCCGCTTGTGACGCCACTGATATCCCTGCCGTCGCAGAACCTGAAACGGCTTCGGAAAACCGTATCGTGGATACCGTTCTGTTCAAATTTAGACTCCGGCAGGCCTGACGGATACTCAGTCCCAGTGTTGCTATCAGATGTGGCCAGCCCACGCTTAACTACCCGCAGATGTTCATTGATACGTACCAGAAAGTGGTTCACTGTAAGCTATAGCTCACCAAAACACCGATTATAGCGCTTTCAACCTCTACCATTACTGCGGTGATGCAGAGAGCTCCCGTCTTCCGTAGCGGCTTTACCATCGGCATCAGGACAATTATCGGTAAAATAGCCGTACTCATAATCATCATCGATAGTAGAATTAGCGACATTACGCTGGAATGTATCGCCATTATCCCCTCATGATCAGCAAGCCAGTGTAATCCATATGACCATAATAAATCATGTCGTGAATAATTGAGCATGTAATATTCAACGTATTCGTTGTATCTGACGCATAACCATTGTTCGGGTAATATGTGGAAATGACGCCATTTACGGTATCATTATTGACGTTTTGTCCAAAACGCCTCGCAGCGTTGTAATAAATATCGCTACCCAGAATCTATTAACCAGTATCAGTACTAACGCCGCCATAACCTGTGACTTGAACATCAATCCGACCAAAGATATTATAAGTTGTAGTATTTACCTGATAAATATTTTCCAAAGTGCGGGAGAATATTCATTGCAATGGAAAATATCTTCGTTAAAAACAGCGCCAAACATAAAATTGCAACAAATATTATTTCGGACCAATAAAAAACCTTTAAATATCAATGCTATAAATTTAACGGCTGATTGACGATGGTATTCATGCCATAAATATTTTCAATACAACATGTTGATATATATGACCTTTATTTTTATTGATTGGTTATGGCAATTAATAAATGCAAATTTATCGTTATGTCTTTTATTTTATTCATGATAAAAATGAGGATATTTTTCAGCTCTAGTTCTAAATCCAGTGTTTTAATATAAGGAAATTTAAAAATGTCTGGCAATCCGCATTTTTGGGGAGATGCATTATTTAAAATTGAACAAGCTATTCATGATGAGTTTATGGGAACACCCAGTAGATTTAAAATAGAAAGAATAGCGCAAGTCACTGAATTTTATATAAATGATGGTTATGTGTATTATATAATCAATAACGACATCATTCAAATATTCAACTCAGA
Source organism: Salmonella enterica subsp. houtenae serovar Houten (assembly GCA_900478215.1). Lineage (NCBI taxonomy): Bacteria > Pseudomonadati > Pseudomonadota > Gammaproteobacteria > Enterobacterales > Enterobacteriaceae > Salmonella > Salmonella enterica. Next base: position 3,933,426 of record LS483478.1, read on the forward strand.
AAAACGTTTATTAGGCTTATCAAAACATAACCACCTGCTGGGTCTTGTTAGCCTTTTTGGATATAAACCAAGAGAAACATCATTAACATCCTTAAAAAATTTAGTTGTTTACAAAATAGATGAAAAAACCTTCTCGTCACTTATTTCAAAACACAATTTATGGAAGCAATTATCGTTAATCTTATGCTTTTACATTAATAAAAGCGAGAATACATATAGCAATGTGTCATATGACAGCATATCAAATATAGTGCCAAAATTAATTCATGAATATAAGGAAATTGAACCAGATGAAAACACTATTAGTTTGAATAAATTTATTTTATCCAGGTGTAATATTTCAAAATCTCAATTATTTAACGTAATGAAGAGTATTAAGAAAACCTCACATAACAAATGCGAAGAGTGAGCAGACAATGAATATCAAAATAAAAAAATTTTTAGCCATCACACAGATAATATTACAATTTTATCCGCTATCTTTTATTTCATCTTTTAGCGCCTATGCGCAAAAGAACAATCAGGAGCAAGCATCAGTATCATCTAATGATAATTCAAAAAATAATAGTCAGGATAATACTAATAAAGAAAGTCAAGACAAGGTAGATCAATCCCTGGCTCAGGGTGCTATGCAAGCGGGCTCACTTCTTAGCAGCGATGATATCGGCAATTCTCTGGTCTCTGCTGTTGATGGCGCCGCGTCGTCTTCCATTCAGCAGTGGCTGAGCCAGTTTGGTACCGCCCGGGTCAATATCAGCACAGATAAGCATTTTACGCTGAATGATTCTGACCTGGATTTATTGTTGCCCTTATACGACAGTAAGCAGAATCTCTTCTTTACCCAGCTCGGCGGGCGGCGGCATGATGACCGCAATACTGTCAATGGCGGGTTTGGCTATCGCCATTTTTCCGAACGCTGGATGTGGGGAACTAACGTCTTTTACGATAGGCAGATTTCAGGTAATCAGCATCAGCGACTCGGGTTTGGTACCGAGTTGGGGTGGGATTATCTGAAACTTTCCGCAAACGGTTATTTGCGTCTGAGCGACTGGATGGCCTCTTCTCGTTACGAGGACTACGACGAACGTGTGGCCAACGGATTTGATGTCCGCGCGACCGGTTATCTGCCAGCATACCCGCAACTGGGTGCGAATATTATTTATGAGCAGTATTACGGTAACAGCGTCGGGCTGTTCGGTGATGATGAGGACGACCGTCAGAAGAACCCACACGCAATCACCGTGGGCTTGAATTACACCCCGGTACCGCTAGTGACCGTCGGGCTTAACCAAAAAATGGGCAAGAACGGTGAAAACGACACACAAGTAAACCTGGCATTAACCTGGACGCCGGGCGTACCGTTGAGTTCACAGCTCGATCCCTCTCAGGTGGCGTTGCGCCGTTCACTGGTCGGCAGCCGTATGGACCTGGTTGATCGCAATAACAATATTGTTCTGGACTATCGTAAGCAGGAGCTGATTTCTCTGTCGTTACCGCCGTTACTCACTGGAGAGGAACAGTCCAAACAGACCGTAGTCGCGAAGGTCAAGGCGAAATATGGCCTTGAGCATATTGAATGGCAGGGAGACAGTTTCTTCAGCCATGGCGGTAAAATTACGGCTAGCAGTAGCCCGGAGCAGTTTACGTTGACTCTGCCCGCGTGGCAGAACAGTGGCGTCAATAGCTACACGTTGACCGGTACAGCCTGGGATAAAAAAGGCAATGCATCAAATGCCAGTCAGATGAAAGTCAGTGTGAACGGTGTGGATATCAACACGCTCCAGTCCACCACCACGGTCGACCCGACATCTGTTCCAGCTGACGGTACGACAACGGCAAAAGTAACCGTGGTGTTACAGACTAGCTCAGGCCAGCCAGCCACCGGAATGGCATCACGGATGAGCGCGACACTGTCCTCTTCCAACGTCAGCGCTGCGGTGACGAAACTAAAAGCAGCAAACCAATCGCTAAAGGCAGACAAAACGCCGACGATATCGGTCTTTACAGAAACCGCTTCCGGGCAGTACACGGCGACCATCACTAGCGGTACGACACCGGATACACTCACCATTCAGCCGTTGATCGATGGTTCAGTAAAACTGGCCAGCGCAAAATTGATTGAAAAAGCGACGGTAATTATTCCGCAACTGACCTCACTGGACACATCCGCGACCACTGCGCTGGCTAACGGGACGACACCGATTACGCTGACGGCGCATGTCACCGATCAGTACGGCAAGGCATTGAAGGATGTGGTGATAGACTGGTCTGATGACAATACGCAGGCAGATCTATCGGCAGCGCAGACAACAACGGATGCACAAGGAGATACACAGGTTCAGGTAACCAGTAATGCAGTGATCACCACGGTTGTCACCGCATCAATAGAGGGAGGAAATTCTCTCAATAGCTCGTCGCTTAGCTTCACTGCTGATCTTGCGTCGGCAAAAGTAGCGACCATCGACAGTGAAAAACAGCAGGTGGTGGCGAACAATATCGACACAGATAAGGTTACCGCGCAGGTTACGGACAACTCAGGCCACCCGCTCAACGGTGTGACAGTCAACTGGACGGTAGAAAAAACGGACAACACACCCGTCACAACGAAAAGCACGGCCACTGACAGCAGCGGTAATGCGGTACTAACACTGAAATCATCTAAAACGGGTAGCGTGACGGTGAGTGCAGCGGTGAGCGGCACGCCGGCGCAAGAAACGGATCCGATCACCTTTGTGGCGGATACGGCCTCAGCGGTGGTTAGCGCCATTGCGCTCAGCAAGAAACAGGCCGTGGCGGACGGCATGGACAGCATTACCTATACCGCGACGGTGACTGATGCGCAGGGCAATGTGATAGACGGCGCGACGGTACACTGGTCAGCGGATAACAGCAATGCGAAGCTAAGCGCAACCCAGACTACCAGCAGCGCTGACGGGAAATCACAGATCACCGTGACCGCGCAGAAAGCCGGTACGGTCGTAGTGAGCGCCGGCACCAGCAGTTCCACATTGAAGCAGGCCGACAGTGCCACCTTTACGGCAGATATCAACACTGCCAGCGTTTCGAGTTTGACAAGCGATCGTCAGTCCGCGCTGGCAAACGGGGTGGATGGGATCGTCCTCAGTGCCACCGTGGTAGATGCGAACGGTAACCCATTACAGGATGCGGATGTCCGCTGGACGTCCGATCCGGCGACGGGGAAACTTTCTTCCGGCACCACCAAAACGGATACCCACGGTATTGCTAAAACGACGCTAACGTCCACGGATGTGGCAACTTACAGCGTGACGGCGGGCATCAATGGCACCACAAAACAGGTGTCTGGTTTACGCTTTATTGCCGATACCGACACGGCGCATCTCGACAAACTAACCTCTTCAACAACCAGCGTGCTTGCGGACGGCAAGACGGCAATAACGCTGACGGCTAACGTGGTTGACCAGTCTGGACATCCGGTGAAGAACGAACAGATCAACTGGAGCGCGGATAATAATAAAGCGAAACTGTCCGCGACGCAGTCGGTAACGGACGATCAGGGCCAGGCTCAGATTCAGGTTACCAGTTCTGATGTCATTACCACGGTAGTGTCGGCCCAACATAATCAGGCGGAAACACTGAAAACCGATACGCTCAGTTTTACGGCAGATACCGCGTCGGCGAAGGTGGTGACGGTTAGCAGCGATAAAACCCAGGTTGTCGCTAATAACGTAGACAGCAGCACGGTCACGGCGCAGGTGTTGGATGACTACAATCATCCATTGAGCGGCATTACGGTGAGCTGGAATGCCAAAAAAACGGATGGTACATCGGTCAAAAGCGCCACTTCAGTGACCGACAGTAGCGGAAACGCCACCTGGATACTGAAGTCAGCGAAAACCGGCGTGGTAACCGTCTCAGCGGGGGTCGGCAGTACGGCGGCGAAAGAGACCGGAGAGATAACCTTTATAGCGGACAGCACGAGCGAAAGCGTCAGCCTACTCACGCCGGACAAAACCCAGGCCACGGCCAACGGTATGGATAGTATCACCTATACCGCAACGGTAACCGATGCGCAGGGCAATGCGGTTTCAGGCGCTACCGTCAGTTGGTCAGCGGATAACGGAGATGCGAAGCTCAGCGCCACGCAAACCACCAGCGGGACCGATGGCACGTCACAAATCACCGTGACCTCCGTTAAGTCTGGCGGTGTGGTTGTGAGCGCACAGACCAGCGAAGCGACGGCAAAACACGCAGACAGCGTCACTTTTGTGGCGGACCCCTCCACGGCGCAAGTCTCATCCATGACCAGCGATAAAACGTCTGCTCTGGCGAACGGAGCGGATGCGATCACCGTAAGTGCAACAATCACCGATGCGAACGATAACCTACTGTCCGATTCGGATGTGAGCTGGAGCGCAACCGCGCAGGACGCTTCATCGGCGAAGGGAAAACTGTCGGTAGACAGCAGTAAGACCGATGCCAGCGGCGTGGCGAAAGTGCAGTTGACCGCCACTGACGTGGCAAAATTTACCGTCATGGCCAGCGATAATGGCTCGTCGCAGTCGCTGAAAGACCTGAGCTACACCGCAGACAGCAGTACGGCGCAGGTTTACTCTCTGACGGCAGACAAAACCACGAATATCGTGGCGGATAAAGACACAGTCACTCTCACGGCGCTGGTTGTGGATGCACAGCAGCATCCGGTGGCGGGCGCGACGGTTAACTGGAGCAGCAGCGAGCCAGATAGCAACCTCAGTGCCAACTCGTCGATGACGGGTAATGACGGTACGACAACGGTTACTTTCACCAGCCTGAAGGCCGGCAATATCGATGTGACGGCCACCAGCGGCGGCAGCAGTAAGGTGCAGACGCTGCAGGTGATAGGTAACGTGGCAACGGCAAAAGTCACGGGTATCACTGCGGATAAAACACAGGAAGCTGCTGATGGTAAAGCAGAGATAACCTGGACCGCCGCGGTAACAGATGCCAACGGCAACGTGCTGACCGGGACCACGCTGAACTGGAGCGCCAGCCTGAACGGGGTGACATTAACGCCAACCAGCAGCGATACGGATGCGAACGGTAATGCAACCACCAAAGGCACCTCACTGAAAGCCGGCGACGTGAAGGTAACGGCAACGCCAGTCACCAACAGCAATGGCAAGAAAACCGATGGCGCCACGAAATTTGTCGGTGATGCAAAAACCGCAAAACTGACGAGCCTTTCGCCTTCCAAAACTAAAGTAGGGATCAATACGGGCGGCGTTGTATATACGGCCGTGGTCAAAGATGCAAACAGTAATATTGTCTCAGGGGTATCGGTTGCCTGGACAACGAATTTAAATAAATTATCAGCTAATACGAGTACAACGGATAGTTCGGGTAATGCGAAAATTACTCTGGATGGAACGACACTTGGCGTAGCCACCGTAACGGCGAAAGCAAATGGCACGACGATGAGCAACAACACGGTCACCTTTGTCGATCTGATTGAGTACGACTGGACGGTTGATCACAACTCATCAAATCAATATACGGGAGATATTATTCCGAACTACCCGAGTATGGGGTTTCTTGTATCGGGTAATACAACAGGACCAACCAGTTTAGTCTGGAATGGTGTGCCGGGCGATAGCAAATTAACTGCGCAACTGACCAATGATGAGGGCAAGGTCTACACTGTAGTTTTTAGCGGCTCCAGAGTAACGTATGACTGTATACAAATGCCGTTTAATGATGCCGCTACCTGCGTAGGGCTCAAGAACGCGCCAGTGCTCAACTTTTATTACAGCAGCAACCCAAGTTTGCCTGCTGGGCACTATGCGGGGCATATTACATTTTACGGTGAGGACTGGCAGACTAGACAAAAATTACTTTCTTATGACATTTCCGTTTCACTAACAAAATGATTGCGTCCCCCCGCATCTTATGATGCGGGGAACGCTCGAATTTTATTTAACATCCCTTCGCTGTTGCGTTATCTTTGAGCTTCTTTACAAAAGGCAGGCAACAGCGTTTAAACCTTACTATTATGGTGGGTAGGATCAGGCCTCCCCCTACAGCCTGGCAATTTACTGCTCATTATTAGCCTTTAAGCATGTTCGTTCCGGATCGGTACGGCGAGTTGGTCCGGATTCCATTCATTCATATCGCTAAACGCTGCCAGGTGAATTACGCTCCCCGCGGAAAATATTTCTGATAGGGGTGTCCTCCCTTTCACTCAAATATAATTCGTCTAATCAATACTATTTCCCCTGTTCTTTAATATACGCAATTTATGATGAGTTAAAGTGCAAAACTGCACAATGTTCGGATGTGTTTTGTTCTACTCTTTTCCTGATTAATACACCTACATACCAACTAAAATGAGATATTAAAAATGAAACGATTAAATAAGTCTATTATTTGTATATTGCTTGCTGCATCCTCTTCTTCGGCTTTTGCTGGTGAATACGCAAAACAGGTTATATCACTGAAGTGAAAGCAAACGAGCAGGGAGATGTGTGCGATATAATGATAAGTAGTACACCTGCCAGCGCTGGCTTTCAGGGAGGACAATGGTCTTGTAATTCCATTGTAAGCCAAAATATGTTTAAAGTGGCTAAACTGGCAAAATAATGGGATATAAAGGAAGTATAACCCTGGAAGGAAATGGGGCAACATATAAGCCAGTTTACTCTATTGACATTATTCTGTAATGAAAAACTTTAACTATTACTAATTAAAAGGGGTTTTATGCTATGAAATATACAATACCAATACTTTTGGGTACTCTAATATGGATTATGGTTTCGTATGCAATACCAATCGTTAATATAGTTTATCGAGTGGATGATAGACCAATAACTGAATTGGTTCAAACTGGAATGCGTCCCTGGGTTGATGGTATAGCTGATAATGACCTGGCTCACCATTTTGATGGAGAGGCGATAGAAGATCATACCAGCAACTTTGTTTCAACCGCTATGGTACTGGGAGCCGCATAGGCCTGCAAATAATTTTTATCCCGTAGATGAATCATTTCGTGCGGCAATGAATGAATCCATACCAGGATCAACACGATACAATAGATTACAATCCCTGTTATCGGATTATAGGAATATGGAGGATATGGTTGCACATACTGGATTCGGAGCAGACAGAATTATCCGGTATGCAGAACTCACTGGAGAAATGCCAGAACAATACTATTCAAGCGGGCAAATGAATTCGCCGACGTTCTGGGCATCACGCTGGAGAACAGATGGTACAATTTATAATACTACCTATGACAATGCCTCCAGCAGTGATACTCCATGGACCATTATTGATACCCCCAGAGGATATGCCGATGTAGTCATGAATGGTACACAACCCGAAGTTCCATTAGCAGACACATGCCTGACTCTTCCGCAGAATATATCAGGGACATTAAAGAAAGAGGAAAATGTCAATGCTAACGAAAGCAACTCATGCTCACTACATGGATATGTAAATATAGGCAGACACTTTTATGACAAGAATATATTGGCAGCTGTCGTTGATAATTAATAGTATCCTGGTGACACGCCGTTGCTAAAAGTCCGCACGGAACGCAGCCCGGGTAGAAGACAACTGCTATACAAAAGGGCGGCTTCAGGATGAAACCTGCTCTCGGTGCGAAACCGCTCAGGATGTACAAAAACCTCTACGGTGGATCCTTCTGTGATTCTGACTGATCTTCTCCCTGAAAGAATAAATGCTAACTCATTATTTTATAGGATATTAATTTATCCAGGTATAAACAGTACTCTACAAGGCCACGTAACGGAGATAAGGATATCAGTGCAGCGGTAGCGTGACGTAGCGGCAGAGAAACCGCGCCTCATGCTGGTTATCCAGCCGCACCTGAAAGACATCGTGTGTATCCTGTACGGATGCGTCTTCGCGCCATGCCAGCAGGCCCTGTTGGTTCATGCGGATAATAATCTGATCGGGCGTTTCGCCCTGATTCAATGCTTCGACTACCTGTTGCAGGGGAAGCGGTAGCGTCTGAGCAGGCCACATCACTTCAACGCTTACGAGCTGGCGGTGTGTCCGGGGTGACATCGGTAGTTTCCTCCATGGCTAGAATTTCGCGGTTAATTAGCTAGGAAATAGGGGCATTTTTCACATTTGCAAGCGTTGTTGAAAGTGCAAGAGAAATAAACGGATAAGGGTCTAATGCCATACGGCTCCCTTTGTTTCCAAAGCGAAATTTCAGATACCACCGCTTAGATCCGCTGGGGTTCACCTGAATGTAGCTCGAACAGGTGGGCGGCTTCGCCTACCTGGCGGAGCTTTCCAAAAACACGCCCTGCGCCGCCAATATCATTCCCTATACGCAATACATCGCCAGCTACGGCGAACTGCGCCAGCTTCTGTTATTAGGTAATGAACTGAGCGATATGGCAGGTCAGCCGCGCAGCAATGTGGCCGACGTACTGAACTTTGCCGAACAAAAGCTGTTTGCCATTGCGCAGTCACATCAGGAGAGCGGCCTGACCGACATCAACGCTTGCTTTGACAACGTGCTGGCAGGCATCGCTCAGCGCTACCCGCACTGGAAGCCATGATGCTGCTGGCGCAGGAACGTTCGCTCTCGCTGACCGTGGTCTGGAATCTGATCCGACAGTGGGAAAAAAGCTGAGTGACCGAGGGGAAGATATGACACCGTATATCCAGGCGCTGATCGCTATGACCAGCGACAAACTCCAGCAACGGATGCAGAAAGATCCGACATCTGCTTCCGATAGCCTGCTGTTTATGGGCAATCAGCATGACACGGTACCGCGTCGTCTGCTGCAAGATCCGCTGCTATCGCCCAGAGATAAATTCGCCTGGCAGGTGATCGGATGCAGGCGCAGGACAACGGCGGCGCGGTATTCCCCTCCTACAGCGAATTGCAGGTGCAGTTCTCTAACCGCCCATTGGACGAAAAAGCCTCGCGCAGTACCGTCAGGACGTGCTCGATGATGCGGCCCGGCGCATCGCTCGCGGCGGCGTGCAAAACCCGCTCGCCTATCTGTTGGCGACGCTGCGCAAAGCGCAGGACGGCGAGTTTAATCAGTATCGACGGGATAAACCTGCGGTGCCGGAATTTGTGCCACCTGTGGTTTCAGAGCCGGAAATACCGGCAAGGCCGCGTCAAAAGTGGGATATCAGTAAGTTGGTTGCGGAGATTCGGGCGCAGTATCTGGGGAGTGGCTGATGCCAGTTGCATCGAATACGGATGCGGAGTGCCCAATTCGCACAAAAAGCGCACCGCGTATTGAAACCGGATCTTTGTATTATCGACGCTGAATGAATGATCGCTCAAGCGAGCGATCAGGCTGTTTTCAAGCAATTGATGATTTGCGGATCTTGCTCCAGTAACCTAAGCAGCTTTAAGGCGACGCCGGAAGGAATGCGGCGCTTTAGCTCCCATGACTGAACCAAGCCAGTGCTGGCTCCAATAGCCGCCGCAAATTCACTTTGTTTCATACCAAACTCAGTTCGCATCGCCTTTACATCAGGAATGTCATGGCTGTGAACACGGTCAGGGTGCGGCTGAATTTCGCCTTTTTCGATGGCGACCATTTCATTCACACCATCAAGTAATTCATTAAACAGTTTGTCGTCCATAAATTTATCCTCGTTATGGAGAGGTGATAACTAACGCAGGCAGTGTTAGGTAAGTTTCTGTACTGCTGCTTTAATCAATGCTTTTTGTTTGTCGGTAAGGTTGTCCTGCACGTTTTTTGGGTACATAACGATGAGGTAAATTCTTCCGCTTTGCGCTCTAACATAATAGATAACCCGTACACCACCTGACTTTCCTGAACCTGGGCGACTCCAGCGAATTTTTTTACACCCGCCAGTACCTGCCACCGTATCTCCCAAGTCGTGATTATCCAAGAGATGGGTTTGAAACTCTCGCAATTCATCATTTTGCATGAGTCCTTCCCTGGTCCGGCTAAAGGCAGCAGTTTCAATAAAAAGGAATTTCATTGCCCAGCTCCTTACCTGATACATTGATCATATGCGTACATGGTACGCATGTCAATTCAAATGCGTACCATGTACGCAAAAACTCAATTGAGGCGTAAGCTGAACTGACGGGGCGTGAACTATTCGGATAAGCAGGAACAACCACTACCACCATACCCCTTATAAAAAACATATCCAGCAGTGGCCCGTCACTTTTCCGACATCATCACCACTTTTCTCGTCTGGCAGGAGAATCTCTATATTTATCAGTTAACTTATCTGAATTTATGGTTGATGAAGCCAACGGAGAAGAGAGTTCTATTTCAACGCCCAACACAGTAAACACGTTGAACAACCGCTCAATACTGGCGCTACCTGGGTTCGCTTCCAATCGAGCATAGGTTTGCTGTGTTACGCCAGGCCTCTCTGCAATATCCTTTTGGGTCAGCCCATTCACTTTACGAAAGCCAATCAGAAGAGGGCGTAGCTGATTTAGGGTCTTCAACGGATAAAGAGTATTCATAAGATATTCGCCATTTTCAGAGAATTTAACAACCTAAAAGCTGTTTTAAAGCAATACACCCTACAGGCTGTAAAAAGACTTCTTTATCTAGTGAACCCTGCTTACTCGCCGAGCTGCAACGGGAAATCGTTAGATCTCCCCAATTCAATTTTTTCGCGCGAAAAACTTGAAAAAAGGTGTGAATGAATTCTAACGCCAGACGCTTAGGCTAAAAGCGACAAATAAGGGAATTTGTTTATCTCTACACAAAGGACACGTAAAAGTGTCTTTTGTGTAGATGTAAATAGACCCGTTTTAGTTCCATACATTTTTTGAGTTCCCGGCCAAATTGACCCTGGCCCAAATTCAGTACAGTGCTAAATCAGAGATCTTCGTCTTTCCGGAGACTTCGGATAAATTCAGCCGGAGTCATGTCATTTAATGATGAATGCGTTCTCTCATGATTGTATTCCCTGCGCCAGTTGTCGAGTTTTTCCTGCGCATCTTCCAGTGACAGGAACCAGTGAATGTTCAGGCATTCATCCCGCAGGCTGCCGTTAAATGATTCAATAAACGGGTTATCTGTCGGCTTTCCGGGGCGCGAGAAGTCCATTGTGACGCCGTGTTCATACGCCCATTTATCCAGACTTTTTGAGATAAATTCGCTGCCGTTATCCGTCTGGATTCTTACCGGCAGCCGCTTATCCAGCACCCGCAGTGCCTCCATTATTCTGACCACATCCTCGCCTTTTAACGATTTTCCGGCATGGATCGCCAGGCATTCCCGACTAAAATTATCCACTACAGTCAGCGCCCGAAAACGCCGCCCGTTAAACAGATTATCTGACACAAAATCCATACTCCAGCACTGATCGATGTACGTCGGGGCCGGACGCTGCTGACGGTGTGCCGCACTGACATGTCTGCGGGGGCGTTTTCTGCGCAGGTTCAGGCCTTCCAGGCAATAAATCCGGTGGGTTTTCTTGTGGTTAACAGGCCAGCCCTCCCGGCGCAACTGAATATGAATACGCGGGCAACCGTAGCGTATCCGGGTTTCCGCTATTTCCCGGATACGCAGGGTTATCGCCCGATCGTCACGCCGGCTCTGCCAGTGGTAAACGGTTCTGCTCTGCATCAGCAACCCGCATCCCCGCCGGACGCTGATACGATAAGCCTCCAGCAAAAATGTCACCGCCTGGCGCTTCTGAGCCGGCCTCAGAACTTTTGCTTCAGTACCTCCTGCAGCATCTCCTTGTCCAGACTCAGCTCAGCGACCAGCTTCTTCAGCCGCTGATTCTCATCCTCCAGTTGCCGCAGACGCCGCAGCTCCGTCACGCCCAGCCCGGCAAATTTTTTCTTCCAGTTAATGGGATGGACTACCTCCTCCCGCTGCGGTTAACTGTACGAAATGTGCTCACCAGGAGAATCACCATGAATATCGTATTTCTGGGTATTGATCTGGCTAAAAATGTTTTTCAGCTCTGCGGGTTAAACCAGGCCGGCAAACCGGTTTATACGAAACGCACTGGCCGAAAAGAATTGCTCCAGACGCTGGCAAATATTCCTGCATGTCTGATTGGGATCGAAGCGTCCACCGGGGCATTTTACTGGCAGCGTGAGTTTGAGAAACTGGGGCACAAAGTAAAGGTCATCAGTCCTCAGTATGTAAAACCCTTTGTCCGCGGGCAAAAAAATGATGGTAATGATGCACAGGCCATCGCAGTGGCTCTGATGCAACCGACAATGCAGTTCGTGCCGCCAAAAAGCCCCGAACAGCAGGATATCCAGGCTTTACACCGGGCAAGGCAGCGTATTGTCAATCACCGCACTGCTACAGTCTGTCAAATAAGAGGGCTGTTACTTGACCGGGGGATCCCCATTGGCAGTGCTGTCTCCAGAGCTCGCCGTGCTATTCCTCTTATCCTTGAAGATGCAGAAAACGGTCTAAGTTCCCGTATGCGCAGAACAATTGCCGAACTCTATGATCTCTTTAACGATCTCGAGCGTCGGATCCATTTTTTTGATAAGGAAATTGAAACAGTATTCAGGCAATCAGAAGCCTGTCAGCGTATCGCCAAAGTTAAAGGCATTGGTCCTAAAACGGCCACGGCCGTTGTTGCTGCTATTGGCAAAGGAACTGAATTTAAGAATGGTCGCCACTTTGCTGCATGGCTGGGTCTGGTTCCACGCCAGCATTCGAGTGGCGACAGGCAGGTGCTGATGAATATGACGAAAAAAGGCGACAAGCATCTGCGGACACTTTTTATTCATGGTGCCCGCGCTGTCGTCAGGGTTGCCACGAATAACAATGATGGTCATATGAATCAGTGGGTTAACCAGTTAAAGGAACGGCGCGGATTTAATAAAACGACCGTGGCGGTCGCTAACAAAAACGCGAGAATAATCTGGTCGATGCTGAGAAATGATACCGAGTATCAGGTAGTGTGAAATTAATCCCCTGCCAGCAAAAGTTGCAGCGTACTGAGAAATGATGACAGGTTGCACCTGCACAATCGGAACCTGATTTTTATACTGGCCTCAGAGGCCGTCCAGTTGTTGAGGCGATTGTGTGCGGATTACCCATTTGGGCACAGATTTTCCTGATGCCGGATAGATGTAAGCAACAACCCAAAACCAGATTCAGTACTTGCAAAACGGAGGTAGTCCATAGATGTAAAATGTGGCCTCAGAAATGCCCATCTTTCTGCAGACTTCCCCGACGCGGGTGCCGGTTTCAGCCTGTTTCAGGGCAAATGCAATCTGTTCTTCGGTATAACGGGTCTTTTTCATGGCAATGCGCCTCTCTGTGAGATGGAAGAAAGACCGGAAACTTCAGTTTAGACTGGCACTGTTTACAGGGGGAAGGTCATATCCGCGGCACCAGAACTCCCTGTTCCTGTATTTGAATTTCAAATCCCCAAACTGCTCATAAAGCATCAGGCTACTTTTACCCTTCAGATATCCCATGAAGCTCGACACACTCATCTTCGGCGGGATCTCCAGAAGCATGTGGATATGATCTGTACAGCATTCTGCTTCCAGAATTCGTACATTTTTCCACTCACACAATTTTCTTAATATGCTGCCTACTGCTCTACGCTTCTCTCCGTAGAACGTCTGCCTTCGGTACTTCGGGGCAAAAACTATATGATATTTACAGTTCCATCGGGTGTGCGCTAAGCTCTTTTCGTCCCCCATCGGGACCCCCTTTTGATTTCTTGTTGAACTTTTGCAGTTGCCAGACCGCAAGGTGTTTTAACAAATCAAAAGGGGTTTTGATAACCGACTCAAAGCTGAAAGCTTTACGGAACCCCCAGCCTAGCTGGGGGTTTTCCATAGACAAGAAGAGTTGAGGTTAATAAACCTCAACTTAATTCATGCCATAAGAAAATCGTTACAGCATTTAAATTAAACACCCCAAACATTAACTGTTTTTGCATCAAAAATTTTTACTTTTGCGTGGAATTTTGATTGTATTGAACGAATATGTTCCGCATCATTATCAGAATAAACCCCAATATAAACACTCCATAGTTTTGGAGGGGTTTTATTTTGAGCATGCGTCGCTTTGTTGATCGCTTCAATGATATGCTCATCATACTCACCAAAATTAAAACCAAAAGTAATCAAAGAGCCATCGACTGATGATAATTTATCAAAACAATGAGATAGATATCTATTATGCCTAATGTGGCTAAGTTTTTCATCTCCGTTTCCGGCTGTTACAAATATTGGGTAACTTCCTCTATCGAGTCTTTTTTTAATCTTTTCTAATAAAAAATTACTTTGATCATATTGTTCCTTTTCAATATCAACCCCTGAGTCAAAAATATGTAAAGCACCATGTAAATAATGAATATTTTGGTTCTCTATATTTGGCCCCCACACAAGATCCGAATATTCAGCCGTTTCTCCACGGAGCACTTCATCAAGATTTTCTATCTCTCGACCAAAGCCATCGATAGCATTTTCAACATGCTTGCGCATAAGGGTCCAATATAATAACATGTCATAATTCGTAGAAAAAACATGCCCACCGCTTTTAATAAATAAATTTAAGAATTCAGCACAAGCAATTATCTTTTTCTCTGGGATTTTATATACATGCTCAGGATGAAGTTGATGTATCGAACTTAGCAAACCGTCTTTCAACTTTTTGCTTGCTAAAATAATATCACTCTGCAACTTATCATCCGAGCCAAAAGCCTTTAACAAGGCCAATGTTGTATCTAATTGCTGCATTACTAATTCAAAATTTTTAGTTTTTATCACATCAAAAAGTTTATTTATTAATTGATCATCTCTCGACGTTAAAAAATTATAAAGGGCGTTATATGAGAATATTTCGTTATCATAGGCCATACTGAAACCATTCCCCATAAGTAGAGAGTATGGCCGAGATTTCTTATGTAAATAAGTAATTACTTCCTCAAAACTCATTATTTCCATTTAATTCTTTATTCCTAAAAAATCCAAGTTTGGATATATTTGCTATTATTCATAGCACTAAGACTAAAGAAGTAGATAGTAAACATCTGTAATCTTCATCACATTTACATAAGCAGACCATCTTCAAATGAAAGAAAATATGTTATAGTGAGTAATAATTATACACTTATAGGAAAATGCACTGAGATTTTTCATCAAAGTATCTCAGTGCATTTAAATTATTTTTTCGAAAAATCAAACGGACTTATCCCCTTCACCCGATTAGCATCCAGATAATCCGCCCACCACTGCAACATCAGTCTGCGTTCATCCAAGTGCTCGGCCTTATGGATGTAAGCTGCACGTACTGAGTTACGCTCCTGGTGACTCATCTGCCGCTCTACCGCATCTCTCGACCACAGCCCCGACTCAATCAACGAACTACACGCCATCGTTCTGAAACCATGCCCACAGCCACAGACTTCCGTTTTGGTGTCATAGCCCATAACTCGCAAAGCCTTGTTCACCGTGTTCTCACTCATGGGCTTACGGGGATCGTGATCGCCTACGAAAATCAGCTCTCGATTCCCATTCATGCTTTTAATCTTTTCCAGAATAGTTAAGGCTTGCCGCGACAAAGGAACAAGATGAGGAGTCCGCATCTTTGAACCACGCTGAGAATGTTTAACTCCTTCCAGCAGTTCGCGCTCACCTGGAATCGTCCACATAGCCGTTTCAAAATCTACTTCAGACCAGCGAGCAAAACGCAGTTCGCTTGAACGGATAAAGACTAACAAGGTAAGTTCGACAGCAAGTCGGGTTAATGGTCTTCCGGAATAGTGATCAATGCGATGAAGTAATTCAGGTATACGGTTAAGCTCCAGTGCCGCACGATGCTGTCTCTTCGCCGTAGCAACTGCACCGGCAATATCTTGCGCGGGGTTGTAGTCGATTAAACCGCTCTGCACAGCAAAGCGCATAATCGCGGTAGTTCGCTGTTGCAAACGAGCCGCAACTTCGAGACGGCCGGACGACTCCACCGCTTTGATGGGGACAAGCAGATCCCGTGTCTTGAGGTCAGCAATGTTCCGCTTACCGATGGCAGCGAAGAGATTATCCTCCAGACTTTTCAAAACACGAGCGCTATGCGATGCCGACCACTTCTGATTACTGGCATGCCAGTCTCTGGCCACTACCTCAAACGTTATCGCCTCTTGCTCCTGCTCTACCTTAACGGCTTTCTTGTTCTCACTAGGATCGACACCATTAGCTAATAGCTTACGGGCCTCATCCCGGCGTGCCCGGGCATCCGCCAACGACACTTCAGGGTATTTCCCCAGCACCAACATCTTCTCTTTACCACCGAAGCGATAACGTAGCCGCCAGTATTTGGAGCCGTTAGGGTGAACCAGCAAAACCATACCGTCGCCGTCAGTAAGTTTATAGGCTTTTGTTTCAGGCTTAGCCGAACGAACCTTCACATCACTCAGAGCCATGATGAGTATCCTTTCAAGGGTTCTGTGTGGGTACAAGCATAATCGAACCGGGATATACCCGCAGTTGTACCCGCATCTGTAAGTTGATGTAGATTGAATCAGGTTGACTTAGGTTGAGTGAAAAAGCGAGGAAAGCCTTGCGGATACTGGATTTCAGGCACAAAAAAAGACGTCCGTTGACGTCTATTGATGTTCCGATGGTGCGAAGGCCGGACTCAAATACCAAATTAATACAATGAAATACAAAGAATTAATTTCAAGCATCATATAAAGTGCCCCCTTTTGTGCCCCCGGCTATAACTATGAACGTTTCTTCATCAACACATTGGTTTAAAAGAAAAAAATATGTCAACGTCATTTTCGGTTTGGATCCGTTGCCAGGATCCAAACTAGAACAGAAAAAACTTTTTTTTAGAAAAAGTGTTCACACTGTTCACTTACCACTATTTCCCTTTATTTTCATACAAATAGGCCGTGAACGGTTGGTGAACAGTGAACACTTGACTGTTCACCCTTTCGACTTATCAGACCAGAAATGCTAAGTCGTGAGCGATGCTGAGTGAACCAGCAACGGTTGCACTTAAATTACTCTATAAACTAAGAAAACATGCGTGAGATATGATTTAAATAGGTGGAACTTACCGTCATTTTAATGACAGTAAGTTAACCTTTTGCAGCATTATTATAATGATGATTTATTCAATAAACCAATCATGAGTTGAGCCGTCCCAGCCATAATGCTTTTCACGGAATGCATCCATTGCAGCAACGTACTGAGAAAGTATTAATGTAACATCACTTGCTTGTGGAACATCATCCTCATCCAAAAGATCTAAAAAGATAATAGACTCTTCATCTTCTAAAACTGTTTTAACTTTTTCAAGCAATCGATTAACTATTTTTATTTTGCCTTTACTTATAGCTGAGTCAGGCTTTTTTTTTGAAATTTCTTTAAACTCAAAATACATAGCCTTCAATAATGGAGTTGTTGTATCATGTGTTTTTGCTTTATCTTGCGATGTATAGAATTTTTCCATGGCTAATTTATCCTTTCAGATTTTTTGGCTTTACGGTTCGAATCAATACCATACCATCTTCATCGACTTTATCAGCAGCATCTCCCACAACTCGCCAATACCAGTATCCATTTCTACTAACGACATTATCTGCTCTCAGCTTCTCAAAGCATTGTAAATATTGGGAAAGTATGAAGACAACATCACTGTTTTGTGGAATATCATCTTCATCAAAGTTAATAAAGTCTTCAAATGGCTTATATTCATTGCCAAGATAATCGTTACTTTGTACTAAAAGTACATTAACAAACTTGAGTTTGAATTTATTTACTGCGTCATTAGGATTTTTTTTCGATAGTAGTGAAATCTCCTCATATATACTCAACAGTTGTCCGGATAACTTCTCAAAAATATTTACGTTCGATTTATTCATGCTAGTAACCTTCATGATGGACAAGAGCGTCTGAATTCGATGTACTTCTTCTTCAGTACTTCTACTGGCGCTCTTTGCTTACTTTCATATACATCAACCATTAGTTTCAAATCATCATCTGTTATTGCTATTATGCATTTTCTTTGAGATGACCATAGATCGATAGTATTTTTATACATTGCTTTTGGCAACGGGTTTCGAGTTAGAAATATACCAAACCTACCAATATTAGGTTGCAGATATCTGTTAAGCTGGTTTATATGATCGCGATCGATTGCTTTAACATTCTTCATTTCAATTACCAATTGACGGTTGTCATATTCGTTAAATATTTCATCTAAAAAGTCTACATCTCTATTATTGTAAAATATCAAATCTCGAATATGCCTTCCTGATTCTGTGCGGCTTTGAGTATTTGCAAAATCTAAATGAGGATAAAATAAGGTAGCTAACAAATCCGCTGATAAATCCTCATACCTCATATCTGCTCCATCTTCCTTTCCTGTTTTAAGCTTCAAAAGCTCAGCTAACTTTCTTTTTGCTGATAAAACAGGTATCTGGCTAAACAAAGGATCATTTTGACAATCCTGTGAGGTTCTGCTTTTATATTTTACATATTCCTCTATAACCCCGTAATTTTCCCTGTTGAAATTTAATATTTTAACTCTCTCTTCAGGCTCATTCGGGTTGAATATTTCATCTCTTGGGCAATACAATGCGAAGTAATCCTCAAAATTGATCCACGGATTAAACCTTAGCCATCGTTTGGGAGTGAAAATTAGTGGTTCTTTAGTCTTCGGGTTTACAGGGAGTCGTATTTTCTTATTAAAATCAAAAGAGTGCTTTTGATAATTATATACTGCATCTAGTATAACCCCCTCCATAGGAATACCATTAATTTCACTTTGCTCAATTGTATAGTCAATCAAAAAAGACTTTATATAGTTACATGCGATATCACTGACACGGTCTTTTGATATACCTGAAACATAGAGTTGAATTACTTCAAAGTGAGTAAAACCGAATTGGCTATATTCAGGCACATCATTAAAAAGCCTAAGGATTTCATTCGCCTGCTTCAACCCGATCTTTACCCCTCTACGAGATTTGGAAACACCAAGCCCAATCTCAGAACATTCAGAAAGATTGATAAGCGTATCAGCAGCTTCTTCCTCACGTCTTTTTTTCATTAAATAATTTAAATGGTTGAATGAGTTTGTAATCGCTGTATGCAATGCCTGATCTTGCAAGGATGGTGACTTCCACAATAAAAAAGGATCAACATAGAGCGGAATGTCCTCATCAAAAAATTGAATTGCAAAATCCAAATCAGCTTGTGATTTATGTATGCCGTAATGATCAGTTATTCTTGGTCGGAAGAGATCCATGCATCCTCACTTTCCGTATATGGTCTTATTGTATCCACTCATAGTGTAACACTAATCCTATTCAGATAAAAAAGACCGGCAATGCCGGTCTTGGGTTGATTATTTCACTGCGGGCTCATCGCACTTTGGTAGCCAGTCAGCGTTGCTTTCCTCCCTGAGCGCAAGATTGGTCTGCATCCCCTGATTGGTTCGCCGCTTGTCATAATTCAGCCCATACTCCTTGAGCATGGCCGACAGGCCTTTACCGAACATGGTCAGGCTTAGCGTGTTCTTGTATCCATGCGCCTCCATGTAAATCAGATAGGCGTGATATAGATAGAGGCGCGGCTGACGCGGAATAATGTTGGCGTTCCCCATGTACATCCCGTCTGGCTCCGGCAGTGCCTCCAGATAGCCGCAAAAATCAAAGGTCGGGTCAGCATCCCTTTTAATCCTGAGCGCCTCGTCGGAGTTCTGCTGCGACTGGAGCAGCGTACGCGCGGCCATCGGGTCGCTGAACTTCTGCATGAGCTGGCGCACGATGACCGCCAGCTCCTGGGCGATTTTGTCCTTGAGTTTCGGGTCGCGCTCTTCCGGGGCAATCTGTTCCGGGAAATGCAGGATCACCCGGCGACGGGAAACACCGCCGCTACGGTCGGTAAATCGCATCGGGTTATTGTTCACGGCCAGAATCACCGCCGGAATATGGGTGGAGTACGCATCCTTGTATTTCGGGTCTACCGAGACCGCATCCCCGCCGGTGATGGCCTTGAGTCCTGCCCCGTCACCGCTCCATTTTTCCTGGTCAGGCAGACGAATCAGCGAGAAGCCAATCAGCGCAGCACGTTCACGTGGTGATTCCAGCGTTTCGATAGTGGCCGATGTGGCGTTATCCTCACCGGCAAGCATGGTCGCAATTTCGGCCAGAATACTTTTCCCGCTCCCGCCCGGCCCGGTCATTTCGAGAAAGAGCTGCCAGTCGTAGCGGTTCGCAAGCACCATAAACAACGCGGCCAGAATCACGTCGCGTTTTTCCGGTCTGCCACCGGCGGCGCGGTCAAGCCAGCGCCAGAAATGAGGGGCGTGGGTTTCCAGCGTTTCGCCCTCCACCGGTGGGGTGAAATCAACATCACATAGCGTGCGCAGCCAGTGCGATTTGTGGTGCGGGCTGAAAGTGCCGGTGGCGGTATCGAGTACCCCGTTACGAAAACCAATCAGACGGCGCGCCGGTGCGTCCTGCTGCGGAATAATCAGTTTCAGGGTCTCCACCACTGAGGCAATTTTCCCCGACGAGAACGGGGCGCGCAGACGCTGAAACAACCCGGCCACGTCGCGGGCAAAATCCGACGGGGGAATGATTTTCCATATTCCGGCCTCATATCGGGACAGGAGCTGACCGTTCGCATCCACGGCCAGCGCTTCGCCGTAATGTTCATGCACCCGCATTGCCTTTTCACTGGTGCTCATGGCGGTAAATTCCGCCTCACTCATGGTAGTGAAAGGACTGTCAGCCGGTGGCCGGATGGCGTCATAAATCGCTTTCCGTGTCGCCTCTTCGCCTTTCTGAACGAACGCATCATTCCAGTCACCGAACACCGGCGGCAGGGCAACAACACCCTCACAGGCGTCTGCGGCCGCAGCGGCTTTTGTCTGGCCGTCGCCGTTAAGGTCACGGTCGGCGGCGAGGACAATCTGACAGGCCGGGTGTTTCTGACGGGCAAGGCTCGCCAGAGAAAGGAGGTTCACGGAGGACAGCGCCACCATGACGGTTTCGCCGGTCAGGTGATGCACGGTGAGCGCGGTCGCATAGCCCTCCGCAATCCACAGGCGTTTTCCGGCCTGTTTCTGCCCCTCGATGATATGGCATGTACCTTTTACCGCTCCGCCTTTCAGGGTGCGTTTGAGACCGTCAGCATTAATAAGCTGAACGTTAACCAGCGTCCCGGCATCGTCATACAGCGGGGCAACCACATCACCGGTGCGGAACGTCACGCCACCGGTTTTATGCATGACCGTCAGTACCGGACATTCCCGGTCGGGGAAACCCTTGCGGGTGAGGTAGGCGTTGCCAGTGGCCGGTCGGGTTTTCTCCATGAGCCTGATGGCCAGCGCGGCCGCTGCTTTGCGGTCAGCCTCTGCTCCGGCCTCTGCGGCCGCAATCACTTCCGGGGCAACCGGCGGCAGGTTGCCGGTCACGGTATTCACCTTTTGGGCGGCCTCTGAGGCAGATACATCGAATACCCTCTCAACCAGTTTAAGGCCGTCACCCGCGCCGCACTGGTTACAGAACCACGTCCCGCGCCCCTCTTTATCGTCAAAGCGAAAGCGGTCAGAGCCGCCGCATACCGGGCAGGGCTGATGACGGTTTTTAATCACCTTCACACCCAGCGCAGGGAGAATGTTCGGCCAGTGGCCGCACGCCTGTTTTACGGTTTCCGTTATATTCATTTTCATTGTTATTTTCTCCCTCAGTGCAGTACCGGTGCGGTGATATGACAGGCGCAGAGTTCATCCATTACGGCGAGCCCGAGAAATGACAGCGACGGCGCGGCCATGAGTGGCCCGGATTCCATTAAATCTTCCAGTAATGCACAGGCAATCTGACGGCCTTTCTCCTCGCCGTGCTGGCGCAGGTAGAAGCCCTCCAGCTCGGCGGCAATGGCGCTTTCCAGCGCGTCGAGGGTGAGGTGCGGGTAGCGGTGCTGGCGTTCGCACAGGGTCAGCCATGCACAGGCCACGGCGCGACGATACAGCGCGGCGCGTAATACGGGTGGTAATGGCTTTTTCATACGTTACCCTCCCCGGTCAGCCACTGCTGATTGCAGCGTTCGACCACACCGTCGAGCTGGGCGGTCATGAGGTAAATTACGGAGGTGAGTTGTAACTGCTGCGCCGGGTCACGCCTAACGGTCGCGCAGTCCTGCACCTGCATCAGCTCATTGACAAGCTGGCCGACGTTGCGCATGTGCTCAAGGCATTCGAGGTCACGGGCGGTAATGGTGGTATGTTTCATGCTCGCACCTCCTCAACCGGCAGACGACCAGCGAACGAGAGGACGTAATCGCGAACGAGGGAAAGACGTGCGGCCTGTTCATCACCGGCAACGGTGCGGAGCATACAGATACGGGGTTTACGGTCTGCGCGACGGACGGCGGCAAACACAAAGACAAACTGCGGGTGTGACGGGGTGAGGGTCGTAGCCATAGGAGCAACCTCCTTGAAGTAGCGGTTATCGCCACCACCGGAGTTCTCACGCTCGGGTGGTAGCCCAGACGGGGGTGAGAAACCGGCCTTCAAGGGAACCGGCCAGCCCGAGGGCTGCCCCGCCTGAGCCACCATTACGCAGATACAGCAACGGCTAAAGAACCGATGCGTAAACAACAGGTGCACATAGGCATAGACACAAAAAAAGACGCATGGCGCGTCCGGTGTCGCCTTGAAGTAACTCGGGTTCTCACGCCCGGCTGCCGATTTTGCGACAGCGGGGAAACTATACCTGGAAACGGCGAAAAGAAGCAAGCCAGAAAAAGGGACGGTTTGCTGAACGGTCATCATCATGCGTCATAGCCCCGGTTGCGTTCGGCAATACGATCTGCCATCCATGCGGTGATTTCAGACTGCGCCCACGCCACGTTTTTCCCGCCCAGGCTGATTTGTTTCGGGAAAGCCTCGCGGCTGATGAGGTCGTAAATGGTCGACCGGGACAGGCCGCACAGATGCATCACTTCGGGCAGACGGATAAAGCGCTCATGAACGGTATCAGAGACCGGCATCAGCGGCGCGGCAGGGGCAGAAGACGGGGAAGAAAAAGCGGTGTGCATCGGGCTACCTCACAAAGTCCATACAGTGCCGGTCGTGTCCGTCCGGCTTCGGGTAGCTCTCTATTTTGTGAATATTTTCCCTCAGGGCAATAAGTCTTTTTATAGCTCCTCGCCACACAACAGAGCGATTTTTGAACAATGGCAAACGCTGGCAAACAGATGCAAATCAATGCATTACATTGCAGTAACTTTAAGTACTTTCACTTATATATTTCCTCATAATTAATCGGAAAAAAGACTAAATCCGGCAACCTAGGTAAAAAGCAAAAGGTGAACAGTAGTGAACAGTCGGTGAACAGTTACACCCTCAACTGTTCACCCTTTATCTGACTGTATTACTTATCTTTTTCTTTTCAGTGAACAGTAGTGAATAGTTATAAGTAAAAAACAAACAGTGGGTAAGGTTTTCCTGAGACCTTTCTCTGGCCAGCCGGGTTTTAAGGTCTGTTTGTGCCATTTTTGCCACAACGGCAATGAATCGTGTTGTTGTGTCTGGCGCGGCAGAATCTCCTCAGATTGAAACGAAGAGGAGACCCGACATGACTCAGACCGCTGTTATTCCCGACTACCTTAAACCTGCAATGGAACGCCTTGAGACTGCCCGCTCGGCGCATCTCGCCAATGCCAGCCGTATGGATGAAACCACGACGGCCATCAGCCAGGTGCAAACGCAAAAAAATGAACTGGAGCAGGAAAACGGCAATGATTGCGGCGCATGGCGCGCCGCCTTTCGTGCCGGTGGTGCTGTCATTACCGACGAGCTGAAACAACGCCATCTGGCGCGCGTGGCACGGCGGGAACTGGCGCAGGAATGTGACAGCATGAACGAGGTACTGTCTTTTGAGCTGGACAGGCTCAAAGGAGCCTGTGACCGCACGGCCAGAGCATACCGTCAGGCACATCACGGTGTCCTCAGTCAGTATGCAGAGCATGAACTTGATGCTGCCCTGCGTGAAAGCTGCGGTGCCCTCATCAGAGCAATGAAACTCAACATACTGGTTCTGAATAATCCGCTTGCTAATACGACCGGGCATCAGGGATATATCGAACCGGAAAAAGTTGTAATGCAGCAGGTGAAAGCGTGGCTTGAACAGGCCGTAAAGGGCTGCAATATCCGTCTGACCGATGAACCGGTGCTGTTTAAAACAGGGCTGTCGGCTTCCACACTGCCGCATATGGAACATGACGTTGCGACCACGCCCGGTCAGCGAAAAGTCTGGCAGGAAAAAATGCGGGAACGTGAAGCTGACCTGAAAGCACGGGGGTTATTGTCATGATGCGCTGCCCTTTCTGCCGCACAGCGGCACACGTTCGCACCAGCCGCTATATGTCTGAGAGCGTCAAAGAGAGTTACCTGCAGTGCCAGAATGTGCACTGCTCGGCGACATTCAAAACGCATGAGTCCATCTTTGAAGTGATACGTTCGCCGGTCGTCGATGAGAAACCCGCGCCGGTGCCGACAGCCCCCGTGGCACCCCGTCGGGTAAAAGGCTGCTACAGCTCGCCGTTCCGCCATTAATCAGGAGAGACAACCCGTGACCACTCTGACCTTACAGCAGGCCTATGACGCCTGTCAGACGAACAAAACCGCGTGGCTGAACCGTAAAGCCGAACTGACCGCCGCAGAGCAGGAATATCAGGAATTATTGCTGGATGACAATGCATCAGGCTCCCGCAGATTACAGACGCTGCGTGACCTGATTGACGTAAAAAAATGGGAAGTTAATCAGGCCGCCGGTCGCTACATCTTCTCGCATGAGGAGGTGCAGCGCATCAGCATCCGTAACCGGCTGCATGATTTTATGCAGCAGAACGGCGCAGAGCTGACCGCCGCACTGGCATCGGAGCTGATGGGGATTAAAAACCAGCCCGCGATGATAAAAAATCGCGCGCTTGACCGTTCAGTCTCTTACCTGAGAGAAGCTCTTTCCGTCTGGCTGACCGCTGGAAATGAAATTAATTATTCTGCACAGGATAAAGATATTTTAATGGCCATCGGATACAGGCCTGACTCGCCTTCGCGGGATGATAATCGTGAAAAATTCACCCCTGCACAGAACATGATTTACACCCGTCGACGCGCCGGACTGGCCGCGCAGTAGCCTGTCAAAAAATCCCCGTAAATCCCGCTATTTTTAACGAAATAAGCCATGCATCCATAAGGTGCATGGTTTTGCATGCGTTTTCTCGCTCCGGCATGCCAGACCAGCGCCAGTCGTGGCGCGGCCTGAGGCCACCTTTGCACCTGCATTAAAAGCGGCCCATTAAGCGGGCAGGCGTGGCGGGGAGAGCATTGCGCGCGGCTAATTAATACTAACTTATTAATTTTCCGCTTCAAATCCCCCAAGATCGATTTGTTCTTCGATTTCAGGAGTCCAAAGTAATTCTTCTGGAGTAGCATTTGACCAAAGCAATTTACCATACTCGATAACATACTTAACCGGTATTTTAGGATTGTTTATGTCTTTACCATCCCTTTCATGCCATTGTCTCTCCCATTTATCATAGAAGACTTCCAAATCATCAGGCATGAGTAAATAAACTGAACGAATAGTGATGTTACTATAAATTGCGAACACCCATGGAACTTGTCTATATTTCGCAATTATTGTTGGGTTCATATGATGGTGAGTTGAAAAACTCTTGGTTAGCTCAACATTAACTGATTTTAATTCAAACTCGGTACCAGTGACATCTACTGCATCATTACCTTCTCGCCCAGGAAGAACTTTAAGACTGAGAAGTAAAAGAACTTGTAGAAGTTTTCCTCCATTATCTTGGAATATATCATTGATTCCGTGCTTATTAGCCAACCGTTGATATTCTTCAACCTGAGGCCAAAGTGCAATTAAATTTGACCAATCTTGATGCAACTCAAATTTCATACCTGATTATTCTCCAGTAGTGAACTAGGAGAGACACCAAGGGCTGAAGCAATTCGGTCGATATTATCAATAGAAATGTTTCTTTCACATCGCTCTACTGACCCGATGTAAGTCCTATGCAAGCCTGCCAAGTCAGCCAAGGCTTCTTGAGACAGACCTTGTCTCTCCCTTAACTTCCTGATGTTATGGGCAAAAATCACTCTTGCTCTTGAGGGGTTTATCTTTCGTTCCATTCGCGAGACAATGCAGCCTTGATGACAATAGATCTACAGACTATGAGTAGCAGTTATGATGTTCGACGATAAAAAACCTGCGTACAAAACAGATTTGGGTGCAATGTACATTGCTGACTCGCTTGAAATGCTTGAATCGATGCCCGACAACAGCCTAAATTTAGTGATGACAAGCCCACCTTTCGCTTTACAGCGTAAGAAAGAATATGGAAATCACGATCAAGAACAGTACATCGATTGGTTTTTAAAATTTGGCGAGTTGGTTTTTAAGAAGCTAAAAGATGATGGTAGCTTTGTCGTCGATTTTGGTGGCGCTTACATGAAAGGCGTACCTGTTAGAAGTGTTTACAACTTCCGAGTTTTGATAAGGATGATTGATGAGGTTGGATTCCATCTGGCCGAGGATTTCTATTGGTTTAACCCTTCAAAACTACCAAGCCCTATTGAGTGGGTTAACAAAAGAAAGTTGCGTGTTAAAGATTCTGTTAACACAATTTGGTGGTTTAGCAAAACTGAATGGCCAAAGTCTGATATAACTAAAGTTCTTGTTCCGTATAGTGACAGGATGAAAAAACTTATTGAAGACCCTAATAAATTTTATTCCCCCAAAATGCGTCCATCAGGGCATGATATAAGCAGCAGCTTTGGCAAAGATAATGGCGGTGCTATACCTCCAAATCTATTGCAAATTCCCAACTCCGAATCTAACGGAGGATATTTATCCGGTTGTAAAAAAATTGGTATTAAAGGTCATCCAGCACGATTCCCATCTAAATTACCGGAGTTTTTCATTAATATGTTAACTGAGCCGGGTGATCTTGTTGTTGATATTTTTGGAGGTTCAAACACAACAGGAAGTGCTGCTGAACAATTAAAACGCAAGTGGCTTTCATTTGAGCTCTCACCTGAATATGTAGCGGCTTCTGTATTTAGATTTACAGATAAAAACACAAGCCAAGATATACTCCAAGAGATGTATAACACTATATTAAATGGAAATACACTCGATTTACGCTCCAGAGAAAATAAAGATCAAATCGTAGTTAGCTGATGCGCAAAGAAAGCCAATCATATAATCAGATTGGCTTTTCATTAGCATAATGATTAAGGGTGAAGTTTTGCGTAGTCAAATGAACTAATAGGTTTAATCTTATTTGCATCAAGATAATCAGCCCACCATTGGACCATTAATCGCCTTTCATCCAAATGTTCAGAAGTATGAATATAAGCCGCCCGGACGCTATTACGCTCTGAATGACTTAATTGACGTTCGATTGCATCTTCGCTCCATAACCCCGACTCACCCAATGCGCCACGCGCCATCGTTCTAAATCCATGCCCGCAAACTTCAGTTTTAGTGTCATATCCCATTGCCCGTAAAGCACTATTCACCGTATTTTCACTCATGACCTTTGTTGCGTCGTGATCTCCTGGAAAAAGTAACTCTTTATCACCACTAATCTGCTTAAGCTGCTCTAATAAAATCATCGCCTGCCGACTAAGCGGAACAATATGCTCCTCTTTCATCTTCATCCCCCGGTAGGAGTAACGCACGCCTTTAATCTCTTCTCTTTTTGCCGGAATGCGCCAAAGAGATTTATCAAAGTCGAATTCATCCCAACGCGCGAAACGTAACTCACTTGAACGCACAAAAGTTAGTAAGGAAAGTTCGACCGCGATCCGCGTCATTACACGGCCACGATATGCAGCAAGACGTGCAAGGAACTCAGGGAACCGGCTAGAGGGTAAAGCTGGATAGTGTCGTGCTTTGGTTGTCGATAACGCACCGGCCATGTCACTGGCTGGATTAGAGTCGATATAATCGTTCTGTACGGCATAACGCATAATAGCCGTGACACGCTGCTGAAGACGCTGTGCAACGTCATGTTTACCACACTAGCATCAACTTTTTTAATCGGGGCTAACAGGTGGCTGGTTTTGAGCTGGCGAATGTCGGACGAACCGATATGAGGGAAAATATAAAGCTCAAGATAGCGCAGAACGCGCGATCGATGGTCTTCACTCCATCGCTTGTTACTTTCATGCCATTCACGAGCAATGGTTTCGAAAGTATATGCCCCCGAATTCTCGGCCTGAGCTTCTTTCTGTTCGGCTTTTGGGTCAATGCCCTGCACTAACAGCTTTTTAGCTTCATCTCGCTTTGCTCTTGCCTGTGCAAGCGTCACTGTAGGCCAAACACCAAAAGCGAGGCGATCCTCTTTTTTGTCAGAGGGGCGTCTGTATTTCATGCGCCAATATTTAGAACCCTTGGCCGAAACCTCGAGATACAAACCGCCACCATCGGCCATTTTGTAGGTTTTGTCTTTTGGCTTTGCGGTCTCGACCTGTCTGGCGTTGAGCTTCATTTGGGGGCACATTTCTAATCGAAGTTAAGATGCCCCCAATTATGCCCCCAATGACATCCGGATTTCAACGGACTACCTCGGACAACTCGGGACGGAAAAATCGCTGCAAGCATTGATTTTAAAGGGGTTGGTGGACTTTCTCGGATGGTCTTGGAAGTACTAATGGTGCCGAAGGCCGGACTCGAACCGGCACGTATTGCTACGGTTGATTTTGAATCAACTGCGTCTACCGATTTCGCCACTTCGGCACTGAAGAGGTATGCGGAAAACGTTGTGGATTATACCTGTCATACGCCACCATGCAAGCGCCAGCGTGCGTCTGGCTCGCTAAGTGCTGAAAATTTCAGCACCACTGAGTATTAAATAGAATTATCATGCCATTTTCCCCTTCCTGAGCGGATTAACGCCGGGCGCCCCTGACCTCCATGCTCTACACTTTTCAGTTCAACACCACGTTAAGGGAAACACATGACGATAATAAAAAGCTATGCCGCAAAAGAGGCGGGTAGCGCGCTCGAACTCTATGAATATGATGCGGGAGAACTCCAACCGGAAGATGTCGAAGTACGGGTCGACTACTGCGGGATCTGCCATTCCGATCTGTCGATGATCGACAATGAATGGGGGTTCTCTCAGTATCCACTGGTTGCCGGGCATGAAGTAATTGGTCGCGTGGCGGCGCTGGGCAGCGCGGCGCAAGATAAAGGGTTGAAAGTCGGCCAGCGTGTTGGAGTAGGCTGGACGGCGCGCAGTTGTGGACACTGCGATGCCTGTATCAGCGGCAATCAGATTAACTGTCTGGAAGGTTCCGTTCCCACGATCCTCAATCGCGGCGGCTTTGCCGAGAAGTTACGAGCCGACTGGCAGTGGGTAATCCCGCTTCCGGAAAGCATCAACATCGAATCCGCAGGACCTCTTCTGTGCGGTGGCATCACGGTATTCAAACCGCTGTTGATGCACCATATCACCGCCACCAGTCGAGTCGGGGTAATCGGTATCGGCGGTCTTGGACATATCGCCATTAAACTGCTGCACGCGATGGGTGCAGAAGTCACCGCGTTCAGCTCCAACCCGGCGAAAGAGCAGGAAGTGCTGGCGATGGGCGCCGATCGCGTCGTAAACAGTCGCAATCCGGATAAGTTGAAAGCGCTGGCGGGCCAGTTCGATCTCATCATCAATACCGTTAATGTCGATCTCGACTGGCAGCCCTATTTTGAAGCGCTGGCCTACGGCGGTAACTTCCATACCGTTGGCGCAGTACTGAAGCCGCTACCGGTTCCGGCGTTTACCTTAATTGCCGGCGATCGCAGTATCTCCGGTTCGGCGACCGGTACGCCATTCGAGCTGCGCAAGCTGATGAAGTTTGCCGGGCGCAGCAAAGTCGCGCCGACTACCGAACTGTACCCGATGTCGAAAATCAACGACGCTATCCAGCACGTGCGTGACGGTAAAGCCCGCTACCGTGTGGTGCTGAAAGCTGACTTCTAATAATATGACTTAGCTCGTAATGGGCTGAGTTTATTGTCCGTGACGAAACGCCAGCATCGCCTGACGACACTGCTCCGTCACATGTTCGATGTCGTGATTCACGTCGATGCGGGCAATATCGTGTTCATCCTCCTGCGGACACTCCAGCGCATCAAACTGATTTTTGAACAACGCCACGGGCATAAAATGCCCAGCCCGACTCTGCATGGGCCCCAGAATAGTCTCGTAATCGCCATCCAGCCACAGAAAATGCACATTTGGGCTGCCCTGGCGCAAAATATCACGATACTGTTTTTTTAATGACGAGCAGACAATAAATCCGTTCTCATTCTTTTGAAAGATTACTTCGACGTCAGTTTCGAAGTCTCCAGTCATCCGTCCTCA
This sequence comes from Salmonella enterica subsp. houtenae serovar Houten, assembly GCA_900478215.1. Lineage (NCBI taxonomy): Bacteria > Pseudomonadati > Pseudomonadota > Gammaproteobacteria > Enterobacterales > Enterobacteriaceae > Salmonella > Salmonella enterica. The sequence goes on from LS483478.1 coordinate 3,963,790, forward strand.
ATCGCCACCTGTCTGGAAGTCACCCGCGCGAAAGCGCGTGATGGTGCAGGTTGTCATGGGCGGCGCGGTACCTAACTTCCCGAGGATGATGTTAATAAGCAAAGAGATCTCCCTGAAAGGCGCTTTCCGCTTTACTACCGAATTTAATACTGCGGTTTCCTGGCT